>NZ_JAELXW010000139.1 GCF_016428645.1 Glycomyces salinus | reverse complement strand
CTTAGCCGAGGGCGGGCAGCACCGTCAAGCCACGGCGATGCCTACCAGAGCGGCGGTTGCGCAAGGAGTCACAGCCGACAACGAGGCAGGAGATATGCCGGACACACTGTCGCGGCCGGGTTACTCCGGGTAAAGGTTCAACCGGGCGGCGACGAAGAGGTGTGTGGAGGGCTGGTGTCTGCGGCGTGTCTCGGGCTGGGTGGCCCCGGGTTGCTGTGAAGGCGGCTCGCGTCCTGGCGGGTGCGCACGGTTCCGG
>NZ_JAELXW010000138.1 GCF_016428645.1 Glycomyces salinus | reverse complement strand
CCAGACACAAACCTGAAATCAGCCTTCGCCAACAGGACCCACGAGGTGGTGGGCCTCGGTCCAGTGGACCGGCCGTGAACAACCCGACCAGGCGCACCCGCCGGGCTGCTCGAGCTCGAGTTTGCGGCGCAGCGCGGTGTTCGGGAGGCGTCGGGTGCGGCCCAGTTCTACGGCTTCGCCGGTGGCGTAGTCGAAGACAGTGGGGATCACCTGGCCCTCGCAGGCCAGGAGGCGGGCCTTGGCGAGCGAGATCGGGTCACCCTCCAGGAGGGGGAGGCGGCCGGTGTCCTCCCCGCGCAGGGTGGCCAGGTCGCAGGTGAGGTGGAGAGTGGCGGTGTGCCCGTGGCGGGTGGGCGCGGCCGGGTCGGCCCCGAATCGGGCGAGCATCTGGTGGAGGGCCTCGGCGTTCCGGTTCGCCTGCGCCGGGAGCACGGCCTCGGCATCCGTCTCGCTGTCGTTGTCGGTGCCCGCCTCGGGTTGATCGGTCTGGCAGTCCTCGGCTCGGGGCGGGGGTATGGCGGTGGTGAGCAGTTTGGCGAACATCGCGCCGGTGTCGGCGGTGACCAGGCCGTCGATGGCCCACATGCCGGTCTCGGTCTCCCACACCTCCAAGCGGGCCAGGGCCTGCTCGCAGAGGCCCTCGAAGAGTTCGTCTTCGGCCTGGCAGGCGGCCTCGATCTCGGCCAGGTGCCGGGCCAGGTCGGCGTGCGAGGCGTGGGCGCAGTACTGGGCGGCCAGGTGCTCCGGGGTCGGACACTGGATAGCCGGGTCGAAGGGGGAGGGCACCGCCTGGCGGTAGGGGGTGCGGGCGTACAGGCGCATCGCGGGGGTCTTGTCCAGGGCCCGGACGGCGAAGGCGACCTGATCGATGCGCGCGACCCCGGAGGTGGCCGCCTCGGTCAGCACAGCGAACTTGCGTGAGAGACGGGCGATCGCGGCCAGGTCGGCCGCGGTCCGGTGGTGGAAGTCGAACATCGATACCAGCCAGTCCCGCACGGAGGAGAACCCGTCCAGATCCCGGTGGACCTTCCAGGATTGGGCGGTGATCACCTGGGACAGGACCTGTGCGTGCACGGTGTTGACCAGGGCGGCCGCGTCATCGAGGCCGGTGCGGATGGCCCGGGCAGTCTCGGTCCGCTCGACCGGGTTCGCCTGGCCTGCCATGTGCCGCACCTCCTCGACCTGATCGATCATCCGATCTGAAACGGTTCGCTTGTACTACATCAATGGTCCCAGCCGGACCGGCCTCTGCCATCACCCACAGGGTGCGAATACTTTCATGTTCCACACAGGACACGACTGCGGCCCAAGACAACACACACCCCGCAACCCCGACACCAGACCCGGCCCGCCCACCCAGCTCCACGTCGCCGCCCGCCCGAACCACGACCCGCTACGGTTCGGCCACGAAGACGCCCCATCGACCGCCCCGCTGCCCAAGGGCCCGGCGGAGCTGTGATCGGTGGTTCTGGAGCGAGGCGGATACGATTCGAACATGAGCTACCCTCCGCAGGGCCAGCCGGTTGATCCGGGGAGCCAGCCGCAGCCTCCAGGCGGCTACGTCCCCGGGCAGACCGGGCCCGCATACCCCCAGCAGTACACCCAGCCCAGCCCCTCCGGCGGGTACCAGCAGCCCGGCTACGGGCCTCCGCCCCAGCAGCCCTACGTCGACCCGTACCAGCAGCAGTACGGCCAGTACGGGCCGCCGCCGGTCCAGCCGACCTCCAAGAGCGGCGCCAGCACGGTGATCCTCATCGTGATCGTGCTGGTCCTGATGATCGGCGGCGGCGCGGCCGGCTATTTCCTGCTCAGCGGCGACGACGAGGGCACCACCACCGCCGATGACAGCACCACCGGCGAGGAGGATCCGACCACCGAGGGCGGCGAGGAGCCGACCGAGGACGACGGCGAGGACCCGCCGCCCAGCACCGACGGGCTCGTGGTGTCGTCCCTCGGCGCCAACACGCCGATCCCGGCCTCCGGCGACTGGCAGCCGCTCCTCGGCCCGGGCGGCTCCGGCAGGATCGGCGAGGACGCCAACGGCTACTCGGTCGACCACGGCAACGACTGGATCTCGTACATGGAGGTCGGCGTCGCCAGCGGCGTCGTCATGGACTACGACCCGGCCGACCTGGTCGCCAGCGGCGACGACGCGATGGACTACTGGACGGTCGACAGCGGCGCCTTCTCCAGCACCGAGGAGACCCGCGTCTCCACTACCGAGTTCACCCAGACCGAGGTCGACGGCCTCCCCGCCGTCCTGGCCGAGGCGCGCGTTTCCTGGAACGCGTCCTCGAGCACCGAGGACGAGTACGAGGACGTGGCGATCCTGCTGGTCGACGTCGACGGCGTCAACGGCTTCATCGGCATCGCCAGCGTCCCCGAGTCGGGCACCGACTTCTACCAGGCGACAGTCGACGCCCTCTTGGCCACCACCTTCGGCGGCGAGGGCGCCGACGTCTAGTCAGAAAGCCTCGTCGGGCAGGTCCATCGCGGTCATGTCGGCGGCCTCGACGATCTTCCGGTCCGCGGTCAGCCGCGGCAGGACCTCGCGGGAGAAGAACTTCGCCGCGGCGACCTTGCCCCGGTAGAAGTCGTCGTCGGAGCCGCCGTCCAGGCGGGCCTGGGCGATCTCGGCCTGGCGCAGCAGCAGCCAGGCCACCAGCAGGTCGCCCACGGCCAGCAGCAGCCGCCGCGAGTGCAGCCCGGTCTTGTAGAGCTCCCTGGGCTGCCCCTCCATCGGCCCCATCAGCGCCGGCTGGAGCGCCTCGATGACGCCCTGGACGTCGCCGAGCGCGCGCTGGACCCTGGCGCGGACGTCGGACAGCTCCTCGTGCCCGTCCTCGGTCGAGGCCAGGATCTCCCCGGCCACGGTCATCAGGGCCTCGCCGTTGTCCTTGACGATCTTGCGGAACAGGAAGTCCAGGCTCTGGATGGCCGTGGTGCCCTCGTAGAGCGTGTCGATCTTCGCGTCGCGCACGTACTGCTCCAGCGGGTAGTCCTGGAGGTAGCCCGAGCCGCCGAAGGTCTGGAGGGACTCGGAGCTGAGCAGCTCGTAGGCGCGCTCGGACCCGCAGCCCTTGACGATCGGCAGCAGCAGGTCGTTGACGCGCTTGGCCGACTCGGCGGCCTCGTCGTCGCCGTCGACCGTGGCCAGGTGGTGCTTGTCCTGCCAGGAGCCGGTGTAGGCGACCAGGGCGCGCAGGCCCTCGGCGTAGCTCTTCTGGAGCATCAGGGACCGGCGCACGTCCGGGTGCTTGATGATCGGCACGCGCGGCGCGGTCTTGTCGGTCGACTGGAGCAGGTCGGCGCCCTGGATGCGGCTCTTGGCGTAGTCGAGCGCGTTGAGGTAGCCGGTCGAGAGGGTCGCGATGGCCTTGGTGCCGACCATCATGCGCGCGTACTCGATGATCAGGAACATCTGGCGGATGCCCTCGTGCTTCTCGCCGAGCAGCCAGCCCACGGCCGGTTCCTTCTCGCCGAAGGTGAGCTCGGCGGTGGCCGAGACCTTCAGGCCCATCTTGTGCTCGATGTTGGTGGCGTAGACGCCGTTGCGCTCTCCGAGCTCGCCGGTCTCGGCGTCGAAGCGGTACTTGGGGACGACGAACAGGCTCAGGCCCTTGGTGCCGGGGCCGCCGACGCCCTCTTCGCCGACCGGGCGGGCCAGGACGTAGTGGATGATGTTGTCGGTCATGTCCTGGTCGCCGGAGGTGATGAAGCGCTTGACGCCCTCGATGTGCCAGGAGCCGTCGGGCTGCTTGCGGGCCTTGGTGCGGCCCGCGCCGACGTCGGAGCCGGCGTCGGGCTCGGTGAGGACCATGGTGGCGCCCCACTGCTTCTCGGTGATGAGCTTGGCCCATTCCTTCTGCTCGTCGGTGCCCTCGACGTACAGGCTGTGGGCGAAGGAGGGCCCGGCGGCGTACATCCACATGGCCGGGTTGGCGCCGAGGACGAGCTCGGCCAGGGACCACCAGAGCATGCGGGGGGCCTCGGTGCCGCCGAGGACCTCGGGCAGGTCGAGGCGCCAGTACTCGGCGTCCATGAAGGCGCGGTAGGCCTTCTTGAAGGACTCCGGCAGGGTCACGGAGTGACTCGCGGGGTCGTAGACCGGCGGGTGGCGGTCGCCTTCGGCGAAGCTGGAGGCGAGCTCGGCCTCGGCCAGGCGCGCCAGTTCGGCGAGGATCTCTCGGCTCGTGTCGGCGTCGAGGTCGCCGAAGGCCTTGTGATCGAGGATCTTGTCGGCTCCGAAGACCTCGAAGAGGTTGAACTCCAGATCGCGAAGGTTGTGGCGGAAGTGCGACATTGCGGGTCCTCCATTACTCGGTGGTAACCCTCATCATATTACTGGTCGGTAATCAACTCAAGTATGCCGCGCCGTACCCCGTCCGACCAGCGTCGACACGGAGTGTCGTACCCCACCGCTAAATTCTGAGCAGGAACCGTAACCGCCACGCACATGCCTCGTTGAACACTGCAACAGACCAACTGTGCGATCCCCGCCGCAACAGGAGCCCCCGCCATGATCAGAGCCGTCGCCGACCGCATCGCGCGCACCCGCCCCGCCTACACCGGCCGCCACCGCCGCGGACGGCCCCGCCTGCCGCGGGTCTTCCGCTCCCCGGCCCCCGCCGAGAACCGTCCGGGCACCGGCTGACCCGGCTCCCGGACGGCGAAGCATCGACCGGCCTCCGGCCGGCAGTGCCTCAGTCGGCCTCGGGCCGATAGTCCAACAGCAGCAACGCGATGTCATCGGTCAAAGGCCCGCCCACCCAGCGCCGCAGCGCCGTCTCCAGCGAGGCCAGCCCGTCGCCGACGTTGCCGTGCCCGATCAGGCTCCACGCCCGCTCCTCGATCGGGAAGAACTCCCCGGCCTTCCGCGCCTCGGCCAGCCCGTCCGTATAGAGGAAGATCCGGTCGCCCGGCTGCAACCGCACCGTAAGCTCCCGCGCCGTCGGCCCCAGGCCCAGCGGCGGCGCCATCGACTCCGGCTCCAGGTAGCTGGCCCGGCCGCCCCGCACCAGCATCGGCGGCGGATGCCCGCAGTTGACGATCTCCAAGGTCCCGCCGCGCTCCTGCAAGAGGATCGCGGTCACGAAATCCTCCTCGTCGGCGTTGCGCGCCACCGCTTGGTCCAGGTCGTCGATCATGCACCGCTGGTCCGACCGCTCGAAGGCCACGTGCCGGAACGAGCCGAGCACCGTCGAGGACAGCCGCACCGCGTCCAGGCCCTTCCCGCGCACGTCCCCGATGATCAGGCGCATCCCGAAATCGGTCTCCAGGGCCTCGTACAGGTCCCCGCCGATCTCGGCCCCCGAACGCGCCGACACGTACCGGGCCGCGATGTCGAAAGGCCCCAGCCGGGAATCGATCGGCCGCAGAATCGCCTGCTGCACCACCGAGGCCAACTGCGTCAAGCGCCGCAGGCGCTCGTCGTCGCGCTCGCGCACCACCGCCACGCCCACCGAGACGCCCGTGGCCGCGCACACCAGCAGATAGTCCACCACGTGCCCGAACGCCGACAGCACCGCGAAATCATGGAAGGCCCACAGGTAGACGAAGGCCAGGCCCAGACTGGCAACGCCGACCACGATCACCCAGCGCCAGGTCAGGAACGCCGAGGCCACCAGCGGCGGCAGCGCCATCCACGGCGCCGAGTCCGCCTGCCCCTGCACGGCGATCTGGAGACCGACCAGGATCACCATCGCCAGCACGGCCGCGGCGAACACCGAACGCACCGACGGCGACGACCAGCCGCTCCACTGCCCGGAGGGCCTGGAGCCGGGACCGCTCCGCATCGATGTGCGCATCGGACTCGCCTCCTTCCCTCCCGAACACGCCCGGTGTGAAGATCGTAATGGTCGCGGCATCGCCCGCGTCCGAGACCGAGCCCGGCGAAACGGCTGATCCCGCGCTCATCCTTTCGGTCGGTGACGCGCACCGCCCGCTTCGGCGTTGCCCGCCGCGGGCGACCGTGCCAATCTTGACCCCGTGCAGTTCAACCTGGTGAGAACCCCGTTCGGCAGCCCTGTGGCGCAAGCGCTCTGCTCCGAACTCCACGAGGAGTACGTCCGCCGCTACGGCGACGGCGACGAGACGGTGATCGGCGAGGACGACTTCGCGCCCCCGAACGGGGACTTCCTGGTCGCCTTCGGCCCCGACGGCGAACCGGCCGGATGCGGCGGCTGGCGGGCCCACGAGGACGGCGACGCGGAGATGAAGCGCATCTACGTCCGCGAGGGCTACCGGCGCCGGGGCCTGGCACGGCGGATCGTGGCCGCGGTCGAGGACTCGGCGGCGCGGGCCGGCCGCAAGCGGATGCTCCTGGAGACCGGGCCCCGGCAGCCCGAGGCGATCGCGATGTACGGATCGCTCGGCTACGAGCCGGTGACGCCGTTCGGCCACTACGCCTCCACGGAGGGGTCGGTCCATCTGGGCCGGGAGATTCAGGACATTCAGTGAATGAGTCTCAAAGTTCCCTGAGCAACATTGCCGGGGTTCTGTAACGTCTTTCGGGCAAGAGGATCAAAACGACCAATCCTCGCAGTCATCCCGAAAGGCATACAGTGGACAGAAATTCCAAGCGCCTGGCCCGGATCGGAGCGGGCCTGGCCGCCGCCCTCGGCGCCTCCGCGATCGCATGGTCCGCCGCCGGCGCCCACGCGGACCCGGCCGACGGCGGCCAGGCGGCCCACCCGTTCATCATCAACGGCCAGCAGGCCGCCGAGGGTCAGTACCCCTGGCTCGTGGCCCTGGGCTACGCCAACGAGACGGCGACGCCGTACGAGAACCAGTTCTGCGGCGGCTCGGCCGTCACCGAGCAGGTCGTCCTGACCGCCGCGCACTGCGTGGACTGGATCGAGCCCGACGAGTTCGCGATCTACTCCGGCTCGGTCGACCTCGAGTCCGGGGACATCGCCGCCACCGAGGTGGCCGACGTCCACGTCGCCGAGGACTACCAGGACCCGACCACCTTCGCCAACGACTGGGCGCTGGTCCGGCTCGCCGAGCCGATCGACGTCGAGCCGATCGGCCTCGACCGGGACACGGCCGAGTCCGAGTCCTTCGAGGTCGCCGGCTGGGGCCTGGACGAGAACGGCCGGTACCCGACCGTGGCCCACTGGGTCGAGGTTCCCTACGTCGCGGACGGGCCCTGCGGCAGGGCCTACGGCGGCGGCTTCGACGCGGACTCCATGCTCTGCGCCGGCGACCTGGACAACGGCGGGGTCGACTCATGCTCGGGCGACTCGGGCGGCCCGCTGACGGCCGCCGACGAGAACGGCGAGCCGATCCTGGCCGGCGTCGTCAGCTGGGGCAACGACTGCGCCCTGGCCGGCTACCCGGGCGTCTACTCCGAGGTCGCGTCCTTCACCGACACCATCGACGCGATCCTCGCCGACTGGGAGACCGAGGCATAGGCCCCGGAACCGGGCAGGAGTTCCGGAACTGAAGCCTCCAGACCGGGGCCGGGCGAACGCTCGGCCCCGGTTTCGCGCGCACGAAAAAGCCGGTCCCTCCAAAACGAAGGAAACCGGCCCTGATCCGCTGTCGTGTCGGAGCGGGTGACGGGAATCGAACCCGCATCTCAACCTTGGGAAGGTCGCATTCTACCACTGAACTACACCCGCAGGCTGCTCGAAGTCCAAGCAGCGCTCCGTATATTACCCGACGTCCGCGGCACCCGCGAACCCCGTCCCGAACCGCCGCGGGCCCGACCCTCGACCGTCGCGGCGCCGTCGAACGCGACAAATCGGCCCGGCGGCGAGAGTTTCGGGCTGTCCTGTTTTCTCCCCTCTGTTCCACCCGGCTTCAACTGGGGTTATTTCGATTCGGTCCCGAAAGGGAGACCCTCTTCACAACCAGTCTCGGCGTAGGTAGTATGACCACATCGAAAATTCCCGATACTTGTTCCGAAAGTTTCGAAGCTCTACCCTCTCTCATCTGCCGGGACAGGTACCGGTCGACCCTCATCCCTCGAAAGGAACTTCTCCAATGAGCAGACCCCTTCCACGGCTCCGGGCCTTCGCAGCGGCCGGTGCCGCCGTGGCGCTCGCGGCGACCGCCGCCTGCGGCGACGACGGCTCAGGCTCCGACTCCGAGATCTCCTGGTGGCACATCCAGATCGAAGACCCCATGATGTCGACCTGGGAGGTCTTCGCGGACGAATGGCTCGAGGAGTCCGACGCCGATGTCACCTTCGACATCCAGTCGATCGAGAACGAGGCGTTCAAGTCCCAGATGTCCACCGCCGCGCAGTCCGGCGAGGTCCCCGACCTCTTCCAGACCTGGGGCGGCGGCGTCCTGCGGCAGCAGGTCGAGGCCGACCTGGTCCGGGACATCACCGACGAGCTCGACGACTGCATCGACCTCATCAACCCCTCCACGCTGGCGCCGTACACCGTCGACGACCGCCTCTACGGGGTGCCGTTCGACTCCGGCGTCGTCGGGTTCTGGTACAACATGGACCTCTTCGCCGAGGCCGGGATCGACGCGCCGCCGGAGACCTGGAGTGACTTCCTCGACGCGGTCGAGGCGCTCCAGGCCGCCGACATCACCCCGATCGCCCTGGCCGGCGCCGACCAGTGGCCGGCCCACTTCTACTGGACCTACCTGGCCATGCGCATCGGCGGCCTGGAGAACCTCCAGCAGGCCGGCGAGGCCGGCGAGCTCAGCGGCGACGCCTTCGTCCAGGCCGGAGAGTTGCTCTCCGAACTGGCCGAGATGGAGCCGTTCCAGGAGGGCTTCGAGTCGGCCACCTTCGACGGTCCCGACGGCCAGTCCGCCACCGTGGGCGAGGGCGCCGCGGCCATGGAGCTGATGGGCCAGTGGGCCCCGCAGTCCCAGCGGGACAACTCCGGCACCGACGGCCCGGGCGAAGCCCTCGGCTTCTTCCCGTTCCCGGTCGTCGAGGGCGGCGCCGGCTCCACCACCGAGTTCCTCGGCGGAGGCAACGGCTTCGCCGTGGGCGCCGACGCTCCCGATGAGATCTTCGACTTCATCTGCCACATGTACCAGGAGGAGAACCAGACCCGGATGGTCGAGGACGGCAACTTCAACACCGTCGCCGCCGACCCCGACGCGGTCGTGGCCGAGCCCGACATGCACATCGCGCTCGTGCTCGAGGCCATGTCCGGGGCCACCGACACCCAGCTCTACCTCGACCAGGCGTTCCCGCCCGCAGTGGGCGGCTCGATCAACGAGGCGACCGAGGGCCTGATCCTGGGTCAGCTCACTCCCGAGGAGTTCGTCGAGATGGTCAACGAAGTCTGGAGTGCCGAAGCGTGACCCTCTCCCAGACGTCCCGGCCTTCATCGGCCGAGGGCCGTCTGGCGAATGACGGCGGCGGGAATCGTTCCCGCCGCCGTCCTGCCGGACGACCCAGCGGGGGCAGCATCGCGGGGTTCATCGCTCCCGGTCTGGTGCTGTTCTCGTGCTTCGTGCTGCTCCCGGTCGCGTTCGCGGCCTATGTGGGGTTCTACCGGTGGAACGGACTCGGAGGAATTCCGACCGACTTCATCGGACTGGACAACTACCGCAACATCTTGTCCGACTCGGTCTTCATCGGCGACCTCGGGCGTTCGGCGATCATCATCGTCCTGTCGCTGGCGGTCCAGCTGCCGCTGGCGTTCGCCCTGGCGATGCTGCTGCACCAGCGGTTCCCCGGGCGGACGGTGTTCCGGCTGCTGTTCTTCGTGCCGTACGTCCTGACCGAGGCCGTCACCGCCATCCTGTTCGGGCTCGTGTTCTCCCCCCGGCAGGGGTTCGCCGACCAGCTGCTCGCCGCGGTCGGCATCGACGCCGAGATCGGATGGCTGTCGGACCGGTCCATCGTCCTCTACGTGGTCTTCGGGGTCTTGACCTGGAAGTTCTTCGGATTCCACATGATCCTGTTCCTGGCGGGACGGCAGAACATCCCCGACGAGCTGTACGAGGCCGCGGCCATCGACGGCGCGACCGGGGCCCAGTCGTTCCGGAGGATCACGCTGCCGCTGATGGGCCCGACGATCCGGATCACCATCTTCCTGTCGATCATCGGCGTAGTCCAACTGTTCGACCTGGTGTGGGTGCTCACCCAGGGCGGTCCGTTCCACGCCTCGGAGACTATGGCCATCACCATGTACGACCAGGGGTTCCAACGCAACCAAGTCGGTTACGCCTCCGCGTTGTCGATCGTCATGTTCCTGCTCAGCCTGATATTCGCGCTGTTCTATCAGCGGTTCGTCCTCAAGCGGGACCTGCAGGGCGCGATCACCGGCAACGCCGGGAACCAAGGAGGACGGTCATGAAGGTCGCTTCGCCCAGGCAAAGACTGCTGCGCAACACCTGGTTCTACGTCGCCGCGTTCCTGACCACGGCGTTCGTGGCCACGCCCATCCTGTTCGCGCTGTTCGGCGGGTTCAAGGACAATCAGCAGCTGCGCGACAACGCCCTCGGCCTCCCCAACCCGTGGAACACCGAGAACTACACCGACGTGCTCGCCGCGTCGACCTTCTGGCGGCAGCTGGCGAACTCCGTCGGCATCGCGCTGGCCACGACCTTCATCGTCGTCATGGCGGCCGCCATGGTGGCCTTCGTGTTCGCCCGCTACGCCTTCCGCGGGCGCGAGGTGCTGTTCATGCTGTTCGCCACCGGCATGATGTTCCCGTTCGCGGTGGCGGTGCTGCCGCTGTTCGTCATCCTGCGGACCATGGGCATGCTCAACAGCCCGCTGGGAGTGATTCTTCCGCAGGCGGCGTTCGGCCTGCCGCTGACGATCATCATTCTGCGCAGCTTCTTCCGGGCCATTCCCGCCGAAGTGGAGGAGGCCGCGGTCATCGACGGCGCGGGGCCATGGCGGTTCTTCACCACCATCATGCTGCCGATGGCGCGCCCCGCTCTCGCGACGGTGTCGGTCCTGGCCCTGGTGAACAGCTGGAACAGCTTCCTGCTGCCGCTGGTGGTGCTACAGGAGTCCCAATGGTGGACGCTGCCGATCGGGGCGACCCGATTCTCCGGCCAGTTCAGCACCGACACGGCGAAGGTCCTCGCGTTCGTGATGCTGGCGATGCTGCCGGCGCTGATCTTCTACGCCTTCGCCGAGCGGCACCTCATCAGCGGCCTGACCGCCGGAAGCACGAAGGGCTGAACCGGACCGAGGGAACCGGACCGCCGGCCGCGGCGTCGGAGAGGTTATGAGCAATCGTCTTGTACCTCTCGGCGCCGCGGCCCTGTTCGTGCTCGGCGCCTGCACCTCTCAACCAGAGGCGACTGTGGAACCCCTCCCTTGGGTGCCGGCCTCGGCGAAGCTGGCCTCCTACGACTCGTGCGAGGAGGCCCTGGACGGCATCCAGGAGGCCGTGCTGGCCACGCTCGGTTCGAAGCCGCGCCCCGAGGACCAGGTCGACCGCGGCATGGAGTTCGCCGAGGACGAGGAGGCGGCGGCCGCCGAGTCCGGGGACGACGCGGCCGGTTCCGGCGACGGCGAGTCCGCGCAGGACCATTCGAAGACCAACAACGCCGTGGCCGGGGTCGACGAGCCCGACATCGTCAAGACCGACGGCGATCACATCTACAGCGTCGTGGACGCGGTGGTGCGGGTAGTCGACGCCGGCAGCGGCGAGGTCGTGGCCGAGGAGGACTACGGCTGGGAGACCTGGGACCACCGGCTGTTCCTCGGGGAGGAGGAGCTGCTGGTGATGTACACGCGCGACGGCCGACGCGACGGGGAGTACTACAGCGAATCCGTGCTCGAACGGCTCGACCCGCGGTCGCTGGAGGTCCTTGACACCTTCGCCGCCGAGGGCACGATGCTGGACGCGCGGATGGTGGCCGGCCAAGTGCGGCTGGCGGTCTCCTCGACGCCGCACGTCGAGCCGATGTGGGAGGAGTACTACTCGGGGGACATCGCGAGCCTGCGGAAGGCGGTGCGCGGGACCGATATCGAGGACTGGACGCCGTCGTTCACGGTCAACGGGACCGAAGTGGACACCGACTGCGACCATCTGGCGCACCCGGACCGGTTCGAGGGCGGTTCGACGGTGTCGGTGGTGGCGCTGGACGCCGCCGGAGGCTGGGTCTCGGCCGAGCCGACCACGGTGATGGCCGACAGCGGCACCGTGCACGGCACGATGGAGAGCCTCTACCTGGCGCACAACGACTACCACTGGGACGCCGAGGAACCGGAGGTCGAGACGGAGCTGTACCGCTTCGCCTTCGACGACGGCGGACCGCGCCTGGCCGGGGAGGCGGCCGTCCCGGGGACGCTGCTGAACCAGTACTCGATGAGCGAGTACGAGGGGCACCTGCGGGTGGCGACCACCGAGGACGCCCAGATGTGGTGGGGCTGGCAGGAGGACACCCCGACCAGCGAGGAGGCGGGCGCCTCGAAGTCGACGGTGACGGTCCTGGAGGTCGGCCCGAACGACCTGACCGAGGTCGGGCAGGTGACCGACCTGGGCCCGGACGAGCGGATCTACGCGGTCCGGTTCATCGGCGAGACCGGCTACGTGGTCACCTTCCGGCAGACCGACCCGCTCTACACCCTGGACCTGTCCGATCCGGCGGACCCGCGGGTGACCGGAGAATTGAAGATCACCGGGTACTCGGCGTACCTGCACCCGGTCGGCGAAGGCCGGCTGCTGGGGGTGGGCCAGGAGGCCACCGAGGAGGGCGTGACCACCGGTCTCCAGGTGAGCCTGTTCGACGTCTCGGGCGCCGAGGCGTCGGTGCTGGACCAGTACGAGCGCCAGGGCGGTTCCTCGGCGGTCGAGTGGGACCCGCACGGGTTCCTGTACTGGGAGCCCGAGTCGGTCGCGGTGCTGCCGGTGTGGGACTGGAACGGCGAGGTCGAGTCCACCGGCGCGCTGGTGCTCGACGTAGGTGACGACTCGGTGAGCGAGGCGGCGTGGATCCGGCACGAGCCGCCGGCGAACGAGGACTACTACATGACCGAGATAACGCGGTCCCTGGTGATCGGGGACCGGCTGTGGACGCTGTCGAACTCGGGGCTGATGGCCAGCTCCCTGGGCGGCGGCTACGAGACCGTCGAGTGGGTCGGCTGGTAGTCCCATTCGGAGGGTGGAGGTCCGCGCCGTTTTTTCGGGTGACGGCGCGGACCTCGTTTCTCTATCCCGGTTTCCTTGTCGGGTCTCGGATCAGCGGCCGAGGTTGCGGAAGCGGCGGACGGCCAGCGGGAGGAAGATCGCGCTGATGAGCACCGGCGCGATGAGTGCCGCAGTGATCGCGTGCTGCTCGGGCCAGGCGTCGCCGACCGGCAGCGGGTTGCCGAACAGTTCCCTGACGGCGGTGGCGGTGGCCGAGACCGGGTTCCAGACTGCGATGGTGCCGAGCCAATCCGGCATCAGTTCCGGCGGTGTGAACACCGAGGAGATCATCCCGAACGGAAAGGCGACGGCGAACAGGCTGCCGGCCTGTTCGACGTTCTTCACCAGTAGGCCCAGCCAAACCCCGACCCAGATGAGCGCGAACCGGAGCCACAGCAGCAGGCCGAAGGCCGCGAGGGTCTCCAGGAAGGTCCCGTCGGAGCGCCAGCCGATGATCAGCGCGATGACCGCGAGCACACCGAGGTCGACCGCAGCGTGGAGAGTGTCGGCGATATTGCGGCCGACCACGACGGCCGAGGAGGCCATCGGCATGGACCGGACGCGGTCGATGAAGCCCTTCTCCTTGGCTTCGGCGACCGCCCAGGCGGTGTTCATGAAGCCGAATGCCATGGTCATGGCGAACATGCCGGGCATGGCGAAGGCCACGTAGTCGACTCCGGCGCCCTGGCCGGTGACGTCCATGGCCGAGCCGAAGACGTAGACGAACAGCAGGACCATGACGATCGGGAACCCCAGCTGCCAGGCGAAGTTGGCCGGCTGGCGGTAGAGGTGGACGAACTCCTGGCCGACGATGGCCCGGTAGTCGTGGATGGTCCATTTCAGCCTATACCCGAGTGTATCATCCGGAAGTGTCGGGATTGCCGTGGTCATTTCCGGTCCTCCTTGTCGATCAGTTCGAGGAATGCCTCGTCGAGGGTGGGGCGGCGCAGCCCGAGGTCGGCGACCTCGATGCGCTTGTCGCGGATGGCCGTGGCCGCGGTGGTGAGGGCGGCGACAGGCTCCGCCACCGGCGCCGAGACCGACCCGGCGGTCTCGTCGGCGGCGATCTCGCCGTCCGCCAGCGGTTCGAGGATGCCGCGCAGGGCGTCCAGGTCGGCCGGGTCGGCGGCGACCAGTTCGAGTCGGTCGGCGCCCATGCGGCGCTTGAGTCCGGCCGGAGTGTCCTCGACGACGCGGCGGCCGTGGTCGATCACGACGATGCGGTCGCACAGCCGGTCGGCCTCGTCGAGGTAGTGGGTGGTGAGCAGGACGGTGGTGCCGTCGGCGGCCAGGCCGGAGACGGCGTCCCAGACCTCGCGGCGCCCGGCCGGGTCGAGCCCGGTGGTGGGCTCGTCCAGGAACAGGACCTGCGGGGCCAGTATCATGCTGGCGGCCAAGTCGAGGCGGCGCTTCATGCCGCCGGAGAACTTCTTGGCCTGGCGGTCGGCGGCCTCGGAAAGGCCGAACTGGTCGAGCAGCACTTCGGCCCGCTCGCGGGCCTGGGCCTTGGTCAGGCGGAACAGCTTGCCGAACAGTACGAGGTTCTGGCGTGCGGTGAGCATCTCGTCGACTGCGGTCTGCTGGCCGGTGAGGCCGATCCGGCGCCGCACCTGGCGGCCCTGGGTGGCGATGTCGTGGCCGGCGACGCGCGCGCGGCCTGTGTCGAAGCGCAGCAGAGTGGTGAGGATGCGCACAGTGGTGGTCTTCCCGGCACCGTTGGGACCGAGGAGGCCGAGGACGTTGCCGGATTCTACGGAGAGGTCGAAGTCCTCTAGCGCGGTGGTGTCTTTGTATCGCTTGCCGAGGCCTTCGGCCTCAACGGTGGTGGTGGGCATTGCTGGTCTCCCTTGAGGTGTCTCCCTTAATCGGGTACGATGTACTCAATGTTAGAGTACAACGTACCCGGTTCGCAACCGGGTTAGTATGAGGCCGCGATGGCGAACCCACAGACCGGGGCGGGCGACCCCAAACGAAGCATGGAGCTCTTGTGGCGCGAATTCGAGCCGCAGCAGAGCAGACCGGGGCCCAAACCCAAACTGACGATCGAGCGGATCACCGAGGCCGCGATCGCGATCGCCGACCGGGAGGGCATCGCCGCGGTCAACATGCGCTGCGTCGCCACCGAGCTGGGCGTGGGCACGATGACCCTCTACCGCTACGTCCCCGGCAAGGCCGAACTGCTGGACCTCATGGTCGACATCGTCAGCGACCCGCGCGCCGACGGCCCCGACCCCACCGGCAAGGACTGGCGGGAGATTCTGGAATTCCTCGGCTCGAGCGCCCTGGAGTTCTACCGACGCCACCCGTGGACGCTGGAGATCAACCAGCGGCGCCCGGTGCTCGGCCCCGGCTCACTGGCCGGATTCGACCTCGCGCTCGCCGCGTTCGAGGACCACGACATCCCCGACCGCGAGGGGAACCTGATCGTGACCGCCGTGTGGAGCCTGGTCACCGGCGTCGCCATGTCCTATCTGCTGCCGGACCTTCCGAGCGATCAGGGCGGGCCGGTCACCACCGAGGAGGAGTGGTGGGAGGCGCAGGCCCCGTACCTGGAACGGGCCGTCGAATCGGGCCGCTTCCGGCGCTTGGCGCGCCTGACCGACGAGAACGCCTGGGAGATCTCGGCCGAGGACGCGGTGCGCCACGCCCTGGGCGCCTACCTCGACGGCATCGCTCCGCGTATGGAGGCCACGCGCAAGGAGACTAAGTCCATCGGAAGTACCAAGCACGTGACTTGATCATGTGCTCGGCCAGGTCCTCCAGGGTCGGCACGCCGGAGTCGAGCAGGTCCGGGCAGTAGGCGTAGGCCTCGCCGGCGACCTTCATGGCCTCCTCGGCCGAGGGCGGCGCGGGGACGTACAGCTCCAGGACGTCGTAGGTCATGGCGACCAGTTCGGCCTCCCACTGGCGGTGCCAGCGGCCCAGGATCGCGGCGTGCTCGGCGCCGTAGAGCTCCCAGTTCGTCGATCCTGCCCACGGGAACAGGCCCGGGATCTTCCATCCGGCGTCGGTCTCGACCAGGCCCACGAGCCCGTCGCGCTGCGGGGTCGCGAAGTCGGTGTCGCCGCGGCGGGGCAGGATCGGGACGCCGCGGGCCGGCTCGCCGGCCTCGGCGGCCTTGTCGTGCAGGAGCGCGGCGGCGTCGATGCCGGCCGCCCGCGCCAGTTCGTCGTCGCCCTCGTGGACGATGGCCTCGCCGCCGTCGCGCCACTCCTCGGGGGCGCCGAGGAGGACGGGCATCCAGCCGGTCCGCTCCGCGGACTGGCGGATCTCCAGCCACCAGGCGAGGGCTTGGGAGGCGCGGACGCCGAAGGCCCAGATGGCGGACTCGCCGCGGCGCACGAGCTGGTGCATCTTGGGCACGTCGAGCCCGGCCTCGCGCAGGGCCGCGCGGGGCGATCCGGCGATGTCGAGGTCGCCGGTGTCCTCGACGCGCGGCATCATCTCGTCGCGGCCGGTCCCGGGCGGGCGGGTCGGCGGCTCGGGTTTTTCCAAGGTGAGCAGTTCGCGCTTGGGGCGCTCGGGCACGAAGATGTCGTCGGGCAACGGTGCGGGCTCTGGCTCGGGTTCGGGCTCGTCCCGATCGGCCTCTGGTTCGGGCACTGCGGTCAGGTGCGGGCGGCTCGGGGCCTCGGATGCGGCGCGCGCGATGTCGTCCTCCTCGGGCGATTCCGGCTGGATCGGCTCGGGGGCGGCATCGTCGAGCGCACCCGAGGACGCGGCGGCCGTATCGGACGCCGACTCGGGATCGGGCTTGGCTGACGGCTCTTGTTGGGCGGCCGGATCGGGCACTGAGTCAGGCGTGTCCCGGCGCCCCAACAGACGCTGGAGGAGTCCCACCCGATACATGATGCCCTGTCCGACCGACAAACTCAAAACCTGCCCCGGCGTTTCAATCCTGAGTTATGCTATCGATGGTATATACCGTCGATTGCATGGAGCACGATTCATTGTCGAACTCGAGCCCGAGGTGCGGGAATGGCTCGCAGGACTGCCGCGGAATGAACGTGAGTGGGCCGAGGTCGAGCCGGCACGCCGGGCGCAGGCGGAATGCCAGCAGCGGCACGACCATGCCGTCGACATCTATGATCGGGACAAGGAGGAGGAATGATCCGCAGTTCGGGAAGTGATCATGCCATTTGGCGCCGCAGCGGCTCGCGCTCCGAGGCTTATGAGGCGGCGCGGCGCGGCTTCCTGCTCGGGCAGCTGGTCTACCGGCGTCGCCGGGAGCTCGGGCTGAGCCAGACAGAATTGGCCCGGCGCGCGAACATGACCCAACCACAACTCTCGCGGCTCGAAGGCGGTGGAGTGACACCGACGATCCCGCTGCTGGAGCGGCTGGCCGAGGCTCTTGAGGTGGATCTGGTCATTGACTTCGAGCCGCGTGCGGCCGCCTGAGGCCGTCTCAGCGCTTGCGGCCTTTCTTGAACAGCATGCCGAACCAGAAGGCGCAGACGAGGATGATCACCAGGATGGCGAGCAGTTTGAATAGGACCATTACTTCACCTGCATGAGTTTGGGCCGCTTGGGCTCGACGGAGTCGCCGCTGGACTTGCCAGTGAGGCGGCGTTTGATCCAGGGGGCGAGGTGCCTTCCCGCCCAGGCCGGGGCGCTCAGTTCGGGGCGGACCCTGCCGTTGGTCGGCAGCGGGGCGAGCCAGGCCGGGTCGGGTTCGATGTCGAGGGCCTTGCAGACGGTGGCGGCCACGCGCTGGTGGCCGAGGGAGTTGAGGTGGAGGCGGTCGGGGGACCACAGGCGCGGGTCCGCGAAGCCGTCGTCGGCCCACAGGTCGATGAGGATCGCGTCGTGGCGGGCGGCCACGCGCCGGTAGGCGTCGTTGGTGGCGTCGAACCGCTTGCGCAGCATCTTCATGCCCGGCAGATGACAGGTCACGTCGGCGCAGGTGAAGAGCATGACCTCGCAGTCGGCGGCCTTGAGCAGGCGCACCACCTCGTGGGCGCGGGTCGACAGCTGCGTGGGATTGAAGCCGGGGCGGAGCGCGTCGTTGCCGCCGGCCGCGAAGGACACCAGGTCGGGGCCCTGCTTGATGGCGGGGACGATCTGCTCGTCGACGATGCGGTTGAACAAACGGCCGCGGATGGCGAGGTTGGCGTAGGCCAGTTCGGGCCAGGTCTCGGCGGCGCGGTGCGCGAAGAGGTCGGCCCAGCCTCGGAAGCCGCCGCCGTCCGGATAGGGATCCCCGACTCCTTCGGTGAAGCTGTCGCCGATGGCCACATAATTCGAGAACGCCGCGCGCACTCCCACTCCCCACCTTCAATCCGCATCGAATGTCCGGGAGCCCTGACGGGCCCTGACCAGCATGCCTCATGCAGATAACAATCGGGTTGCGAACAGGTGGCGAGCGTGGACACGCGGATCGGCGTCCGTGCGCCCGAAGGGCCGGAGCCCTTCGGGCGCAGGCGCTCAGGCGCGCTCGGCGTGGACGACGACCTCCCCGGCGGGGACGTCGATCGCCTCGGCGGCGGTCTTGACCTTGACGTCCTCGTCCAAGTGGTTGACGCATACCAGCCAGGAGCGGCCGTCGACGTGGGAGCGGCGGACGACCTCGACCCCGGCGGGGGCCTCGGCGGTCGGTTCGACTCCCGCGTCGGAGGCCGCGGCGGCGACGACGCGGTCGAGCGTGGCGTCGTCGACGAAGGTGGTCAGGTAGTGCGCCCGGCCCTCGCCGTAGCGGTTGACAGTCCAGGCCGGGGTGCCGTCGAGATAGGTGTCGCGGACCTCGGCGCCGCGGGTTGCGGCGGTCTCGGTCCAGATCGATCCGGTGCCGCCGGAGGCGAGGGCGACGGTGTCGTCGATGAGCGGATAGAACTCGTCGCTGCGGACGCCCACGAGGTCGGTCAGCGCCCCGGGGTAGCCGCCGAGGTAGACCGCGTCGGTCTCGTCGGCGATCCCGGAGTAGGGGCTGACCAGGACGGTGCCGCCGCCGCGGACGAACCTCTCGAGGTTCTCGGCCGCGTCCCGGGACATGAGGTAGACGGCGGGGACGACGACGAGCCGGTAGCCGGACAGGTCGCCCTCGGGGTGGGCGACGTCGGCGGTGATGCCGGCGCGCCACAGGGCGGCGTAGTAGGTGTCGCGGACCCGCATGGCGTCGAGGTCGGCAGTGGGCTTGGCCTCGTGCTCCTGGGCCCACAGGTTCTGGTAGTCCCACAGGATCGCCGCCTCGGCGGTGACCGTGGAGCCCTCGAGCTCGGCGAGGTCGCCCAGGCGGGCGCCGAGCTCGCGGACCTCGCGCCAGATCTTGGAGTCGGTTCCGGCGTGCGGAACCATCCCCGAGTGCCACTTCTCGGCGCCTTGGCGGGAGGCGCGCCACTGGAAGAACATGATCGCGTCGGCGCCGCGGGCGAGATGGGACATGGAGTTGCGGATCAGCTCTCGGGGGGCCTTGGCGCGGTTGCGGCCCTGCCAGTTCACCGCCGACGTCGAGTGCTCCATGAGGACCCAGGGCTTCCCGCCGCCCAGGGAGCGGGCGTAGTCGGCGGCGAAGGCGAGGCCCACGTGCTCGAAGGGGCGCTCGAGGTAGTGGTCGGTCGAGACGAAGTCGACGTGCTCGGCGAACTCCCACAGGTCGATCTCCGGGTGCGAACCGGTCATGAAGTTGGTGGTCATCGGCTTGTCGGAGTACCGGCGGACCACGGTCGCCTCGGCGTCGTAGAGGCGCGTCAGCTGGTGGGAGGAGAACCGCTTGAAGTCCAGGACGTGGGCGGGGTTGGCGATGGTCGGGGTCGGCAGGGGCACGAAGACCTGCTCCCAGGACGAGTACGCCTGCGACCAGAAGGCGGTGCCCCAGGCGGCGTTGAGGCCGTCGAGGTCGCCGTAGCGGTCCCGCAGCCAGGTGCGGAACTTCGCGGTGGCCGCCTCGGAGTAGGAGCGGGCGTTGTGGCACCCGTACTCGTTGTGGATGTGCCACATGCCGACGGCCGGGTGATCGGCGTAGCGGCGAGCGACCTGCTCGGTGATGGCCAGGGCCTTGGCCAGGTAGACGTCGGAGGAGGGGTCGAATGCCTGGCGGGATCCGTGGGTGAGGCGGCGGCCTTCGGTGTCGACCGGGAGCGCCTCGGGGTAGGAGGCGGCGAACCAGGGTGGCGGGGAGGCGGTGGGGGTGGCCAGGCACGCCTCGATGCCGTTGTCGGCCAGCAGGTCCAGAACCTCGTCGAACCACTCGAACTCGAAGCGGCCCTCCTCGGGTTCGAACTTCGCCCAGGAGAAGATGCCGACGCTGACGCGGTTGACTCCGGCCTCGCGCATCAGGGCCATGTCCTCGGCCCAGGTCTCGCGGGGCCACTGTTCGGGGTTGTAGTCGCCGCCGTAGGCGATGCCCATCGGGGTGCTCCTTCGCTGCCGAGTGGGGTGGACGCCCCAAGGCTACGGCAAACGATTGCGGGCATCCACCTCTGCGACCTGCTTATTCGAACGGTCTCAGAAAGAAGGCGGCGCCGGTCTCAGCGCCGCCAGAGCGCCGCGCCCGGTTCGACCCACCAGGTCCGCTTGCGCCCGAGCTCGCCGACCAGGCCGTCGGAGACGAACGCGACCTTTCCCTCGGGCTGGACGGCCACGGCCCTGCCCCGGGCCCGCCGGACCTCGATGCGGACGCGCTTGCGCAGCCGCCCCACGGTGACCGGGACGGCCACGGCCACGTCGATCCGGCCGTCGGACGGATCGGGCTCGGCCAGCACCAGGTCGTCGGCGGCCGCGTAGCCGTCGGCGTTGGCGACCACGCAGGCCAGGATCTGCTCGGACCCGTCGGCCAGGACCGCGTCGTCCAGCGCCACCACGCCCGTCCAGGGACGGTCCCCGCCGCCCAGGCGCACCCCGTCGACGCACACGCCGCCGCCGTCGTGCCGCATCAGGTCGGTGCGCAGCACCTCCCCCTCGGCCACGGCCGCGGCGACCTCGGCCGGCTTCTCGGGCAGCCCCAGGCGGGCGACGATGCCGGGCACCTCGCCCTGCGGCAGGACCGCCAGCGGCGGCAGGTCCGGGATCGTGCGCCCCGCGGGCAGGTCGTCGGGCCGCTCGCTCGGGGCCGGGGCCAGGCGGCGCACCACGCGGGCGAGGACGGCGTTGACCTGCTCGTCGCTGTCGGCGGCCAGCACGATCCGCTCCTCGGGGTCGTCCAGGACCGCATCGACCTCGCGCGCGGTCGACGCCTCCATCGTCCGCACCGCCGCGCCGCGCCCTTTGAGCTCGTCGATCAGATGCAGCGTCTGAGTGCGCGGCCCGGTATTGGCGCAGCCGGTCTCCACCAGCGTCAACACGACAACTTTCACAACCCCGAGACTACGTTGTGACCGAGGTCCAACCCTTGGCATCCTCTCCCCGTACAGAGGAGATCTCCGGCTTGCGGTCCGCTGTCGCGGTCCGTCTACGGACGGGTTACTGGTTCTGTCCCCAGATCGAAGTGTTGCCAGGACTGCCGGGATGCCCGGTCTTGGTGTCCTGTCCCCAGTCGTTTCGCGTCTCCACACACCTTCCGGTGCCGCTTTCGCGGTGCCCTGCGGCGACGGCCGCGAGGCGTTGGCCCTCGCGGCGGATATTGATTTCGGCGTTCACATCACGGTCGTGCATAGCCCCGCACCCGCACGCCCACCTGCGGACTTTCAACCCCTCTAGGGCCTGTTTGAGAAGTGAGGGAGCCTCCAGTTAGTTT
>NZ_JAELXW010000137.1 GCF_016428645.1 Glycomyces salinus | reverse complement strand
GCGGGCCCCCGCTACAACAGTCCCGCAGCGAAACGACACCGGACACCGAGCAACCGGAGGCCGGGCACGACAGCCCGGGATCCTCCTCCCTGTCGCCGTCGCTGTTGAGGCCAGGGCCACCCAGGGCCCGCATTCCGCTAGTCGGTGAAGTCGTCGATGGTCATGGCGACCGCGCCGGTCTCGTCGCTGGCGTCGAGGTCGACGGTGAAGGTCATGGCCCAGTCGCGGTCGCCTGCGGGGTCGTCGATGACCTGGCGGACGGTCCAGGTGCGGCCGTTCTTGGCGATGTCGAGGAAGGCGTCGGACCGGGAGGCGGTGGTGGTGCCCATGTCGTCGTGGGCGTCGAAGTAGCGTTCGAGGGCGGTGTCCCACTTCGTTTCGCTCCAGCCGGACTCCAGGCCCGCCAGGGCGGCCACCTGGTCGGTGGCGGCCAGTTCGACGTGGCGCCAGGCGGCGTTGCGGACGGCGATGGCGAAGGCGCGTTCGTTGGCGGTGAAGGCCGTGGCGGGGCGGCCGATGTCGATCTGGTCGTCGTCTTCGGCGGGGTTGGTCAGGGCTTCCCATTCGTTGATCAGGGAGGAGTCGGTCTGGCGGATGGTCTCGCCGAGCCAGGCGGTGAGGTCGTCGAGTTCGTCGCCGCCGGCGTGTTCGGGGAGGGTCTGGGTGAGGGCCTTGTAGGCGCTGGAGAGGTAGCGCAGCAGCAGTCCTTCGGAGCGGGGGAGGGCGTAGGTGGAGATGTACTCGCCGAAGGTCATGTGGCCTTCCCAGATCTCGCGGAGGATCGATTTGGGTTCGAGCTGGTAGTCGGCGGCCCACGGGTGGCTGAGGCGGTAGGCCTCGAATGCCTCGCCGAGGAGGTCGGCCAGAGGTTTGGGGTAGTCGACTTCGTCGTCGTCGAGTCGGTTCATGCGGTCGTAGTAGTCGAGGCCGTCGGCTTTCATGGCGGCGACCGCTTCGCCTTTGGCTTTGTTGCGTTGGGCGGCCAGGATCTGGCCGGGGCCTTCGAGGGTGGCTTCGATGATGGAGACGATGTCCATCGGGTAGGTGTCGGATTCGGGGTCGAGCAGTTCGAGTGCGGCCAGGGCGAAGGGGGCGAGGGGCTGGTTGAGGGCGAAGTGGTCGGGCAGGTCGACGGTGAGTTTGACGCCTGCGTCGTCGATGGCGATGATGCCGGCGTCGCGGAGGGTGCGGGCGATGGTCAGGGCGGTGCGGGCCATGCGCAGCTGGGTGGGGCGGTCGGCGTGGGAGTCTTCGATGAGGGCGCGGGTGTGGGCGAAGGCGTCGCCGCCGCGGGCGAGGAGGTTGATGAGCATGGCGTGGGTCATGCGCATGCGGGAGGTCAGCGGTTCGGGTTCGGCTTCTTGGAGGGCGGCGAAGGTGTCTTCGGACCAGCCGACGAACCCTTCGGGGGGTTTCTTCTTGGCCATCTTCTTGCGTTTTTTGGGGTCGTTGCCGAATTTGGCGAGGGCTTTCTCGTTCTCGATGACGTGTTCGGGGGCTTGGCAGACGACGTAGCCGCGGGTGTCGAATCCGGCGCGGCCGGCGCGTCCGGCGATCTGGTGGAATTCGCGGGCGCGCAGGCGGCGGGTGCGGCGGCCGTCGTATTTGGTCAGGCCGGTGAAGACGACGGTGCGGATGGGGACGTTGATGCCGACGCCGAGGGTGTCGGTGCCGCAGATGATCTTGAGCAGGCCCTGTTGGGCGAGGCGTTCGACCAGGCGGCGGTATTTGGGGAGCATGCCGGCGTGGTGGACGCCGATGCCGGATCGGACCAGGCGGGCGAGGGTCTTGCCGAACTTGGTGGTGAAGCGGAAGCCGCCGAGGGCGGCGCCGATGGCGGTCTTGGCGTCCTTGTCGATGAGTTTGAGGCTGGCCAGGGCCTGGGCGGTCTCGAGGGCGGCCGCTTGGGTGAAGTGGACGATGTAGGCCGGGGCGCGGTCGTGATTGGCGAGGTTTTCGACCGTTTCGTGCAGCGGGGTCTTGCGGTATTCGTATTCGAGGGGGACCGGGCGGGTCGCGCCGGTGATCAGGGCGGTTTCGCGGCCGGTGCGGCGGGTCAGGTCGGTCTCGAAGAAGCCGGTGTCGCCGAGGGTGGCCGACATGAGGGTGAACTGGGCGCGCCCGAGTTCGAGCAGGGGCACCTGCCAGGCCCAGCCGCGGTCGGGTTCGGCGTAGAAGTGGAATTCGTCGGCCACGACCGAGTCGCAGTCGAGGTCGGCGCCTTCGCGGAGGGCGAGGTTGGCGAGGATCTCGGCGGTGCAGCAGATGAGGGGGGCGTCGGGGTTGACCGCGGCGTCGCCGGTGAGCATGCCGACGTTCTCGGTGCCGAACTGGTCGCACAGTTCGAAGAACTTCTCGGACACGAGGGCTTTGATGGGGGCGGTGTAGAAGCTGGTGCGCTGGCCGGCGAGGGCGTTGAAGTGGGCGGCGGCGGCGATGAGCGACTTGCCCGACCCGGTGGGGGTGCTGACGATGGCGTTGGCGCCCGAGCAGATGGCCAGCAGGGCTTCTTCCTGGTGTTCGTAGAGGTCGATGCCGGCGTCGGAGGCCCAGGCGGTGAAGGCGGTGTAGATGTCGTCGGCGTCGGGTCGGTCGGTGCCGGGCAGGTAGTCGATCAGGCTCACAGCAGTCAATGGTGCCTGGCCGGGCGCGGGCCCGCCAGGCGGGTCACCGGTCGTAGGTGACGGCGACCGGGGCGTGGTCGGACCAGCGCTGGTCGTGGGCCGGTGCCCGGTCGACCCAGGCTTTGGCGGCCTTGGCGGCCAGTCCGGGGGTCGCGACCTGGAGGTCGATGCGCCAGCCGGCGTCGTTGTCGAATGCCCGGCCCCGGTAGGACCACCACGAGTAGGGTCCTTCGACGTCGGGGTGGAGGGCGCGGACGACGTCGACGAACCGTCCGGACTCGTACAGTTCGGTCAGCCAGGCGCGTTCGTTCGGCAGGAATCCGGCGGTCTTCTTGTTGCCGCGCCAGTTCTTCAGGTCGGCTTCGGCGTGGGCGATGTTCCAGTCGCCGCCGACGACGAAGTCGCGGCCTTCGCGTTCGCAGGCGGCGGCCTTGTCGGCCAGGTAGGTCGCGAACTCGTCCATGAACTGCTCTTTTTCGACCTGGCGGGGCGTGTCGGTCTCGCCGGAGGGCAGGTAGAGGCTGCCGATGGTGATGCCGGGCAGGTCGACTTCGGCGTAGCGGCCGGTGTCGTCGAAGGACTCCGAGCCGAATCCGACGCGTTCGGCCTCGGGCCGGTCGCGGGTGAGGACGGCCACGCCGGCGCGGCCCTTGGCGCCGTGGTTGAGCGCCGGCGCCAGCAGCCAGTGCCAGCCGGGGACGTCGGTGACCGCGGCCGGGACCTGTTCGGTGGTGGCCCGGACCTCTTGCAGCAGTATCACATCGGCGCTGGAGGCGGCCAGGTAGTCGACGATGCCCTTCCTGGCGGCGGCGCGGATGCCGTTGACGTTGACGGTGACGATGGTGAACACGGACCCCACATTAGCGCCTTCGGGGCCGGTCGGCGGCGAGGTGAGGCGCACCCGGTGCCGCCGGGCCGGGGCGGGCGGTGCGCCGAGCCAATAGACTACGGGGCATGACTGGATCGGCACGGACAGGCGGGGCGTGGGCCCGGGCGCTGACGACGGCGGCAGCGGCCCTGGTCGCGGTGCTGGCCGCGGCCGGGCCGGCCCGCGCCCAATCGGAGGAGACCGGCGAGGCCGAGCAGGAGGCCGAGGGGATCGTCGTGGTCGGCGTGCCCGGCCTGTCCTGGTCCGACATCGATCCGGCCGACACGCCGACCCTGTGGGATCTGGCCGGGGACGGCGCCACGGGTGCGATGAGTGTGCGCACCATCGGCGCCTGGACCTGCCCCGAGGCCGGGTGGGTGAGCCTGGGGGCGGGGGCTCGCGCCGGCGGGCTGGCCGCCCGCGAGGCCCACTGCCAGGCCCAGTCGGCGATCCCCGAGCCGGTATCGGAGTCCGACGCCGCGGCGCTGCCGTGGTGGCCGGATCTGCAAGAGGCCAACGTCGGCTACAACTACGGGGCCCGCCTGGGGGCGCTGGCCGAGGCGATCGAGGGCTACGAGGCCGACCAGGCCGAGGCCGCCGCGGAGGCGGAGGCCGAAGGCGAGCCGGCAGAGCCGGTCGAAGCGGGGCTGTGCGTGTCGGCGATCGGCCCCGGCGCGGCCTTGGCCGCGGCCGACCCCGAGGGCGGGATCGACTTCTGGGGGCCGGACCTGGATTCGCTGCCGGAGGCCATGGCCGCCTGCGACGTGGTCATCGTCGACCCCGGCCTGGTCGTCGGCGAGCCGTCCGAGCCCGACCAGGGTGAGGCGACGACCGACTACGACGCGCTCGGGCAGACCGACACCGACGTGCCCGCCGACCAGGTCGAGGGCGAGGCGCCCGACCCGACCCGGCAGGGCGCGGCCGAGGCGGCCGACCGCGCGGTCGCGACGGTGGCCGAGGCGCTGCCGGACCGGTGGCGGCTGCTGGTGGCCGGCATCGCCGACGCGGCCGCCCCTTCGGGTCTCCACCCGGTCATCTACAGCGGCAGCGGTGTCGAACCGGGCGATCTGAGGTCGGCGACGACCGGCCGCGACGGCTATATCCAGCTGGTCGACCTGGCCCCGACCGTGCTCGACGTGGTCGGCGCCGACGTTCCGGCGGCCATGTCCGGGCGGCCTATCGGCATCGAGGCCGACGACGAGCACACCGCCGAGTCCGCCGTGGAGCGCGGGGTCGACGTGACCGCCGCTTCGGCGGCCGTCTCCGAGGTCGGCTGGTCGTTCTATGTGTTCTTGGCCGCGGCCGGGGCGGTCGGTGCGGCGGCGGCGGCGTGGCTGGTGACCGGGCCCGACCGGTGGCGGCGGACGGCGGCGGGCGTGTGCGTGGCCGTCTCGGTGATTCCGGTGGCCGGGATCGCGGCGGGGATGCCGCCGTGGTGGCGGGCCGAGTCGCCGCCGGTGGCGTTCTGGGCGTTCATCGCCGCCGGGGTCGCTTTGGTGACGGCGTTGTCGTATCTGCCGGGTCTGCGGGAGGGGCGGCGGCGGGCGCTGCTGGTGTCGGGGATCGCCGCGGGGTTGATCGCGTTCGATCAGATCGCCGGCACCATGTGGCCCCTGCACACCCCCATGGGGTACACCGCGTCGGTCGGGGCGCGTTTCTCGGGGTTGAGCAACTATGCGTTCGCCGTGTTCGCCGCGGCGGTCATCCTGATCATCACGCTGACGCCGTGGCGGGGGCGCGGGCTGTACTTCGGGCCGGTCGCGGTGGGCCTGGCGGCGGTGGCCGTGGTCGGGGCGCCGGTGCTGGGCCGCAATGTCGGCGGCACGCTGACGTTGGTCGCGGCGCTGGTGCTGACGTGTCTGCTGCTGTGGGGTCGGAGGCTGTCGATCGGGGCGGTGGCCGCGGCCGGGGCGATCGCGGCCGGGGTGCTGGCGGCGGCCGGCTTCATCGACTATCTGCGGCCCGAGTCCGACCAGACCCACCTGGGGCGGTTCGTCGGGACGGTCATCTCCGGCGACGCCGGTGAGGTCCTGGCCCGCAAGGCCGCCTCGGCGCTGGGGACGATCGGCGGGCCCCTGACGTATCTGATCGTGGCGGCGGCGGTCGCTCTGGTGTGGATCTGGCGGCGGCGGGGCCCGATCGCGACCCGCCGCCACCAGGCGGCGGCGGTCGGGCTGCTGGCGGTGGCGGTCATCGGTTTCAGCGTCAACGACTCGGGGACGGCCCTGCCGGCGTTCGCCATCAGTCTGGGGTTCGGCCTGTTCGCCGTCGCCGTCGGCCCGGTGGCCGAGCCGGCGCGCTCGCCGGGAGCGGCGGTGCGCGCGGGCCAGGCCGCACCCTGATCCGGTCCCGGCGCTCTGGCGGAGCGGTGGGGGTATCGTGAGCGTCATGCGCGTGGCGACCTGGAACATCAATTCGCTCAACGCTCGACTCGAGCGGCTGTTGGCCTGGCTGGAGACGGCCGCACCCGACGTGGTGTGCCTCCAGGAGATCAAGTGCGCCACCGACGCGGTCCCGACCGAGCGGCTCGAGCAGGCCGGGTACGAGGTCGCGGCCAACGGCGACGGCCGCTGGAACGGCGTGGCCATCCTCTCGAAGGCCGGCATCGACCAGGTGGAGCGGGGTCTGGCCGGCCAGCCGGAGTTCGACGGCCGCACCGAGGCCAGGGCGATCGCGGCGACCTGCGGGCCGCTGCGGGTGTGGTCGGTGTACGTCCCCAACGGGCGGGATGTGACCCACGACCACTATCCGTACAAGCTCGCGTGGCTGTCGGCCCTGGCCGATGCGGCCGCGCCGGCCGCGGCCGGGAGTGAACCGGCGTGCGTGATGGGTGATTTCAACGTCTGCCCGACTGATGAGGACCTGTGGGACCGCGCCGAATGGCCCGGCACCACGCACGTCACCGAGGCCGAACGCAAGGCCCTGGCCGCGGTGGAGGCGACCGGTCTGAGCGATGTCTTCCCCCGCGCCCTCAAATACGATTGGCCGTTCACGTTCTGGGATTACCGGAACCTCGACTTCCCCAAGAACCGCGGCATGCGCATCGACCTGGCGCTGGCCAACGCCGCCTGCCGCGATACCGTCACCGACGCCTACGTCGACCGCAACGAACGCAAAGGCAAAGGCGCCTCCGACCACGCTCCCCTCGTGGTCGACCTCGACCTGTAACCGCTGACCCCGAACAAGGAGCGACCGCCAAGTGCGCCGCAGAATCCTCCCCATAGCGTGTGCGGCCGTGCTGGCCGCGGCCGTGCCGGCCACCGGCGCCCACGCCGACCCCGACGAGACCACGCTCGAAGCCGACCTTGAAGAGGCCATCGCCGCCGTCGCCGAGGCCGAGGAGCGCGTCGAGACCGCCCAGGAACGGGCCGACGAGCTGGCCGAGCAGATCGAGCAGACCGAGGCCGACCTCGCTGATCTGTCGACCGCGCTCAACGAGTACGCCGTCTACCTCCACACCGAGGGGGACCTGCGGGCCACCGCCGCGCTGCTGGCGGCCGACAGCCCCGACCAGATGGTCGACGCGATGGGCTTCACCGGGTATCTGGCCGACGAGCGGGCCGCTCTGGTGACCGAGGCCGAGGGGCTGCTGGCGGAGCTGGAGGCGCAGGAGGAGGCCCACGCCGACGAGGTGGCCGAGGCCGAGGCGGCCCTCGAGGACGCCGAGGACGCCGAGGCCGACCTGGAGGACGAGTTGGACGAGCTGCGGGCCGAGCAGGCGGCCGGGCCCTCCGGTGACGGCGGCGCTCCGGGGGCCGACGGTTTCGGCGGTTCCGGTTCGGGGTGCACTGAGGACGACCCGACCACCGACGGGTGTCTGACGCCGCGGACGCTCCACATGTATTACGAGACCAAGGACGCCGGGTTCGGCAACTATGTGTCCTGCTACCGGTCGGGCGGGTCGGGCGAGCACCCGCTGGGGCGGGCCTGCGACTGGTCGGCCAACGCCTCGGGTTTCCAGAACACGGCCGCGACCGGCGCCGACAAGGAGTACGGCGACCAGTTGGCGTCGTGGTATGTCAACAACGCCGACTCGCTCGGGGTGTACTACGTGATCTGGTACCGGCAGTTCTGGTCGCCGTCGTCGGGGTGGCGGTCGTATTCGGGGGCCGACGGCACTCCGGCCGGCGACCACACCAATCACGTGCACGTGTCCATGAACTGAACCGCTGGGGGTCACCGTGGCATCGAATATGAGGAGCCGGTACGTATCGGCCGCGGCCACGGCGTTGGACCTGGTCGAATCGGACCCGGTCGCCGCTGCCTGGGAGCGGGAGTCGGCGCTGGAGGGGTTCACCGTCGGGGGCCTGGCCGGGCACATCGCCGCGCAGGTCCACTCGACGCGGGAGGCGCTGGACGGCGACTTCGCCGGCAAGGAGCGCATCGGCCTGTTCGAGCATTTCGAGCGGGCCGCTTGGCGCGGAGCCGATCTGGGCAATGAGATCAACACGCGGGTGCGCGAGGGCGGGCAGGCGGCGGCCGAGGCCGGGCCGGCGGCGCTGGTGGCCGATACCCGGCGGGCCCTGGCCGCGGTCGAGGCCGCCCTGCCGGGCCGCGACGGTGACGAGACCAGCGGGAACCCGTACTGGGCGTACGCGACGAGCCTGGACGACTTCCTGGTCACCCGCATCCTGGAGTTCGTCGTCCACAGCGACGACCTGGCCTGCTCGGTCGGGTCGCCGATGCCGGTGTTCGACGCCGAAGTGTTCGACACCGCCGCCTGGGTGCTGACGCGGCTGTCGGCGGGCCGGCACGGGCAGGCGGCGCTGGTGCGGGCCCTGTCCCGATCCGAGCGGGCCGGGGGCGACATCACCGCCCTCTGACGACCCGGACGCGAGGGCCGCTCGTGTAGGGTCGCGGGGATGGTTTCGCCTCCACCGATCGGCCGCCGCCGCGCGGTCATCGCCGCGATCTGGCTGCTGTGCGCGTTCGCCGGGCTGATCGGCGCGGTCTGGGCGGTCGGCTGGGCGTTGCAGGGCTCGGCGGCCCCGAGCCTGGACACGGTCGCCGCGGCCACCCACCTGCACTATCCGGACTCGACCGAGGTCGTCGAGGCCGACCTGTCCGAGATGCACACCCCCACCGCCGGGTCGCGGGGCGAAGTCTCGGTGGCCGTGCCGGCCGACGATTTCGGGGACTTCATCTCCGGCAACGACATGGACGCGCCACTGCCCTCGGGCACGACTCCGGCCGGGAACCCGGCCGGGATGATCCCGGCCGGGTGCACCCTGGAGGTCTGCTACGCCGCCGTGTTCATCGTCGAAGGCGACACCGTCACCGTCGACCTCGATATCACGCTGCTCTAGGCGGTGTTCAAGGACCCCCGGCAAATCGGCCGGATAGCGGCCGTCAGGGGTTCTTGAACACCGCCTACGCGGCGAAGAGGGCCTGTTCGCCGCGTTCGAGCGCCAGGAGGCGCTCTTTGCGCCAGATGCCGCCGGCGTAGCCGGTCAGGGCCCCGTTCGCGCCGATCACCCGGTGGCAGGGGACGACGATCGCCACCGGGTTGGACCCGTTGGCCGCCCCGACCGCGCGCACGGCCGCCGGGGACCCGATCCGGTTGGCCACCCACGTGTACGAGACGGTCTCGCCGTAGGGGATCTCGGTCAGCGCCCGCCAGACCCGCCGCTGGAAGTCGGTGCCTTCGGGGGCCAAAGGCAGGTCGAACCGGTGCAGAGAACCGGCGAAGTACGCCTCCAGCTGCTCGATGGCCGATTCGAGGACGGGTGTGGCCGCTTCGGGCCCCCAGGCGCGGTCGACTTCGTCGGCTCCCAGGTGCACATAGGTCAGTCCGGCCTCGACCGCGCTGACGGCGATCGGCCCGACCGGCGATTCCATCTTCAGGTGCTTGGCGTCGGTGCTCATCGCAGGGTCTCCTTCTCATCGTCTGCGGGCAGGTGGTTCGTCGGGTGCTCTTGCGATGCCCACAGGTATTGGACGGCGTAGGCCCGCCACGGGCGCCACGCCTCGGCCAGGCCGGTCAGGGCCCGGCCGGTGGGCAGGCCGAGCTCGGTGGCGCCGCGGATCACGCCCAGGTCGGCGACCGGGAAGGCGTCCGGGTCGCCCAGGGCGCGCATGGCGATCATCTCGACCGTCCACGGACCGATCCCGGGCAGGCCCGCCAGTCGGGCCCGGGCGGTCTGCCAGTCGGCGCCGGGCCCGATGTCGACCTCGCCGGCGGCGAGGGCGGCGGCCAGGCCGGTCAGGGTGCGTTTGCGGGCGGCCGGCATCGGCAGGTCGGCCGGATCGGCTCCGGCCAGGTCGGCCGGGGCCGGGAACAGGTACCGCAGCCCGCCTTCGGGGTCGGTCACGGGCCGGCCGTAGCGTTCGGCCAATCCGGCGGCGATCGTGGCCGCCGCGGCGGTCGAGACCTGCTGGCCGATCACGGCCCGCAGCGCGTACTCCTCGTTGTCGGCCTTGCGCGGCACCCTCCGGCCGGGGGTCTTCTTCACCAGCGGCCCCAGGACCGGGTCGCGGCCGAGTGTCTCGGCCGGGGCGTGCGGGTCGGCGTCGAGGTCGAGCGCTCTCCTGCAGCGGGCGACGGCGGCGGTCAGGTCGCGCACGTCGGCCAGCCGCAGCCGGCACTCGATGTAGCCTCCGGCCGGGCGCAGCGCGGCGATCCCGGGCCCGTGCGGCAGCCGCAGCGTGCGCCGGTAGGCCCCGCCGCGCCACTCCTCGATCCCGGGTGCGGCCGCGGCCGCCAGGTGGCCGAACAGGTTCGACGGCTCGAACGGCTCCCGGTAGGCAAGGCGCAGCGCGATGACCCCGCCCTCGGGTGCGCCGCGGCGGCCGGCCGCGCGTTGCCGCAGCTGGGTGGGGGAGGAGGCGTAGACCTCGGCGACGACCCGGTTGAACGCCCGGATCGAGGTGAACCCGGCCGCGAAGGCGACCTGCCCCATCGGCAGGTCGGTGCCCTCGATGAGGGTGCGGGCGGTCTGGGCCCGCTGGGCGCGGGCCAGCGCGGCCGGTCCGGCCCCGACCTCGGCGGTCAGGAGCCGCTCGAGTTGCCGCAGCGAGTAGCCGAGCCGGCCGGCCAGGGCGGCGGCGCCGTCGCGGTCGACCACGCCCTCGCCGATCAGGCGCATCGCCCGGGCGGTGACGTCGGTCCGGTAGTCCCACTCGGGGGAGCCGGGGGCCGCGTCGGGGCGGCAGCGTTTGCACGCGCGGTACCCGGCCTCTTGGGCCGCGGCGGCCGAGGCGTAGAACCGCATGTGCTCGGGTCTGGGTTTGACCGCCGGGCATGAGGGCCGGCAGTAGATGCCGGTGGAGGTGACCGCCAGGTACACCCAGCCGTCGAAGCGGGCGTCGCGGCCGGCCACGGCCGCGGTCAGGCGGTCGGTGTCGAATTCCATGTCCTCTAGCGTGCCCGCCGCCCCCGACAGAAGCTAGCCAGAATTCGACATCACGCTTCGGGCAGGTGCAGCCGGTCGACCGCCTCGCGGGACCGGCGTGCCGGGCGCCGGTCGTAGCGGGCGGTCGTGGCCGGGGAGGCGTGCCCGACCAGGGACTGGGTGATGGCCAGGTCGACCCCGGCGTCGAGCAGCTCCCCGATGAACGTGCGGCGGAAGTCGTGCGGGGTGTGCCGGCGCTGCCCGGCCTCGACCAGCCGCTTGGCCAGCAGGTCGGCGATGGCCTGCCCGGTCAGCCGCGCCGGCCGGTTGCCGTCCAGGCGCAGCCGCCCGGCCTTGTTGATCGGGCAGAACAGGGCCCCCGAGGCCGTCCCGCGCACCGCCAGCCACCGGTCCAGCCGCTCGGCGGCGGCCTCGGTCAGGTACACCTGCCGCTCCTTGTTGCCCTTGCCGACGATGCGGATCGACCGCTCGGTCCGGTCGTAGTCGACCAGCCGCATCGAGGCGATCTCGCTGCGGCGGCACCCGGTCGAATAAAGCGTGGCCAGGACCGCCGCGTCGCGGGCCCCGGCCGGGCCCGGGTCGATGTCGCAGGCGTACAGGGCCCCGCCGAGCGCCTCGGCGTCGACCTGGGAGCCGACCGGGAGCCGCTGGGCCTTGACCGGAGCGATGTCGCAGGCCCGCTGGTAGTCCTCGGCGGCCATCTGGTCGAGCCGCCAGGCCTCCTTGAGGACCCGCCGCAGCGCCGCCAGGTGCTTGTTGACATAGGAGCCGGACCACCCGGCGTCGAGCATGGCCGCCCGCAGCCGCGAGGTGTGCTCGTAGCGCAGCAGGTGCCACGGCTGCCCGGCGCCGGTCGCCGCCTCGTCGCCCGACAGCAGCTGGGCGATCCGGTCCAGGCACCCGCGCATGGTCCGCCGCGACTCGGCCGACCCCAGCGAGTCCAGATAGACCCGGTACGGGTCGGTGCCGGCCCCGCGCTCGGGCGGGACCGGTTCCCAGCCCGATACCGCCAGCTCACCAGAAGTCATGGCCCCCACCATAGCCGCACGGCCCGACAGATCGGGCTCTGGCGGACGCGGCGCGGCCGGACATGGCAGGATCGACACTCATGGCAGACCACTTCCGCACCCAGACCCTCCAGGTGACCACCGGGCGACGGCCGCGCGTGGTCGACCTGACCGGCCAGGTCGAGGACTTCCTGGCCTCGGCCGGCGCCCGCGAGGGACTGCTGAACGTGTTCGTACCCCACGCCACGGCCGGGGTCGCCGTCATCGAGACCGGCGCCGGGAGCGACGAGGACCTCATCGACGCGCTCGAGCGGCTCCTGCCCCGCGACGACCGGTGGCGGCACCGGCACGGCTCGACCGGGCACGGAGCCGACCACGTCCTGCCCGGCATCGTCGCCCCGCACGCGACCGTCCCGGTCGTCGCCGGCCGGCCGGCCCTGGGCACCTGGCAGTCGCTGTGCCTGGTCGACACCAACGGCGACAACCCCGACCGCACCGTCCGCCTGTCCTTCCTGAGCTGAGCAGCCCGCACCTCGTCCTGCTAGGAGCCCGTGTCCATGCGACGCACCACCACCCGCCTGCACCTGATCAACGCCCTGCTCGCCCCCGGACTGCGCACCAGATCCGACCCCGACCGCGTCTTCGAGCGCATGCACGCCAGAATCCGGTCCCACCACGGCGAACCGACCCTGAACGAAGCGGACCTGTCGGCCCTGGAGGGCCTGCGCACCCTCCTGGGCTGCTTCGCCGAACTCGAGGGCCTGTCCGGGGTCGGGTGGCGCAGCGCCCAGGACCTGGTGGCCGCCCGCATCGAGAACCGCTACCGCGTCCGCGCCCTCAAAGCCGCCCACCCCGAGATCGAGAACGAGACGGTCGAACGGCCCGTCTTCGTGGTCGGCCTGCCGCGGACGGCCACGACCCTGACCCACAAGATCCTCGCCCGCACCGACGGCTGCCGGGGCCCGAAACTGTGGGAGATGTACAACCTCGGCGGGCCGGTCGACGAGGCCACCGAGCGCCGCCAGATCCGCCAGACCCAGAAACGCCTGGACATGACGTTGACCATCAGCCCCGACTGGGACATCATCCACCCGGTCGAGGCCGACGGCGAAGAAGAGGACTACTTCCTCAAAGACCACACCCACCTGCACTGCTCGGTCGCGCCGATGTGGCACTACCTGGAGTTCCTGGCCGGGCACGACTTCGCCGACGACTACCGGTTCCTCAAAGAGGCCCTCCAGGTCCTTTCCTGGGGCCGGCCCGAGGCCCGGTGGGTCCTCAAGCACCCGGGGAACCTGTTCAACATCGCCTCGATCATCGAAGTGTTCGGCGACGCCGACATCGTGTGGACCCACCGGGCCCCCGACACGGTCATGGGCTCGATGTGCTCGATGGCCGAGAGCCTGCACCGCCTCCACGTCAAACCGGCCGCGGTCGACCTGCACGGCATCGGCCGCATGTGGCTCAAGATCCTGTCCGAAGGGGTCGCCTCGGCCCGCGACCAGCGCGCCCGCCTCGACCGGACCGGCTTCCACGACCTGGGCTACCACTGGCTCATGGCCGACCCGGACACGTACGTGCCCGACCTGTTCGCCCGCCTCGGCCTCGAATGGGGGCCCGGCGACCAGGCCCGGCTGGAGGCGGCCCTGGACCGGCCGGTCGACCGCCGCCGGCACGAGTACTCCCTGGAGCGGTACGGCCTCGACCACGGCAGCGTCGAGGACGCCTTCGGCGACTACCTGGGATTCGTGACCGGCCTGAACCAGCGCCGCCACTGACGGCCGATGCTGGCGGGCCGGGCCCGCTACAGTGGTGGACGTGACCTCTGTGAACGCCACGTCCGTGCTGTACTCGATCAGCGAATGCGCCGACCGGTCCGGGTTCAGCCCCGACACCCTGCGCTACTACGAGAAGGTCGGCCTGATCGGCCCGGTCGCCCGCACCGCCACCGGCCAGCGGCGCTTCTCCCAGCCCGACCTCGATTGGCTCGGCACCCTCAAGTGCCTGCGCGACACCGGCATGCCCATCGAGCAGATGTGCCGGTTCGCCGAACTGGTGCGCGACGGCGACCACACCATCGCCGACCGGATCGTGCTGCTGGAGGAGCACCGGAAGGCCGTGGACGCGCGCATCGCCGACTTCGAGGCCAAACGCGACTACATCACCGGCAAGATCGACTACTACCGGTCGGTGCGGTGAAACCGGCCTGACAGCCGCGGCCGACTACTCGACCAGGCCCTTGGCGTAGGCGACCGTCGACCGCCCGTAGCGCGGCAGGTGCGGGGCCAGCGCCAGCAGCGCGACCGACAACCCCTCCCGGTCCCGGCCCAGCTTGGCCAGCGTCAGCGCCCGGCACATCGCGATCGCGTCGTCGTATTCGTCCGAGCCGCGCTCGGCCTCGGCCTCCAGCAGCTCCAGCGCCTCGGCCGCCCCTCTGGTCTCGCGCATCGACGAGGCCATCTGGATCATCGCCTGCCGCCGGCGCGAGCCGTCCAGGCCCGCCTCGAGCGCGCGCCGGTAGTAGCCGATCGCCTCGGCGGTGCGGCCGGTCGAATCGTGGGCGCCGCCGACCTCGAACAGGGCCACCGGGTCGTTCGGGCATTCGGCGGCCAGGTCCTCCATCGCGGCCACGAACGCCTCGGGCGCATAGGAGTCGAATGCCTGCCATAGTGCGGCGGCGCGGGCCTGCCAGTGTTCGTCGGTCATGGCAGGGAACCTACGTCAGGCGGCTCCGGATCGGCAAGTCGCCCACCGGACCGCTCAGGCGCGCACAGTCCAGCGGTGGCCTTCCCACCCTCCCATAGGATACGAGCCATGGTCTCTTTCCCTGAGTTGGTGGCGCTGCGCGCCGAATCGGCGCGCCTGGGCGCGGTCATGGCCGGACTCGACGACCGCGACTGGGCCCGCCCGACCAGGTGCGCGCCGTGGGACGCCGCGGCCCTGGCCGCCCACGTCACCATCGCCCTGGACCGGCTGGGCCCCATGCTCGCCGCTTCGCCGCCGCCGGAGGCGACGGTGGACGCGGCCGGTTACTACACGCGCGACCGGCGCTTCTCGCCCGAGGTCGACGCCGCGCGCGTCGACCAGGCGGCCGAAGCGGCCCGGGCCGGCGGCCCGGCCGTGGCCGACCGGTTCGCCCGCACCTGGCAGGCGACCGTCGAGGCGTGCGCCCAGGCCGGACCGGACCGGCTGGTCACCACCCGCCACGGCGACCCGATGACCCTGGCCGACTTCACGCTCACGCGCGTGGTCGAGGTGGCCGTCCACGGCATCGACCTGGCCGACGCGACCGGGCGGCCCCGCTGGACCACCGTCCCGGCCGCGGCCGCCGTCGCCGGCTTCCTGCTCGGCGGGCCCGGCAGGCTCGAGGCGCTGGGTTGGGATCCGGTGGTCGCGATCGCCAAGGCCGCCGGCCGCGACGAGGCCACCGGCGCCGAGCGCGAACGACTGGCCGCGGTCGGGGCCGCACCGCTGGCCTTCGGCTAGTGGTCTTCTCGAGGTCGAGTTCGAACGAATGGTCGCCCAGGTCATGACCGCCGAACCGTATGCCAGCGCGGGCAACGTGTACTGGATCGTGGACAACGACTGCTCCCACGCCGAACTCGTCCTGGGCTTCCAAGACCGCTGAAGCATCTGCGCATACAAAACCGACCAATGAAACGAACTTCCGAATCAGGAGACCAGGGTTCCGAACTGCGATCGCCTGGCGCTTCAGCGCATTGGCAGTGATGGTGGTTCGAACCCCTTAGCATCTGCCGTATGCGCCTATCCTTGAAAGTCCTCGCCGCGCCGGCAGTCGTCGCGGCCGTATCCTTGGGCACACTCGTGGTCGTGCCCGCCTCATTCGCCGGGGAAGCCGAGGTGTCCCAGGCCGAGACTTACGCCGACTACTCGATGATGTTCGAGCGCAGCGCCGGGCAGTTCTGGGCCGATGGACAACCCGCCGGCCAATGGGCATGGAACCCGCAATCCGAGGACGGTTCCCACATCAGCTGGGGTTCTCCGGAGACCTGGCCTCCAGAAATGGCCGAGGTGTTCGTGCACGACGGCGACTGGGTGCTATTGGAGGGTTGGCACGACAACGGCACCTTCTACCGCCTCGAAGTCGACACCGAGCAGGTCGGCGACGGCAACTGCCAGAACATGCGGGACCTGCCGACTGACGGCGGCGCTCAACGGTACGCACGCTGGACGATCCCGGACTCGGCCTACTGCCTCAAAGCCTGGGGCACGATCGTTGAAGAGTCGACCGGCACCCGGATCGATTTCGGCCACACGCAGACCTGGTCGCCACCGGCCCGCTGCAGCAATGCCTACTACCAGGGACAGACCTGCATCAAACAGTGGGAATCCTGGTGGGACAACAACGGTTCCCCAGGCAGCCCAATCGAACGCAGACTGGAGCGAGACCAGTACCTTGCCCGGGGCATCGGCATGGCATTCAAGGTCGTACAGTTCTACCCGCGCCCTTGGAGCGCCGACCTGCGCTTCGATTGGACCTGGTAGCCGAATGAGCATTGCCCGCGCCCGTGGCGAGCACGATCCGAGCCCGGACAGCTTCCCGGACCTCCCCGCCCGGACCCTCGCGGTCAGGATCTGACGGCGGCTTCGCCTGCATCGGCGGCATCGTCGACCACAGCGAGGGCCCCGACACCGAGATACCGCCACCACGACCCCGCAGGACGCCCTCGGCCTCGCCGCCGACCTCTACACCTGAAACCGCAGGCGAAACCCGATGAACTTCCTGAGAAGACCACTAGCAGGCGGCGGCGTACTCGCTCAACGCATCGGCCTCGGCCTGGTCGACCGTCAGGTCCCATTCGGTCTTGACCTGCACCCACGCCCACACGTACTCGCACCAGACCTCTTCGAGCGGCGGCATCCACTCGGCCGGGTCCTGATCGGACTTGGACCGGTTGGTCGAGGCGGTGACCGCCAGCAGGTGCCACGGCCGGTCCAGGGAGTTGGCGAAGGCCTCCCGCTCGGCGGTCGGCCAGTCGCGGGCCCCCGACACCCATGCCTCCTTGAGCGGCACCAGATGGTCGACGTCCAGATCCGAGGACTCGGTGACCGTCTCGCCGTCGAACATCGACACCCACTGGCCCGACATCGCCCCGTCGCAGTCGTCGGCCGACAGCTCCCCGGTGCGTTCCTCGAAGACCAGGACGTCGTCGCGGGCGTCGCAGCCGTTGCCGTCGGCGTCCCGCCAGTGCGGGAACAGGTCGCGGTCGTAGCCGTCACCGGCCTCCTCGGCGACGGTCAACGCCTCGATCTGCGCGGTCAACTCAGCGGCGTCGACGGTGACGGTGAACGGCATGTGCTCGCTGAACTCATCGGAGACGACCGATCCGGACCCGGCGTCGGCGCCGTCGGTCGGATCCTCATCGGCCAGGTCCTCCAGCGCCTGGCAGCCGGCGGTGAAAGGCAGCAGACCGGCCGCGGCGAGGGCGACCAGGCGGGAACGGACGGACATGGGGGCACATCCTCACAGCACGGAAAGGCGAGGCATCGTCGCTCACCGGGGGCGAACGCAACCTAGCACACCCCCACCGACCGACCCGACCAGGGCATTCGGGCAACATCTGGAAAACGTCACAGCCGCGCGCGAGGATGGGAGACGACCACATCCGCCATCCAGGCAAGGAGGCCCGGAACCATGGCATACCTCGTCCTCATCGGCACCCGCAAAGGCCTGTTCACCGCCACCAGCCCCGACCGCCGCACCTGGCAGCTGTCCGGCCCGGTCATCCTCGACGACGACGGCTTCACCGCCGTCGCCGAAATCTACGCCATCGGCACCGACCCGGCCACCGGCCGCATCCTCGTCGGCGCCGCCACCTGGTTCGGCCCCAGCGTCTGGCGCAGCGACGACGCCGCGGCCACCTGGTCCGAACCCCAGAAGGCCCCCATGGCCTTCCCCCAAGACCTGCCCTACCGGCCCCTGGACTTCTCCGAGACCGCCGGCATCGACCAACCCGAATCCGACCAGACCAACACCGTCAAACGCATCTGGCAGATCGCCTTCGGCCCCGGCGACCGCGTCTGGGCCGGCGTCGAACCGACCAGCCTGTGGACCAGCGACGACGGCGGCCAGACCTTCACCTTCAACCGAGCCCTGTGGGACCACCCCGAACACACCACCTGGGCCTCCGGCGCCGGCGGACCGGCCGTCCACACCATCGTCCCCGACCCGGCCGACCCGCGGGCGCTGACGGTCGCCATCTCCTCAGGCGGGATCTACCAGACCGCCGACGACGGCCGAACCTGGAACGGCATCACCAAAGGCATCACCGTCGACTACGAACCCGACGCCGCCCCCGAATCAGGCCAATGCATCCACAAAGTCACCCGCGACGCCGACGGCACCCTCTACGTCCAAAGCCACGGCCCGGCCTACCGCTCCACCCGCCCCGACGGCGGCTGGATCAACATCTCCGAGAACCTGCCGACCGACTTCGGCTTCGCCATCGTCGCCCACCCGACCGAAGCCGGCACCGTCATGGCCTGGCCCATCAGCGAATCGATGGAACGGACCCCGGCCGAAAAGCACATCGGACCATGGAGAAGCGACGACGCCGGACAGACCTGGCGGCCCTGGCAGGCCGGCCTGCCGACCGAAGCCTACTTCGGCGGCGTCCTGCGCGACGGCGCCTGCACCGACGGCGCGACCGAACCCGGCTGGTACTTCGGCACCCGCTGCGGCGACGTCTGGGCCGCCTCCGAGACCGACGGCACATGGCACACCGTCGCCGCCCACCTGCCCGACGTGCTGTGCGTGCGCGCGATGGAGACCGCCTGATGGACCTCGAAGTCAAAATCCCCGCCGCGCTGGCCAGCGAGTGCGGCGGGGCACGCACCATCACCGTGGCCGCCCCCGAGGCGGCCACCCTCGGCGACGTCCTGGCCGCCATCGAAACCAGCCACCCGCGCCTGGGGAGGCGCCTGCGCGACGAGGCCGGACAACTGCGCCGATTCGTCAACGTCTACATCGGCGACGACGAATGCCGCCGCCTCAAAGGACTGGCCACCCCCGTCGGCCCCGACGACCCGATCCAGATCCTGCCCTCCATCGCCGGAGGCTGACCGGACGGCCGGGCCGCTATCCTGAACCGGGCCGACGAACCCAGCGGGGGAGCAGCACACCGATGACCGCCACCGACCGACCGGACGCGACCACCGACCGAGGATTCGAGGTGAGCCTGCGACTGCGCGAAGTGTCCGTCCAACTGTCCCTGCTCAACCACCAGGTCGCCGGTCGCATCAACCTGCGCGACGTCGACCTGTACTGCCTCGACCTGATCAGCCGGCGCGGACCGATGACCCCCAGCGCCCTGGCCCGACAGGCCGGACTGCGCCCGGCCACCACCACCGGCGTCCTCGACCGCCTCGAACAGGCCCGCTGGATCAGCCGCGAACGCGTCCCCACCGACCGCCGCGCCGTCCACCTCACCTTCAACGACGAACGCGCCACCGAGATCCTCGAACACTTCACGCCCATGCTCGACCGCATCGACCGCATCTGCGCCGACCTCGACGACGACCAACTGGCGACGATCTCCCAATTCCTCACCCGCGTGACCGAAGCCGGCCGCGACGCCACCGAAGCGACCGCCTGAACGGACCTAAGCGGCCACCCCGACCGTCCGGCCCACCGCCCGCTCGGCACCGACCTGCGCCAGCATGCAATGAGCCAGATCGGCCCGCGAGACCCGCAGCGCCCGACGCGGAATGCGGCCGTAGGCGGTCCGGTAGCGGCCGGTGAACGGCCCGTCGGTCAACTGCGGCGGCCTCACGATCGTCCAATCCAGCCCCGAATCCATGACCGCGTCCTCCATGGCCGCCAAGTCCGCGTAATGATCGCGCAGGACCCGCTTGACCACGGCCACGGCCGCCCGCATGAAAGGACCCTCACCGGCCTCGTGCCGCGGCTTGTCAGGACGGGCAGCGGTCGGCACCGTCCCGACCGGCGCCGCCGAGAGCACCACCAGCCGCCGCACCCCGCCAGTCCGCATCGCCGCGATCAGCGCCGCCGTCCCGCCGGCGGCGACCCCCAGCTCGGACTTCGACGTCGGCCCCAGCGCCGAGACGACCGCATCGCACCCGGCCACCGCCGCCTCCAGCGCGGCCGGCTCGGGCCGGGCCAGGTCCACCTTGACCGCCTCGACGCCGGGCGAGAGCTTGGCCGGGTTCCGCACGACCGCGGTGGCCCCGTGCCCGGCCTCGAGCGCCTGGGACAGGACCAGGCGGCCGGTCGCGCCGGTAGCGGCGATGACGGCGAGTTTCATGACGATCCCCAATCCACGAAGATACGAAAAGCGTATCATTCGGAAACCGAAATATGCTGTGTCGCGCCTCCACCACGACACTGGCACCACCGCCCACACCCCGATAAGCTCGCAACCAGACACCACCACCCCAAAAGGAGCCCCATGACCGACACGGCGGCCACCGGCACCACCCACCCGCTGCGACGCGCCCTCACCCTCTGGGGAACTCTCATCGCCGCCATGTGGGCCCTGGTCGCCCTCGACGCCATACTCCCGACCCACCTCACCACCTGGGGCATCACCCCACGCAGCCTCGACGGCCTCGCCCCCGGCATCATCGCCGCACCACTGCTCCACGTCGGCCCCGGCCACCTGACCGCCAACATGATCCCCCTGGCCGTCATGGGCACCGTCGCCGCGCTCCGCGACTGGCGCGCCTTCTGGATCGCCATCGCGGCCACCGTCACCGTCTCCGGCCTCGGCGTCTGGCTCATCTCACCGACCGGATCGGTCACCGTCGGCGCCTCCGGCGTCGTCTTCGGCCTCTTCGGCTACCTACTGGGCCGCGGCATCTTCCTCCGCCGCCTGGCCGACATCGCCATCAGCGTCGCACTGATCCTCCTCTACGGCTCCATGGTCTGGGGCATCTTCCCGACCCAGTCCCACGTCTCCTGGCAAGCCCACCTGTTCGGCTTCACCGGCGGCGCCGCCACCGCCTACCTTTTGGCCCGCACCAAGACCGCGCCCGACCACCCCACCACCGGATAGAGGACACTATGCCCGATCCAACCGGATTCGCCTGGCGCGAACGCAAAGACGGCACCATCGAAATCACCCACCACGGCCGCCGCGCCGCCCTCCTGCGCGGCGCACGAGCCGCCAAATTCCTCGCCGACATCGCATCAGGCGACGACCAGCACACCATGGCCCGCTGGACCGGCTCCTACAAGATCGGCAACGAACGCACCGCCCGCGACCACCCCCGCAACCGACACCGCCGCTGAACCGCCGAAAAGGGACGGCAGACCACCGGCCCACCGCCCCCGGAACACACCTCACCCGATCACTGCTGCGAGTCCTCGGTGGCCACATCCACCATCCACGCGATCCCGAACCGATCGACACAGGACCCGAACTCATCGCCCCACATCTGCTTCTCCATCGGCACGGTCACCTCCCCGCCAGCCGAGATCCGCTCCCAGTACCCATGGAGCCGCTCGGCGTCCTCCAACGGACCGGAGAGACTGATCGAGATGTTCTGACCGGGCTTGAACTCCATGCCCGGAGGCACATCAGCGGCCATGATCGTGAACCCGTCCTCAGTCTGCAGACGAGCATGCATGACGTTGTCCTTCTCGGGGCCCTCCGACCCCATCTCCCCGTACGTGCTGACGGTCAACTCTCCGCCGAGCGCGTCGCGATAGAACTCCATCGCCGACCGCGCATCGCCGTCGAAATTCAAGTAGGGATTGAGCACCGATGCCATCGCTGACTCCTTCGCGTGTTGAGCGACTTCTCAAGGCCGATCCTGCCAGCGCCCACCGACAACAACCGCCAAAACGGCCGAAGCGCCCCCTCACACGACCCGACGCGCCCGCAACACTGAATCGCCCCGGCTGTGATAGAGGGTTGATTACGTGGTG
>NZ_JAELXW010000136.1 GCF_016428645.1 Glycomyces salinus | reverse complement strand
CTCACTCAGAGCGCATGATGCCTTGCTCGAAATGGCTCAATATCAACGGAAACTCGAGGGCGTAGTCCTCGCCCCCGAACTCAGTTGCACCATCACCGAGTTCAAGTCGGGACTCATCTTCGATCTCCCGATCCAGGGGCACTCGCTCCAGGTCAACTGGGCTTTGGCAAGGAGAGTAAGCATTGTCCCAAACTGGAACATCGCCGCCTCCGGCCTCATCCGGGCCCAGGAATTCTATATCCACTCCATCGCTGGACTCAGTTTCAGCTCCACCCGTGCGCTGCCAGAGGTCGAGCGCCGAGTTGGCCAATCCGACCAAGGCGACAAGCGATGTGACCACGCCGATCGTGATCAGTTTGCCGCGGGAGAACCAGGCGACGAAGCGCTGCCTTCGGGATCGTCGTCGTGGACGGCTGATCAAGTCCGATAGATCCCGCCCAGATCGCAACCCAGGTGGGAGTTCGTTTCGACTGTTGTCATCCATGGATTCAACTACTCCGTGAGTCGGGGGTTGTCCAGGGCTCGAGACTCGATGCGGTCGCGCCCACACTAGGTTCACTCGCGACTGACTCAACTGCGTTGTGACTCTCAGGCTACAGCAGCGACCTGCGTAATGGGGTCCACGAGATTAGTACCGCTGCCGTCCATATCGCTCTTGTTCTGCCGTCCGCCTTCCGGCATCAATATCACCGCGCCACACGGGCCTCACCATTATCAGTCGGCACTTCATGGTGAGGCGTTCATGCAACTACGCAATGAATACTCGATTCATTGCTAGGGCTGCGCTCGCTCCGTCGAGATCGGCGAGGCGGGTGGAGAGGGTGGAGGTGGCGAGGTCTTCGGGGAGCGCGTCGTTGAACTTCAGGCCGGTCACGGCTCGCGGGTCGGGTGTGGGCGACCGGAGTTCGACCTTGCGCAGTCGCTTCGAGAGCTGGCCGGGAGTCAGGTCGTTCTCAAGCCTCAGGGCGAAGTCGGTGACGCCGTCGGCTCGGGCGAAACCTTCCAGCGATGCCTGCAATGTCAGATTGGCCCGGTAGCCGGCCCAGGTCCACCAGCGCAGTTCTGACCCTTCACGCCGGATGAGCAGGTTGTCGGGGTCCACATGATCGGCGTGCTTCTCGCGTAGATCTGCGAGAGTCCGTTCTGCTCTCTCGGTTATCGCGACCGGTGGGTCCTCGCCGAGCAGGACGGCTCGGATCGACTGGGTCAGTTCGAACGACTTGCCCGTCGGCAGGCCTATCGAGCTCCACTTCGCGCTCCCGTCGCCGTCCACGGGTTCGACATGGCAGAGGCGGCGTTTCCAGTCGATGTGCTTGGGGTACCAGGTCCTGCCCGCGAGAAGGATGTTGCTCGGCCCCCTGCCCTCTTCGGGTATGAGGATGGAAGGATCCACCTGGCCGACCTCCTCGCGCCCGTGCATGACCGTGAACTCCGGCGGTGCGCAGAAGACCGCGGTCAGATCCGCGAAGTGCTTGGTCCCGAACCGCTTCTCCGCGTTCGGCCCGACGAACAGCATCCCGCCGTCTGTCTCGAGGAAGCCCTCGGCGACCAGATAGTCGACGATGGGTTTCGCCGCGGCTCCGAAGGGCTCGAGCCCGTTCCAGGACTCGGGCCAGAGACGGTTGCCGATGCGTTTCTCCTGCAGGCAGAGCGCCAGGACCTGCTGGGCGACGATGTGATTTGGCCCCGGCGGCGGCTCGATGGGCTCGACCCAGTGCCTGCCCCATAGGCGCAGCAGTCCGGCCGCATCCATCAGGCCCCTGCTGTCGAGCGCGAGGAACAGGCAGTTGCGGACGCTGCCCGCGCGCCTCCCGGTCCGCCCGAACCGCTGCAGGAACGAAGCCACTGTCTTCGGCGCGTTGATTTGGATGACCCGGTCGAGGTCCCCCACGTCGATCCCGAGTTCAAGCGTGGAGGTGGCGACGATGACGCAGTCACGGGCCTCGGCGAACGCCTGCTCGGCCCGCCGCCGTTCGCCGACTGACAGGGACGAATGTGAGAGGAAGACCGTCACACCGTACTCTCGCAGCCAACCGGCGAGCTGCTCGACGAGTTTGCGCGAATCGCAGAACACCAGCCGTTTCTCACCCCTGTGCAAGGCGGCGATGACCTTGGCGGCATTTGAGACCGAGCCGACGTAATCGAGTTCGACCTCGCCCTCCGGCGGTTGCTCGGGAGCCTCGGCCCCTGGGAATGCAACACCGGGCGCTATTACCCGTCCCGGGCGTCGACCGGCCCCGGAGCCCTGCAACCAGGTCAGCAGCTCGTCCGGGTTGCCGACCGTGGCGGAGGCGCCGACCCGCTGCAATGGGCGCCCCGCAAGGCGGGACAGCCGCTCGAGCACCGCTCTGAGGTGCCATCCTCGGTCGTCTGCTGCGAAGGCGTGGACTTCGTCGACCACGACGGCCCGCAGATCCGCGAAGAAGTCGGTTTCGGTCTTGGTCGAGATGAGGAGGCCTTCAAGGCTTTCGGGAGTAGTGAGCAGGATGTTCGGCGGTTCCGCGCGCATCCGGTCCTTCGCGCCCGCGCTCACGTCGCCGTGCCAGAGACCGACCGTCCGGCCGAGCCAGCCCGCGTACGCCTCGAGCCTAGGGGCCAGGTTGTTCAGCAGCGCCTTGATCGGGCACAGGTACAGCACGCTCAGCCCGGCCCAGTTCTCACTCGCCATCGCGCTGATCAGCGGGAACGAGGAGGCTTCGGTTTTGCCGCCCGCGGTGGGTGCCAGCAGTATCGCGTCCTCACCGTCGAGGATCGGCGCCACCGCCTCTTTCTGGAGCGGGCGCAGGTCCGGCCATCCGAGAGTGTTGGCGATGTGGTGGACCAGCCCCGAGTGGAGGCGCTCGACACTCAAAGCTTCAGATCCACATCGCCGGCCGAGACCGCATTGCGTTCCACCTCGTTCAGTTCGCCCGACCTGATGGACAACTGCGAGTCCAGTCGGGGGTCGAAGTCGTCGAACTGGTCGACCCGGTCGAGGACTCCGCCGACGAGCTTTCGCAGGAACAGCCTCGGAGCGATACCGACCTGCCCTCCGAGTCCACCGGTCACCGCCCGGGCCAGGTCGGCGATGAACTCGTCGTCGATGTCCCTCCGAACCCGTTCGGAGGCGTCGACGGCGTACAGGTCCCGAACGGCCATGCCGAGCAACTGCAGTTTGTCGAGGTCGAAACCGTGCAGGCGGATCTGGACCTCTCTTGGGTTGTCGAATCGCGGATCCGCGAAGTTCACCGCGAGCCGTTGCGCGAGCGCCGGTGCCCGCTGCACACCCTGCGTCCCGTCGAAGAACGCCGGGGTTCCCGTGATGAGCAAATACAGTCCGGGGAAGCGCCCTTTGTCGATCTCGTCCATCAACTGACGCAGGGCGTTCAGGCTCTTCTCGCGCACGTCGCTGCGGACTCGCTGCAAGGTCTCGATCTCGTCGAACACCACGAACAGGCCCGGGTGGCCCGAGTCTCGCAGCACGGTCAGCAGGCCCTGGAGGAAACCGAAGGCGCCGAAATGGTCCAGGTCGCCCTTGACTCCAGCGACTCGCTTGACCGCCGCGGAGACGTTGGGCTGTCCGCCGATCCAGGCCAGTAGGCCCTCGGCGAGGGCGTCGTCGCCGGCCAGGCGTGCGCTTCGGTATGCCCGGAGCGCCGCGGAAAACGCGGGGGTCGAGCGGGCGACGCCGGCCAGCCGCTGCTCTGCGAGGGCGTCTACGGCTCGCGCGAGTTCCTCGGGGTCGTCGATCGAACGCGCTTCGAGGACGTCCTCTTCGAGGATGTAGAACCAGCCCTCGATGACGTCGCGAAGCGCACTGGGCTGATGCGCGGCCGTGGCCAGATGTTCGACCAGGCGCCGGTAGACGGTCTCGAGTTTGTGCAGCGGTGTCTCGGTCTCGGAGATCTGGATCTCCGCGGTGGCCATGTCGCGACGTTTCGCCTTCTCGGCCAGCCATCGCGCGAAGAAGGTCTTCCCGGAACCGTATTCGCCGCGCAGCGCCTTGAATTGCGCGTGACCGGTCGCGACCGTGGCGAGTTCGGCGTCGAGGGCGTCCTCGAACCGTTCCAGGCCCACGGCGAACAGGTCGAGCCCGGACTCGGGGACCGTTCCCCGTCGCAGGGCGTCGATGACCGCCCGGCGGCGGACGGGGCTGACGGATTCGGCTCTGGTCACCTGTTGCCTCCCAGGAATTGCTGACGAAGGAGTCCCGTGTCGAGACGAATACTCGCACCGTCATCCTGCCTGGAGAGCACCGGAGTCCCGTCGATGTTCAGCACCCGCTGGAGCTGGCTGACATATCCGTCGACGGCCGTCGTCCTCCCGGTGAGCGCTCCTACTCTGGACATGGACAGGACACCGCCGGCTCCTTCGGCGGCGTCGATGATCGCGGCGACGTCTTCGGGATTCGGTACCCGGCGCAGGCCGAGAGTTCGGGCGAGATAGGCGTTCGATTCGCAGACCTGACGTCCGAGCGACGCCGCCTCCCGCGGTGCCTCCTCGGCTGTAGCGTCAGCCGTTGCGGACGGTTCGGGCTCGGGTTCCTCCACGATCGGTTCCGTTGCTGCGTCGGTCGCTTCGGCATGATCTTCGTCCTGCTCCGAGGCCGTCGAACCGTTGAAGTGGCTGAAGCGCAGCGCCAGGTCCCCGGCGCCGAGCTCGGCGAGGATGACTCCGGCCCTGGTGTATACGGCATCGGCGGCGTCGGGGTCGGAGGCCGACAAGTGCTGCAGATTGATCGAGCCTGCCTGGGCCAGATGCTCCAGCGCGAGCGGTTCGACCGGCCCGTTCCCGAAGAATCGCTGCTCGAACCGAGCTCGAGGGACCGCGCCCTCGTCACCAGCCGAGACCAGGATCCAGGCGGCGAACGCCACAGCCGGTTCCCGATGGGCCAGGACGATCGGCTCGAAGTCCTTGCCGAACGGCTCTTCCGCTCGCGGAGCGTCTTCGGCGGTCGCTTCGGGTTCCGGTGCCGGGACACGCACCGGCTCTGCCTCGATCGGCCCGGGAGTGTAATACCAGACGCGCGGTCGGATGACGAACGTGTGCGCGGAGGCGAAAAGCCATGCAATGAGGAGGTACGCGCCCATGGCGAGGTCCTCCCGAGGCCCGTCGTTGGAGGAGATACTCCACACGACCAGGCCACCGTAGAAGATGAAACTGAAGAAGGCCCCTACCGTCCGTCGACGGATCCACGCGATCATGAAGGCAAACGGCGTGGCAATGCCGAGGGAGAGCGCTGGAAGCAGAGCCCACACGATCGAGATGAATACCCGCCCTTTGGACGGTGGGGCTTGTTGCACGACGGGTGCGGTGGTCATTTGCGGCCTCCGAGGGATGATTGCCTGAGGGGTTCGAGTGAGATCTCGGCGTTCATCGTGCTCCTACACCGAACTGCTGAGTGAGCAGTTCGCGGTCGAGCGTGATGGTGCGCCCCTTGTCGATCTCCGAGATAACGGCGTAGCCGTCGACGTTGAGCAGGCGTTTGAGCATGGCGAGGAAGCCGCCAACCAGGCTCGCCTGCTTGCCGGCGATTTCGGCGACCCGGGCGGCCGGGAGCCGTCCGCCGGAGTCGTGGAGCGCGTCGATGACCGCGGCCACCTTGGCGTCCTCAAGTGCCCTGGGGGTGCGGGCTCGGATGGATCGATAGAGCTCGGTCGCGCAGACCGATTGGCCGATGGTGGCGTCGCCGAACAGGGTCGCACCAGCGGGCTCGGCGCGCTTGCGGTCCCGCTTCGGCTCTGGGATAGCGGTGATGCGGCCGTTCCACCAGGCCGGCTCGTGCATCGCAGGCCGGTCGAATACCTCCCAGCCCGCAGGTTTGGCCGCCCTCGATGGAATGAAGGCAAGGACGGGAATCACCATCTCCGCCAGGGAGGCGCCGCCGTGGTATCCGGCCTTTCGGGCGGTGTAGCGGAGTCCGCGGTCGACGGCGGCGACGACCGGGGAGCCGGTCAGGACCCTGGAGTTGTCGAGGACGATTTCGCCTTCTCCGGCGTCCGAACCGGAGCGCCAGCGCGCCGATTCGCCTTTGCGAGTGGGTTTGGGCGTGCCGCGGTCGCGCACGTGGCCGTGGTCGGAGCACAACAGGACCGGCCTCGACGCGCGCGAGGCGGCCGCGAGCAGCGGGGCGAGGTAGTCGACGCTGTCGAGGGACCAGACCGGGCGCGAGATCAGGTCGTCCTTGTCGAGGGCGTCGTCGATGGTGTTGAGGACGACGCCGACGAGGGTCTCGCGGTCGGCGAGTGCGCTGTGCAGCTCGGCGGGTATCTGGGACGCCGTCGCGGCGCGCAAATCGCCTTTGTGGAACAGCCGGGTCTTGCGTCGGTGCCAGTAGCGCGCGAAGCCGCGGGCCTCAGCGTCCTGTCCGCCGGTGGCCGGTCCTCCGCTGAGCAGGCTCGTCCGGGAGTAGATGGTCGATGACGGGATCGTGGCCAGGGCGCCTTCGCGTCCGCTGCCGGTTCGACCGGCCTCGATCCAGGTTCCGGTGGCCTGGATGTCGGCGCCGATGGCGGCCGCGTCGGCGGCCGACATGCCGTCGCACACGATGATCAACGGCGGCAGTTCACGTTTTGCCTGGTCGAGAGGGCGAAGGAGTCGCGCCTGGAGGTTCTCCGCCAGGAGCATCTCGGACGATCCGGTGGGATCGTCGGAGGCGAGTTTCCGGGCGAATTCGGCGTCGGCGGCGGCGCGGCGGGCCCGCACCTGTTCGAGCACCGACCGGTAGGCGCGGCCGAGGCCGGCCTCGCCGCCGGTGTCGGCGACTTCGAGCACGGCCGCGGCCTGGTCTACCCAGCCGCCTTCGCGCACTTGCCAATTGACCCATGCGGCGAGCGTGGCGGGGTGCTTTTCCGGGGCGTCGAGCCACCACAGCAGTCGAAGCGCGGCCTGGGCCGCGGTCATCCGCTCGCGGTTGTCGTCGGCGAGTCGGTGGGATTCGAGTTCGTGCCAGGCACGCTCGGCGTCGGCGAGTTTCGCGGGCTTGCCGACCGCCGCGGCGACGGCTTTGCCGAATTTCTTGAGGCGGGAGTCGAATCCGTCGCCGAGGAGGGCCGAGTCGACGGCGACCGAGGCTGCTCCGAGGTCGGCGAGGATCTCCTGGGCCTTCGCGTAGACGGTCTCGTCGTCTCCTTCTCGCCGTTCCAGGTAGGCGACTCCGGCTTCGGCGAAGCGGCGCAGCGCGCCCTCGCCGGGGGCATCGCGCCCGAAGTAGCGCTCTTCGAGCCGCACCAGGGGGGTCCGGCCGTCGGGGCTGTCGAGCAGGACGGAGGCGGTCACGGCCACCGGCAGGGCTTCGGCGGCGGTGCCGACCTCGGCCAGTGCGGTGACGATGGCGGCCGCGTCCCCTGCGGTCTCGACGATGGCCGATCGGAGATTGGCGCGCAGGGCGGGGTCGAGGTCGAGCCACTGACGGATTCGAGGGGCCTGTCGGCTCCAGTCGAGCATCGCGGCGGTGTCGACGGTCTTGCCGGGGTCGGCGAACAGGTGGAAGGCGGTGAGGCGTCGCAGGGTGTCGAGACGGGACAGCGAGGGGCGGCGATCGCCCCGGCCCGGCCAGAGCTCGGTGGCGTACGTGAGCAGCTGCTCGGCGATCCAGGCGTTGGCCTTGCCGCGCAGTTGGACGTCGATTCGGTCGGCTCTGGTGGCGGTGCGGATGGCTTCGAGGGAGTCGACCGACTCGATCCGGTGCCCGCTGATCTGGGCCAGGACGCTGTCGCCGAGCGCGGCCTCGTCGACTCCGGTCGGGATGACCAGATGGTTCGGGCCCTCGTGGCGGTCGATGAGGTCGAGCACGGCCAGAACGGTGGCGGCGGGGCAGACCTCGACGGACCGCCCGTCGATTTCGAGTGGTTCCGTCCCGTCCCAGGTCGGCTCGGCGCGCAGCACGGTCACCTGGGGCGCGCCCGGTTTCGTCTCGCGGAGGGCGCGTCGAGCGGCGGTCTCAACCGCTCCCGGAGAGGCCGGCGGGAGTCGCACGGCGTTCGATGCCGCCATCAGCCGTCGACCCTTCGCACGGTGATCTCATAGGAGGCATCGGGGTCGAGGTCGGCGGCGATCTGGGCGGCCACTTCGGACAGGTTCTGGGCCCGAGCCGGGCGAGTGACCGACCCGGGGTGCCGCTGAGGGACCGGGGCGGGTGTGTCGGACGGCGTCGGCACCGGTTCCGGATCGGTCTTCGCGGGCGGTGTCGTGGGGGTGTTGGCCCGGACCATGTACCGGGCGGCGGCGGTGAAAGCGTTGCGGAGGGCCGGCTCCAGGGCTTTCTTGTGTTCCTCGAGGACGGCTATCTCGCGGAGTCCGCGGAGGATCTCGGCCGCTTCGGGTGCGGTCCTGGCGGCCAACCCGTCCAGGGACAGCCAGCGGTCCTGTTCGCCGTGGAGCATCCGGTTCAGTTCGGCCGCGTGCTGGATCGACTTCTTGTAGAAGGATTCGCTGCGGTCGAGCGCGGCGGCCGCCAGGTGCTCGATCAGCTCGTTGTCGTCGCCGCGTTGGTCATCGAGGTCGGTGAACAGGGCGGCCATCTGCCTGGCGGTGACCATTCTCGGGCTGGTCTCGTCGAGACCGAGCGTGTCGGCGTGCGCGGCCAGGCCGTCGGCGAGGGCCACGACGTCGTCCCGGTGCCGGTGGATCATGTCGCGGACTTGCCGGGCTATGGACGCGACCGAGTTGGACTTGTAGACGGGCCGGGCCTCGGCTTCGAGGAAGCCGCACGCGCGGTCGTGCGCGGTCTCGAAGGCGTCCCGGGGCGGCAGCGGCTGGCGGCGCAGGCGCATCTCGTCGGCGAGCTGGCCGGGCTTGGGCGCCTCGACGGTGACTCCGCCGTGCAGCCAGGTCCGGTCGTCCTGGATGGCGTAGCAAACCACCAGCAGGTCGACCAGTTCCGGCGGCAGGCCGGGGGTCCGTTCGGCGAGCCGATCGCGAAGGTACGCCACGGAGACCTCGTCGGCGTGGCCGGTGGCCTCGACCTCCCGGTCGAGGTCGCGTTTGACGTGTTCGGTGAGCACGAAGGATGCCTCTCCTACGGTGCCCTCGCCGAGTGGGGCGGCGATCCGGGCGAGCGTCTCGCGCTCGGCCTTGGTGATCTCGGCGCGCTTGTGGGCGTCCCCGGCTGCCTCTTCGACCTTCTGCCACATGACCTCGATGTCGCCGCGCCGGTAGGCGCGGTTCTTGCCTTCGACGTCGAAGTTCGGGTGGTCGGGGTAGGTGTGGTCGAGGAGGCTGCGGATCATCCGGGTCATCGCGTCGTCGAGTGAGCCGGCGGCGCTGGGTTTCGGAGGGGTCCAGGCCGAGTCGAGGCCCATGACCAGTTCGGCCGGGTGCTCCTCCACGTCGCCGGGGATACCGCCGTTGAGCCCATAGGCGTGCTTGACCACTCCGAGGAGTCGCTCTTCGAGGGCAGAATGACGCGATCTGAGGCCGTTACGGGCCTCCGCCCGCTGTCCGCTGTCGAGGTTGGGGCTGGCGTCGACCAGCCGGTCCTCGCGGCCGAGCAGGTAGTCGATGATGACATAATCGCGCAGGTCCTCCCGACGTTCCTCGCTGAAGAACGACGGCATCCATCCGATCGTCAGGTATCCGCGGTCCCCCACCTGCTCACGTGCGTCGACCATCCTGCGGCGATCGTCGGAGGGGCTAAGGGTGTGGTCCTCGTCGAAGGGGTAGTCGATCAGGAGGCGGATCGCGCCCTTCGCGGGCTCCATCTCCGCGATGGCTTCTTCGCGGATGTTGGTGTACTTCACTTCGACTCGCCGAGAGGTGCCGCGCCAGATCACGTTGGTGTCGCAGACGGCGGAGTCGAGGTCGTTCAGTCCCAGTTCGTTCCACAGCAGCCGCTGCACGGCCCTGCGCAGCTCCGAACGGGTGGCCGCCGAGTCGGCGTGCTTGATGATCGCGCTGACGTCGACGGTCATCAACTGGACCATCACGGTCGGGTCCTTGACGCCCTTGACGTGGATCTGGCTGAACTTCGTGCCGAGGTCCTTGAGGACGTTGGCCACTTGGGAGGCCTCGCGGCCGGGGATCATCGAGTTGATCGCACCCTGGTTGAGCACCGCCAACCGGGTGGCGTCGAGGCTCTGCAGTGCGGGTACCCGAGGCACCAGGACCGACAGCATAAGAGTCTTGACGACCATGTCGGCCGCCCAGAACGGATGCCTGGGGTCCAGGTCCCGCATTTCCTCCTCTGTGACGCTGTACTTCTCGCGCAGGAAGGGTCGCAGGGAGTCGAAGTAGAAGGCCTTGGTGCGCTTGTACTCCTCTTTGATGCGGTTGTCGAAGGGCTCCTCCGAACCGGCGACGAGGATCTCGAAGATCATCCCGAGCGGCATGAGCCGCCCGATCTCCATGTCGCGCTGCTGGTAGAGCAGCTCGGCCAGGAGTTTCAGCGCGGTTCGGTTGCGCTGCAGGGCACCGGAGACGTCGACGATGGTGTGCATGAACACCGGGGAGAACGGGTAGGTGGCCTCGAAGTCCTCGAACGAGGAGCCGCCGCCCGCGGAGTCGAGCAGCACGTCCCGCGCCGACTGCTTGTGGTTCCGGACCTTGCTGAACTCGGCCTTGATCGCCTGGTCGGCCGGGCTTCCGGCGCCGCCCTTGGGCTTGAGGAGCCGCTCGGCGACGACCGCCGGAAGGTTCATGTCGGACAGCTCGATCCGGTCGAACCGGCCCGAAGAGTGGTTGAGGCCGTCGTACAGGGCGTCGGCCTCCTCGCCGGCCAGGGACCTGCCGACCAGTTCCCGCAGGTCGCGTTGCTGTGGGATGAAGCTCACGATCGGGGCGGGGCGGTAGGACTCCGCCGACTCGACGAGTTTGACGATCTTCTGCTGCTCGGTGTGCAGTTTCTCGGGCTTGCCGCTGTAGCGGGACAGCCAGAGCACCAGCTCGTCGAGCAGGAGGACGACCGCGTCGTAGCCGAGCACCTCTTTGGCGTGGCGGCTGATGACCGACAGGCCGGTGTCGAGGTCGATGAAGCTGCCCGATTGCGCCAGGTCCGCGTAGGACTTGAAGTGGGACTTCACCAGGGCCGAGACGAGCCTGCCGCGGAGCGGGTCACCGGGCGCGGCTGCGAAGGCGGCATCGAGTTCGGCGGCGGTCCAGGAGTCCGGACTCACCACGTCCTCTCCCCATACATCGGCGGTCACCTGATCTTGGCCTGCTTCAGCGGGGAGAGTCGCGATGAAGCGCTCGTCCCCCATGTTCTTGCGCAGCTCCGCGGCATCCTCGAGCAGCCGCGCGTCGCGGTAGACGGGTGGGAGCGGCGCCTCGGGGTGCTTGGTGCGGACCAGCTCCACGTACTCCTTGAAGATGGCCGCTTCGAGCGACTCCTGGTCGATCATGTGGAAGCCGACCTGCAGGAATCGCTTCCCTTCGAGCCAGGAGTCATGGGAGGCGACGACTTCGGCCAGGCGAGGGAGCCCACGGGCGGTGGGCTCGTGGCGGAGCACCGCCCGCAGGACCGCGAGGAAGTGGGATTTACCGGCGCCGAAGGAGCCCTTGAGGTAGGTGGCCTTGGAGCTCTTACCGGACAGGACGTCCCGGACCAAGGACAGTGCCTGGTCGAAGCACTCGGCCAGGTCCTCGGTGACCACGTACGAGGCGAGCTCTGAGGCGGTGTCGTCCAGATTCAGTTTGAGCACGAAGTCGCCGGAGTGGACCGGCTTGACCTCGAACAGGTCGCCCAGGGTCTGCGGCATCGGTGCTTACCTCTTCTCTACTGCTTTTTGGACTTGCGCCCGGTCTTCGGGGCGGGGCGCCAGCCCTTCAGGTCGTCGCGGTTCAACTCGAGTTCGCCCATCATGTCGTTGAGGAAGCCGGTATAGGTCTGGGCAGGGCTCTCGCCGGTGTTCGGGTCTTCCTCGGAATGCCACTGCCTCAGCCAGAGCTGCTGCTCGTCGAGGCCGGCGAGCAGCGGAGTGAGTTTGTCGGGGCCCCAGTTGTCGTCCTGGGAGCGGGTGAGGACGAGTATGGTGAGAGCGTGGGCTTGCTCGCGGTGGTTCCAGCCGGCCCAGCCCAGGAGCAGCGAATCGTCGGACTCGGGGGAGGCTTCGGGGTAGGAGATGAAGCGCTCATTGGGGACGTCGAGCTTGCCGCGCTGGCGCCAGTACTCGTTCTTGCGGAAGTCGCCCGAGGAGTACTTCGGCGGGACCGGGATCTTGCGGTCCTCACCGGTCTCGTCCTCCTTGTGCTGCTCTTCCCAGGTCCACTCCCACTGCTCGCGCTTGCGCATGCCGGAGTCCTTGTAGCGCATGGCGGACAGGTAGGGGACGTGTTCGGTCTTGATGATGTCGGTCAGGACCTTGGCAAGGTCCGTGCCCTGACCGGCGTAGAGTTCGGCGACCTGCATGACGTCGGGGTCAGTGCGGAGCCGGTCAGCGAGCCGGTTGATCGTCTGAGGCTCGGGCTGCTCGATGCCGTTGTGGTCCTCGGCGTACCAAAACTCTCGACGCTCGCAGGCATCCAGGAGCCAAGTGCGGAGAGCCTCCTGTTCGCGCTTCTCCCACGGGATGGTGGACCAGCGGCGCTTGTGCTCAGGACGCTCGATTAGCGCGATGTCCCGGCGAGACTCAATGCAATCGATCCGGCGTTGCACAAGCTCACGATACTCGGCGGGCCATCGGGAAGGAATCTCAGTGATCGGGATAGAATCGTGGCGTTTAAACCACTGAGTCTTGATCTCGCCAGCATTCATCTTGCGGGCAAGAACGATCTCGAAAGCTCGTTCACCGAGATCAACTTCGGGGACCGAATCCGGATCCCCAGTCAGATTACCCATTTCGGAATCATCAAACAACCCATAGAATCCGTATACCTGCCAGTCGAGTTCTTCTTGAAGGGCTATCATCCGCAGTCTGAAAGTAGTGTTTGAGGAGTGCGCATTATCGAGAGCATCTCGACTTATAGGCAAATTCTCGATCACCACATCAGGCTGCGTATCCATGTATTTCTGTGAAACCGAATCCAGGTATCGACCGAGCTCAAGTGGGAGTATTTTTGGCAGCGGAACCTGCTCAACATTGGTTGAGTTAAATGCATATCGCTCCTCCCAATGCTCTCCCGTTACACGAGCACCATCTCCACCAACTTTGTCTCCACCTTTTGGAAAGCAACGCTGACGCAAACAGAAGGCAGCGGTTGAACTGTTGAGCACACCGATGAGCTCCAGATGGTCCTCGTACGTCGACCCATCTCGAAGTTTGATAATAGGAGCAGTCCTATTGAAAACACTGTCACCTTGGTCCAGGATAAAGTGGTTGTGGGTTGCGATCTCGCCATACACAATCGAGCTTCGATGAGCTCCCTTATCAACTGGCAACTGATGCCATTCATACCAGGGGCGACCGTCGGAGAAGTATGTGCCTTTTGAAAATGTCGACCGATTTCCCATGGTAGTTCGATAAGGCCACAATCTGATTTTGTGACCTGGCAGATCCTCCAGCGAAACCAGTTGTCTGGAAGATGTATACGGGTGAAATACGTCTAGTCCTTCCAGTACATCCCAATCCCTTACTTGATCCCCTACCACCAACCTCCGATGATATTCCGACTCAGTCCGGGTTCGTTCAAAGACCCTAGCTGACGCGATTGAAACGTCATCAGCTCCAATTACCCCGTAGAAGCCAATTCGCTTCACTCTTGCCCCAAGTACTGAATTTGCAGCGTCTTCAATCCGCAGAATGAGCGCATCTGCACCACCTCCGGCTAGATTCCAGGGATGCCGGGTTAGGCGTTCACGAGGAAGATCCGCACAGCTCACCCACTGGCTTTCGCTCCCCGGATTCTCTACCTGCTCGGTGATCGCATTCCAGACCAGTCCCTTCTCTGGGGTCACCGGCTGAGACGGCTCGCCTTGGATGCCCTGGACCACTCGGACATCATGGCCGCGTTGGGCGGAACGACGGCCGATGAGGATCACGGTTGGGGTTCCGTGGCCGGGAATGTAGGCGCCCGAGGTGTCAATGACGTGGGTCAGGTCGACCTTTCGGTTGAAGTAGTCCTCGATCAACTTGCTGCCGAACTCCCTCTTCATGAAGGAGTTGGCGGTGATCTGACCGATGTACCCTGCGCCCGTCCGAGTGTGGTGGCCATTCACTCCGAGTTGGAAGAATCGCTGCGCGAAAGGAACCGACAGCGCGTACTTGCCTTTGCAGACCTCGGGATACGCCTTTCGGTAGTTCTCGTTCTCCTGCTTGTCCTTCACCGTGATGTAAGGCGGGTTGCCGACCACGACGTGGTAGGAGCCAATGCCGAGGAGATCGACCTGGCGGAACTTGTCCTCGTAGATGTCCTCAGTGACGTAGGCGTGGGCATCGTCGCCGTCGAGCAGACTTCGCTGTACCTGGTTTGCTCCTCGACCATGCAGCAAGGAATCGCCCACGGCCACGTTGATCTGGAACTCGACACCCTTCAGGCTCGTCTCTCCTGCTGCCTTCAGTGCGGCGACCAGGAGTCGGAACCTCGCGATCGCCACCGCGAATGGGTTCTTGTCGACGCCGTGGACGCTGTACAGCGTCCGGCGGATCAGTTCCCAGCGGTCCAGACCAGGTGCGTGTTCCTCCCACTGCTCCAACAGCCGGTGGAACGCCCCGAGCAGGAAGTGGCCCGATCCGCAGGTCGGGTCGATCAGGCGCAGGCCCTTTCGGTCCCGTCCCTCGAAGTCGGGGCGGTCGTTCTTCAGCGGGTAGTCCGGTTCGAGGCCGAACTCATCGAGCGCCGGAGTCAGGGTCAGGTCGAGGATGAACTCCTCGACGAAGTCCGGGGTCTGCAGCAGCGCGTAGGTCTTCCGGGCCGCCTCCGAAAGGTCCTGGTAGAGGTCGCCGAGGAACCGGGTGTCCCAGGTTTCGTCGGTGAAGTCATGGACGATCTTCCCGTCCTCGCCCTTCCGCCGCCAGAACTCCACCAGAGTCCTCGCGGCCTGGCCGCTCGGGGTGATGCGGTGCATCGGGTTGTGGGCCTTGTCGAACAGGCCCGCGGCGACCGGGGAGGCCGCGCGCATGTCGGCGAACCCCGCCTCGATCCAGTGGCGGTCGGTATCGAGCGGACGCTTGCCGAAGTGCTCCTGCTGGCGGTCGACCGCGACGTCGCCCCATTCCCCCGGGCCGGTCAGGTATGGGAGCTCGATGAGCTTGTTGTCCTCGACGAACCGCAGGAACACCGTGCCCAGCACCCAGGCCACCGCCGCCTGCGTGATCTGGCCTTCCAACCAGACCTCGTAGGCGGTCGCTGTCCGCCCGGCGGTCGTCGCCGCGTCGTAGTCGTCTCGCAGGCCTCGGTCGAATTCAGGTTCGGCCGCGCGTTCGCGCAGGTCATCTTCGAGGGCGGCGACCTGTTTCTTGAGGTCGGCGAGCAGGAGTTCACGGTTCACGGGGGTACTGCCTTCACTCGGTTTCGTCGACGATCAGTGAAGTATTGTTCACAGCTCGCAATAGTATCTGCTCCCCGCTGAACTGCTGCGGGTGAACCTCGTGGTCGTCCAGCCTGGCGGGGGCGTTCGTCGAGGCCATCGGGCAGAGCAGCCACAGGCCCCACGGGGTGGTGTCGGGGGTCCGGGCGGCTTCGATCAGCTCGGCAAGCAGCCGCCGACCGCCTTCGTAGCGTGCCAGCGGGGTCGCGTTGTGCAGCAATAGTACTGGCGGCTCGGCCTCGGCCAGCAGCTCAGCCCTGACTCGCTCCCAGACTTTCTCGAGGAGCTTGTTGAACGCCGACGGTGGTGTGTCGGTGTCGGCCGCCAACAGGGTTTCCCAGGGCGGCTTGCCGCCGCGTTCGGCGACGTATTCGCGCAGGTGCCCTAGGAATACCGCCTGGAGGTCGACCGCCCGCACTCCGGGTCTCCGGGCCAGCCAGGCGGCGGCCGAGGTGAGCCGCAGCGATGCTTTGATGGCTCGGAAGCCGCCCTGTTCGACCGCTGCGTCCAGGTCCTTGGCGGTGCGTTCAAGGTCGCGCGCCGGGTCGCCGTGTTCCGTGTCGGATCGGGTCGCGGTCTGGGTGCCGGTGCGCTGGTTCTCGTGGAGGCGGATCCGCTGCGGTTTCGAGTCGGGGACGGTCTCGACCTCGATCCCGCATTCGCGCAGCAGGTCCAGCAGGTCCGAGTACTTGTCGGGGAAGCGCTCCAGCTCGCCGAAGCGCCCGTTCACCCGGTCGCGCAGGTGCTTCCACTCCACGCCTCCCTCGTTGTCGAGGTAGATGCCCAGCTGCGAGAGCGCCACCACCCGCTTGGGGTCGAGATCGACAGGGTACAGCTCCAGGCGGCGGGTGGCGGCCGCCGTCTTGCTGGAGCCTGCCGCGAGCCTGACCAGGTTCCGGTCGGACAGCACGACCGATTCGGTCGGGGCCTCGACGGAGCGGAGGGCGTCGATGATCTCTTCGGGGTCGGGCAGCGGGTCGTTCTCGCCCAGCTTCACCAGCCTGGTCGCGGCCACGCCGAGGTCTCGGGCGTAGTCGAACAGGTCGGTGTCGCTCGGCTGGTCCTCGTCGCCGCGGTCGGTGAGCGCCACGATCACCGGGCCGTCGCCGAGGCGGTGCATCCGGTAGCGGCAGCGCTCGTCGGTGAGCGCGTTCTCCACCTGGACGGCTCCGAACACGGCCGCCCCGGCCGCGGCGAGTCGCGACTCGGGATCGGTGTATTCGCTGCTGCGCAGGCCCAGCACTGCGGAGGCGAGCTGCGAGGCTTCCATGACGCGGCCGCGTTCGGCAAGGATGTCGGCGATCTGGTCGCGCAGCGCGGTGAGTTCGGGGACGCTCTTGGCCCAGCGGCTCGCCCGCACGTCGTCCAGGCTGGTGCGGAGGTTCGCGACACTCTCCCCGGTGGCGACGGCGACCTCCTCGAAGGTCGACCACACGGGAACCGGGGAGCGGGCACCGCCGTGGGGGAGGCCGAGCAGCAGCGCCACTCGGCGCAGCGGTTCCGGCTCGCCGCGCTTCGGCAGGAGCTTGTCGGCGATCTGGTCCACGGTCGCGTCGGCGGCCCGGCGGTCGTCCTCCCCCGGCTGGGCGGTGGTGGTCTCGGTCAGGCCTAGAGCCGCCCGCCATTTGCTCGCCTTGCGCAGCAGCTCGTGCTTGACCTTCGTGCCGGCGCCGTCGAGGGAGTTGATGCGGGAGGCGGGGCAGCCGATCAGATCTTCGACGGTGCTCAGGTCGAGTCTTTCGAGCGCGACGCCGATGGCGCGGTCGCTCAGCTCGGTGGCGACCAGTTCCAGGTCCGGAGTGATCTGGGTGGTCGTGTGGGGCCGGGAGGTGCGCTCTCGGCGGGCCTCGTCTCGGAAGACCTCCTTGAACGCCTCGGTCATCTCGGGGAGGCTGCCGAAACGCTTCCCGGCGTCCCGGTGGAGGGCCCGCTCGAAGAATCGCTTGAGGCCGTCGCGCAGCGACGGTTCGAAGACGTCGGTCCGCAACTGCGGGACGGTCTCGGTGCGCGGCAGCTCGGCCGGGGCGGTGAGTCCGTCGCCCCAGGACGGGAGTTCCCCGGTGGCCATCTCGTGCAATGTCACGGCGGCGGCGTACCGTTCGGCCGCGTAGTCGTATTTCCTCCGGTCCTCTAGGAACGGGTCGAGGTAGCCGCGAGTCCCTGCGTCGAAGTCGGTCGGTGAGGCACCGGCGAGCGAGAAGTCGAACAGCACCAGGCGGGGCGGCTTGTGCTGCCGGGATTGGTCCTTCACTCCGAGGTTGGAGGGTTTGATGTCCCGGTGGAAGATCTCGAGGTCCTCGAGGTCCTTGAGGATGCGGAACAGGTCGTCGCTCCAGTCCTCCAGTTCCTTGGTGGTGAGGCGCCCCTGGGCGCGGAGGTACTGATCCAGGGTCGGCTCGCCGGCCGAGGTCATGACCAGGACGTTTCGTCCGCCGAACTCGTCGGGTCCTTCGAGGTATTCGGCGATGCGGACCGAGCGGCTGCGCTTGAGCGCATCGGCCTCGATCTGCAACCGGTCGGCCGCGGCATGGGAGTCCGCGATCGCGACCTTGACCACTACCTGGTGCTTGTCGTCGTCGGGATCGCGATCGGGGTCTTTGCACAGCAGGGCCTTGCCGGTGCTGCCGCTGCCGAGGATTCGCTCGACCTCGTAGCGGCCGACCTTCTCTCCGGGCGCGACGCGGAGCGGGTCGGGCTGCGGCTCCTCGTAGGCGGCCCGGAGTTCGGCCTCGACGGCGTCCAGGGCCTCGGCGAACTCCCCGATGTCGGTGAACCGTTCGAGGGCCTGGCAGGTCGCTTGCCGCACCAGTTGGTCCATGGTCGGGGTCATGTCGTCGTCGGCGGCCGAGGGCACCAGCGAGCCGTCGCGGCGCAGTAGTTCGACCAGTTCGCCGCGGGACTCCGCCGGGGGCTTCCCGGTGAGGATGAGGAAGCTCAGCGCGCCCAGCCCGAAGACGTCGAGCTGCACGGAGTCGGCGTCCTCGTTCGCCGCTTCGGGAGCCAGGTAGGGCCCGGAGGAGGCGTTGATGTGGTCCACCAGGTCCGCCCAGGCCGCGGTGGTGCCTTTGGCGGAATGTCCGGCCGATGCCTGCCAGTCGGCGATGCGCAGGTGAGGGTCGCCGTCCTCGGCGCTCACCCACACGGACCCGGCCGCCAGTGCCCGGTGGGAGACGTGGCTCCCGTGGGCGTGGCGCAGGGCGTCGGTGAGCTGGCGGATCATCTGGAGGCGGGTCTCGGTGGGCAGGTACTGGCCGTCTCGGGCCATGTAGTGGTTGAGCTGCTGCCAGTCCTTGCCGTGTTGGAAGACCACTCCGGGACCGATGCCGTCGACCGTCACGACGGTCTCGGCTCGGACGATTCCCGGGTGGTCGATGCCCGCGATCTTCCGGTACTCGCGTTTGGCCGCTTGGGCCATGGAGGTCCGCTGATCCGAGGTCGGGCCCGCCTCGACCGCGTAGATCCGCACGCGGCGGGGTGCGTCCTCGGTCAGGGCGGGGTTGTGGGCCAGGTAGTCGGTCCAGGTGCGGCCCGAGTTGAGTGCGTGGGACTCGAGCCGGTACGGGCCCGCTCTGCGTTCTCTGCGGATCCTGCCGACGCCGATATCGTGCAGGAGCTTCGGCAGCAGCTCGTAGAAGCCTCTGGGGGTGCGGCGCTTCGGATTGGGGTCGGCGTCGAGCAGGCCGGAGACGATCTCGGGAAGGCCGCTTTCGGCGGCGCGGCCCTCCCTGCTGTATACGCCGGGACGCTGGAAGCCGTCGAGTTCGCAGGTCAGATCCCGCCCGGAGAGGAACACGGCCGCCTTCAGGAACGGGACGTCGGCGCCCTTGGCGGCCCGCTGCAGCAGGCCCTTCAGCTCTTTCGCCTTCTTCTCGGTGGCGACGAGCGGGTTCTTGATGGTTCGCGACTTGTCGCCGTCGAACATCCAGGTCTCACCAGAGTTGCGCAGGCGGCCGGGGTGGGCCTTGAGTTCGAGCAGGTAGAAGCCGGACGGGACGGCCAGCAGCAGGTCGCACTCGCGCGGCGTGCCGCTGGGGGGAATGAAGCTGAAGCACTGGCGGGCGTAGTAGGGGATGTTCCGCTCGTCGAGGTGCCGCCTGATGTGCTCGAGGCCCTCCTGCTCCCAGCTGTACTCGGAGTCGTCTCCGTCCCAATGCCTCTGCTGCAAGTGCCTGACCTCCGAGTTCACCGCTCCGGGCTCTACTTTGCCATGTACGGCTCGGCCCACTCGCCCCGCACCGGAGAGAATGCGAAAGGTGAGCACCTACGAGTACTACGAGTTCCTCGCCCTCGACCGGCCCCTGAGCGCCGATGAGCAGGCTCAGGTCCGCGAACTGTCGACCCGAGCCGAGATCACGGCCACGAGTTTCACCAACGAATACCACTGGGGCGAGTTCAAGGGCAACCCGTATCGGATGGTCGCCCGCTACTACGACGCGCACCTCTACTACGCGGACTGGGGCGCCAGAGAGCTCCTTCTGAAGCTCCCGCGCCGGGCCGTGGACGTCGAGAGCATCGAACCGTTCCAGGCGGACGACGGCGTCGGCATCACCTCCTCCGGCAAGCACTTCATCTTCGAGCTCAGCTATTCGACCGAAGAACCTCCCGACTACGAGGAGGACGTGTGGGACCAGGACGAGGGCGGCCTGCGATTCGACTTGTCCGAGATCGCGGGCGTGCGTCAAGAGATCGCCGAGGGCGACTACCGCGCGCTCTACCTCGCCTGGCTGGCGGCCTACGGCCGCTGGGAGATCGAGGAGGACGCCTTTCCGGCCGACGACGAGGACCGCTTGGAACCGCCCGTCCCGCCCGGCCTGAAGTCGATCACCGTCCCGCAGCGCGCGCTCGCCGATTTCCTGAAACTCGACCAGACCCTGTTGGAGGTCGCGGCCGAGGCGAGCCCGAACCGGACGGCTCCGAGGACGACCGTCGCCGAGGCGGTGACCGTGCTCAGCGACAAGCAGAAGGAGCGTCTCCTGCTGCGCGTGGTCGAAGGCGACGGCGAGAAGGTCCGCCTCGAACTCCTCCGCAAGTCCCGCGCCGCCGACGAGTCCGAGCACGTGGCGAGCGGAGAGCGTACGGTCGGCGAGCTCCTCGACACGGCTGCCGAGCGTCGCCAGGCAGAGTGACCGCGTTCGGCCGGGCCTGTCGGCAGGCCCGGCCCCGAGGGGACCCCAGGCTGCTGCGAATCCGGCTCGCCGGATGTCAAGCGCGAACGGTCCGGGCCCGGGCCGGGGCGGGCTCGGCGCCGTTCGTGCCTGACATGCGGAAGGCCGCATTCGCGGCAACCCGGGGTCCCCTTGCCCGGGGCCGAACCGCCCCTCAACCGAAAGGCATTGGTGTCAGCCGACGATCTGGCGGTGTATCTGCTGCCTGGCCTGGTCGATGACGGCGTCGAAGTCCTCTCTGATCTCGGGTGTGGTGTCGGCGAGGTATTGGACGAGGAAGGTCAGGATCCGCCTCATACTGGTCGGGTCGATGCGGTCGAGGATGCCCGGCTCGCCGAGCAGGCCGCGGATGACGCCTTCGACGTCGAGGAAGTTGGACGGGACGGTGAAGCCCGGCCTGGCGGCGCGGGCTTCGGCGAGGAACCGGACCAGGTTCTCCGAGTCGTGCCCGTCGCCGGAGCCGCCGAAGCGGAGGCGGACGCACACGGCCGCGACATGTAGGAGCTGCTCGGTCTCGCCGCGCGGGTGATGCGCCTGGTACTGGGCCCGTACGCTCCGGAGCCGCGCGTGGTCGCGGAAGGCCAGGGCCGCCAGCGAGGCCCGGAGCAGTTCGGCGTCGTTCACGACGCCTCCTCTCGGTGCTGTGGTGGGTCTTCGGGTTCGTCGGCCCAGCCGAAGAGGCGTTCGGACTCGAAGATGCCGGAGACGACCTCGCGGCCGAGGTCGTCGGCGCGGTCGAAGAGCACGGTCAGGGTCGTCTCGCCCGGGTCTGGCGGGACGATGAGTGCCAGGACGGCCCACATCAGTGACCAGTGCTCGGACTGGGGTACGTCCAAGTAGAGGCTCGATTCGCCGTAGCAGGACCGGATGAGGGCTTCGGCTCTGAGCCAGTGAGCGTCCGGTCGGGCCGTGCGGAACTCGGCCATGAGCTCGGCCAGGTCCGCCCGGTCGAGGTCGTCGCCGAAGTGGTCGGTGACGGTCGAGGCGAACAGCGAGAATACGAACAGTTGATGCCCCATCCACGACTCGGGGCCGATCGATGCCAGGGCGCGGGCGGCTCCTGCGGTGTCCCGTCTCAGGACGGCGGCGGCGTGCTCCTTGAAGAGTGCTTGGCGTCGGTGGTGGTTCATTCGCGACTCACCCCTCGCACCAGCGCTGGGCTTCGTGCCAGACGGCCAGGCCGTGGCCGATGAGCGTGTCGGTGTGGTCGGCCTGGCCGGTCCAGTCCCGGTGCGCTTCGGTGGTGAGGTGGAGCTGCGGTTGGGAGGTGACCAGGCCGGACAGGTAGCCGAAGACGGGTGGAATCGCGTCGGCGAAGGCGACCCAGAGACGGGGCGCGGCGATAGTGGTTCCGAATTGGACGGTCCGGCCGCCGATTTCGGCGGTGCCGAGGACGGTCAGGGCCTCCTCGACCGGAGCGGAGATCGCCCGGACCGGTAGCGGGATCGCCTCCAGCGCGTGCGCGTAGGCGGCGCGGACCCGGTGTGGTGCTCTCCTTCCTACGCCCACGAGGCCACCCCCGCTCTGGCCCGCTGGGCCCCGGCGATCGCCCGAGCCATTCCGGCACCGGCCGGTGCGGCATCGGACCGCTGGGCGCGCTGCGGCACCGATTGCCGCCCCGCGCTCGGCCGCGGAACCCGGGTGCGGTCCGAAGCCGGTTCGGGGCCCGGCTCGATCCGTGTCGTGAAGGACCGGATGAGGGCGAACAGCCACTGGGCCAGGCGGACCCACATCACCAGCGCGAGCCCGCCTTCGTGGTCGAACGCGGTCTGACGGGACCGGCGAACGGGCTGCCGGTGGTGAGCGGCGGCGAGTGGGGCCGAGTCGGTCATGAAGTCGTCCCAGGCGTTTTCGCGGAGTCGGTCGAACCGGTACCCGTCTTCAACGATCTGCCGGTCTTGACCGGACTCGTTCCAGAACCCGCGACGAAGCGGGCCCGGCGAAGGCCGCTGGTTCTCGACCGGCGGCGGGGAGTATTCCGGCTCCGGTTCAGGTGCGGA
>NZ_JAELXW010000135.1 GCF_016428645.1 Glycomyces salinus | reverse complement strand
CAGAACCCGCGACGAAGCGGGCCCGGCGAAGGCCGCTGGTTCTCGACCGGCGGCGGGGAGTATTCCGGCTCCGGTTCAGGTGCGGATTCGGGCGGGAGCGGGTCGGGCAGTTCGCCGCGCCGGTGGCGGCCGGTGCGACGATCGGGCCGCCACAGCGGATTGCCGTACGGACCGGTGTCGTCGATGTCGAACGGCTTGCCGCCGATCTGCCAGGTATCTCCGGGCCGGTGCCGCAGGTGCGGCGGCTCATAGCGCGGATGGGACGGGTCGTTCTCCGGATGGTCCCAGTCGAACTCCGCGCTGGTCTCGAGAGTTTCGAGGGCAGGGTCGGGACCGCTCACCGGATAGGTGTGAGCTGCGGAAACGACAGTATTTTGCTCTGGCGTGGCGGCCCGTTCGTGGCGTAGGCTAACGCTGACCACGGGAGGACTCCTCTCTGGTTGAGGAGGTGGACCGCCACGAAGTTTGGCGACCGAGAGGCGGTCCACCGACCGATATGGATTTCGATCACACGCGGATGCGTGTACGACCGAGGATGACGCGCGAACCCGGCGTAGTCAACCAGCAACACACCTACCCGCCGGTAGGTGACGATCCGGCCGGGCCTGGAGCGAACCCACGCGAATGGTGTAATGCGATAGTGTGCGACCCGTAAGTAGCCCCGCACTCACTTCATGGAATGGATCACACCCCGTGGCCTCAGTAGACGAACTCATCGCCGCGCTGAACGCGAGCAAGCAGGCCGCCGAAGAGCTCAGGGCCCAGATCGAGGCCGACACCCAGATGGCCGAAGAACTCTCGGCCAGGCTCGAAGAGATCGGCGTGACCGCTGCCGTGGCGGCCTTGCAGTCGTGCAAGAGCCAGACCGAACAGGCTGGGTCCCAGGCGATCGCAGCCGCGAGCTCCCTGGAGGAGGCGGCACAAGCGGCCGAGGCTTCCAAGCAGGCATGAGCAGCATCGGAGAACTGCTCTCGCGGCTGACCGCCGACAAGCAGCGAGCCGACGAACTCGAAGCCGAGTTCGCCCGCAACGCCGATCTAGCCAACGAGTTGGCCGAGGAGCTGAGCGCGGTCGGCTTCGACGGCAAAGCCGCCCAGGTCAGCGAAGTGAAAGGCCAGATCGGCCAGGCCCAGAACGCCAGGTGGCTAGGGCCTGTTTGAGAAGTGAGGGAGCCTCCAGTTAGT
>NZ_JAELXW010000134.1 GCF_016428645.1 Glycomyces salinus | reverse complement strand
GCCGCAGACACCAGCCCTCCACACACCTCACCGTCGCTGACAGGTCGAACCTTTACCCGGAGTGACCCGGCCCCGTGATTCGACGTCGGTTCGCGGTTCCATCAAGGTGGAGTCGAAGACCGTGCATCCAGGCATCCGGGACGGCCGCCGACCAAGGCGGCAACCGTGTCAGCGTGAGTGCCGAAATCTTCGGTCCCGGCGGCGCACCGACCGGCCAGGGACGGCCCCGGTGCGCCGCCCTTCGTCTATCGCAATTCGGCCGTTGACGAGCACATATGGGATTCCCTCGGCCTGGCGGCGCGGTTCGTCGAAGGTGGCGCGGGCGTCGACCGTCTCGGGGTCGAAGACGGCCAGGTCGGCGGCGTATCCGGGCTTGACCAGCCCGCGGTCGGTCAGGCTCAGGCGCGCGGCCGGTCGCCCGGTCAGATGGGCGACTATGTCCTCCAGCGGAAACAGCCCCAGCTCCCGGCAGTAGTGGCCCAGGTAGCGGGCGAAGGCACCCCAGGCCCTCGGGTGGATCTTCCCGCCGTGCAGCACGCCGTCGGTCGAGCCGGTGTGGGTCCGGTGGCGCATGATCTTCCGGACGTTCTCCTCGTTGCCCACGTGCATCAGGCAGGAGGCGCCGAAATCGTGCCCCAGCAGGTCGAGGTAGACCAGGACCGGGGGCGCGGACCATTCGGCGGCGATGTCGGCGATGGTCTTGCCGACGCAGTGCTTGAGCCGGGGCACGCCGATTCCGGCGAGTTCGATCGACCGCCAGTCGACCGGGACTCCGTTGGAGCCGTCGGTCCCGACCTCATCGAGTTCGTACACGATCCGTTCGAGGGTCGACTCGTCCGTCAGGCGCTCGAAGAGCGCCTCGTAGCCGCCCTCCATGGCCCAGCTCGGCAGCAGCGCGGCGAGCATCGTCATGCCCGGCAGGTACGGGTAGGTGTCCAGCCCGACGTCCAGCCCTTCGTCCAGGGCCTCGTCGACCATCTTGAGGAGTTCGTCGGCCCGGCCCGCGTTGACCTTGTAGTTCAAAGTCGCGTGCGTCAGGTGCAGCGCGCAGCCCGACCGCCGGGAGATCTCGACCATCTCGGCGTAGCCCTCCATCGCGCCCGCGCCGTAGCTGCGCTGGTGCGGCCCGAAGTAGCCTCCGTAGCGGGCGACCACTTCGCACAGCTCCACGAGTTCGTCTGTGGCCGCGTACATCCCGGGCGTGTAGCTCAGACCCGCCGAGATCCCGACCGCGCCCTCCTCCATGCCGCGGGCGACGTGGCCGCGCATGGCCTCCAGTTCGGACTCGGTGGGCGGGCGCTGGTCCCAGCCCATCGCGAGCATCCGCACCGTCCCGTGGGGCACGAGGTAGGCGACGTTGGTCGGCGAGCCCTGCGTGTCGATGCGGTCGAGGTAGTCGCCGACCGAGCGCCAGGAGAAGTCCAGGCCCTCGGGGCGGCCGTTCCAGGCGCTGATGGCGTCCCACATCTGCGGCGCGGTGGTCTCGTCGACCGGCGCGTAGCTGAGCCCGTCCTGGCCGAGCACTTCGAGGGTGCAGCCCTGGCCGAGCTTGCCGAGGTGCCCGGGGTCGGTCAGGACGGCCAGCTCGGAGTGGGCGTGCATGTCGATGAAGCCGGGGGAGCAGACCAGGCCGCCTGCGTCGATGACGCGGTCGGCGTCGAGGCGGTCCGAGGTGACCGCGGCGATGCGGCCGTCCTTGACGCCGACGTCGGCGCGGAATCGCGGCGCTCCGGTGCCGTCGACGACCTCGGCGCCTCGGATAACGATGTCCAGCATTGTCGTGCGCCCTTCCCCCGTGAAGTGTTCAGCTCATGCCACCGACGCCAGGGCGTCGATCTCCACCAGCATCTCCTCGCGCGGCAGCGTGCAGACGACTGTGGTGCGGCACGGCAACGCTATCCCTTCCGTGGTGCGCTCGGCGAGGTACGCGGCGTAGACGTCGTTCATGGCCGCGAAGTCGGCGCGGTCGGCCAGGTACACCCGGAGCATGATCACGTCGTCCAGCCCCGCGCCGCCGGCCTTGAGGATCGCCTCGACGTTCCGCAGGGTCCGGACGGTCTGGGCCGCGACGTCGCCGGGGTGGACGTACTCGCCGGTCTCGGGGTCGACCGGGCCCTGGCCGGAGACCTGGAGGAGGGGCCCGGAGCGGACGCCCTGCGGAAAGGCGTGGGCGGGGGCCGGGGCGTCGGCGGTGTGGATCGAGGTCTTCGCTGTCATATAGTAAATATACCTTCGTATTTAGGGGTGAGCGATGGACGAGCGGCGCCTCCGGGCCCTGCGCGAGGAGACCCTGGACTGGAGATTCAAGGCGATCCCGCCCGCGGCGCAAGGGATGCGGCTCGACCGGTGGCTGGAGACCGAGCCACTTGCCGCCGACCTCGACACCCCCGCGGCGGTCCTGTCGGCGGCCGCCCTCGAACACAACCTGACCGCGATGGCCTCCTGGTGCGCCGCGCGGAACCTGTCGCTGGCCCCGCACGGCAAGGCCACGATGGCGCCGCAGCTGTGGCGCAGGCAGCTCGACGCCGGAGCCGTCGGGATCACCGTGGCGAACCTGCCGCAGGCCCGGGTGGCGCGGGCGTTCGGCGTCGAGCGCCTGATCGTCGCCAACGAGGTCGCCAGCCCCGCCGGAGTCGAATGGCTGTCCTCCTGGGCCCGGTCCGGGGCGCGGATTGCCGTCTTCGCCGACTCGGTCGAGGCCGTGGCGGTCCTGGCCCGCGGCGGCCCGTTCGAGGTGCTGGTCGAACTGGGCGCCGACGGCGGCCGAGCCGGGGCGCGGAGCCTCGAAGCGGCCGCCGAGGTCGCCTCCGCCGTCCGGTCGGCCCCGACCCTGCGCCTGGCCGGGGTCGGCGGCTACGAGGGCGCCGTCGGCGACGTCGACGGCTACCTGGCCGACCTCGCCGAGCTGTTCGCCGCGCTCGATTTCGAGGCCGACCGGCCGGTGGTCACCGCCGGAGGCAGCGCCCACTTCGACCGGGTCGCCGCCGTCCTGGGGCCTCTGGCCGACCGGGCCGAGGTGGTGCTGCGCTCGGGCTCCTACCTGGTCCACGACCACGGCTTCTACGCCCGGCTCACGCCCGCGGCCAGGGGCGCGGACGCCCCGCGGTTCCGCCCGGCGCTGACGGCACGATCGCGGGTGCTCTCGCGTCCGGAGCCGGGCCTGGCGATCCTGGACGCGGGCCGCCGGGACGTCCCGTTCGACCAGGACCTGCCGCTGCCGCTGGACCTGGATGGCGCCGAGTGCTCGCAGATCAGCGACCAGCACCTGTTCCTGACCGGCGCGGTCGACGGGCTCGGAGTGGGCGAGGTCGTCCGGCTCGGGCTGTCGCACCCGTGCACCTCGTTCGACAAGTGGACCCTGATCCCGGTGGCCGACGAGGAGGGACGGATCGTCGACGCGGTGCGGACGTGCTTCTAAGGCTCGGTCAGCAGTTCGCGCAGGGAGTCGAGGAACTGTCGGTTGCCCGGCAGCCACGCGACGTCGTCGAACTCGGCGACGGTCAGCCAGCGGAGCCGGCTGTGCTCGACCGCCCTGGGCTCGCCCGAGCGCACCTCGGCCAGGTAGATCCGCACCAGGAACTTGCCGTCGCCGGTGACCAGGTCGTCTCCGACCCGTTCGCCGACCTCGATCTCGACGCCCAGTTCCTCGCGGCACTCGCGCCGCAGCGCCTCGGCCTCGGTCTCTCCGGGCTCGACCTTGCCTCCGGGGAACTCCCAGAGTCCGGCCAGCTCGGGCGGGTAGGAGCGGGCGGCCGCCAGGACCTTGTCCCCGGCCATGACGGCGGCGCCGACGACGACTCGTGGTTGTGTCACGGCCGGGATTCTATCCGTGCCTCGATACCACGCCGAAGTCGCGTGAATGTAACGGTGCGTGGCGTTCTGGGGGCGTTGTCGCGGTCTGCGAACCGAGAGGATTCTCAGGATTCCTCGTCCGTTCGGGTGATTTCGAGGTGGAACCATCGGCCAGGAATCCTGCCCGTCGGCACAAAACCAGACAAGAGAAGTACTGGAAAATCCTAATTTACCGAAATGTCTCCTATGACGCCCTGGACAGACGCTGGATAAAGGGGAACACTCGGTTCAGAAACGATAAAGATATGGCGACAATTCAGGCACAGACGCCCCGCATCGGTGATGTCTACGATCCGTGATCCAGTCTGGTGTCGGTGTCGCCGCCGGTAGACCAACCTTACTGATCGGCCAGGGTCCGACTACGCCAGGGTGGCATCGTGCCCATGGCCAATACAGATGGCGACGGTGCCATATGGGGAGAACGGAGCAGGACGATAACGTGCTGTTGGACGCACTGAGCGAGCTGAACGGGTGGAACGCCGACGATGGTCGCCTGTCGCGGAAGTTGCCACTCGACGCATCCCAGCATGCCGAGCTCGCCGAACAGATCAAGATCTTCGCGGACACCCTCGACGTCCATCCGGACGTGAGCAGGTCCGACGATGCGACCGAGATCGTGCTGAGCCGCGACGGCGGCTTCAGCCTCACCGACGTGACCTTCGCCGGCCGCGTCGAGAGCGCGTACCTCGCCATAGCCGGCGAACTGGCGGCCCAGGAGAACCCCGACTTCTCCGGGAACCGCTTCACCCGCTGGCTCAAGCGGAGCCAGTTACCCCGCTCCCGCTGACCCCCGGGCTCCGGGAGGGGCCGCAGCGCCACCCACCTCTCCCTGCGACGATCCCGGGCGGCCCCTCATGGCCGCAGCGCCTGCCCCCGCTCCTCGAGTGCCCGCCGCAGGACGCGGACGGCCTTCGGGCCGACGCCGTGCAGCGCGAGCAGTTCGGCCTCGCCCTTGGAGGCGATCCGGTCCAAGGTGTCCAGCCCCGCGCCGCTCAGCGCCCGCGTGGCGGGACGGCCGATCTGAGGCGGCAGGTCGCCGCCGCCCGACTCGGCCGCTATGACCGAGTCGGCCAGCCGCTTCGGCGCCCGGTGCGACCAGGCGGCCCGCACCAGGGCGTTCAGGACCATGCCGTTGACGTCGGCCAGCGGAATCCGCAGCCCGATAGGCTTTCCCGCGTGCTCGACGCGCTCCCCGGAAGGGTGCTCGGCCAGCACCTCCGAGACCCGGTCGTCGGGCAGCCTGAGCTGCACCCGGCCGTCGTCGGCCAGCGAGGCGAACCTCTTGCCGCCCACCTTGAACGAGAGCAGCCCGTCGTGGGTGGACTCCTCGGTCTCCGGCAGCGCGAGCGCCGCCTTCCGCAGCTGCGCCTTCGTCGTCATCTCTCCGCCTCCCGCGTCGTCGGTGCCTCGATTGTGCCCGCCGGGACCGACACCGGGCGCCGTCCCCGCTCAGCCCGGCGTGCGGTGCTCGGGATCGGGGCCGCTCACAGCTCTGGCGCCGTCGACCGGGATCACCGCGCCGGATACGAACGATGAGCGCTCCGAGAGCAGATACGCGACCACGTCGGCCGCTTCCGCGGCCAGCCCGGCCCGCCCCAGCGGATGGAGCCGCCGCATCTGCTCGTCGGTCTCGGCCCGCTCCGCCTCGGTCTGCGAGGCGCGCAGCGCCTCGAGTCGTCCGGTGACGATCGAGCCGAGCGCGACGGCGTTGGCCCGGATGCCCCAGGGCCCGTAGTCGACCGCGAGCGCGCGCGTGAGGCCCTCCACGGCCGCCTTGGCGGTCGAGTACGGCAGCGCGCCTGAGACGGGCCGCTGCGCCTGGTGGGAGGAGACGTTCACGATCGACCCGGCCACGCCCGCCCCGCGGAAGGACGCCACGGCCGCGGCCGAACCGGCCAGGGCCGGACGCAGGTTCCGCTCCACCAGCTCGGCCACGGCGGCGCCGCCGGCCTCGTGCAGCCAGGCGTCGCGGAAGACCGCGGCGTTGTTGACCCACCCGGTCAAGCGCCCCAGCTCGGAGGCCGCCTCGGCGGCCCGGGCCGCCACCGCGTCGTCGCCGGCGTCGCCGGCGACCAGGCGGGCCCGCCCGCCTTCGGCCTCCGGCCACGCCCCGTCCGCGCCGTCGAGTTCGACCACGACTGCGCCCCAGCCGTCGGCCAGCAGCCGCTCGGTGATCGCCCGGCCGACCCCCTGCCCCCCGCCGGTGACCACCGCGACGTTCCGGGGAGACGGCGGCACCATCACTTGAGCCACCTGCGTTGGAGCAGCTCGGTGTGGTGCTCGTTCCCGTTGCGGCCGTCGTAGGCGCGGGCGAGGGACCGCGCCTGGTCGGCCGGGGCGGCCGCGGCCCCTTCGTCGCCTCGCACCAGGTGGAACCGTGCCACGGCGGCGGTGTTCTCGATCGCGTCCCAGGAGTCGGTCTCGACGGACTCCTCGGTGGCCTTGAGGATCTCGAGGGCCCCGGGGACGGCGTCGTCCTCGGACTGGAGCGGAGCCGCGTCGCTCGCCCGGAGGATCGCCCAGGCAGGACAGGACTCCACCGTCTCGTCCAGGCCGTCCTCCCGGAGCACGGCCATGAGCTCCCGCCACGCCTCCGCGGTCCTGCCGCACAGCGCCAGATAGCCGGCGCGCTCGACGAGCGCCGACATCACGTACGGGCGCCTGCCGGCGATCGCGGGCAGGCTCCGGTCGAAGTTGTCCAGGGCCGCCTGGGGGTCGAAACCGCCGAGCAGCTGGCCGGTGAGGTTGATCGTTCTGGGCGCCTCAGGGGGCCACCACGGCGCGTCGGCGGTGAGCCAGCGGTCCGTCCACTCCTCGCACGCTTCGCGCTCACCGGTGTGCGCATGCCAGTAGGCGCGGGCGAGCGCGGCCTCGGGCTCCCCGTGCCCGGCCCGGCGCGACGCGGTCTGCAACTGGTCCAGGTACCCCTCGATCGCCTCGCGCGGCACCGCAGGGTCGTCGATCATCACATCGAGCGGCTGCAGCACGACCGCGGCGAACGGCGCCGCGATCTCCTCCGGAAGCTCGTGCCATCGCTCCTCGAGCAGCTTCATGGTGGGACCGAACCGGCGGAACCCCTCGGTGCGGGCGCCGCGCTGGAAGATCGAGATCAGCTGGACGACCCGGATCGAGGCCATGTGGAAGGCCGAACCGATCGCCTCGGCGTCGGCGTAGATCGACTCGAGCACCCGTTCCAGTTCCTCGCCCAGCTCCATTCCCGTCGTGGCCGTGTAGATGTCGTTGATGCGCTCGAACTCGGCGATCTGCTCTTCGTTGAGGCCCTGGAGGTACGTTTCGAGCTCGTTCATCGCGGTTCCTTTCGCGGTACGGCGGAGCGGTTCAACCGGCGGTCCTCGGCGATGCGGCCGCGGTCACGAGCGTGCCCAGGCTCTCTCCGAGCAGCGTCTGGTCGTCGTCGCCGAGCGGCCGCCCGGTGTGCAGCCTTCCCAGGATGTGCAGTGCCCGGACGGTGTGCCTGGCCACCTCGGCCGGAAGCTCGCCACCGAGCGCCCGCACGACCGGCGAGGCGACGTTGAGGACGAGGCGCGGCCCGGTCGGCGCCAGCGGTCCGGCCGCCGCGGAGAACACCGGTCCCCATCCGTCCGGTTCGGAGTCCTCGGGGTCCCAGCCGTCGTCTCCGGCCAGTTCGAGGGCGGCCACGGAGCTCACGCCGAGGTCGACGACCAGCGCTTCGCAGCCGGGCAGGGCGTCGGCGACCATCCGGCCGAGCGATGCGGCGAGTCCCCGGTCGTCGGCGGGGGAGGCGGCTTGGACGAGCGTCTCCAGATTCAGGTGGCGCACCCGGACATCGATCTCGGACTCGGCGAGCCGGGCGAGGATCTGGGGCTCGTGGACGTGGGAGGCGTCGACCAGGACCATGCCCTGGTGCCGGGCCAGCGGCGCGAGCGCCCGGAACTGCCCGGGCAGGAGGACCTCGTGGATGACGCGCGTCGGCGCCTCGTCCTCGGTGCCCTCGACGAGTTCGCGCAGGGTCCGCTCGCCGCGGGAGGTGTTGAAGCGCACGTGGTCGTACATGAACGCGAACATCGACTCGTCGGTGAGCGCCATCGCCCGCAGGCCCACCGCGTGGGCGGCGACGAAGCGGCGGAAGGTGTCCGGATGCGAGTGCGCGAGCGCCTCGATGTGCTCGCGGATCCGCGCCCCGACCACCTCGGCGGCCTCTTGGGTGAGCTTCGTGTCCTGCAGCGATTCGCGTGAGGCGGTCAGCGGCAGCGTTCCGGCGTCGATGATCATCCGTGCGAAATAGGCCCACTCGGGGGCCAGCTGGGTGTTGTCCTCGGCGACGAGCATCCCGTGGCTGTAGACGACGTCGCCGGCGCGGCGGGCCGCGGTCGAACGCCGCGGCGAGATGAAGGCGACGCCCCGCACGCCCAGCAGCGGCACGTCGATGCGCACCGTCGTGAGAGGGTCGAACCCGAAGGCGGCATCGCACCGGCGCGCCGCGGATTCGGGGTCGAGGTCTTCCGGCGGCGTCGCTCCGCTCACGCGCGTCGGTTCGCCCGCCGCGTCGAAGACGTCGACCGGCACGTCGAGGTACTCGGCGAATCGGCGCGCGAGACGGACCAGGCGTCGCGGCTGCACCCATCGCTCCTCCTCTGGCCGCGGCCGGACGGCGACCCGCGAGCCGGGGCGCGGCAGCGGCTCCGCGGCCTCGGTGATGGTGTAGGTGCCGTCGCTCGAGCCCACCCAGCGGACGGTGGCCGCTTCCGGGGTGCGCGCGCTGCGCGAGACGACTTCCACGGTGTCGCCGATGAGGAAGCACGAGAGCAGGCCGATGCCGAACCGGCCCAGGAAGTCCTCGCGGGCCCGTTCCAGGTCCGTGCGTTTGGAGGAGGCTCCGATCGTCGCCAGCAGCGTCCGCATCTCCTCGGCGGTCAGCCCGACGCCGTCGTCCGAGACGACCACGGCGCCGTCCTCGACGACGACGCGCACTCCGCCGGGGCCGCCGTCCTCCCCGAGCCACGCGCGGGCGACGAGCGCGTCGCGCGCGTTCTGCAGCAGTTCGCGGAGGAACACTCGCGGGCCCGAGCACAGGTGCTGCGACAGGATCTCCACGACCCCGCGCAGATCGACCTGGAACAGTTCGGTTCGGTCGGCCCCGTCCCGGCCGCTCGGTGTGATCATGCCGCCAAGGTTATGCGGTGGCGGCGACACCTTGACCGGGTGCGGGAACCCTGGTTCACTCGCCTGGTGCGCATCGAACGGATCGTTCCCGACCTGACCGTCGCCGACCTGGCCGCGGCCGTCCGGGAGCACACCGAGGTGCTCGGTCTGCGGGTCGTGATGGACCACGGGTGGATCGTCACGCTCGCCGACGACGACGGGCGGCAGCTCAGCCTCATGACCGCCGACGCCACCGCTGCCGTGAACCCGGACCTGTCGGTCTTCGTCGACGACGTCCGGGCCGCGTTCGACGCGGCGGTCGAGGCCGGAGTGGAGATCGTGCATCCGCTGACCGCCGAACCCTGGGGCGTCACCCGGTTCTTCTACCGCGACTCCTCCGGCCGGGTGGTCAACGTCGGAGCCCACACCTAGGCCGAAGGTCGGCGTCCGGAGCCGCGGAGGCGCTCGGTCAGGAGGCGCCGCGCCGCCGCGATCGCGGATACGGCTCTCCTCGGTGGGCGATGTCCATGTACCACTGATAGATGTCCTCGCGTTCGCGTCTGATCTCGGCCAGCAGGTCGCCGGCGTTCGTGTCCTCGGCGATCAGCATCCAGTCCGCTTCCGCTCCCGCACGTGGGGTGCGTATGCCGGACCCGCGTGCCGAAGCCGGGCTGCGTTCATTATCTGAACTTGCTAGGGTGACGGCATGCCGCGCCGCAGCTTCGCCGAGTTCGCCTGTTCCCTCGCCCGGTCCCTGGACGTCATCGGCGACACCTGGACGCCGCTGATCCTGCGCGACGTGTTCCTCGGCGTCGACAAGTTCAACGACATCGCCCGCGACCTCGGCGTATCCCGCGCGCTGCTCGCCGATCGCCTCGAGCACCTCGTCCGAGAAGGGGTCCTCGGCGAAACCGTGTACCACCAGCGCCCGCGGCGCGTCCGCTACACGCTGACGGACGGCGGACGAGAACTCGTCCCGATCCTCGTCGCGCTGACGCAATGGGGCGACCGGTGGCGCAGCGGCGGGGAGGCGCCGTTGGAGTTCACCCACGAGTGCGGCGCGTCGCTGGATGCGGAGGTCGCCTGCGGCGACTGCGGTCGGCCGCTCGTGGCCGAGTCCATCGCGGCACGTCCGGGCCCCGGCGGGCGCATGGCCCCCGGCACCGTCGTCATCGCCGAACGCCTGACCCGAGAAGGGACCTGAATATGGACACCCCGTTGCAGACATGGATCCGGAGCGGCGAGCACGGCGACGCCGAGTCCGCCGGGGCGGCGCTCGGGGACGACGCCGTGCTCGCCTCGCCGGTGACCGACCAGTTCGTCTTCCGCGGCAGGGACGAGATCGTCGACCTCCTGCGGGACGTGTTCGAGGTCCTCAGGGCGATCCGCTACGTCCGGAACGAACGCGTGGCATCGGGCGCCGTGCTCCTGGCCGAGGCTCGCGTGGACGACCTCGTGATGAACGAGGCCCAGTTCGTGGACCTCGACGAGCAGGGGCGGATCGCGAAGGTGACGCTGTTCATGCGGCCACTGCCCGCGAGCACCCGCTTCCTGCGGCGGCTCGGGCCGCTCGTCGCGCGTCGGCAGGGCAGGCCCGGCGCGGCCCGCACCCTCACCTTCGCGGGGGCGTTCCTCGACTCCGTCGCGGCCTCCGGCGACCGCAAGTTCATTCCGATGGCCTCACCGGCGAGCGCCCGCCGCGACTGACGCCTCCGCGAACGCACCGGGGAATACAACTAGACATTGAAGCGGAACTCGACCACGTCGTCGTCCGCAGCTGCGATTGCGGTGGGCGGCCACCAGCAAAATCACATGCCGGATCGGAACGTGAGTGCCTCAGCCCTTGCCGAAGCGCTGATAGGCATTCTGTCGCGTCGTGTCCAGCGCGGCACCGATCACGGTCCAGGAGTCGCCGGCGTCGCGGGCAGCCTGGACGGCTTCGCGCAACTCGGCCTCAGCGTCGGCGATCCGTTTGCGCGCAGCGATGATGTTGCGGAAGTAGGTCGCGTCTCGGGCAGGCGACTCGGCGGGATCGAGCTGGTCGAGGCCAGTTTCATCGATGCGGTGCTTGGTAGTCATTCGGATCACCCTCCTCAGAGATAGTCGAAGAACTTCGGTCAGAGTCGATCTGCGTGGATGATGCGCGTCGGCTCGGCTGCGGGGAAAGCAACCAGTTCGAGCAGGTTTCCCGACTCGTCGGCACCGATGATGAGCAATCGCTCCTCTCCGTCGTACTCATACTCGATGGTGCGGAGTGCGTTCTCCCATGCATGGATGATCGAGTTGTCAGAGATTCCGTGTTTGCGGGCTGACCACTTAATCTCCAATGTTGTAAACCTATCATTTACGGGCGGTGCTGTCAACTATAGGTTTACGGTAGGTCACCGCCCGCCTGAGGTATTTCCGTGGCGGAACTCGACCACGTCGCCGTCGCGCATGACGTAGTCCTTGCCCTCCATGCGGACCTTGCCCGCCGACTTGGCCTCCTGCATGGTCCCGGCCTCCATGAGGTCGTCGTAGGAGACGATCTCGGCCTTGATGAAGCCGCGCTGGAAGTCGGTGTGGATCTCGCCGGCCGCCTCCGGAGCCGTGGCGCCCTGCTTGATCGTCCAGGCGCGGGCCTCCTTGGGGCCGGCGGTCAGGTAGGTCTGGAGGCCCAGGGTCGCGAAGCCGACCGTGGCCAGGCGGTCCAGGCCCGGCTCGGTCTGGCCGGTCGACTCCAGCAGCTCGCGGGCCTCCTCCTCGTCCAGGTCGATCAGCTCGGACTCGAACTTGGCGTCCAGGATGACCGCCCTGGCCGGCGCGACCGTGGCGCGCAGCTTCGCGGCCAGCTCCTCGTCGCCGACCTGGTCCTCGTCCACGTTGAACACGTAGATGAACGGCTTGGCCGTCAGCAGGTGCAGGTCGTACAGCGGCTCGGTGTCGAGACCGGCGGCGAAGACGGTCCGGCCGGAGTCGAGGACCTGCTGCGCCTCCTTTACGGCCGCGACCTTCGGCTGCTTGGACTTGTCCTGCTTGGCCTCCTTCTCCAGGCGCGGCAGGACGTTCTCGATGGTCTGCAGGTCGGCCAGGATCAGCTCGGTGTTGATCGTCTCGATGTCGTCGGGAGGGGAGACCCGGCCGTCGACGTGGGTGACGTTCCCGTCCTCGAAGACCCGCACGACCTGGGCGATCGCCGAGGACTCGCGGATGTTCGACAGGAACTTGTTGCCCTTGCCCGCGCCCTCGCTGGCGCCCTTGACGAGCCCGGCGATGTCGACGAACGTCACCGTCGCGGGCAGGATCTTCTCGGAGTCGTAGATCGCGGCCAGCTTCGGCAGGCGCTCGTCGGGCACGGCCACCACGCCCACGTTGGGCTCGATCGTGGCGAACGGGTAGTTCGCCGCCAGGATCTCCGAGCGGGTGAGCGCGTTGAACAGGGTGCTCTTGCCGACGTTGGGCAGACCGACGATACCGATGCTGAGTTTCACGGTAGTCAAGCCTAGCCCGCGGTCAGCAGCCCCACTCCCAAGGTCAGCGTGCCGGCGGCCAGGCCCGCCGCGCCGATCCACAGCAGGGCGATGAGGCCGTTGGGCTTGTGGACGTCCCGGCCGGCCGAGGACAGGAAGAATCCGGCGGACATGAAGATCGCCGCCCACGGCACCCCGGCGCGGGCCAGCCATCCGGCGAAGCCGGTCAGGCCGGTCGCGTCGGCCAGGATCAGGCACACCAGGCCGAGGGTGACGAGCATCCCGGCGTGGGCGTGCCCGGCCCGGGCGAAGGACTTCTGGAACTCGGTCATGGGGACCTGGCCGCGCACGATCCTGAGCAGGAAGGCGCCGCCGAATTCGATGGTGATGATCGTCAGCAGCACGATTCCGGCGATCGTTCGGGAGGAGTCGCTGAGTTCGAGCATGATGGGCCTTTCAAAGCTGGATTGACACTGTCAAGATACCCGGACAACTTGACACTGTCAAATTCTCGGATAGGGTTCTACCGGTGAACAGCTCGTATCATCACGGCGACCTCCGCCGGGCCCTGATCGACGCCGCCGTCGAATCGCTGGGCGAGACCGGCCCGAGCGCCCTGAGCCTGCGCGCCGTCGCCAAGCGCGCCGGCGTCTCCCACGCCGCCCCGGCCCACCACTTCGGCGACAAGGCCGGGCTGCTGACCGCCGTCGCCACCGAGGGCTACGGGCGCTTCGCCGACGCCCTCGAGCGCGCCGGGCGGAACGGCGACTTCGTCGACGTCGGCGTCGCATACGTGCGCTTCGCCATCGACAACCGCCCCTACTTCGAGATCATGTTCCGGCCCGAACTGCTCCACGAGGACGATCCCGACCTGGCCCGCGCCGAATCCCGCTCGAGGTCGGTCCTCGTCCGCGGGGCCGCCGACCTCGCCGGGGGAGAGCCGAGCCTCAGCCCGCAGGCGGTGGCCGCGTGGTCGATGGTCCACGGCTTCGCCGAACTCCTGATCGGCGGCAACTTCCCACCCGAGGTGGCCGGCGACCCCGAGGCGACGGTCAGGAAGATCGCCACCAGGATCCGCTTCGATCCCGAGTGAACGGCGCGCGTCCGCGGCCCGGGAGTCTGACGGCTCACATATAGGTTGTGCACAACTTAATCGTGCGCTATCTTTATCGGCATGTCCGAGACCCTGAGAGTCCGAGAGATGGCCTGCTTCGCGCTCCACAGCGCCGCGCGGGCCGTCACCGGCTACTACCGGCCGCTGCTCGACCGGCTCGGGCTCACCTATCCGCAGTTCCTGATCCTCGTCGCGCTCTGGGAGGCCGACGGCCGGACCGTCACCGCGCTCGGCGAGGAGCTCGACCTCGACTCCGGCACCGTCTCCCCGCTGCTCAAGCGACTGGAGGCCGCCGGGCTCGTCGAGCGCCGCCGCGAGGCCGCCGACGAGCGCGTCGTCACCGTCCACCTCACCGAGGACGGGAAGGCCCTGGAGAAGGACGGCTGCGAGATCCCGGGGACGATCGCCGCCGCCTCCGACATGACGGTCGAGGAGATCCTCGCTCTGCGCGACCAGATCAACCGCTTCACCGAATCGATCCGCAAGAACACCAACTGATCAGGAGAAACCATGCAGGCGCTCTACACTGCGCACGCCACCTCGTCCGGCGCCGGACGCGACGGCCACGTCGCCACCGACGACGGCCGGATCGACCTCGATCTGGCCATCCAGAAGGAACTTGGCGGCCCCGGCGGCAAGACCAACCCCGAGCAGCTGTTCGCGGCGGGCTACGCCGCCTGCTTCCACAGCGCGCTCCAGGCCGTCGCCCGCGCCGAGAAGGTCGACCTCGGCGCCTCCACCGTGGAGGCCACCGTCGGCATCGGCAAGGAGGGCGAGGGCTTCGCGCTCAACGCGGTCCTCGAGGTCTCGACCCCCGGCGCCGAGCGCGCGGTCGCCGAGGGACTGGTGGCCAAGGCCCACCTGGTGTGCCCGTACTCGAACGCCACTCGCGGCAACATCGAGGTCGACCTCGACCTCGTCCAGGCCGCCGACGACTGATCCAGCGGCGAGGGCCCGGCGGCCTCAGGCAATGATCCTGAAGCCCGTCAGGCCCTCGATCCGTTCCTGGGTCTGGTCGACCCGCTCCACCCGGGCCCCGCTCGGGCCGTGCCCGGTCCACGCGACCATCGCCTCCACCGCCGCCTCCTGGCCTTCGAACACCGCCTCCACGGTCCCGTCGTGCCGGTTGCGGACCCAGCCGGCCACGCCCCTCGCCTCGGCCTGGCGCGAGCACTCGTAGCGGAAGAACACGCCCTGCACCCGGCCGAGGACACGCACGCGTCGCCGCATCATGCGGCCATCATAGGCGCCGGTCGGCTCGAACGTTGGCGGTCTTGACCGGTCTCCGCCCTCTCGAGTCTGTAGCAACACGTAGCACCTCGGCGACAGTGGTGGTACGATCGGGGCATGGATCAGAGGATCACCCAGCGCGAACTGCGGAATGAGAGTGGTCGCATCCTGCGGGCCACCGAGCACGGGGAAGAGTTCATCGTGACCCGGAATGGCACGCCCGTCGCTCGGCTGACTCCTGTCGCGGACGAGTCCCCGTTCGTGTCCGCCGAGACCATGCGGGACAGTGCGGCCGGACTGCCGGAAGTCGACTTCGGGCGGCTGCGCCGCGAATTGGGCGAGTCCGTCGAAGGCGAGTTCCTCGACCCGTACGAGCGCAATGCCTGAGACCGAATCGCAGCCCGAATTCGGTGTGCTCGACACATCGGTTGTCATCGACTATCCGCGTGTCGACGACGCGATGCTGCCTGACTTCCGGGCGATCAGCGCCGTCACCCTGGCCGAACTGCACGCTGGTCCCAACGCGGCCCGTCATGACCCGCCCGAACAGGCCCGGCGGCAACAGGTGCTCAATTGGGCCCAGCGAATATTTCGCAACCCGCTGCCGTTCGACGAGATATCGGCGCAGACGTTCGGCACGGTGCACCTGTTGGTGCAGGAGTCCGGCCGCAAGCCGCGCAAATACCTGGCGGACATGATGATCGCCGCAGTCGCCATCCGGCATCGGCTGCCGTTGTACACCCGGAACCCGCGCGACTTCGAGCCGCTGGCGTCAATGCTCGAGGTCCGCGCCGTCTAGAGCGGGGCCGTTCGCTCTCCACACTGTCGACCGGCGGTCATTCGCTCCGGGCCTTCTTGCGGAAGATCTTGCGGCCCAGCCACACCAGGGGATCGTAGCGGTCTCCGGCGACGCGCTCCTTCATCGGGATGATCGCGTTGTCGGTGATCTTGATGTGCTCGGGGCAGACCTCGGTGCAGCACTTGGTGATGTTGCAGTAGCCCAGGCCCTGCTCGTCCTGGGCCGTCTCGCGCCGGTCGTCGCGGTCGTCGAGCGGATGCATGTCCAGTTCGGCGGCGCGGATGAACAGGCGCGGGCCCGAGAACGGCGGCTTGTTCTCCTCGTGGTCGCGCACCACGTGGCAGGTGTTCTGGCACAGGAAGCACTCGATGCACTTGCGGAACTCCTGGCCGCGCTCGACGTCGACCTGCTGCATCCGGTACTCGCCGGGTCCCAGGTCGGCCGGGGGCGAGAAGGCGGGCATCTCGCGGGCCTTGTCGTAGTTGAACGAGACGTCGGTGACCAGGTCGCGCACCACCGGGAAGGTCCGCAGCGGAGTGACGGTGACCGTCTGGTCGGGCTCGAAGAGGTTCATCCGCGTCATGCACATCAGCCGCGGCATGCCGTTGACCTCGGCCGAGCACGACCCGCACTTGCCGGCCTTGCAGTTCCACCGCACCGCCAGGTCCGGGGCCTGCTCGGCCTGGATGCGGTGGATGACGTCCAGGATCACCTCGCCCTCGTTGACCTCGACTTCGAACTCCGCGAAGTCGCCGCCTTCGGCGTCGCCCCGCCACACTCGGAAGGTGCGCGTGCTCATTCGGCCTCCTCTCGGCCCGGCTCGCCGGTGCCCTGGTATTCCTCGGGGGTCATGTACTTGGCCAGCTCGGTGGTCTCGAACAGCGACAGCAGCTCGGGGGAGATGGCGGGCACCGGCTGGCGCCGCAGCTTCACGTCGCCGTCCTCGAAGGAGGAGACGAGGTTGACCTTGCGCCACTGCGGGTCCATGCCGGGCGCGTCCTCGCGGGTGTGGCCGCCGCGCGACTCGTCCCGCTCGAGCGCGGCCTTGGCCGTGGCCACCGAGCACAGCCACATGTTCTTCAGGTCCAGCGCCAGGTGCCAGCCGGGGTTGTAGGCGCGGCCGCCGGTGGCCGAGACGTTCTCGATGCGCGGGAGCAGCGAGTGCAGCTCGGTGAGGGCCTCCTCCAGTTCCCCGGCGCGGCGGATGATGCCGACCAGGCGGCCGTTGACCGCCTGGAGGGCGGACTGGAGCTCGTAGGGGTTCTCGCCGTCGCCGTCGAAGGGGCGCAGCGCGTTCGCCGCGGCCCGCTCCAGTTCGGCGTCGGTGATCTCGGCCCGGCCGGCCGCCTCGGCCCGCATGGCGGCGTGCTCTCCGGCGCGCTTGCCGAAGACCAGCAGGTCCGACAGGGAGTTGCCGCCCAGGCGGTTCGAGCCGTGCATGCCGCCGGAGACCTCGCCGGCCGCGAACAGCCCCTCCACCGCCGAGGAGGCGGTCTCGGCGTCGACCTCGACGCCGCCCATGATGTAGTGGCAGGTCGGGCCGACCTCCATCGGCTCGGCGGTGATGTCGACGTCTGCCAGCTCCTTGAACTGGTGGTACATCGACGGCAGCTGCTTCATGATGTAGTCGGCGCTGCGCCTGGAGGCGATGTCGAGGTAGACCCCGCCGTGCTCGCTTCCCCTGCCCGCCTTGACCTCTGAGTTGATCGCCCGGGCGACCTCGTCGCGCGGCAGCAGCTCGGGCGGGCGCCGGTTCGAGTCGGGGTCTGAGTACCATCGGTCGCCCTCGTCGGGGTTGTCGGCGTACTGGGCCTTGAACACCTCGGGGATGTAGTCGAACATGAACCGCTTGCCCTCGGAGTTCTTGAGCACCCCGCCGTCGCCGCGCACCGACTCGGTGACCAGGATGCCCCGCACGCTGGGCGGCCAGACCATCCCGGTGGGGTGGAACTGGATGAACTCCATGTTGATCAGCCGCGCCCCGGCCCGCATTGCCAGCGCGTGGCCGTCCCCGGTGTACTCCCAGGAGTTCGAGGTGACCTTGAACGAGCGGCCGATCCCGCCGGTGGCCAGCACGATCGCGGGCGCCTCGATCGCCAGGAACCGGCCGGTGCCGCGGCGGTAGCCGAAGGCGCCCTTGACCGCGCCGTCGGACAGCAGCAGCTCGGTGACGGTGGTCTCGTCGATGACCTTGAGCTTCGCGTCGTACTCGCCGCTCTCGCGCTGGTCGTCCTGCTGGAGCGAGACCAGCTTCTGCTGGAGGGTGCGGATCAGCTCCAGGCCGGTGCGGTCGCCGACGTGGGCCAGGCGCGGGTACTCGTGGCCGCCGAAGTTGCGCTGGCTGATCTTGCCCTCGGGGGTGCGGTCGAACAGCGCGCCGTAGGTCTCCAGCTCCCAGATCCGCTCGGGCGCCTCCTTGGCGTGCAGTTCGGCCATCCGGTAGTTGTTGAGGAACTTGCCCCCGCGCATGGTGTCGCGGAAGTGGACCTGCCAGCTGTCGTTGTCGTTGACGTTGCCCATCGCGGCGGCGGCCCCGCCTTCGGCCATGACCGTGTGCGCCTTGCCGAACAGGGACTTGGAGACGACGATGACGGACTTGCCGGCCAGGCGGGCCTCGACGGCGGCGCGGAGCCCGGCCCCGCCCGCGCCGATGACGAGGACGTCGCAGGACAGCCGCTCGACGTCTGCGGCGTTCGCGGTTTCACTCATTGCTTGCCTGCCTCAGTTGACGAATCGGAGATCGGAGAACCAGCCGGCGGCGACGGCCATGACGTAGAAGTCGGTCAGCGCCAGCGAGGCCAGGGTGATCCAGGCCCACATCATGTGGCGGGCGTTGAGGACGCTGGCGAAGGTCCAGAGCCGGTAGCGGATCGGGTGCTTGGAGAAGTGGCGCATCCGCCCGCCCATGACGTGGCGGCAGGAGTGGCAGCCGAGCGTGTAGCACCACAGCAGCACCACGTTGGTCAGCAGCACGAGGTTGCCGAGCCCGAAGCCGAATCCCGACGGCGAGTGGAACGCCAGTATCGCGTCGTAGGTGTTGATGACCGAGATCAGGAAGGCCGCATAGAAGAAGTAGCGGTGGAAGTTCTGGAGGATCAGCGGGAAGCGGGTCTCGCCGGAGTAGCCGCGGTGCCCGTCGGGGACGGCGCAGGCCGGCGGCGAGAGCCAGAACGACCGGTAGTACGCCTTGCGGTAGTAGTAGCAGGTCAGCCGGAAGGCCAGCAGGAACGGCAGGCTCAACGCGGCGTAGGGGATCAGCGGATGGTCGGGCAGTATCCGTCCGAAGTGGGCCGAGTCGGGCACGCACCCCTCGGAGACGCACGGCGAGTAGAACGGCGTCAGGTAGTGGTAGTCGGCCACCCAGTAGTCGCCCTGGTAGAAGACGCGGAAGGTGGCGTAGGCGACCCAGGCGGTGATGCCGACGACCGTGAGGACCGGACCGCGCATCCAGTTGTCGGTCCTGAGGTTGCGCGCCGATATCGACGCGCGCGGCGGAGAGGTGACGGCAGTGCGGTCGGTCGTGGTCATTGGTTCTCCTCCACGGATTCCCTGCTCGTTGAGCCAGGATTAATACGAGCCCTGCCGGTCGAGGCTGGATTGGCTGAACTGGCGTCCGGACGGACGGCGTCATGGGGCGTTCGGGACAGCTTTTCTTTCGCGAACTTGTAGGCATAGCCGTCACGGCGTTGCAGGAGCCGTAGGTATCGGTGCGAAGTCTTGACCGGACCAGTTGGTGTCTGCACCGTGTGACTCCCAGTACTGCGGACTGCGACTCGACCAATGTGTATACCGGCGTGCTTTCCGCTGGGGATGGCCGCGCGGACTAGGTCGCCGGTGGCGAAGCCGAAGAAGCTCTTGGTGCGTGGCATACGCAAACGGGGGAAGCCGTGTCGGTCCGGGCGTGTGCGGGAATAGCTGCCGCGCCCACTGCACCCGGCTATGAGCAGTACCGAGACGCCTTCGGTGACCTTGTCCAGCACGCCGACGTGCAAGGCATCCAGCGTGTGTGACTTGGGAACACCGGTCCGATGCCGATTCCACTTGGTGCGTCCGCCGCTGCCGATGTGGGTCGGATGCTTGGAGTCGAGTGCGCGCCAGAGCACCCAACGGGTGGTCTGGACCGCTGCAGCGTCTCGGAGCGGTGCTTTCGAGCGTTGCAGGATGTGTCCAGCCCGGTTGGGCGCGAACTCGCGCACATCCTGGCTGCCCTTGACCTGGTTGCAGGGAACGCAAGCCAACACCAGGTTCGACACGCGATCCGAGCCTCCTCGGGACCGCGGATGAACGTGGTCGATACTGACCGGCACATCTGTAGCGTCGCAGTAGACACACGTGCGGCCGAATTTCTCCAATAGATACTCCCGGACCTCGTAACCGTGCAGGGTCCCGTGCTGATATTCGGCGCGCTCCAGCGCCCGACCAGCGCTGATGGCATGGGTGTCGAAGGCGACCCGTTCTACATGGATCTTCCGCACCGGTGCCCAGCGCGACAAGCGCTCCACCCAGGAGACAACGGTTTCGACCCGGTGCCTCAACGACGGAGCAAGCCAGTCTCGCGGTCGAGTTCGGTTGTCGAAGCGAGGAACGCGATAGCGCAGATTCACGTTCCTGCGCCGCCTGCGATAGCCCGATCGTTGGGCCAGTTTCTTGCGGATGGCCGCGCCCCGATGATCGATTTGCAGGGCGAACCGGCCGCGTCGCTCTCCCGTATCAGCGGTGAACACACTGATGCCCGAGTGTTTGCTGCCGGAGTCGATCCCGATCTCCACCCCTTCCACCGCAGATGCTCCGGCGGCGCGGTCCTTCATCCTGATTACGAACGGGGTATGGCGTGCGACGACCGCCCGTCCTGACTTCAGCAGCTTCCGGGCCCTCGCAGGGGCTGTCGGTTGCAGCGGTGTGCCGTGCTTGTCGAGCACGAACACCGCCGGGTGCCGCTCACGCGGCCGCTCCCCGGCCCTTGCGGGCGCGGGGGTGACGCCGTCGATGGCAGGTGAACCACCGGCGGTCTCCCCTCGACCATGTTGGAAACCGGGGGCCGATGTGGCATCCGTGCCCCGTTTCGTCCCTGCTTCCGGGTTGTCTGCTGGCACGGATTCCAGAGCAA
>NZ_JAELXW010000133.1 GCF_016428645.1 Glycomyces salinus | reverse complement strand
TCCCCTCGACCATGTTGGAAACCGGGGGCCGATGTGGCATCCGTGCCCCGTTTCGTCCCTGCTTCCGGGTTGTCTGCTGGCACGGATTCCAGAGCAACCTGCTGAGGAAGCACAGGCTGGTGGGTCTGCTGTCCTGTATCCAACGTAGCCATCGAGGTCACCTCCTGCAGTGATGGCTCGGTCTGGTCGCTCCGGCCCATCCCAATTTCGAGACAGGCCCCGGCCGAAGTGCCGGGAAGCGAGCGACCAGCGCCCCTTCGCGCGAGAACTCCGGATAGGCGGGCTTGGCTGCTCGCTCAGCGCAGGATAACGCCATCGACTGGGGCCCAATGCATGGGGTTCATCACAATAGCGAGCAAAACTCGGGATTCTTCTGTAGCGTTCGTGGGTTCAATGGTTCTGGTGGGGCTGGAGTCGACGGCTGGGGTCTTCGGTCGCGGTTAGGCTTGGCGCATGACCGAACGCGGCATCATGTTCGTGCACGCCCACCCCGACGACGAGACCGTCTCCACCGGGGCGACCCTCGCCCACTACGCCGCCCGCGACGACGCGCACGTCACCGTCGTCACCTGCACCCTCGGCGAGGAGGGCGAGGTGCGGGTGCCCGAGTTCGCGCAGCTGGCCGCGGGCCAAGCCGACCAGCTCGGCGGCTTCCGCTACTGGGAGTACCGGCACGCCACCGCCGCCCTCGGCGTGGAGGACACGCACTTCCTCGGCGGCGCCGGCCGCTGGCGCGACTCGGGGATGATGGGCCTGCCCTCCAACGACCACCCGCGCTCGTTCTGGCGGGCCGACCTCGACGAGGCGGCCGGCCTCCTGGTCGAACTCGTCCGCGACCGCAGGCCCGAAGTCCTGGTCACCTACGATCCCGACGGCTTCTACGGCCACCCCGACCACATCCAGGCCCACCGCGTCGCCATGCGCGCGGTCGACCTGGCCGGCCGCGCCGACTGGCGGCCCGAGCTCGGGACGCCGCACGAATGCCGCAAGGTCTACTGGACGACCATGCCCAAGAGCGCCCTCGAAGAGCACTTCGACACCTTCAAGAGCGCCACCGACAACCCGTTCGAGGGCGTCGAGTCGCCCGACGAGCTGCCCTTCGGCGTCCCCGACGACGAGGTCGACGCCTGCGTGTCGGGCGACCGGGCCGCCGCCGAGCGCAAGATGGCCGCGATGCGCGCCTACCCCACGCAGATCGCGCCGGGCGACTGGCTGACCGTCCTGGGCGAGAAGCTGGGCGCCGAGGCGGTCGGCGCCGAGCACTACCGGCTCGTCCGCGGTGAGCCCGGCACCGGGAGCGGCCCCCGCGGCTGGGAGCCCGACCTCCTGGCATAGACCCCGAACGGGATTGAGCCCGCCGCCGGACGGGTACCCGTGCGCGAGCATGGATTTCTGGAGCCAGCTCGGACTGGTCGCCTTGGCCGTGGCCCTGGGGGTCCTGGTCGGCGCGGAGCGCGAGTATCAGGGGAAGGCCGCGGGCATGCGCACCCACGGCCTCATCGCCATGGGCGCGGCGCTGTTCGTCGTCGCCGGCCGCTGGGGCTTCGACCTGGACGTCGGCACCCCGGGCGTCGATCCGGCCAGGATCGCGGCGCAGGTGGTGGCTGGCATCGGCTTCCTCGGCGCGGGCGTGATCTTCATCCAGCGCAACCTGGTGTTCGGCATGACCACGGCCGCCTCGATCTGGATGACCACCGCGCTGGCCATGGCCAGCGCCGCCGGGCTGCCGTGGCTGGCGGTCGCCGCCGCCGGGCTCCACCTGGCCGTCGTCACCGGGCTCAATCCGGTCGAGCGCCTCATCGCCCGCCACGCCCGCCACTCCGGTCGGCTCCGGCTGCGGTACACCTCGGCCGCCGGGGTGCTGAGCGAGTCCCTGGCGACCTGCACGGAGAAGGGCTTCAGCGTCGCCGAGGTCAGCTCCGAACTCGACAGCGAGACCGGCGAGCGCATAACGATCCTCACCTTGGACGGTCGCGGATCGGTCGCCGAGCTGACGAAGCTGCTGAGCGACAAGGAAGGGATCGTCAGCGTCCGTTACGAGGACCTGTGGGAGGCTGGTCGGTCGAATCCAGGGGAAGGGGCCGACCGGCGATGACGCTCACGCGGATCACGGCCGCCACCGCGGCGGGAAGCTCGGCGGCCAACGAGGACCACCTGCTGGCCTCGGGCTCGTGGGCGCTGGTGCTGGACGGGGTGACCCGCTATCCGGACGACGGATGCGTCCACGACGTGCCCTGGTATGTGGCGAACCTCGGGGCCGCGCTGGCGGCCGAGCTGGCCACGGACAACGATATCCGCGAGGTGTTGCGGGCGGGCATCGCGGCCGTGACCGACCGGCACCGCCGCACCTGCGACGTCGGCAACCCGGTCACGCCCGCCGCGACGGCGGCGATCGCCCGCTTCGGCGGCGACCGCTTCGAATGGCTGGTCCTCGGCGACAGCGCCGTGGTACTGCACCGGCGCGGCCGGGAACCGCGCGCCGAATCCGACGACCGGCTGGCCCGGCTGACCGACCCGCCGCCAGTCGAACCGGTCGGCGGCCTGCGCCGCTACCCGGTCGACTACCTGGCGCGGGTCCGCAACCGCCCCGGCGGGTTCTGGGTCGCCGCGGCCGATCCCGACGCCGCCGACGCGGCGCGGTTCGGGAGCGAGCCGATCGCCGGACTGGAGTCGGCGGCCCTGGTCACCGACGGCATCACCCGCCTCGTGGAGCGCTACGGCCTCACCTGGACCGAACTGCTGGGCCTGGCCGCCTCCGGCGGGGCCGAGCGCCTGATCGCCGAGGTCCGGGCCGCCGAGCGGGCCGACCGCAGGTTCGGCCCCGGCGCCAAGCGCCACGACGACGCCACGGCCGTCCTACTCGGCCTCGGGTAGGTCCGGGCCGGGTACGGAGTCCGAGGGATAGAAGCCGTTGAACATCGAGCTGATCTCGGCGTCGTTGTCCGCCTCCGAAGTCGCGGTGTCGGCCAGCGCCGCCGCCAGGCCGTGCAGGGTCCCCCGCAGGTACTGGAGGTTGCGCCAGGTGACCGCCCGGAAGCCCAGGTACTGGTCCGCGGCGTTCCCGGTCGCGCCCGGAGCCGACCCGAAGGCCGGGGCCCGGCTGAGGGTCCCCTCGGAGAGCACCGGGACCACCTCGGTCTCGAGTCGGTCGAGCAGGTCCAGGAGGAACTGCCGGTACTCCTCGGCGGCGGCGGGGTCGAATGCTCGCTCGTCGGTCATGCTCGGTCCTCTCGGGTGGTCGTGCCGCTATGCGTACGGGTCTTCCTTGGGATTGACGTAGCCCCACACGTTCCCGGTCTCCCGGTTGGTCAGGTCGGTCCGCTCGTCCTCGGGCTCGGTCCGCTTGCCGCCGCTCCCGGGCGATCCGCCGCGGCCGCCGGGGACGGACCCGTGGACCGCGCTGGTCCGGGAGCCGCTCCCCGTGCCGCCGGTCGGCGAGGCGCCGGCCGGGACGCCGGCGGCTGCGCCCGGGCCCACCGGCTGCCCGGGGCCA
>NZ_JAELXW010000132.1 GCF_016428645.1 Glycomyces salinus | reverse complement strand
TCCGTCCGGTTGTGCTACATCAATGGTGACAGCCGAACCATCGTTTGCCATCACCCGCAGGGTTGGAGAAGACTCATGTTCGCCGTCCGGGACCGGTGGCGTCCCAAGCGATCCACGCCCGGCGCCGTCCGTACTTGACAGGTCGCGAGCCTCCTTCACAGCAACCCGGGGCCACCCGGCCCGAGGCACGCCGCAGACCCCGGCCCTCCACCCACCTCACCGTCGCTGACAGGTTGAAGTCGGACTCCACGCGACCCGTATCCGACCACCGACCCCGCCATCACGACCAGTCCATCCCACGGGCCACAACGCATCACACTCGAAACGACTTATAAGGGGTTCCGTTGCGTTTCTTGGGATTTCTTCATCAGGTGTCCCCGGCGCTTTTACGCTAGGGCTTCAATGCTGTCGAAGGGTGACGATGTCTTGATCGAGGCTCGAGGCGGAGTATACTGAGTCCTATAGCGAGTCAGCCCGCCCGGGCGTTCGCTCCCCTCGGTGCCCAGGGGTGGTCGAGCGCCGACCACTCAAGAGAATGATAGGTGAATCCAATGGCGGAGCCATTGTCGTTCGTCGGCACCATCCTGAGCTTGGCAGCGAAAGCGAAGGAAATAGTAGCCGGTGTCGACAAGAAGTTGTTAATAGCCTCCACACTAGCGGTGACGGTGACCACGGTGATTCTAGGTGGAATCTACTTCATCTACCTCAAGACTCCCGCGGGCGTGGACACCCCCGAGTCCCCGACGCTTGGGGGCCTGGACTTGGCGAAATACTGCAGTTCGTACAACTACGAGGAAAACGACGACAGGTTCTGCACTGCAGAGATAGATCTGGATGATGCATGCTCGTGGCAGTACGACGCGCCGGATCTGATCGCTGAGGTTGAATCTGGTCCTTACAGCGGGGACTGTCGCGACCCGCAGGGCGAATCCCTCGGCGGAATATCGGACATGCCCGGTTACTGCAAGGCCAACTTCAGAGGGAGCCTTGAGGTTGAGGCGAGCGTTGTGGAAGAAGAGGAAAAGTGGGTGTGCCGAACTGAGATCAACATGGGCCTCGCGTGCACTTGGCAATATCAGAAGGAGAACCTCCAAGCCCGCGAAGAAGGAGGAATCTGGAACTGCTATGAGTGAGTTCTCCCGCCAGTAGCCGGTCCTCGAGTCCTTCCCGCCCTCCTTTCGACGTGTCCCACCGGTTCGGCGGTCCGGCCTAGGATGGGCGCCATGCTGTTGAACCTCTCGCGCCTGGCGGCGTCTTGAAGTCCCCGGCGGTGCCGTCCCGGGCCCGGCGGCGGGTCGCCATCGGGGCGGCCGGGGCCACCGTGCTCATCGGGTCCATCGACGCCTACGTGCTGGTGTCGGTGCTGGTCGACATCATCGGGGAGTTCGACATCCCGGTCAACCATCTGGAGCGGGCCACGCCCCTGGTCACCGGGTACCTGCTCGGGTACATCGCCGGGATGCCGCTGCTGGGGCGGCTGTCCGACCGGTTCGGGCGGCGGGCGGTGATCCACGCCTGCCTGATCGGGTTCGCCGCCGGATCGCTGATCTCGGCGACCGCCACCGACATGGTGACGTTGACCGCGGGGCGGGCGCTCCAGGGGCTCGCCGGCGGGGCGCTGCTGCCGGTGACCATGGCGCTGGCCGCCGACCTGTTCTCGTCGCGGCGAAGGCCGGTCGTGCTCGGCTGGGTCGGCGCCGCCCAAGAGCTCGGGGCGGTGCTCGGGCCGCTGTTCGGGGCCGGCGTGGCACTGCTGGTCGGGTGGCGGGGGATCTTCTGGATCAACCTGCCGCTCGCGGTCCTGGCGGCCGTGGCGATTCACTTCACCGTGCCCGCGCGGAGCGAGCGCAGCCGGGAACGCGTCGACTTCGTCGGCGGAGCGCTCCTGGCGATCGCACTGGGACTGCTGGTCGTCGGACTCTACAACCCCGAGCCGGAGGACGCCGTCCTTCCGTCCTGGGGTGCGCCGGTGATAGCCGCCGGTGTGGCGGTGCTGATCGCGTTCGGCCTCTGGCAGTGGCGCTCCCCGGTCAAGCTGCTCGACCCGGTCGGGGTGCGCTGGAAGCCCTTCGGGCTCGGGCTGGCCGCCAGTCTCGCCACCGGCGCCGCGCTCATGGTCACGCTGGTCGACGTCCAACTGCTGGCCCAGACCCTGCTCGACAAGGACGCCGCGGGCGGGACACTGCTGCTGCTGTGGTTCCTCATCGGGCTCCCGATCGGGGCCGTCGCGGGCGGGCGCCTTACCGCGGTGTTCGGCGAGCGAGTCCCCGCCGTCGCCGGGATGCTCGCCTCCGCCGGGGCCTACCTGCTCATCGCCTACTCGATCCCGGACGTCCAGGTCGGGCTGGCCGTAGCTGGCCTCGCCCTGGGGCTGGTCATCGCGCCGCTGTCCTCGGTCGCCCTCTCCACCACCCCCGAAGGGCAGCACGGCATGGCCTCGGCGGCCGTCGTCGTCGCCCGCATGATGGGGATGCTGCTGGGAGTGGCGGCCCTGACCTCCTGGAGCCTCCACCGCTTCCAATCGGCCACCGCGGACCTGGACACCCCCCTCCCGTTCGGCGTCAGCGAATCCGAATACCAGGAACAGCAAGCCGCCTACCTGGACGCCTTCGACGCGGCCCTGACCGTCCAATACCAGGAGATCTTCACCGCGACCGCCCTCATTTGCCTGGCCGGAGCCGTCGCCTCGATCGGCCTGCCCGGTCGTCGGGAGCGGGATAGGGTTGTGGTGTGAGTGATCTGAGTGTTTTCGACAATCCTGAGCAGAACCGTTACGAGCTGCGCGATCCCGACGGGGGAGTTCTCGGATACTTGGAATATCTTCCGCGCGAGGAGTTCACCGTCCTGCCGCACACCGAGGTGGACCGGTCGCTGCGCGGGCAGGGTTGGGGGGACCGCTTGGCGCGGTTCGCGCTCGACCATCTCCGGGCCGAGGGCGCCCGGGTCTACCCGACCTGCCCGTTCGTTGAACGCTGGATGGAGAAGCACCCCGAGTACGAAGAGATTCGTTACCGGCCGTCGTAGACAGCGACTCGCAACGTTCACCTCCGCGACTAGTCCGGGTTCATGAAATGTTCACCTGAATTCGCAGCATCTTCGTTATGAACTCCTGCTCGGCAGGTGACGCCGGCTGATGCTGTCCGCGCTCATCCTCCTCCGCCCCGCCGCGACCGCGAAGAAGCGGCCCGGCGCCAGACTCGACTCCGAAGAGGCCCGCCGCGCCCGCGCCATGGCCGACTTCCTCCAGCTCTACAACCCCACGGCGCTCCTCAGCGCCCCCGAGCGCGTCTGCTCCGAGACGCTCGGGCCCCTGGCCGGGCGGCTCGGTGTCGCGGTCGACGCCCAGGAAGACCTGGCTGCCGAGGTCCCCGAGTTCCCCGGCGGTGACTCGGCGCACACTGCCGCCTGGTTGGCCGCGCGGGCCGTCCGCGCCCTGCCCGACCCCAGGCGCACGGCCGTCGTGTGCGCCCGCAGCGCGGTCCTGTCGGCGCTGCTGGTCGCCGTCGCCTCCCGCGACGGCCACGAGCTGACCGGCTACGACTTCGAGCTGCCGTTCGAGGACGACGTGCGGCAGGCCCCCGGCGGCGGCTGGGTCCTCCAACGCGACGACGGCCTCCTGGTCGAGGTCAAACCGCTCGCCGCACCATAAAACGTTTGCGGCCCCGGAGCGGGCGCGGCTAGCGTTGTCAGTTCGCCTTCACATCCACTGCCCTCTCCGGGAGAGAATTGTGTCCGAAGCCGAGCTGCGCTCTGAGATCGAGCACCACGAAAAGGCCCGAGCGGCCATGTCGGCCATGCATTCGGCGACCGCTGACACCTACGACCGACACGAGGCCGAGTTCGAGATCGGCAACAGCGGGGGCAAGGGCGACGGCGACGTCGGTCCCGACAAGGAACTGGCCTTCCTGATGGCCAAGTACGCGACCGGCCGCATGTCCGACCTGACCGACCGCGACATCGCGATCTTCTTCGGGCGGCTGTGGTTCGCCTCCGGCGAGGACTACCACATCGGGCGCCGCCACGTCCGCGACGAAACCTCGACGCCGCTGGTGCTCGACTGGCGGGCGCCGGTCTCGGAGCACTACTACCGCGCCAGCGCCCACGACCGGCGCGGGGTCGACCGGCGCCGCCGCTTCGGGTTCAAGGGGGCGACCCTCACCGGCTTCGAGGACGAGGACCTGCGCCTGGGCGAGGACATCGCCTCCGACATCCTGACCGCCGAGATCGAGCGTCCCCGAACCGGCCCGATGCGCGACATCGTCGCCACCATCCAGCCCGAGCAGGACGAGCTCATCCGCCGCGACGCGGCCACCACCCTGTGCGTCCAGGGCGCGCCCGGCACCGGCAAGACCGCCGTAGGACTCCACCGCGCCGCCTGGCTGCTCTACAACTACTCCGAGCACCTGCGCAAGGCCGGTGTCCTGGTGGTCGGCCCCAACGAGGGATTCCTGGCCTACATCTCGGGCGTGCTCCCGACCCTCGGCGAGACCGCCGTCTGGCAGACCACCGTCCAGCAGCTCACCGGCACGGCGGCCGCCGAGCGGACCGACTCCCACGAGGTCGCCATGCTCAAGCACGACGCGCGCATGGCCGACGTGTGCGAGCGCGCGGTCTGGGGGCACGTGGGCCGCGCCGAGGACGGCGGCGTCACCGCCGATGAGGCCCTGCTGGTCACCGACGGCGGCTGGCGCTGGCGGCTCGGACTGAACTACCTCAACAAGTCCATCGAGACCGCCCGCGCCACCTGCCAGAGCTACGACGGCGGCCGCAAGTCCGTGGCCGACGCGATGGTCCAGGGGATCCGCCGCCAGGTCGAGCTCCGCGCCGGATACTCCCCGGACGGCAAGTGGGCGACCAAGCTCCGCGGCTCGGCGGCGGTCAAGGACTTCCTCGAGGCGGTGTGGCCCAAGCTGAACGCGAAGACCGTCCTGCGCAAGCTCTACACCGACGCCGGCTTCCGCCGCGACGCGACCCGGGGCATCCTCTCCGAGGACGAGGCCGAGCTGCTCGCGGTCAAAGGCAGGTCGTTCAAGCTCTCGGCGGCCGACATCCTCGTCTCGGACGAGATCGGGGCGCGACTCAGACTTCCCGATCCGGCCGACGCGTACGGCCACATCGTCATCGACGAGGCCCAGGACCTCTCGGCGATGCAGTGCAGGGCCATTGCCCGCCGCGCCGGGGGAGGGGCCCTGACCGTCCTGGGCGACCTGGCCCAGGGCACCACCCCGTGGGCGGCGGCCGACTGGGAGACCCAGATGCGCCACCTCGGCCGCGCCGAGTTCTCGGCGCAGCGGGCGCAGTCGGGGCCGACCGCCGAGTACACCGAGCTCACCGCCGGGTTCCGCGTCCCCGGCGTCATCATCGACCTGGCAAACCGGCTCCTTCCCCATCTGGGCGTCGATGTCTCCCCGGCACGGTCCATCCGCTCGGACGGCTCGCTCGACTTCCAGCGCGTGGCCGATCTGGCCTCGGGAGTGCGCCAGGCGGTCGACAAGGCCCTGGCCGAAGAGGGCCTGGTCGGGGTGATCGCGGCCGACCCCGATCTGGAGGCCGTCCGCGCGGCCCTGCCGGAATCCGATCGCGTGGAGACGGTCGCGGCGAGTCTGGCCAAGGGCCTGGAGTACGACCACGTCGTCGTCGCCGAACCGTCCGCGATCGTGGCCGCCCCCGCCACGGGCGGGGCCACGGTGGAGGGCGTTGGACTGCGCCACCTCTACGTGGCCCTTACCCGCGCGGTCTCCCGCCTGAGTGTTATCCATACTGGACCGCTGCCTCCCGAACTCGACCGCCCCTGACCGCCGATCGGTCCGTCCCGTCCGCATGCCCGGCATTCGTCACGTTGCGGTAAAGAAAAGGCCGATTCCGCCGCCGGAGTCTTCCGCCGGCCAAACCGTTCGTGCGACCGTGTGTTCCGACAGGAACTGGAAACCTGTGGGGCAGGGCCGGTCTGAGGGCCGGCCCCTCTCATATTGCAAGGAATCATCACGTTGTCGTAACAATGATCCCGGAACGGGTCCCGAAGCTACCTATCGAGCCGGGGGTCATGTAATCGTTCCTGTCATCTCAGTGCTCGTACAAGTGGAGGAGAAATCCATGGCAATCACGCGGAGGACGCTCGGCGGCCTTGCGATCGGCGGTTCGGCCGCAGCGGCTCTCAGCGCCTGCAGCGGTGACGGGGACGGGGACGGCGAGTCGTCCGGCGGCGGGGAGGTGGTCTGGGCGCTGTCCGGCCCCTGGGAGGCGTGGAACCAGACCACCGCGAGCGGCAACAGCTCCACCGGCAACCAGGCGATGACCCCGATGATGCCGCTGGGGCAGATCGGCTTCGACTTCGACCCCGACGGCAACGTCATCTACGACGACGCGATCTTCGACGGCGGCCCGGAGCTGGTCAGCGAGGAGCCGATGCAGCTCCAGTACACCCTCAAGGAGGGCGCCCAGTGGTCTGACGGCAAGCCCGTCCGCGTCGAGGACTTCATCTTCTACTGGTACAGCGTCTCGGGCAACGAGGAGCACGCCAACCAGGAGAAGGCCGTCCCCGCCTCGACCGACTGGGGCTCCAACGTCACCTCGATCGAGGAGACCGAGGAGGGCACCATCCTGGTCACCTACCGAGAGGGCTACATCGACCCCGAGTGGGCCTACACCGCCGGCGTCTACCTGCCCAGCCACCACGCCGAGGAGAACGGGTTCGAGGACTGGCAGTCCGACCCCGAGGTCATGGGCGACGCCATCGCCTGGTTCAACGAGAACCTGTGGGACGTGGTGACCGGACCCTACATCCCGGTCGACTCCAAACTCGGCGAGTACATCACCTACGAGATCAACGAGAACTACCAGGGCTCGGTCAAGCCGACCATCGAGAAGCTCACCATCCAGGTGATCGAGACCCTCGCCAACGAGGTCACCGAGCTGCGGCAGGGCAACATCGCCGGCTGCTGGCCGAACGAGTTCTTCATCGAGGAGCTCGAGAAGCTCGACGAGAGTGACGAGCTCGAGTACGAGATCTTCTCGGGTTCGATCTGGGCGCACCTCGACTTCAACACCGACAACAAGTTCCTGTCCGACGTCGAGCTCCGCCGGGCCGTCTACACCGTGGTCGACATCGCCGACATGGCCGACAAGTCCTACCCGGGCACGGAGATCCCCTGGAAGGGCAGCCACTTCTTCAGCGAGGGCCTGGACAACTATGTCGACTACGTCGGCGAGACCACCCAGGGCACCGGCGACGCCGACGAGGCCCGCCGGATCCTGACCGACGCCGGCTACACCTGGGACGACGATGACAAGCTGCTCTCGCCCGACGGCGAGCAGGTCGTGTTCAACTTCCGCTTCGGCAACGAGTCCGACCTGTCCCGACTGACCGGCGACCTCCTCCAGTCCTACCTGGTGGAGATCGGCATCGACCTGGAGCTGTCCGGCTACAGCAACGATGACTTCATCCCGGTGCTGACCGGCTCCGAGTTCGACTGGATGAGCTTCGTCTGGGTGGGCAACCCCGCCTTCACCGTCGCTCCCACCCAGTTCTTCCGCTCGGACTCCAACTCGAACTTCGGCTCCTACAACAGCCCCGAGCTCGACGAGGCGGTCGACAAGGTCCGCACGACCTTCGACATCGACGAGGCGGCCGCCTACGCCAACGAGGCCGGAGCGATCGCGACCTCGCAGGCGTACGTCCTCCCGCTGTGGGACCGGCCCCAGTCGATCATCTACAACACCAACCTGCTCTCGGGCGTCGCGGCGAACCGGAACAGCCAGTCCGGTCCGCTCTTCAACGTCCGCGAATGGAAGTACGCATAGCGTCATTCACTGAATCGCAATTCAGCGAATAGGCCGCGGGGATGATGCCGAATCGGCCCCGCGGCCAGTAAACACAGTGGAAAATCACGAAAACATCACGAATAAACTCCGTTTGGGGCCCGTGAGTGCCCTTCGGCTCACGTGTGTGCCAGGGTTTGTCCTAACACCCGAGGGTGCGACCGGAGACTGCGTCTCCGGACTCGCACCGGCCGCACGGGAAAGCGAACGCGGCCGAAGGGAGCGGGCCCTCGGGACGACGACATCTGGAGGAGAACACACATGGCTCTCACACGAAGGGCTCTCGGCGGCCTGACTATCGGCGGCTCGGCCGCGGCCGCGCTCAGTGCCTGCGGCGGTGGCGACGGTGACGGCGGCGGCTCCGGCGCGACCGAGCTGACCTGGGCCATCGCCTCGTCCTGGGACTCGTGGAACCTCAACACGCTGAACGGGAACAACTCCTACTGCAACCAGGCCCTGACCCCGATGAACCCGATGGGTCAGACCGGCTTCGACTTCGACCCCGACGCCAACGTCGTCTTCGACGACGCGCTGCTGGCGGGGGAGCCGGAGCTGGTCAGCGAAGAGCCGATGCAGATTCGCTACACCCTGAACGAGAACGCCCAGTGGTCGGACGGCGAGCCGGTCCGCGTCGAGGACTTCATATTCCAGTGGTACTCGATGTCCGGCAATGAAGAGCACGCCAACCAGGAGAAGGCCGCTCCGGCCTCGATCGACTGGGGCTCGAAGGTCGCCTCGATCGAGCAGGAGGACGACGGCACGATCCTGGTCACCTACATCGAGGGCTACATCGACCCCGAGTGGCAGTACATCGACATGGTCTACCTGCCCAGCCACCTGGCCGAGGCCGAGGGCTTCGACTGGCAGAACGACCCCGAGGCCATGGGCGACGCCATCCAGTGGTTCGACAAGACCGCCCCGACGGTCGGCCTCGGCCCGTTCGTGCCGACCGACGCCAAGGTCGGCGAGTACGTGGTCTACGAGATCAACGAGAACTACCAGGGCTCGGTCACGCCCACCATCGAGAAGCTCACCGTCCAGGTGGTCGAGGGCACCGACGCGATCGTCACCGAGCTGCGCCAGGGCTCCATCGCCGGCGCCTGGGCGACCGAGTACAACGAGCAGGAGCTCGCCAAGCTCGAAGAGGACCAGACCCTGGAGAACCTGGTCTACGAGGGCTCGGTGTGGCAGCACTTCGACTGCAACACCAACAACGAGTTCCTGTCGGACATCGAGCTGCGCCGCGCCGTCTTCACCGCGATCGACGTGCAGGACATCAACGACAAGGTCTACCCGGAGACCGGCGTCGAGCGCAAGGGCAACCACTTCTTCCGGCCCAACAGCGGCTACTACACGGACTACATGGGCGATGCCGGGCTGGGCCTGGGCGACCCGGACACCGCCCGCCAGATCCTGACCGACGCCGGCTACACCTGGGACAGCGACGACAAGCTGCTCACGCCCGACGGCGACCAGGTCGTCTTCAACGTCCGCTACGCCGAAGGCGACGTGGTCCGCACCACCGCGGCCGAGCTCGCCCAGTCGTACCTGGCCGCGATCGGCATCGACCTCGAGCTGGTGGCGATCCCCGACGGCGAGCTGAGCCCGGTCCTGCAGGGCGCCGATTTCGACCTGGTCATCTTCGGCTGGTCCGGCAACGCGGCCTTCACCGTCGCCCCCGGCCAGTACTTCCGCTCGGACTCCGGTTCGAACTTCGGCAAGTACTCCAACCCGGAGGCCGACGAGGCGATCGACATGGTCCGCTCGACCTACGACATCGACGAGGCCGCCGAGTTCACCAACGCGGTCGGCGAGATCGTGGGCCCGGAGGCCTACACCCTGCCGATCTTCGACGAGCCGCAGGCGACGGTGTACAACACCAACCTGGTCGAGGGCATCACCGCCAACGGGTACAGCCAGTCCGGACCGATCTGGAACGTCCGCGAGTGGAAGCTGAAGTAGCCCGCTAGGGCCTCTATGACACAGCGGCGGGCCGGCGGTGGCCGGCCCGCCGCTGTGTCTGATTCCCCTCAATCGACCACACCCCCGAGGTCACGAACTCATAACGAAGGAAACTCATGTGTGGTGCGGGACCTGCCGCACCGCCCGTGGCCGTGACAAG
>NZ_JAELXW010000131.1 GCF_016428645.1 Glycomyces salinus | reverse complement strand
GGGGGGGGCCCGCCCCGCCGCTGTGTCTGATTCCCCTCAATCGACCACACCCCCGAGGTCACGAACTCATAACGAAGGAAACTCATGTGTGGTGCGGGACCTGCCGCACCGCCCGTGGCCGTGACAAGCTGTATTTCGCCCGCACCGGTCCCCTCCCACCAGGCCGAATCCCACCCCGGCCGGGATCGGTGGCGACCTGCCCAGAGAAGGAACCATGGAGCGCAACCACAAGGCAGCGGCCTCGGTCGCCGCATTCGCCGCGCTGTCGCTGGCGCTCACCGGCTGCGGCGAAGGCGAAGCGGCCGCCTCGGGCCTGGCCGACTGCGAGACCGACCCGGTCTCGTGCAACGCCGGTGAACGCGCCGACGGCGGCGACGTCACCTGGGCCCTCGACGGGTCCTGGACCGGCTGGAACCTCACGATGGCCTCGGACAACAACGCCTACCTCAACGAGGCCCTCGCCGGCATGTGGCCCTACGTCGGCCAGTTCGACCCCGAGGGCCAGTGGTCCTACAACGACGGCCTCTACGCCGCCGAGCCCGAGCTGGTCTCCGAGGACCCCGTGCGGGTCCGCTACACCCTCGCCGACGGCGCGAGCTGGGGCGACGGAGAGCCGGTCACCGCCCGAGACTTCCGCTACCACTGGTACGCCACCTCCGGAGACGACGACCTGTGCGAGGCGTGCACGCCCGCCGACACCGCCTTCGGCGGCTCGGTCGCCGACATCGAGGCCGAGGGCGACGCCGTCACCGTCACCTACGTCGACGGCTACGCCAACGCCGAATGGAAGTACACCGACGTCCTCTCGAGCCCGGCCCACATCGCCGAGGAAGAGGGCTTCGACTGGGCCGAAGACCCCGCGGACATGGCCGACTCCCAGGACTGGTTCTCGGCCAACCCGCCGACCTGGAGCACCGGCCCCTACCGCATCACCGACGCCGAGGCCGGCGACCACGTGATCTACGAGCCCAACCCCGACTGGGCCGGCGAGACCGAGCCGACGCTCGACCGGCTCACCTTCAAAGTCATCGACGGCCTCGACTCGATCGTCACCGAGCTGCGGCAGGGCACCATCGACGGCGCCTCCCCGTTCAGCGTCGACGTCGACACCATCACCCAGCTCGAGATGAGCGACGAGGACGTCTCCTACCGCATCGACGGCGGACCGAACTGGGAGCACCTGGACCTCAACACCGAGAACGAGTTCCTCTCCGACCCCGACCTGCGGACCGCCGTGCTCACCGCCGTCGACGTCGAGAACATCATCTCGAGGACGGCCGCCCTGGTGCAGTCCGACGCCCAGGCCAAGCGCAACCACCTGTTCCGGTTCGACTCGGAGTACTACACCGACCGACTCGCGGCCACCAGCCAGGGCTCCGGCGACGTCGACCTGGCCGTCGACCTGCTGGAGGACGCCGACTACGGCTGGGACTCCGACGGCGCCCTCCTCACCCCCGAGGGCGAGCCGGTCGAACTCGACATCCGGTACACGCAGTCCAACGACACCCGCAAGATCATCTCCGAGCTCATCCAGGCGAACCTGACCGAGCTCGGCATCGAGGTCGACATCAATCCGATCCCCGACGCCGACCTGGGCCCGGTCCTGTTCGGCGGCGAGTTCGACCTGGTCGTGTTCGGCTGGTCCGGCAACCCCGGATTCGTCTCGCCGGCGAACCAGTACTGGCGCTCGGACTCGTCGTCCAACTTCGGCCGGCTCGACGACCCCGAGCTCGACCGGACGCTGGCCGAGCTCAGCGGCACCCTCGACCTCGACGAGGCCGCGGCCCTGGCCGACCGGGCGGTCGAGCAGGTCGTGGAAGACGCGTACGTGCTTCCCATCGTGGACACGCCCGTGGTGATCATGGTCTCCGATAGGTTGGTCAACGTTCGGGACAACTGGGCGTCGCAGCAGCGGGCCATGTACAACATCGCAGAATGGGGAGTCAGTGAGTCGTAGCGAGAGCGCCGAGCGACCGGTCGGCCCCGCGGCCGGTCCATCGCACAGAAACCGTTAACGAGGGACAATGGCTGTTTACATCATCCGGCGGATCCTGATCATGATCCCGGTGCTGCTGGGCGCGACCGTGCTCGCGTTCGTCCTGGTCGACGTCTCCAACGACCCGGTGCAGCAGAAGGTCTTCGAACTCCAGTCCAGCACCGGCGACGAGGTCCCGCAGTCGACGATCGACGCGATCGAGTCGGAGCTGTACTACGACCGCTCCATGCCCGAGCGGTACTGGCTCTGGCTGACCGGCATCGGCGACACCCACGGCGACATCGGCCTGCTGCAGGGCGAGTTCGGGCCCTCGATCGACGGGCCCGCCGTCGACATCTCCTCCGACGTGGGCGAGCGGTTCTGGGTCACCCTCAGACTCGTCATCTTCGCCTCCCTGGCGTCGATAGGCATAGCCATTCTCACCGGTGTGGTCAGCGCCGTCAAACAGTATTCGAAGGTCGACTACAGCCTCACCTTCATCGGCTTCCTGGCCCTGGCGATGCCCACCTTCTGGTTCGCCGTCCTGATGAAGGAGGCCGCGGTCCAGGTGAACAAGGGCATGGGATCGAACCTCTTCAGAACCTACGGTTCGGGCACCACCGGTTTCCAGGGCACCGGGTGGGAGGTCTTCGTCGACTCCCTGCCCTTCCTGATCGTCCCCACGATCGTGCTCATGCTCACCGGCTACGCCTCCATGGCCCGCTACCAGCGGGCCGCGATGCTGGAGGTCATGAACTCCGACTACGTGCGGCTCGCCCGGGCCAAGGGCGTCAGGAACCGGACGGTCATGCGGCGCCACGCGCTGCGGACCGCGCTCATCCCCGTCGCCACCTTCGCGCCGCTGAGCCTGACCTTCGCCATGGGCGGATCGATCGTCATCGAGCAGATCTTCGGCTGGAGGGGCCTGGGCGCCTACTCCCTGGAGGCGATCCTGGCCGGCGACACCTTCGCCGTCATGGCCTACGTGCTAATTTCCGGTGTCGTCGTGCTCGTCGGCATCCTGATCTCCGACCTGCTGTACGGCGTGCTCGACCCGAGGATCCGCTATGAGTAAACTGACACCGGCCGCCTCGCTCGAAGCCGAGGCCATCACCTCCAAGGAACGCGGCCAGTGGGCCCTGATCGCCCGCCGCTTCTTCCGCCACCGCATGGCCGTGGCGAGCCTGATCGTGTTCGTGCTGATCGTGGCCTTCGCGTTCATCGGGCCGCTCCTGTGGACCTGGGACTACAAGATCCACCCGGAGATCCCCCCGCGGGTCTCCCCTAGCCTCGACCACCCCTTCGGCACCGACCAGGCCGGGCGCGACATGCTCGGCGCGGCCATGCGCGCCACCGCGCAGTCGCTCAAGGTCGCCTTCGTCGTCGCGCTCGGCTCGACGGTGATCGGCGCGATCGTCGGGGCCGTGGCCGGGTACTTCCGCGGCTGGGTCGACGCGGTGATCATGCGCATCACCGACATCCTGTTCGTGATCCCGTTCCTGGCCATCGCCGCCGCCATCGCCGGCGCCATCGGCACCGGCACCCGCTGGTACCACATGGCGTTCATCCTGGCGATCTTCGGCTGGCTCAACACCGCGCGCGCCGTCCGCGCCGAGGTGCTCAGCCTCCGCGAGAAGGAGTTCATCGAGGCCGCGCGCGCGGCCGGGGGCTCGTCCTGGCACATCATCACCAAGCACCTGATCCCCAACACCACGAGCGTCATCATCGTCTCGGCCACCCTCCAGATCGCCTTCGCGATCCTGGCCGAGTCGACCCTGTCGTTCCTGGGGCTGGGCATCCAGAGCCCCGACACTTCGCTGGGCCTGCTCATCCAGGCCGCACAGGGCTTCGCGTTCAACGAGTTCTGGTACTTGTTCTATATCCCGGGCGCCATGGTCATCCTGATCGCGCTGACAGTCAACTTCGTCGGCGACGGCCTGCGCGACGCGATGGATCCCCGGCAGACGATGGTGAGGCGGTAAACGATGGACCTGACCGTAGACGGCACCAGGGCCAACGGTGAGACGGGCGGCGTCAAGGGCGACCTGCTGCTGGAGGTCCGCGACCTCAACGTCACCTTCTCCACCGAGGACGGCCCGGTCGACGCCGTGCGCGGGGTCTCCTACGACCTGCGGCGCGGCCAGAGCCTGGGCATCGTCGGCGAGTCCGGCTCGGGCAAGTCGGTGACCTCCATGGCGGTCATGGGCCTGCTGCCCGGGACCGCGACGATCAGCGGCTCGGCCAAGCTCCAGGGCGAGGAACTCCTCGGCCTCGGCGACGCCGAGATGTCCCGGATCCGCGGCCGGCGGGTCTCCATGATCTTCCAGGACCCGCTGACCAGCCTCAACCCGGTCTACACCGTGGGCTTCCAACTGGCCGAGGCCATCCGGGTCCACTACCCGGAGGTGTCCAAGAAGGAGGCCCGTGAACGGTCGATCGACCTGCTCGACACCGTGGGCATCCCCAACCCGTCCCAGCGGGTCGACGCCTACCCGCACGAGCTGTCCGGCGGCATGCGCCAGCGCGTGGTCATCGCGATCGCCATGGCCAACAAGCCCGACGTGATCATCGCCGACGAACCGACCACCGCGCTCGACGTGACCGTGCAGGCGCAGGTCATGGAGGCGCTCGAGCGGGCCCGCGCCGAAGTCCACGCGGCCCTGATCCTCATCACCCACGACCTGGGGGTGATCGCCGGGCACACCGACGACGTGCTCGTCATGTACGCGGGCCGCCCGGTCGAGCAGGGCACGGTCGACGAGATCTTCTACGAGCCGCGGATGCCCTACACGCTCGGCCTGATCGGCTCGATGCCGCGCATGGACGAGGAGCGCGGGCACCGGCTCACGCCGGTCCACGGCACGCCGCCGTCGATGCTGAACCTGCCGCCCGGCTGCCCGTTCCGGCCCCGGTGCCCGATGTCGCAGGACATCTGCGCCGAGACCGAACCGGACCTGATGCCCGTCTCGCCCAGCGGCCACGTCTCGGCCTGCCACTTCGCCTCCGATCTGGAGGACAAGCGCCCGGACGACGTGTTCGCGCCGGCCTCCGACGACCGCGAGCTCGAGGAGCCGCGCGGAGCCGACGTCCCCGAGGAGGACCAGTGAACGCCATGCTCGACACGCCGCAGGCCCAGTCAGCGCCGGTCATCGCCGGACGCAACCTGGTCAAGGAGTTCCCGGTGCGCTCCAAGGGGATCGTGCGCCGCAGGGTCGGGGCGATCCACGCAGTCTCCGGGGTGAGCCTGGAGATCGGCTCGAACGAGACGCTGGCGCTGGTGGGGGAGTCGGGCTGCGGCAAGTCCACCACCGCGCGGCTGCTGATGAACCTGATCGAGCCGACCTCCGGGGAGGTCGTCTACGAGGGCCGCGACCTGACGCGGCTGTCCCGCAAGCAGATGCGTCCGATCCGCCGCGACATCCAGCTGGTCTTCCAGGACCCGATGGCCAGTCTGGACCCGCGCATGACCGTGTTCGAGATCATCGCCGAACCGCTGCGCGTCCACGGGCTGTTCAAGAACGGCGGCCGCGAGCGGGTCAACGCCCTGATCGAGATCGTCGGGCTCAACGCCGAGCACCGCAACCGGTACCCGCACGAGTTCTCGGGCGGGCAGCGCCAGCGCATCGGAGTCGCGAGGGCCCTGGCGCTCCAGCCGAAGGTGCTCATGCTCGACGAGCCGGTCTCGGCCCTGGACGTGTCGATCCAGGCCGGCGTCATCAACCTGCTGGAGGACCTCCAGGAGGAGCTGGGCCTGTCGTACCTGTTCGTCTCGCACGACCTGTCGGTGGTCCGCCACATCGCCGACAAGGTCGCGGTGATGTACCTGGGCAAGATCGTCGAGGAGGGCACCACCGCGCAGCTGTTCGCCGGCCCGGCCCACCCGTACACGCAGGCGCTGATGTCGGCGATCCCGCTGCCGGACCCGCGCAAGGAGCGCGCCCGCGAGCGGATCGTCCTCGAAGGCGACGTGCCGAGTCCGTCGAACCCGCCCTCGGGCTGCCGCTTCCGGACCCGCTGCCCGCTGTTCAAGACCCTTTCGGAGGGCCAGCAGCGCAAGTGCATCGACCTCGAGCCGCCCCTGCGGAGCGACCACGAGGGACAGACCCGCGCCGCCTGCCACTACGCTGCTCCGAAACAGCTGGTCTAGAACCAGAACTCGGAACCGAGGGGCCTCACCCGAAAGGGTGGGGCCCCGCTGTCATACTTCCGACACAAGGGGTTCTCGCAGGCCATGGGGCCCATCCCGCGGAATCGAGGCAACCATTGATCTTCGTTTCCCGCTAGCGTGTCTTCAGTATGGGCCCGAGTGGTGGAATCTGGTAGACACAGTCGGCTTAAAACCGGCCGTCGCGCGGCTTGCGGGTTCGAATCCCGTCTCGGGCACTAGGGGGTGTCTGGTGGTCCCGAAGGGAATGGGGCGACCTGTCCGATTGCCCGCCCTAAGAGGCCCATCGTCTGCTTCATCGTGATCTTGACTGACTTGGGTGGGCGTGCTATCCAATGGGAGAGCGCTGATACCGTCGTGTCGACGGGGCGGAAATCAATGGTCTCCCTCTGCCGCAAGGACTTTGCCAGCTTCTGGAATCGCGGAGTCAGTTGGCCTGTGTCGTAAGGATGGCGATGCCCGAACCCACTCGGTCCTCCACCCACAATCACCAATACGACGGTTCGGCGCCGACGGGGCTCCCCGCCTCGGCCGCCCCGGCCCCGGACATCGGGCCCCGCCTGCGGCGGCTGGCCCTGCTGCCGGCCGCCGCCACCGCCGTGATCGGCGCCGGGGTGGCGCTGTTCGCCTCGCAAGTGGACATCTCGGCCGAGCCGTCGTGGATGCCCGCCGTCGTGATCGGCACCGCGGCGGTGTTCATCGGCCTGGTCGCCTTCCTGGCCTTCCAGGCCGCGGGCGGTATCGACGCCGACGTGAGCCACAGGATCGGTCAGGCCCACCGCTCCACCACCGAGATCCACTACCGGCTCCTCCAGGCCCAAGAGGCCCTGAAACGGGGCGACACGCAGCCGATGCGGAGGCGCCGGGCCCCGGCCCCGGCCGCGATAGAGGCCGCTGCCCCCGCGGCCATCGGGGGCACCCGCCCCGAGACGCGCGTCGGCATCTTCGTCAACCGCGCCCGCCGCCTCCAGACCCTCGCCCACCGCGAGATCGTCGAACTGGACGAGATGGAGCGCCAGGTCGAGGACCCGGCCCTGCTCAAGAGCCTGTTCTCGGTCGATCACCTGGCCACGCGGGTCCGCCGGCACGCCGAGAACCTGGCCGTCCTCGGCGGCGGCCCCTCGCACCGGCTGTGGTCCCGCCCGGTCAACGTCTACGAGGCGCTCCGCTCGGCGGTCGCCGAGGTCGAGCACTACGCGCGGGTGAAGCTGGTGCGCCCCATCGAGGGCCGCATCAAGGGCCACGCCGCGGCCGACTTCATCCACCTGGTCGCCGAGCTGATCGAGAACGCCACGGTCTTCTCGGCCCCCGAGACCGAGGTCTTCATCCGCGTCGCCAGGGTCCGCACCGGGCTGGCCGTCGAGGTCGAGGACCGCGGCCTGGGCATGGTCCAGGAGGAGCGCGACCGCTACAACCGGATGTTCGCCGAACCGGTCAGGATCGACCTCGACGAGCTGCTGGCCGACGGCCGCATCGGGCTCTACGTCGTGTCCTCCCTGGCCGACCGCCACAACCTGGTCGTGCGGCTCCAGTCGAACATCTTCGGCGGCACCCAGGCGGTCGTCATCATCGGCGAGGACCTGCTCGGCGAGGGCACCCCGGCCCCGGCCGAGGTCGAGGCGCCTGCGCGGCGCCCCGCCGTCGAGGCCCCGCGCCCGGCCGACCCGCCGCCGGCCGCGCCCGACCAGCGGGCTCCGGCCCCGGTCGGCACCGGACCCCAGGCGGCACCGCCGCAGCCGGCCCCGCCGGTCCGCCCCGAACCGGCCGCGCCCCAGCTGCCCTCGGTCCGGTTGAACGGCACCGCGCCGGCCTCGCGGCCCCACCCCACCGCCGGGGCCCGGCCTCCTCTTCCCAAGCGCGACAAGCAGACCCACCTGGCCCCCCAATTGCGCGACGCGTCAGGCACCCCTGAGCCCGGCTCCGATGCCGCCCACGACCCCGGCCTGATGCAGGCATTCCAGCGGGGGCGGCGCCGGGGTGAGGGCCGGACCGATCCGGCCCTCGGGCCCGACAGCGACACAACGCCGTACGAAGAGGAGGACGCCTAATGGCAGGCGAAGAGGCGGCACCGCCGACATCGGATCTCAGCTGGCTGCTCGACGGACTGATCGAGAAGGTCCCCGGCGCCCGCAGCGCGCTCCTGCTGTCGGCAGACGGCATCAAGAAGGCGTACAGCGGGCTCGACGCCGACCAGGCCGACCAGCTCTCGGCGATCGCCTCGGGCCTGTTCTCGCTGGCGCGCACGGCCGGGGCGAACCTGGGCGCCAAACCGGGGGTCAGGCAGGTCGTCGCCGAGCTCGACGACACGTTCCTGTTCGTCTCCACCGCCGGCACGGGCGCGGTCCTGGCCGTGGTCACCGGCCGGGAGGCCGACGCCGGACTGGTCGGCTTCGAGATGTCGATCCTGGTCAAGAGCGTGCAGTCCAGCCTCGAAACCCCGCTGCGCGGCCCCGCGTCAGCCGAAGGGAAGCCGGTGGGCTGATGGACTACGACGACCCGCCGCTGATGGACGACGACGCCGGTCCGCTGGTCCGCCCCTACATGGCCAGCCGGGGCCGCACCGCCCCGACCACTCCGCTCGACCTGCTGTCGCTGGTCTGCACCACCGGCCGCGTGCCGCTCTCGCAGCTGGAGGCCGAGCAGGCCGAGGTGCTGATGCTGTGCGGGAACCCGATCTCGGTCGCCGAGCTGGCCGCCCACATGCGGCTGCCCGCCATGGTCGTCAAGGTCCTGCTGTCCGACCTCGTCGAATGCGGCGCGGTGTCCACGCACTCGCCGAGCCCCGCCGTCGACTCCACCGATCAGGCCGTACTGGAGGCGCTGCTCATCGGCCTCCAGCGGCGACTCTGAAGGAGGCACTCCTCAATGGCCCACAACGGCGACCCCGAGCCTCCCCGAGCGATGCCCGACGCGATCAAGCTGCTCGTGGCGGGCGGATTCGGGGCCGGGAAGACGACCTTCGTCGGGTCGGTCTCCGAGATCGATCCGCTGAGCACCGAGGAGACCATCACGACGGCCTCGATCGGCACCGACGACCTGACCGGCGTGGGCGACAAGCGCACCACCACCGTCGCCCTCGACTTCGGCCGGATCACCCTCGACGCGGAGTACATCCTGTACCTGTTCGGCACCCCCGGCCAGGACCGGTTCTGGTTCATGTGGAACGAACTGTCCGAGGGCGCCTTCGGCGCGGTCGTGCTGGCCGACACCCGCAGGCTCGAGGACTGCTTCCCGTCCCTGGACTTCTTCGAGCGCCGCGGCGTCCCGTTCATCGTCGCGGTCAACGAGTTCGAGGACGCCTACCGCTACGAGCCCGAAGAGGTCCGCGCAGCCCTCGATCTGGGGCCGGAGGTCCCGATCGTCACCTGCGACGCGCGCGATCCCCGCTCAGCCACCCTGGTGCTGGTCACCCTGACCCGGCACCTGATTTCGGCCGCCTCGGCGTCCGTCTAGTTAGGAGATCAGAATGGTCGATCTAGAGCACGAGTTCCGCCTCACCATCACCCCCGACGATCCCGACGGCAGCAAGCGCGTCGAGCGCCAGCAGAGGCTCGGCTTCCTGCCCGAGGCCGACCCCGAGTACGACGAGTTCGCCAAGCGCATCCTGGACATCACCGGGGCCTCGTGGTCGGGCGTGAACGTGGTGGGCGAGGGCCAGCACCAGTTCTTCGCCGGCATCTACGGCCCGGGCACCGACCCGGTCGACGGGCCCGACGCCCCCATCGGCCGGGAGATGGACGCCGACCACGGCTACTGCGTCCACGTCGTGGCCCGCGAGAAGGCCATGGCGCTGACCAACACGCTGGACTACCCCAGGTTCGCCTCCAACCCGGTGGTCGACAAGCTCGGCATCCGCGCCTACATCGGCGCGCCGCTGGTCGACGACGAGGGCAAGACCATCGGCACGGTCTGGGCGATCGACGACAAGCCGCACGAGGAGTGGACCCAGGACCACGTCGACGCCATGAAGGACATGGCCTCGCAGGTCATGCGGCGCATCAAGGAACGGAACGAGGACGCCTAGGCAGGGGACCCGGGCTGCGGGAAAGCTGCAGAGCCGCCTTCCCGCAGCCCGGGTCCCCTGTCGCCCTGCTTTTATCCGCCCTTTGCCAAGCCGTTATTCGGCATTGTTGCGCAAGAAATGGTCCCATGATTGGATCACAGTCGGGGCGGCATGCCCGTCCTTCCTTACCTGACCCCGACCCTTCCACGCCTCGCGAGCTTCGGTGAGAGGTCTTGCGGGCCGTCGAACTGCCCAGGAGTGCGAACCGAACATGAGACGCAAACGCCATCTGGCCGCCCTGACGGCGGGCCTCACAGTGACCACGCTCGCCGTCGGCGCCTGGTCCTGGTTCCCCGGCCCCGGTTGGCCGGGCGAAGGCTGGCCACCCGGCCCCGGCCACGGCCGCGAGGTCGACCTGCAACTGCTGGCCCTCAACGACTTCCACGGCAACATCGAGGCCGGCGACGGCCTCACCTACGAACTGGACGGCGAAGAGGTCCCCGCGGGCGGAGCCGAATACCTCGCCACCCACCTCGACCAGGCCCGCGAGGGCGAGCGCTTCTCGACCACCGTCGCCGCCGGCGACCTCATCGGCGCCAGCCCCTTCCTCTCGGCCGCCTTCGGCGACGAGCCGACCATCGAGTCCCTGAACGCCATGGGCGTCGAGGTCTCCAGCGTCGGCAACCACGAATTCGACAAGGGCATCGACGACCTCCAGCGCCACATCGAGGGCGAGAACGACTACGCCGGGGCCGACTTCCCCTACCTGGGCGCGAACGTCGTCGACGAGGAGACCGGCGAACCGGTCCTCGACCCGTACTGGATCAAGAAGTTCCGCGGCGGCGTCAAGGTCGGCTTCATCGGCATGACCCTGGAGGGCACCGGCGACATCGTCGCCAAGTCCGGCATCGAGGGCATCGAGTTCCTCGACGAGGTCGAGACCGCCGAACGCTACGCCGACGAGCTCACCTCCCAGGGCGTGGAGTCGATCGTGGTCCTCCTGCACGAGGGCGGATACCCGGTCGAGGAGGACTCCGGGCACGAGTGCGAGTCCCTCGACGGATCCGGCATCGGCATGTCCGGGCCCATCGTGGACATCGCCGAGGACATGAGCCCCGAGGTCGACATGATCGTCACCGGCCACACGCACCAGGAGTACGTCTGCTCGGTCCCCGACCCGGCGGGCCATCCGCGCATGGTCACCTCCGCCTCCTCCTACGGCCGCGTGTTCACCGAGATCGACGCCACCTACGACCGTCGCACCAAGGACATCGTCCGCTCCTCGGTGACCGGCTCCAACACCGTCGTCACCCGCGACGTCGAGGCCGACCAGACCCAGTCCGACCTCATCGACCAGTACGCGGACGAAGTCGAGGAGATCGGCGACCGCACCGTCGGCTACATCGCCGAGGACATCACCCGCGGCGAGACCCGCGCCGAGGAGTTCGCGCTCGGCAGCCTCATCGCCGACGCCCAGCTCGCCCGGACCTCCGATCCCGACCTGGGCGGGGCCGACATCGCGTTCATGAACCCCGGCGGCGTCAGAGCCGACCTGCTCTACGACCAGGGCGAGACGGGCGTGGTCTCCTACGCCGAGCTCTACAGCGTCCAGCCGTTCAACAACTACCTGGTCACGATGGACCTGACCGGCGAGCAGATCCTCACCCTGCTCCAGCAGCAGCTGCCGAGCGAGGACCGCGACTCGACCCTGTTCCTCCAGGTCTCGGAGGGCTTCACCTACACCTGGGACACCAGCCTCTCGGGCACCGACCAGATCGTGGCCGACTCGCTGGAACTCAACGGCGAACCGATCGCGATGGACCGGACCTACCGGGTCACGGTCAACTCGTTCCTGGCCGACGGCGGCGACTCGTTCTACGTCCTCGCCGAAGGTGAGAACCGCCTCTTCGGCGAGGTCGACCTGGTCGGCCTCGAGGCGTGGTTCGCCGAGAACTCGACCGCCGACGACCCGGTCGAGGCCCCCGGACTCGGGCGAGTCGACGTCGTCTAGGACCGCATCAGAGGATTCGAATGGGAGGGGGAACCGGGTTCCCCCTCCACTCGCTCGCAATCGAGCGGGGACCGGATAGTCTTGGGATGCCCTGACATATATCGGAGGACCGCAAGCATGAGAATGCAGAGCAGAAACTCATCCCTCGGGCGCATGATGCAGAGCCAGTACGCCGAACAGCAGCACATGGGTGCCGCCTACGGACAGTACGGGCAGATGACTCAGGCGCCCCGCGTCGAGACGATGCGCATCGACGACGTCATCGTTCGCACCGTCGCACTCGTCGCGGCCACTTTCGTCGCGGCGATGGTGACCTTCTCGATGGTCTCCGACGCTTTCACGACCGACGCCGTCGGCAACCCGGTGATCGCCGACCAGGGTGCGTTCAACACCGCCATGACCCTGGGCACCGTCGGCGCCCTCGTCGGTCTCGGCGTCATCCTCTTCTCGATGTTCCGCCCGGTGACCAACCCGATCGTGGCCTTCGTGTACGCGATCGGACAGGGCCTGCTGCTCGGCGGCGTCAGTGCCGCCTTCGAGGCGTTCCAGCCCGGCATCGCCGTCAACGCCCTGATCGCGACAGTCCTGGTCTTCGGTGGCATGCTCGCGCTCTACAAGTTCCGCATCATCCGGAACTCGCCGATGTTCACCAAGGTCATCGTCGGCGCCGGCTTCGGCATCTTCGGCCTGATTATGGTCAACTTCATCGCGGGCATGGTCGGCTTCGACATGGGCCTGTTCGCCGGTCCCGGCGAGTCGGCGTCGATGCTCCAGTGGATCATCGCCATCGGCATCACCCTGTGGGCGGCCTTCTCGTTCATCCTCGACTTCGACATGATCGAGCAGTCCGCGGCCGCCGGCGCCCCGAAGAAGTACGCCTGGGCCGGGGCCTTCGGCCTCACCGCCGGGCTCATCTTCCTGTACTGGAACCTGCTGCGGCTCCTGTCCTACTTCAACGAGTAGCGGAGCCGAGTTGGACCGGACTCTCGAGCGGGCGATCGGGCGCGTCGTCGAAGGCACGCGCCACTGGTCGTCCGCTCGCTGGTCTTCCCGGGCCGGGCTCGCCGATGCCATGCACGCGCTCGTCCAGGACCTCGCCGACGTCTGCGCCGAGGCCGAGGGCGAACCGAAGCGCGAGGTGCCCCGCCTGCCGAACGACCCGCACCTGCCCGATCAGCTCCAAGTCATCGGGCTCGACTTGCTCGACCAGGCCGACCGCCTCACCGAGGACCAGCACGCCCGCATAGAAGCGGCGATCCTCCGAGCCCGCGCCGCCCTGTTCTGACCCCGGGATCCGAATCTCCCCCATCCTCCGGCAGCGGTCCGCACGGTCGCGAGCAGGGGTCATCACACCGCGAAAAGTCACCCGTGCGCACTGTCGCGGCCTTTCGCCTCCGGAATCCCTATAACTTGACCCGCATGGCTGAAGGCGCTTATCGAAGACATCTGCGGGCCGTCGTGGCCAACAGCGCCGCCCCCTACGGCTACACCCTGACGATCTGGACGACCGGAGCGATCACCACCCACGCGGCCGGGACTTTCCCATCGACTACGGAGGCGCTCCTGCTACTGACCGGGGCGGTGATGGGATTCGGTGTGGTTGGCGCGTTCGCGTCGGGAGGCATCAACGGCGTGCTCTCGCCACGGGGGCGAGGCGCGGTCCGGGTATGGGGAGGCATCCACCTCCCGTCGGTGGGTCTCAGCATCGGGCTGGTCACCGGCTTGACGCACCTGGTGAGCGGCGTGATGGTGTGGCCGCTGGTGGGCTTCGCCTCGACCTCGATCTACCTGCTCGCCATCGCCGGCCAGTTCTGGCTGGCGACGCAACGAGGAGGGGTGCCGGAACCATCCGATCCGGCGGAAGTGCCGCCCCAGATGGACAGGAGCAGGCGCGATACCTGACCGGACGGAAATCGAACGAACCCGGCCGGACCGGGAGTCGTAGGGCGATGTCACCCGCTCCCGGGACGGGTTCAATCGGTCGGCGACGAAGAGCTGAGTGGCGTGTCGAGGTCGGCATCTGGCTGTCGGGCCGGGTGGGTTCGGGGTTCGACCTGGCAGCGACAAGGACGTGTGTGGTGGGTCGGGGCCGGTGGTCGGCGGTCGGGCCGAGTGGGGTCGGGGTTCGACCGGGCGGCGACGGTGGGCTGGGTGGTGGGTCGGGGGCGGTGTGTGGCTGGCGGGATGGTTCGGGTCGGGGTTCAACCGGGCAGTGACGGTGAGGTGGGGGATGGCCGGGGTCGGTGTCTGGCTGTCGGTTCGGATCGGGTTGCGGTTCAGGCGGGTAGCGACAGTGAGTCGGGGAATGGTGGTGGACGGGGGTGCGGGCCTCGGTCTGATCGGTTCAAGGCTCCGGCGACCCGTGTCCCCTGATGTTCATTGAAGGCGGGCATGGCGAGGGCCCGAACCCCTCGGTGGGTTCGGGTGGCGCTGCGTGTGGTGCGCTTCCCCCGCCGCAGGTGCTGCCCGCGGCGGGCGGGGTAAGAACGGGGGCGGTCCGGGGTCGGAGTTGGGACTGGTTGCGGTCCCGGCCGGTCTGGTTTCGGAGTCCGGTTCGGATTCAGGGACGAGGGCCGGTGCCGATGTTCTGGTTCGGGTGTCCGGGCCGGTGGTCCTATTGGTGGCCGTGGCTTGCTCGGTGGTGAAGCGTGTTCGTGCTTGGGCGCGTGCGGTCTTCGCGGCGGCCCAGGCAGCGTCGGTCTCGTGCTGTTCGGCGGCGCGGTTGAGGTCGTCTTTGAGTGTTTCGGCCCATTCGTCGGGGTAGAGGCCGGTCGGGAAGAGGTTCGCGGCGTCGGTGGCGAAGTCGGTGTCGAGGTCGGTGTCGGTGCGCCAGTCGGCGCACCCGCACCCGCCGGGGCCGGTGGCGTGTGCGGCTGCCATGTCGGCGGGGGCCGGTTCGTGGCCCTCGTGGTGGACGA
>NZ_JAELXW010000130.1 GCF_016428645.1 Glycomyces salinus | reverse complement strand
ATCCTCGACTGGAAGCCCTAGCTTCTCAAACAGGCCCTAGGAGCCCTGAGGTGCGGTGGGGCCGTGGCGCCGCCGCACCTCACCGGTCATCGGGCGCATCGAAAGCCGATGTGGGTCGTCGCCGAGTCGGGGGTCTGGGGCGACCGGGCGGCCGGACGGTAGCGCAGGCAGTACTCGGGCGCGCACAGGTGCGAGCCGCCCTTGAGGACCCGGGGCGCCGTCGCCGACTCATGGGGCCGCGCGGCCGTGTTCGGGCCGCATCCGCAGGAAGGCTCGGGTGGGGTGGCCGCCTCGGCGCGGCCCCGGTGGTCGTCGGTCCACTCGTCGGCGGTCCACTCCCACACGTTGCCGGTCATTTCGTGGAGCCCGAAGCCGTTGGGCGGGAGCGACCCCACCGGGGCGGTACCTTCCCATCCGGATGGGCCCGCGCCGGTGTTGAGGTAGGGGAAGCGGCCCTGCCAGGTGTTGGCCCGGGTGCCGTCGTTCGGCTCCTCGCCCCAGGCGAAGGTGGCGTCGTCGAGGCCGCCTCGGGCGGCGAGTTCCCATTCGACCTCGGTAGGCAGTCGCAGTCCCGCCCACCGCGCGTAGGCATCGGCGTCTTCAAGCGACACCTGCACCACCGGGTGATCGTCGAGCCCTTCGATCGAGGAACCGGGGCCGCGCGGGCGCCGCCAGCTCGCACCGGGCACCCAGCGCCACCACTGGCGCCAGTCTCGCAGGTCGACGGGACCGTCGGTGGGAGTGAACACCAGCGAGCCCGGTTCGAGGCCCGCCGGGTCCGCCCCGGGGAAGTCGGCGGGGTCCAGCTCGCGCTCGGCGACCGTCAGGTAGCCCGTGGCCGCCGCGAACTCGGCGAACTGGCGGTTGGTCACCGCGTACCGGCAGATCTCGAACGTCCCCGCCGTCGCCTCGACCACCGGGCCCTCCTCGGAGTAGAACCGGTCCGAGCCCATGCGGAATGTGCGGCCCTCGATTCGCACCAGGTCTGCGGCGGGCGTCCGCGCCTCCGTCATCTCCACGATGCTCCCATCCCGCCGGTGCTCACCGCGCGATCTCCCCTGCCGGGGCATGTTCCCGCACGCCCGCCGGTACGGGCTGGCCGGGATGCGGCCGGTCCCCGGCGGCGGCCTGCGCCCGCCACAGCTCGGCCTCCAGCCGGGTTCGGACCTCGGCGTAGTCCGGGTGGTCCGCGACGTTGCGCAGCTCGTCGGGGTCGCGCTCGAGGTCGTACAGCTCCCATTCGCCGGGGTAGGTGAAGGGGCCGGTCCCCGCGAGGTCCAGGCCGTCGTTGTAGAAATAGATGATCTTGTAGCGGCGGTCCCGGTACCCGTAGTGCGCGGGCGCCTTGTGGAAGCCGTCGTCGTGTTCCCAGTACCGGTAGTAGAAGCCTTCGGCGGGCGATTCGGGCTCCCGGCCGGTCAGGTCCGGCCAGAACGAGCGGCCCTGCATGCGCGGGTGCGCGGGCGCGCCCGCCGCATCGAGGATCGTGCGGGCGAGATCGACGTTCGTCACGATCCCGTCGTAGGTCCTCCCCGCCGGGAGCCGGCTCGGGCACGACAGGAGGAACGGCATGCGGATCGATTCCTCGTACATGAACCGCTTGTCGAACCAGCCGTGGTCGCCCAGGAAGAAGCCCTGGTCCGAGGAGTACATCAGCAGCGTGTCGTCGCGGACGCCGCGCTCGTCGAGCCAGTCCACGACGCGGCCGACGTTGTCGTCGACCGAGGCCACGCAGCGCAGGTAGTCCTCCATGTACCGCTGGTACTTCCACAGCGACAGATCCTCATAGGACAGGCCCGGTGGCGGGTCGACCTTGAGGTCCTCGGCGTTCAGGTGCTCGGCGATCCGCATCGCCGCCCGACGCGCCGAGGACGTGCGCGTCGCGTGGTCGTCGGCGAACGTCGCCGGCACGGGTATGGGTTCGGAGTACATCTCGGCGTGCGCCGCGTCGGGCTCCCACGGCCGGTGCGGGGCCTTGTGGCAGATCAGCAGGCACCACGGGTCGTCGCCGGGGAGCGAGTCGGCCCAGCGCAGCGCCAGGTCGGTGATGACGTCGGTCGCGTAGCCCGGTTCGGTCCGCCGACCGGACGGGGACAGGAACGTCGGGTCGTGGTACTCCCCCTGCCCGATGAGCACGTCCCAGTAGTCGAAGCCCTGCGGGTCGTGCCCGTCGCCGTCGCCCATGTGCCACTTGCCGACGATCGCCGTCCGGTACCCGGCCTCGCGGAGCTGGGACACGAACGTCGGCTGGCTTGAGTCGATCGGCGTCTCCAGCGTCGTCACCCCGTTGACGTGCGAGTACGTCCCGGTCAGGATCGACGCCCGGCTCGGCGAGCACAGCGAGTTCGTCACGTAGCAGCGGTCGAGCCGCCAGCCGGAGGCGCCGATCGCGTCGATGCGGGGCGTCGTGTTCACCACCGACCCGTAGGCGCCGATCGCGTGCGCCGCGTGGTCGTCGGTGAGGATCAGGACGATGTTGGGCCGCCTGCTCACAAGGGGCCTCCGTCCTGGTAGGTGGTCTCGTCCAGCCCTGACTGGGTCGGGTCGTAGTCGACCTGCCCGACGTCGTACATGGTCGTCATCCAGTGGTAGAAGTTGTCGCCGCGATCCCGCAGCACCTCGTAGAGCCGTCGCGTCATCCGCCGCCGGACCCCGTCCATCTCGGGATGCTCGTGGACGTTCACGAGCTCGTCGGGATCGGCGTGCAGGTCGTACAGCTCGTTGACGGAGTCGGGGTTGACCACGAGCTTGTACCGGTCCTCCCGGAGCATCCGCTGCGGGTACGGGAAGTGGTGCCCGTGGAACTCGCAGACGATGTCCTCCTCCCACGCCGCGTCGCGCCCGCGGGCAAGCGGCAGCAGGCTGCGCGAGTCCACCGCCGGGGCCGGGTCGAGTCCGGCCAGTTCGAGGATCGTCGCGGTGCAGTCGAGGAGGCTCACGAACTCGGTGCGCACCTGGCCCGCCGGGCCGCCCGGAATCCGCAGGAGCCCGGGGGTGCGGTAGATGTCCTCGTACATCGCCGGACCCTTGTCGTGCAGGCGGTGGGCGCCGGTGAACTCCCCGTGGTCGCAGGTGAAGAACACGGCCGTGTCGCGGGCCAGGCCGAGCCGCTCCAGCGCCTCCATGACGCGGCCGATCTGCCGGTCGACGAGCGCCACATAGCCCCAGTACACGGCGATGAGCTTGCGCGTGACCTCGATCGGCATGGTGTCGAACGTCCAGTGGGCGCTGTAGTTGCGCTGCACGGGCGGCTTGTTCGCGAAGGTCTCGGCGATCGACCCCGGCAGTTCGACGTCGGCGGGGTCGACCAGGTCGAAGTACTCGTCGGGGACGATGTACGGCAGGTGCGGCCCGAAGAAGCTCAGTTCCAGGAAGAACGGCCGCTCCCCCGACCGGTACTCGTCGGCGTACCGCTCGAGCAGCTCGATGGTCCGCGTCGCCAGGTAGTGCTCGAACGTCGCCTCGACCGGCTGGTGGAGCCGGGCGGCCAGCAGGTTGCCGGGCCCGCCGTTCGGCAGCGTGCCGCGGACGCGGTCCGAGATCTCGTACGGCGGCAGGTCGTTGTCGGCCAGGTATTTCAGGTAGTCCTCGTTCTCGACCGGGTTGTGCCAGCCGGGCAGGTCGGGCCCGTCGAATCCGAAGTCGGCGGCGGCCTTCTCCGTTCCGGCGTGCCACTTGCCGACGAGCCCGGTGTTGTATCCGGCCTCGCGCAGCGCCTCGACGAACGTGAACGTGCCGTCGGCGAGGTCCTCGCGGTAGCCGACGTTGCGCTCGTGGTTGGCGAGCACGCGGTGGCGGAACGGCGCCTGACCGGTGAGGAGGCTGGCCCGCGCCGGGGTGCAGATCGCCGTCGGCGTGTACCACCGGTCGAAGCGGGTGCCGGTGCGGGCCAGTTCGTCGAGGACCGGCGTGGCCGCGTGCGGGTTCCCGTAGGCCCCGAGCGTGTCCGCGCGGTGCTGGTCGGTCATGAGGAACAGGACGTTGGTCGGCCCGGTGGCGGCCCGGTGCGCTGCGTCGGTCACTCTGCTCCCTCGCCGGCGGAGAGGAACAGGTCGGCGGTGTAGAACTCGCCGGGCTCGGTCGCCTCGGGGAGCTGACCGGAGCCGACGAAGTAGTCGACCATGCCGCTCAGCCACATGTCGACGGTGCCGTCCTCGGTGAGGCGGTCGATCTCGTCGAGGGAGAGGACCTGGACGTTGCCGGCGTCGGTCTCGACGTCGGCCGGGTCGAGGTCGTTGAACTCGGCGGTCAGCTCGATCGTCTCGTCCATGTTCTCGGCCCGGTAGTCGATGGCCTCGCGGAGCACCGACAGCACCCGGTCCACCTTCTCCTCTTCGCCGGAGACGACGTCGTTGCCGGCGACGAACGCGGTCGGGAATGCGACCGTGTCCTCGAAGTCGCTGTTCCGGGCGATCTCGACGAGGTCGGGCACCTGCTCTTGGACGGTCGCCAGCGCCGGGTACCAGAATCCGGCGCCGTCGACCTGCCCGGAGGACAGGGCGGTGACGATCGCCGACGGCTCCATCGGCACGACCTCGATGTCCTCCTTGGTCATGCCCGCCTCTTGGAGCGCGAGGGTGAGGATCATGTCGCCAGAGGTCCCCTCGGGCACGGCGACCTGCCTGCCGCGCAGGTCCTCGATCGTCTCGATGCCGGGCTGGGCGACGACGCGGTCGGCCTGGCCGAGGGTGTTCATCGCGACGATCTGGGCCTGGCCGGAGGCCGGGAGCCAGAACGCGCCGGGTCCGATGTATCCGAAGTCGAGGTCGCCGGTGCCGAGCGCCTGGATCTGGAGCGGCCCGTTGGTGAACGAGGAGGCCGTCACGTCGAGGCCGTGCTCCTCCCACAGGCCCTGGTCCTCGGCGATCGCGAGCAGGCTGGTGCCGTTGAAGTCGGGGATGTAGCCGAACTGGACTTCGATGGTGTCGCCGTCGTCGGCGTCGCCGCCGCAGGCGGCCGCGGAGAGGGCCAGGGCGGCGGCCGCCGCCGCCGCGCCCAAGGTTCGAGTGATGTTCATGATCGTCCTTCCGAAGGGGTCTGGTGGTAAACGGAGTGCCACACGCGGTTGCGGAGGTCGCCGAACTCGGGGCTGAGCCGCACCTCCTCGGTGCGCGGATAGGGCAGGTCGACGTCGATCACGTCGTAGATCCGGCCGGGACGGGCCGCCATGACCACGACGCGGCCCGCGAGGAACACGGCCTCGTCGACGTCGTGGGTGATGAAAAGAACCGTGCGCTTCTCGCGGCTCCAGGTGTCGAGGAGCTGCTCTTGGAGCTTGACGCGGGTGAGGGCGTCGAGGGCGCCGAAGGGCTCGTCCATGAGCAGGATCGACGGGTCGACCGCGTAGGCGCGGGCGATGGCGCAGCGCTGCTTCATGCCGCCCGAGAGCGTCTTGGGCAGCGCGTCGGCGAACTGCTCGAGTCCGACGAGGCGGATGAAGCGCTCGGCTCGTTCGCGCCGCTCGGCCCGGCCGAGCCCGGCCACCTTGAGTCCGAACTCGACGTTCTTGCGCACGGTCAGCCACGGGAAGAGCGCGTACTGCTGGAAGATGACGCCGCGGTCGGGGCCGGGTCCGGACACGTCGTCTCCGGCGACGAGCGCTCGGCCCGACGTCGGCGCCTCGAGTCCGGCGAGGACGTTCATGAGGGTGGACTTGCCGCAGCCGGAGGGGCCGACGACGGTCACGAACTCGTTGTCGGCGATGTCGAGGGAGACCCGGTCGAGCGCGACGAAGTCATCGCCCTTGAGTTGGAAGGTCTTGGTGACCTGCTGGACGGAGATTCCGCCTGTCGCGGTGGTGTTCATCGGCGCTCCTGCCATCCGGTGAGTTTGGACTCCGCGAGCAGCAGCAGCCGGTCCATCAGCAGGCCGAGGACGCCGATGGCGACGATGCCGACGAAGATGGTCGCGATGTCGTAGTAGTACTGGGCCTGCTGCATCCGGTAGCCGAGTCCGGCCTGGGCCGCCAGGAGTTCGGCGGCGACGAGCGTGGCCCAGGCCGATCCGAGGCCGACTCGCATGCCGACGAGGATGAACGGCGTCGAGGCGGGGACGACGACCCGGACGAAGATCATCCCGTCGCGCGCGCCGAGCACCCGGGCCGCGTTGATGAGCGTCTTGTCGACGCCGACCACGCCCTGGTAGGTGGAGATGACGCAGGCGAGGAACGCGGCCAGGAAGATGACGAAGATCTTGGGCGTCTCGCCGATGCCCATGAGCACCAGGACCAGCGGCAGCAGGGCCAGTGGCGGGATCGTGCGGAAGAACTGGATCCACGGTTCGAACAGGCCGCGGCCCACGGTGTACCAGCCCATGAGGAATCCGATCGGGATCGCCGCCGCGGAGCCGAGGAGGAATCCGGCGAGCACGCGCCCCAGGCTCGCGAGGATGTCCTCTTGCAGTGTCCCGTCGCGCCACAGCTCGGTCGCCGTCGCGACGACTTCGGGCGGGGTCGGGAACTGGAACCCGTTCAGCGCGAGGATCCACCAGATCGATATGCCGGCGACGATCGAGGCGGCGTTGAGGGCCGGCAGGATGAGGCGCTTCGGCGGTCGGCGGCGGCTCGCTGGCGCGGCCGCGGGCGAGTCCGCCGCGGCGGTCGGTGCGTCGTCGGCGTCCGTGTCGGGCCCGTTCCGCGCCCGGCCGGTTGTCGAGGTCTTCAAGTTGCGCTCCTTTGCGACTCGCTCGCCTCGGCCCGGTCTCCCGGTTCGGGGTACTCGGCGAGGAGGGGTGACTGGTGGAAGGTCGCGGTCAGCGCCCCGAAGGCGCCGTCGCTGTCGCGAAGCCGTCCGACTCGGACGATCGGTCTCGCCGCCGGTATGGAGTTGAGCTCGTATCGGAGGGTCGCGGCGGTCTGCTCGAGGATGACGGGCGCGAGGTGGACGACTTCGCCGCCGACGACCACCTGATCGGGGTCGAGCGACATCGCCGCGGCGCCGAGCACGCGTCCGAGGGCGGATCCGACGTCGCGGAGGACGGCGTCGGCGACGGGGTCGGCCTTGGCGACCGCGTCGGCCAGGTCGTCGAGCGACCCGACGTCGACGCCGCGCTCCCGGCAGGCCGCGAGGATCGCGGGGACCGAGGCGACGGTCTCGAGGCAGCCGCGCTTGCCGCAGCGGCATTCGGGGCCCGCCGGGTCCGCGGTCACGTGCCCGAACTCGCCGGCGAATCCGCGGGCGCCGGTGACCAGGCGTCCGGCGACGACGAGTCCGCCGCCGACGCCGTCCGACAGGCGGACGTAGACCAGGTCGCTCACGGCCTCGGGGTTGGAGACGGCCTCGGCGAGCGCCGCGAGCCGGGTGTTGTTGTCGACCATGACCGGGGCGCGGAACCGCGTCGCGAAGGCGACGTCGATGTCGTCGGGGGCGCCGTGCCGCTTCCAGGTGACGCGCGAGCCGCTCACGCCGGTCTTGGCGTACGGGCCCGGGACCCCGATGCCGATGGCCTGGAGCGCGCCGAAGTGCAGGCCGTGCTCGGCGCCGAGTCGGTCGACGAGGTCGAAGGCGAGACCGATGCGCGTGGTCCAGTCCGTGTCGTCGTCGTATCGGCGCAGGCCCGAGGTGACGATCTCGTGGGAGGCGTCGGCGACGGCGACGTGGACCCGGCGGTGCCCGAAGTCGACGCCCAGGTATTGGCCGGACGCCGGATCGAGCGCGAGGCGCTCGGCGGGCCGCCCGCTGCCGCGCCGGTGCGCGGCATCGGTGTCGACCACGACGATCGCTCCCCGTTCGAGGAGGGTCGCCGTGATCTCGGAGAGGGTGGTCCGCGACAGGCCGACCCGCTTGGCGAGCTCGGCCCGGCTGAGCGCTCCGGCCGCCCGGAGCACGGCCAGGACCCGGAGTTCGTGGTTGCGTCGCACCATGGCGTGGACGCCTGTCGTCGTCGACATGACGATGAACGTATGACATGCGGATTTTTCCGTCAACGGTCCGACAGAAAGAATCCGTTTTTCCGGCGGGCTCCGGCAGAGACCGAGCCGTGCCTGGTCAGACCGCTCGGCGGTCGCCCTCGCGGGTCCGGTATCGCCTCCGCGGAGGGATCACTGTGAACAGCCGCCCTCGGCGGAGAGCGGCCGTTGCGACACTGCGGTCGGAAGCCGGGTCAGGAGCCCTGCCGTGCGGCGGCGCCGCGGCGGCGCCGCACATACCAGATCGGGCCGAACACCGCGGCCAGGGCGAGGGCGAGCAGCGGCACGAACGGCAGCAGGAGGCCGAGACCGACCGAGATCGCCAGCAGCACTCCCACCGCGCCGGACCAGCCGGCGCCGAGCCCTTCGACGAAGTTCTCCGGTCCGGTGTAGCCGGGGTCCTCGCTCGGCGCGGCGTCGGGCGCGGTCACGGTGTAGACGATCGTGGAGTACGCGATGCGCTCTTCGAGGTCGGCCAGCTGCGATTCGAGCGTGGCCAGCTCGGCCTCGCGGTCGGCCAGTTCGGCTTCGAGGTCGAGGATCGCCGCGACCGAGTCGGCCTCGTCCAGCAGCTCGCGGACCCGTTCGAGGCTGGCGCTCTTGGTGGAGATCCGGTCCTCGATGTCGACGGCCTGGCCGGTGACGTCCTCGGTGGAGATGGCGCGGTCGGTCTCGGACTCGGCGAGCCCGGAGAGCTCGTCCATGGCCTCGCCGAAGTGCTCGGAGGGGATGCGGACGGTCAGTTCCGCCCAGGACTGGTCGCCGCGGTCCTGCCGCTGGTCGGCGGTGACGAAGCCGCCGTAGGAGTCGGCGGTGTCCCAGACCTGCTCGGCGATGCCGACCGGGTCGGGGTCCGACGTCTCGAGCTCGGCGGTGTAGATCAGGTCGCGCTGTTCGGCGGTGTCGACCTGGGCCTCGCCGGGCGCGTCGGTCCCGCCTCCATCGAGTTCGGTCGGAGCCTGATCCATATTGGGCTCGGACTGGGCGCCGCCGGTGTCGGCGCTGTCGGAGCATGCGGTGGCGGCCAGGGCGGCGAGCAGGATCGCCGTGGGAATGGTGAGTTTCTTCATGGATTGCCTCGCAAGGGGTTTCGGTCTTCGCCGCGGGCCGGGCGGGGTTTTCCTCCAACGATGGGGTTCGGCCGTAACGACCCGGGCGCGGTCGGCTATCGATGAGATGCGGTAACGACACGGTTAGACGACGGGCGCTCGGCCCCGGCTCCCCGGATCCCGCGCGGCATGCGATCCTTGTTGCAAGTAACTTGCAACTGTGAAATAGTGGCGACAACACCCGACGCGAAGGAGACCGCGCACGATGACCGTCTACACGCTGCCGGAGCTGCCCTACGACTACGGGGCGCTGGAGCCGCACCTGAACGGCTACATCATGGAGCTGCACCACGACAAGCACCACGCCGCATACGTCAAGGGCGCCAACGACACCCAGGAGCGCATCGCCGAGGCCCGCGACAAGGGCGACTTCTCGCAGATCGTGGGCCTGGAGAAAACGTTGGCCTTCAACGTCTCCGGGCACGTGCTGCACTCCCTGTACTGGCAGAACATGAGCCCGGACGGCGGCGGAAGGCCGGAAGGCGAGCTGGCCGCGGCCATCGACGAGCACTTCGGGTCGTTCGAGGGCTTCCACGGGCAGCTCTCGGCCGCGACCACGCTGGTGCAGGGCTCGGGCTGGGGCGTGCTGTCCTACGAGCCGCTCTCGGGCCGCCTGATCGTGGAGCAGGTCTACGACCACCACGGGAACGTGGCGCAGAGCTCGGTGCCGCTGCTGGCCTTCGACGCCTGGGAGCACGCGTACTACCTCCAGTACAAGAACGTGCGCCCGGACTTCGTCAAGGCCATGTGGGAGGTCGTGAACTGGGAAGATGTCGCGGAGCGCTACGCGTCCGCGCGGGCCGGAGGCGCAGGGGTGTGATTCCGGTCGGGCGGCGCCGCCGGCGCCGCCCATTTCGCTCACCTATACATTGTCCTATTGACATCTGTGAATTCTATATCGAGAATGTGTGAAAGCGTTCGACGATGTGGAGTGTCCGATGCAGTCTTCCCCCCTCAGCCGCCGCCGCCTGTTCCAGGCCGCCGGGGCCTCGGCCGTGATCGGCGCCGGCGTCGGCATCGCCTCCCCGGCCCACGCCGCCCCCGTCGGCTACGAGAACGCCCTCATCGAGCAGCGGGCCGATCCGCACATCGTGCGGCACACCGACGGGTACTACTACTTCACCGCCTCGGTGCCCGCCTACGACCGGATCGTCATGCGGCGGTCGACCACCCTTCAGGGCCTGGCCGACGCCCAGGAGGTGACGATCTGGCACAAGCACGCGAGCGGCGAGATGAGCCACCACATCTGGGCGCCGGAGGTCCACCGCATCGACGGCCGGTGGTACGTCTACTTCGCCGCCGGTCGCGCCGACGACATCTGGGCGATCCGCATGTACGTCCTGGAGTGCACCGCAGCGAACCCCCTGAGCGGGACCTGGACCGAGCGTGGCCGGATCGCGACCCCTCGGGACTCCTTCTCGCTGGACGCGACCACCTTCGCCCACGGCGGCGAACGCTACCTGTGCTGGGCCCAGAGCGACCCTGACCTGGGCAGCGGCACGAGCCTGTACCTGTCGACCATGGCCGATCCGTGGACGATCGACAGCCGGCCGGTGCGCATCAGCATGCCGACCCACGATTGGGAGCGGGTCGGCCACAACGTGAACGAGGGCGCGTACGTGATCAAGCGGGGCGGGCGGATCTTCATGACCTACTCGGCCAGCGCCACCGACGCCAACTACGCGGTCGGGCTGCTGACGGCCTCCCAGAGCGCGAACCTGCTCGACCCCGCCTCGTGGACCAAGAACCCCGAGCCGGTGCTGCGCAGCGACGACCGCACCGGACAGTACGGCCCGGGACACAGCTGCTTCACCGTCTCCGAGGACGGCCAGAGCGACATCCTGGTCTACCACGCCCGCCCGTACCGGGACATCGACGGCGAACCGCTCTACGACCCGAACCGGCACACCAGGATCCAGAAGTTCTACTGGAGGGCCGACGGCACGCCGGACTTCGGCGTCCCGGTGGCCGACGGGCCGACGCCGTACCGGTTCGCCGCGCGCGGCGGCGGGAGCGCCTACCTGAACCACTACGACTACCGGCTGCGCTCCGGCAGCCCGGCCATGCTGGCCGACTCGCAGTTCCGCATCGTCCCGGGCCTGGACGGCGGCGGTTCGGTCTCGCTGGAGTCGGCCAACTATCCGGGCCACTACCTGCGGCATCGGAACTACGAGTTCTGGGTGGAGGAAGGCGACGGCTCGGCGCTGTTCGACCGGGATGCGAGCTTCCACCGCCGCCAGGGCCTGGCCGACTCCGGGGCCGAGTCCTTCGAGTCGGTCAACTTCCCCGGCCGATACCTGCGCCGGATGGACGGCCTGGTCTACCTGGAGACGGCCTCCACCGAACAGGCGTGGAGCGAGGCGACCTTCCACCTCGACTGAGCCCGCGATGGGAGCGGGACCGCGGCGGCGCTGTTTTTTAGATGGTTATCCAAAGGGTGTTCACAAACTTCGAATCTTGTGGAAACATCGAGATTGCTCGATCACATCCCGTCATGGCCCGCCGCACTCACGCCTCACCGGCCTCGGCGAGGACCCCGGGCCATGGATTCCCTCACGAATGGAGACGAAGATGTCATCCCCGAGACCGCGGCGGGGGCAAGCGTTCGCCGCAGCCGCCACCGGAGCCGCGCTGACCGTCGCAGCACTGCCGGTCCTCGCAGGCGCCCCCGTCTCCGCCGAGGAGACCGCCGGCCCCGGCGTCACCATCACCCCCGATCCGTCCTACCAGCACCCCGAGTTCGAAGGCTGGGGCACCAGTCTGGTGTGGATGGCCAACGCCACCGGCGGCTACCCGGACGAGATCCGCGAGGAGCTCGCCGAGATGGTCTTCGGCGAAGAGGGCCTCAACCTCAACATCGCGCGCTACAACATCGGCGGCGGCAACGCCCCGAACATCGACTCCGAGTACATGAAGGACGGCGCGAACATGCCCTATTTCTGGGCCGCGCCGGAGGGCACCACCCACGAGGACAAGGACTGGTGGGACCCGGAGAACCCCGACCACTGGAACCTGGACGCCGACGCGAACCAGCGCTGGTGGGTCGACCGGATCAGCGAGGAGGTCACCCACTGGGAGGCGTTCAGCAACTCGCCGCCGTACTTCCAGACCGTCTCCGGTTACGTCTCCGGCGGCTTCGACTCCAGTCAGGACCAGATCCGCACCGACACCGTCGACGAGTTCGCGATCTACCTGACCACCGTCATGGAGCACCTCGAAGCCGAGCACGGCATCGAGTTCGACACCGTCAACCCGCTCAACGAGCCCAACACGCCCTACTGGGGCACCACCCTCGGCCCCGACGGCGTCCAGCCGACCGGCGGGCGCCAGGAGGGGGCGCACGCCGGGCCCGAGCTCCAGCAACTGGTCATCCAGGCCCTGGCCGAGCGGCTGCCGGAATCCGACCTGGAGGCGGTCATCTCGGCTATGGACGAGACCAATCCGGGCACCTTCACGACCAACTGGAACGCCTACAGCGAGGAAGCGCGCGCCGTGGTCAACCAGATGAACGTCCACACCTACGGCACCGGCGGGCGCACCGGCGTCCGCGACCTCGCCAAGGGCGGCGACAAGCCCCTGTGGATGAGCGAGGTCGAGGGCAGCTTCCACTCCCCCACCGACTACGAGACCATGGACACCGGGCTGGGCATCGCCGACCGCATCACCGACGACCTGCGCGAGCTGGAGCCGTCCGCGTGGGTGTTCTGGCAGCCGATCGAGGACTCGATCCCGCAGCAGGAGGGCGGCGGCAACTGGGGTTCGATCCACATCCCGTTCGACTGCACCGCCGAGGACACGCTCGAGACCTGCCCGATCCAGACCAACACCAAGTACGACACGATCCGCAACTTCACCCACTACATCGAGCCGGGCGACCACATGATCGGAGTCGACGACACCTCCGCGGTCGCGGCGGTTCCGGGCTCGGGCGACGGCGCGACCGTCGTCTACACCAACGACTCCCCGGACTCGACCGACATCACGCTCGACCTCTCGAAGTTCGGGCGCGTCTGGTGGGGCGGCAAGGTGACCCCGATCGTGACCAGCGCCGACGGCGGCCTGGTCGAGGGCGACCCGGTGTGGATCAACCCGTGGTCGAAGACCGCGGACCTGTCGGTGCCCGGCGAGTCGGTCACGACCTTCGTCGTCGAAGGCGCCCGCGGCATCGCCCACGACGCCGCGCTGGTCCAGGAGGACCACGTCTACCGCCTCAACGGCGTCCAGAGCGGCAAGGCCATGACCCCCGAGACCGAGGGCGACGGCCTGGTCATCCGCACCCCGGACACCACCGCGGCCGACCAGCTGTGGACGATCGAAAAGCTCACCGAGGGCGTGTCCAACCGTGAGCGCTACGAGGTGGTCAACGCCGGAACCGGGGAACGTCTGGCCATGGACGGCGGCGATCTGGTGGTCGAGGACGCCTCCGGCGACTCCGGCGAGTCGGCGCAGTGGGTCATGTCCACCACCGGCGACGGCGACTGGACGTTCGTCAACGCCGCCACCGGACGCCTGCCGGACGTGTGGGACCAGTCCACCGAGGACGGGGCGAAGGTCGGCACGTACACGCCGACGGCAGGCTCGAACCAGCTGTGGACGGTCGTCGACGAGACCGTGCAGGGCATCGAGAAGACCGAGGACTACACCGTGGCCGGGACGGCGCCGCAGCTGCCGGAGACGGTGACCCCGATCTACCTCGACGGTGCCCGAGGCGAGCTGGACGTGGAATGGGACGTGCCCGGCAAGGGCCGGTGGAAGCATCCGGGCAAGCTCGTGAAGGTCAACGGGACCGCGGTCGACGCGCTCGGGAACGAGTACCACGCGGTCGCGTGGGTCGCGGTCGACGACTTCTCCGAGACCGCTCCGGCCTCGGCGGTGACCTACCCGGGCTTCACACCGGAACTGCCCGACACCGTGACCGCGATCGGCGACCACGGCTTCGAGGCGTCGGTACCGGTCACTTGGGAGGACCCGCCCGAGGGCGCCTTCGACGACTTCGGCACGGTCACCTTGGAGGGCACCGCGACCCTCGTCGACGGCACCGAGCTGCCGGCGACGGTGGAGGTCGAGGTGACCGACCCGATCGAGGTGAACGCGGCTACCGGCGAGGGGGTGACCACCGAGGCCACCTTCACCGAGCCGGGCTACTCGACCGAGGGTCTGGTCAACGGCGTCCTCGACGACAAGGCGTGGTCGAACTGGAAGTCCTCGGACTTCAACACCGAGGACACGATCACGCTCACCCTCCCCGAGGAGCGGGACGTGACGCGGGTGGTCTCCTACTTCTGGAGCGACGGCGGGCGCCCCAGCTACGCCGACACCCTGCAGGTCCAGTACCTGGACGCCGACGGCGAGTGGCAGAACGCGGGCGATCCGGTCGACGTCCCGCCCGACACCGAGGACGTGCCGGTCATCGACGTGGAGGTGGACGCGGCGACCGAGGCGGTCAGGGTGGCCATGACCGCCGACAGCGACGACATCGCCGGTTGGATCATCCTCAGCGAGATAGAGGTCTACGCCAAGGCCCCGGCAGCCTGATTCGGTTCCCGCAATAGGGCCCCGCCGTTCACTTCCGGAAGGGCGGGGCCGCGGTGTTCCCGCGGGCCCCGGTGGCGCAGAAGCCGTCCATCATCAGCTCGAACCAGCGGTCGCGGACGGGTGCCGGCTGCTCGATGGGGACGGTCATGAAGAACAGGAAGAAGTCGTCGACGGTCAGGTCGGACCGCAGGTCGCCGGTGGCCTTGCCCGCTTCGAGGAGGCGGTTCATGGCGCGGAGCCCTCGTTCGCGGTCCTCCTCCTTCTCGTCGTAGGCGCCCAGCGCCCGCGCCGCGGCCTTGACCGCGTGGTTGCTCGCGGCCGTCTCCATGACCATGCGCGCGAACGCGGTCAGCTCGCCGTACGGGTCGGCTCCGGCCTCGACGTGCGCGACCGCCGCCTCGGCGCCCTCGATCATCCCCCGGAAGTGCTCGTCGAGGACGGCCGCGACCAGCTCGTTCTTGGTGGGGAAATGCCGGTAGAGCGTGCCTACGGCCACGCCGGCGTCGGCGGCGATGACCTCCATGGGGACCTCGGGTCCGCGGACGATGATCTGCCGGTTCGCGGCATCGAGGATGCGCCCTCGGTTCTTGACGGCGTCGGCGCGCTTGGGCCTGGGTTCTGGCATTCGGTCTCCTTCCCCGGAGCATCATATGCCGCTCCCCGACTTGCCATAAGATGAATTATGGTTCATGATGAAGATGAACCCAAGTTCATTATACGGCCTCCGAGGAGCCATCATGAGCGGAAAATGGACCGCAGACGACATACCCGACCAGTCCGGGCGCAGCATCCTGATCACCGGGGCCAGCGACGGCCTCGGCCTGGCGTCCGCGCGGGCGCTCGCCGCCAAAGGCGCGCACGTGGTCATGGCCGTCCGCAACGAGGCCAAGGCCCGCGCGGCCGCCGCCGAGATCTCCGACGCGCATCCCGGCGCCGACCTCGAGATCCGCCACCTCGATCTGCTCGACCTGGACTCGGTGACCGCTTTCGCCTCCGACTTCGGCGGCCGGGTCGACACCCTGATCAACAACGCCGGGATCATGGCCCCGCCCCGCAGGCTCAGCCCGCAGGGACACGAGTCGCAGTTCGCCACCAACCACCTGGGGCACTTCGCGCTCACCGGGCTGCTGCTGCCGAGGATCGAGCAGGGACGCGACCCGCGCGTGGTCACAGTCTCGTCTCTGGCGCACGGCCACGGCAAGATCCACTTCGACGACCTGACCGGCGAGCGCCGGTACTCGTCCACGGGCTACTACGGCCAGTCGAAGTTCGCGAACATGCTGTTCGGCCTCGAACTGGACCGGCGGCTGCGCGCGGCCGACAGCCCCGTCCGCAGCCTCATCGCCCACCCGGGCCTGTCCAACACGAACCTGACCCACAACTTCAGCGCACCGGTTCGCCTCCTCGGGAAACTGGTGACACCGCTGGTCACGCAGTCGTCTGAGGTGGGCGCCCTGCCCCAGCTGTATGCGGCCACCGACCCTCACGCCGAGTCCGGCCAGTACTTCGGCCCCGACGGCAGGCGGGAGTTCAAGGGCCACCCGAAGCCGGTCCAGCCGGTGGCGGCGGCGAAGGACCCCGAGACGGCCAAGCGGCTGTGGGACCTGTCCGAGGAGCTCACCGGGGTCCGCTTCGGACTCCCGGCGGCCGCCTGATCAGAGGTCCTGGATCTCCAGGACGGTCTTCCCGCGGGACTCGCCCGCGCGGATCCGCTCCAGCGCCCTGACGGCCCGCGACAGGCTCGCCCGGTGGTCGATGCGGACCTTCAGGTCGCCGGCGCGGACCGCCTCGGCCAGGTTCTCGAGGACGCTCGGGTTGGCGTCGGCGTACATGTTGCGCCCGCGCAGGCCCTTCTCGCGGAGGGCCGCCTCGTCGAGCGCGGTGTTCGAGCTGACGATGACGCCGCCTGGCTTGAGCAGCGCCGCGACCTGCTCGGCCTGCTCGGGCCCTGACACGAGGTCGATGACCGCGTCGAGGCCGTCGGGGTGGGCGGTCCGGACCTGCTCGTCCGTGGGCGCCAGGACGAAGTCGACGACCTCCTCGGCACCGAGCTCGCGCAGCAGCTCGACCACGTCGGAGGGGGCGGTGGCGATGACGTGCGCGCCCTTGGCCGCCGCGAGCTGGACCGCGATCTGGCCGACGCCCCCGGAGGCGCCGTTGACCAGCAGCGTCTGCCCGGCCTTGACTTCGGTGCCGGTCAGGAACGTCTGCGCCGCGGCCCCGGCCGTGGGCAGCGCTGCGGCGAGGTCGAGCGGCAGGTTCCGGGGGACGGGCGCGAGCTTGCCCTCGGCCGGGGCGATGGCGTACTCGGCGTAGGAGCCGTGTCCGCGTTCGATGTCCATGAACTGGCCGAAGACGCGATCGCCGGGGACGAAGCGGTCCACGTCCGAGCCGACCAGCTCCACCACGCCCGCGCCGTCCGAGCCCATGATCATCGGGAAGGCGTGCTCGACCTGGCCGCGCAGGGCGCCCTCGACGACCTTCCAGTCGAAGGGGTTGACCCCGGCGGCCGCGATCCGGACCAGGACCTCGCCGGGCCCGGGTTCGGGGACGGCCAGCTCGGCGAGCTTGGGAGCGGTGTTGAATCCGGTGGCGATGACGGCGCGCATGTCGTGCCCCTTCCGTTCAGGCGGCCAGGCTTGCCAATGCGATGCTATGACCCGTGTGCGTGACCTTCGCCTCGAGGTACCGCAGATTGGTTCCGGTGGCGAACACCCCGGTCGGGGCGGTGCCGGTCACGTTCAGGCCCAAGTCTCGCAGCCCGCGGACCTTGTCGGGATTGTTCGTGAGAAGTTCCAGGGAGTCCACGCCGAGGGCGGCCAGCATCTGGGCGGCCGCGGTGTAGTCGCGGGCGTCCTCGGGCAGGCCGAGGACGGTGTTGGCCTCGTAGGTGTCGAGCCCGGAGTCCTGGATGGCGTAGGCGTCGAGCTTGTTGTAGAGGCCGATCCCCCGGCCCTCTTGGCGCAGGTAGAGCAGGATGCCGCCGCGCTCGGAGATGCGCTCGACCGCCTCGCGCAGCTGGGGTCCGCAGTCGCAGCGGGCCGAGCCGAAGACGTCTCCGGTGAGGCATTCGGAGTGGAGGCGCACCAGCGGCGTCTCGGCGGGGTCGGGGTCTCCCAGCACGAGGGCCAGGTGCTCGGCTCCGTCGGTCAGGCCGTTGAAGGTGTGGACCTGGGCGGCGGTCTCGTAGCCGTCAGGGAAGTGAAGCGGAATGTTGACGCGGGTGCGGATGGTCGCGGGGGCCGCAGTGGTCTCCATGTCGTCTCCGATCGTTCATAGTTCAAATTTGAACCTGCGGATCAAGCTACACTTGAGTTCAAATTTGAACAAGTCGTTAAGGTAGAGGCATGGATCACACGAGATGGCTCGACGCGGAGGAGATGCGGATGTGGACCGCGTTCCTCGGCGCGGGCACACTGGTGGACCGCGAGCTGGACCTCCAGCTCAAGGAGGAGACGGGCCTCACCCACCTCCAGTACGGGATCATGGCCGCGCTCTCGGACTCGCCCCGCGGGGCCATGCGCATGACCGAGCTGGCCGAACGACTCATCAACTCCAAGAGCGGGCTGACCTACCAGGTCGGCCAGCTTGAGAAGGCGGGGCTGGTGCGCCGCAAGCCCTGCGACTGGACCCGCGGCATCGTGGCCGAGCTGACCGACGAGGGCCGGGCGGCCCTGGAGCGGGCCGCCCCCGGGCACGTGGCGAAGGTGCGAGAGGTGATCGTGGACGTGCTCACCCCCGAGGAGCGGAGGGTCATCGCCGATGCCCTCGGGCGGGTCCGCGACCGGCTCCTCGAAGGCGAGGAGGGCACCTGCTGGTGACTCAGCGGCGCTCCCAGTCCTCCCGGCGCAGGAACGCCAGTTGGGCGCGCTTGTGGGGCAGGTCGACCTGGGGCCCGAGGGTGAAGCCGATCCGGCGCAGGCGCGCGCGGGCCTGCTCGTTGCGGGCGTCGGGTTCGCCGACCAGGCGGCGGTGCGAGGGGTCCTTGAACACGAACTCGGACAGGACCGCGACCATCGAGGCGGTGAAGCCCGCCTGCGCCCCGGCGCGGTCGGGGCGGGCGACGAGCAGGTGGACCCCGAAGTCCCCGGGCTCGACGTCGTAGTACTCCCCTACCGGGTCGGCGTCGGGCTCGTAGGTCTGGAACAGCGCCACCGGGTCGTCGTCGCGCAGCACCAGGTAGGCGTGGTGGGTGGTCAGGGAGTCGAGGAACTCGTAGATCTCCAGGACCTCCCGGCGGCTGTGCGAGGTCATGCCCCAGAACCGGGCCCGCTCCTCGCTGACCCAGCCGTAGATGAGGTCGATGTCGGCCTTGGGATCGACCGGCACGATGCGGACGTCTCCGAAGGAGTCGATGCTCTGCTCGTGGACGGCGGCGCGGTCGGCCGGGGCGACGGCGTGATCGGTCATGGGAGTCTCCTCGGTCAGTAGGTTCCAGTCGTCGGCGACGGGGACGAGTTCGCCGGCGAGCCAGAGGGGAAGCTGGTCGCGCGAGTGCGGGTCGTCGGGTTCCTCGGCGGCTCCGAAGGGGACGATCCATCGGCTGCGGGAGCGGTCGGACAGGTCCCAGACCCAGCGGGCGGCCGGGCCGCGGGCGCATCGCTCGGTCAGTCCGGGAACACCGGAGGTGGACAGGACGCAGTCGTGGTCGCCGGCGATGCCGGGCCAGGTCAGCGGCGTCGTCTCGGCCTGCCAGGGCGCGAGCCGGTGGACCTCGCCCCAGGGACGGGACTCCCCGGCCGCGGTCTCGGCGGCGTCGCGGACGGCCCGGTCGACGCAGTCGGTCGGCAGGAGCCGGTCGCCGCGGGTCAGCAGGTGTTCGAGCGCGAAGCCGACGCGGGGCGCGAGCGCGAGCCACGGGGCGAAGACCTCGGGGGCCCCGGCGGGCTCGGCCAGCGGCGCGAGCGCGGGGTGCTCGGCGAGGCGGCGGACGACCGCGGCGCGCAGGGCCGCGTACTGCGCCGCCTCGACCGAGTGGGCCTCCATGCGGCGGTCCCACGCCAGCAGCCGCTTGCGCAGGTGCTTCGCCTCCAGGCTCGGGAGGTCGACCCGGGCCAGGACCGCCAGCAGCGGCCCGGCGGAGCGGGTGAGCGTGTCGGTGTGGACCAGGCCCATCGCCTCGGCCGACCAGGACTCGGAGAGGTCGAGCAGTTCGCGGATGCGCTCGGCCCGGTGCGGCGGGGCGAACTCGACGCCGAACGTCCGCGACAGGTCGCCTTGGTTGGCGGACACGGTGACCGGGCCGGGTTTCGAGCGCGGGGCGGTGCGCGGTCCGCGCCAGGCGTGACAGGGCGACCAGGCCGGTACCGGGGCGGCCAGGTTCGCCTTGTCGCGGTCGGGCACCCGCCCGGCGACCCGGTGCAGCAGGGCGCCTTCGGTGTCGGCGGCGAGGACGACGTTGACGGGGGTGACCCAGCGGTCCATCGCGGCGTCGATGTCGGCGACGGTCTTGGATCGGAGCAGGTCCGGCAGGGCGGCGAAGCCGAGGTCGGCTTCGACTCGGGCCGGGCAGCGCAGGCTCAGCGCGCGGGCGCTGTCGGTGCCGCCGTATACGACCGGTCCGCGTGCGGTCTCGACGACTTCCACGGTCTCCGGTTCGCCGTCGGCCACCTCGACGGTCTCGGTCCAGGCTTCGGCCGCCTCCCAGCCGTCGGGGCCGAGGGCCTCGACCGTGCCATGGTCTCGGCGGAGTCGTTCGATGTAGAGGTCCTGGTAGTCGGCCATGGCGTTGGTGATCCCCCAGGCGGCGGTTCCGGTGTGGCCGAAGTGGGCGATGCCGGGGACGCCGGGGACGGCCAGGCCGATGACGTCGAAGTCGTCGCACGCGAGGTGGATCTGCTGGTAGATGCTGGGGTATTCGAGGAGTCGGTGGGGGTCTCCGGCGAGGATCGGGGATCCGGTGGCGGTGCGGTCGCCGGCCAGGAGCCAGGCGTTGCTGCCGGAGCGGTGGCGTCCGTCGGTGGAGAACAGGTCGACCGCGGCCGGGCCGAGGCTCTCGGCGACGCGTTCGCGCCAGAGCTTGGCGGGGAACCCGGCGCCGAACATGATGTGCTCGGCGTACCAGACGGCGAGCGGAATCCAAGGCTCCCATGGCGTATCGCCTCTGGATGCGGCATTGACGCCGTCGACGTAGGAGGCCACCCAGGCGGCGGTGGCGGCGTCCAGGGCGCCGAAGGCGCGCTCGGCGGTGTCGGCGATACGGGCCTGCCGGGCGAACCGGTCCCAGGGGAGGTGCTCGGGGCCGAGCAGCGAGGCCGACCGGCCGAGCGCTCGGAGCCGCGCGACGCGCAGTTGCCCGGCGCGGTCGGCGGCGGCGTTGCAGCCCTGGGCGAAGGCCAGATCGCGCGCGGTGTGGGCCCGAAGGTGCGGGATGCCCCACTGGTCCCGGTGGCTGGCGAAGTCCATCCCACCTCTACTCTCATTTTTTAGGGTAGTCTAACCTAACTTGAGATTAGATCATGTCTTCAGTGGAAGCCACTGGGAGGGAGAGGGGACGCGGATGGGTCACGGCTGGGAGGGCGCGGTCCTGAAACTGCTGCGCGCCAAGGACTTCGTGTTCACGGTGACCGGTGTCGAGCAGGTAGCCGATCACTACCGGCGGGTGCACTTCACCGACGGCGGCATGCTCAAGATCACCGGCGTGCACCCGACGATGTGGGTGCGGCTGTGGTTCGACAACGGCGGCAAGCCCCACCAGCGCGGCTACACGCTGGTCGACCCCGATCCCGAGTCCGGGACGTTCAGCATCGAGTTCGCCCTGCACGAGGGCCCGGCCTGCGACTGGTCGCGGAAGGCCGAGGAGGGGGCGACGATCGAGGGCACGCTCTACGGCTCGCACTTCGCGGCCCCCGACCCGCTGCCGCCGAGACTCCTGGTAATGGGCGATGCGGCCGCGCTCCCGGCGATCAACTCGCTCCTGGAGGCGGTGCCGCAGGTCCCGGCCACGGTCTGGTTCGAGACGGCGAACGAAGCCGATACGACGCTGCCGTTCCGAACCGACCCCGAACGCCACGACGTGCGCTTCATACCGCGCGAGCGGGGCGGAGAAAGGCTGGTGGGGGAAGTGCGCAAGGCCATGCCGGACCTGATCGACGACCCGGCCGAGGCGTACGCCTGGATCACCTGCGACACCAAGACGACCAGGGCCCTGTCCACCTTCGCCCGCAAGGAACTGGGACTGCCCAAGGACCGGGTCCACGCCCTCGGCTACTGGCGCGTGTTCTAGGACTCCGGCCGGTCGGCCTCATCGCTGGCCACGGCACAGCCGGGTTCCGCGGCCCGCCGCTATGCGACTGTGATCGATTCACGGATCGACTCCAGCTGCTCGATCAGGTGCGGGTCATCACCGACGACCTCTCCCCACACCTCGACCCACCGGTCGTCGAACTCGATGACCGTCATCATCATCCAGCTGCTCCCGTCAGCGTGCGAGTTGGAGAACGTGGTGGCGGCGTGCCCGTCGATGACGCCATCCTCAACCACGATCGAAGGAGAATCCAAGTCGGCTCCGGTGAAGGCGGCCACCATCATCTCGGCGTTCGACAGCGCATCCACATTCGCTCCGACAACACTGAATCGCACCCATCCGCTCACGCCCCATTCGCTCGTGCCGGGTGCTTCTGCCGCCGAAGAGTTGATCGCGTAGATCTCTCCCGCCATATCTTCCTCGGAGACCTGCACCCAGTCCCGCGGGATGCAGTAACCCAGACCGGCCTCGTCATCGACGATGCGATTCGGGTCTTCGACGCAGTCGGTGCCCGTCGCCGCCAGTGAATCCGAATCCCGGGCCTGCCACCAGATCAGCACCGCGGTAACAGAGACGACGACCAGCGCGGCCGCGGTGAACCAGCTCAACGTGGCCTTGGTCGACAGGCGCCGACGGGTGACAGGTGCGGGGTGTTGCCCGTTGAAGGGTTGCGCTTCGATCATCGATTCTGAATCCCCCCGGTATGTGTGAGGGTCCTATCTGTGAGAAGGTTTCGAACTATGCCAGTGAAGCATCCCCAGGAAGTGAAGGACCGGACGGTGCTACCCGGCCCCACCGGCTGTGGGTCGCCGACTTCACCGAGGTCGCCCTTTCCGGCGGACAGCAATACTGGGCCACAGCCACCTCAGCAGCTCCACAAGTCACCACGTAACCAACCCTGCATCACGGCCGGGGCGATTCAGATCGATCATCCATCCCGCCAGTGCTTGATGGTTCCCATTCGATAGCTGCGATTTCCATCTTGTGCATAGAAGACCAATGTCTTCGTCTGGGACCTTTCAGGCCAGTTGAAGTTGCACACCTTTACACTCCCACCGCCATCGAAGTTGTGACAGTACCAGTACTTTACCTCTCCGTTGACCACCGTACTCACCCGTGCCATGACCCACAGGCCGTCAGCGCAGAAGTCTCGCACGGTGACGTAGTCCCCATGGAGGGTGACCCACGCATCGCCCACGGACTGTCGTTCCCCCATGCAGGTCATTGACGTGCCCATGCTGACAGGTCCGACATCGTACCACCCAGCCGCGTCGACACTCTCATCCGCTGCGGCGCTATCGCCCGTAGCGAGCGTTTGTGACGAAAGAATCAGCACTGCTGCTGCGAGCAGTGCAAGAAGGCGTGAGATCTTGCGCATTTCGTCTCCTCTGAATCGGATGTTCAGAATTTTTTGGGTTGGCAACGCACCCAACGTAAAATATCCTAAAAGGACAGTTTCTTTCGTTCAATCGGACAGAAGTCATCTGAACAAAATCAGAGTGCCAGTTTCAGATGACGGCCTCTCTCCGCTAACTACGGTCATCCTGGCAGTGAAAATCCGACTCTGCAAGGCGGAACACCGGCAGAACAGAGGCGGAAACAACTGGAGGCTGAGGCAGCGCCGCGAGACTCGTTCGGGTCAGGTGGTGGGGAATGACAGGGAACGGCTCCCGGCCGGGCCCGCCGCCAATCCGAGATATGCCAGGAGCCAACGCCGTACTTTCGCAGCACCGCGCCCTTCGGGCCTTGCGGGGCCGCCTCATATTCGGCGAGGACCTTCGCCTTGAACGC
>NZ_JAELXW010000013.1 GCF_016428645.1 Glycomyces salinus | reverse complement strand
CCCCCCCCCCCCCCCGCCGCAACGCCCGACGCTCCGCCGCTCGCCGTGGGGTCGGTTCAATTGCCCGGATACCATGCGCGGCATGGGCGTTCCGGTCGAGGAGTCATGGCGGCGGATGGGCGGTTGGTTGGGACGGCATGCGCCAGTCACCTGGGCTGCGATGCGTCCGGCTGCGGGGGCGGCAGAGATCTCTCTCGTCAACGAGGTCGTGGGGCGTTCGCTGCCAGATGATGTGGTCGGTTGGTGGAGGCTGATGGACGGCATCGCCGACGCTGATTACCGTGCCGGGTTCCCCATCCCCCCGTTCTACTTGCCGTCGCCGGTCGCCGACGTCCGCGAGCAGTTCGTGAGTCTCTCGCGGTTCGCCGACAGCGAGTGCTGCGGCGCAAGCGGCGCACATGCCACCATTGCCGGGGAGGCGTCGTTCGGGTTCTGCACCGCCACCGTCCCGATCTGCTGGGAAAGCGGCGGAAATGTGCTCGTGGTCGACCTCCGCGACGGTACGCGGCGCGGCTGCGTCATGGAGTGGGCGGCCGAGGAGGGTTACTCCGAGACGACCTGGGCCGGGACTGCTGCCATGCTCGCCGATGTCGTTGACCGGCTCGACGACCCTGCGCAGACCGAGATTGTCGACGGTGGCGTCCTGCAATGGACTTGAGCGCCCTGGCTCGTCTCAGAGCCAGTGTGATCTGGGCACTGGCGCGGGACAACCGACCATTCCCCGCCAGGGCTTGACAGCATCATTGAGACTCGCTCTGGCCCCGGGGTGGCGGCCGCGCAAGCCCTCGAACCGCTCGCTCATTCGTCCCCACGATCCAGTTCCAGCGGGCACCGTGCCCTCTAGGATCAGGAAATGGCAACCGAGCAGGAGATCGAGGCCGTCGTCGGTCGCGTGAAGGTGGCGCGCCGTCGGGCCGATGCGGTGCGGCTGGTCGAGATCATGCGCGAGGCCACCGGAGTCGAACCCGAGATCTGGCCCGGCAACATCATCGGCTTCGGCAGCTACCACTACCGGTACGAGTCCGGCCGCGAGGGCGACACCGTGAAAGTCGGCTTCGCGCCCCGCGCCCCGGCCCTGACGCTGTACTGCCTCATCCGCCGCTACGGCTACGGTTCCGAGGAAATCGAGAACCGGGACCTGCTGGAACGGCTCGGCACCTACACGACCGGCAAGGGCTGCCTCTACATCAAGTACCTCGACGACATCGACACCGAGGTGCTCAAAGAACTGGTCCGGGCCGGCTACGAGCTTTATCCCGGTTCTGCCAGCGTTGCCGGCCGCGCGGCGACGACCGCCGCGCATTTGCCGAGGCGCTGGCAGTCCTCGCGGTGCCGTGCGGGCGTGGCCGGGTGAGGCACACGCCCGCACGGCGAGCAGCGGGTCATCGGGAGCCCGACTACTGCTCCCGCGTCCACCCGGTGATCGGCGAGGTGGAATCAGACCAGTCGCTCACGATGTTGATTCTCCGCTCAGCCGGCGTAGGCGATGTCGGGGCGTGGCGGCTGGGCCATGCCGTCGCCGAGGAAGTAGTCGACGTTGCCGGATTGCAGGTAGCCCTTGAGAGTCATGCTGTTGCGGTAGGCCGGGTTGTGGGCCAGGGTGTACAGCCTGGTGTCGGTCGCCTGGTCGGTGGTGAAGATCATGAGTTCGTCGAATTCCGGGCTGAGCAGCACCACCTCCTCCCGCCAATCGCCGTGGATGTCGGCGATCAGGGCGGGGTAGACGCTGTCGCCCATGGCGGTGACAGCGCCGTACTGGGACGCCGTGACCACGCGGGGCAGGTCCCAGGGGTCGGCGGGCTGGGCCGGGTCCCACTTTTCGATCCTGGGGTCGCGCTCCGTGGGAAAGGGGTCGGCGTGGTACAGCTCCCGCAGGGGGTCGCCGTCCCACCACACACCCATGTGTGGAAATGGCTGCTTGGTCGTGTCTGGTTCGGCCAACTCGTTGGTGGGGGCGTTGTAGAGACCATTGGGCTCGCTGTTCTCATAGTTGATCTCGCCGTTGATCGACCAGGTTTCCATGCCGGGGAAACGGGGGTCGATGTCGGCGACCATGCCGCGGCCCACATCGGCGTCCGGGTCGTTGCTGTGGTGTTGCCAGATCATGTCGCCGGTGGCGGCGTCGTAGTAGTAGTCGAGCATTCCGTTCGGGTGGTGCTGCTGGGTGCCATACCCTTCCAGGCCGGGCCGGTCGGGGTCGATGTCGGCGATGAACCAGCGGTCGCCGTGCACGATGTCCTGGGGAGCCAGCGAGTAGCGCAGGGTGCCGTCGCCGTTGAGCAGGAATCCGATCTCACCGATCTCGTCACGGCCGTCGCCGTCCACGTCGATGATTCGGGTGTTGTGCCCGTCGGGCAGATTCTGGTTGCCGCGCAGGAACTTCCACTCCATGGTGAGCGAGTTGCCGGTGAATCGCCAGGCGGTGTACATGAGGTTGAAGCCCCCGTTGCCGATCCGATTCTTCATGTATGCCACCAGGCTGGGGTTGGTCCCGTCGAGGTGCCCCACCCCGAACCGCGCGTACATAGGCCCGTCGGAGAGGTAGTCGGTAGGCACTGGGGCGGTGGCGCGCGGCGCGCCGGTCATGCCATCCAGGATCGCGATGGCCTGATGGGTGTCGCTGGGCAACTCGTTGAACGTGGTGCCGTTGCCGAACTGGACCCCGTTGGCGATCCGCACCGCCACCTCGGCCTGGCCGTCGCTGTCGAAGTCGTAGACGGTGACCCCGTCGTTGTGGCCGACGTCGATCGTGGACGAGCCGCCTTCGATATTGTTCTGGTCGGTGCTGTTCGGGCCCATGTTGACCTCCCACAGGAACTGCCCGTCGCTGCTGTAGGCCTCGAGCCGCTGCGGGGTCTCCTGCCGGTCCAGCACGTAGTCGTACTCGCCGTCGCCGTCCAGGTCACCGACCCAGACGAACTTCACCGGACCGCCGTCCCGCAACGGAACCCGGACCACCGGCTCGCTGGCATGGTTGGCCGACAGCGTGAAAGCACCGCTGGGGTCCTGCTCCACCCCGTCGACCACCGGCCGCACCCGGTAGGTGTTCGACTGGGACAGGTCGGCGGTGTCGTCCATGAAGTTGGTAGCTCCGGTCAGGACCGACGAGTTCAGCTGGACCTCGTCACCCCCGCCGGTGGAGCGGTACACGTTGAAGCCGATGCCGTCCGGGTCCAGCCCCAGCAGACGCCAGCTGACCAGCACGCTGTCGTCGGAGCGCACGGCCACCACCCCACGACCGAGGTCCTCCATCTGCCGGGCGTCCTGCTGTGGTGGGTTGCTTCCCATGGTGAGGTCGAGGTAGTCGATGTTGGGCAGGCCGCCCGAGCCGGTCGCAACCAGGTCGATGGTGTTGTCGCCTTCGTCCAGCGGAACGGTCACCGTCTTCGTGCTCCAGGTCGACCATCCACCGGTGACCTCGAACGAGGTGGTCGTGACGGTGGAGCCGTTGACCACGACCTCGGCGCCCCGAGCACCACTGGAGGAGCCGTTGGCGAACCCGATCTCCACGGTCGCCTCACCGGCACTGTCGACGGTCACGGTGAACTGCGAGTACCGCCCGGCCTCGTTCGGGGTATCGCAGAACCCGGAACCGGAGTAGCCGGGGTGGTTGGTGTCGATCGTGCCGTCACAGACCGCCGGCGCGTCTTCGGCCTCGTATCGGACCGGGGGCGGCGGGGGCGTGAGGTGATCGAGGTAGTCGATGTTGGGCAGGCCGCCCGAGCCGGTCGCAACCAGGTCGATGGTGTTGTCGCCTTCGTCCAGCGGGACGGTGAGGGTCTGGGTGGCCCAGGTCGACCATCCACCGGTGACCTCGAACGAGGTGGTCGTGACGGTGGAGCCGTTGACCACGACCTCGGCGCCCCGAGCACCACTGGATGAGCCGTTGGCGAACCCGATCTCCACGGTCGCCTCACCGGCACTGTCGACGGTCACGGTGAACTGCGAGTACCGCCCGGCCTCGTTCGGGGTATCGCAGAACCCGGAACCGGAGTAGCCGGGGTGGTTGGTGTCGATCGTGCCGTCACAGACCGCCGGCGCGTCTTCGGCCTCGTATCGGACCGGGGGCGGCGGGGGCGTGAGGTGATCGAGGTAGTCGATGTTGGGCAGGCCGCCCGAGCCGGTCGCAACCAGGTCGATGGTGTTGTCGCCTTCGTCCAGCGGGACGGTGAGGGTCTGGGTGGCCCAGGTCGACCATCCACCGGTGACCTCGAACGAGGTGGTCGTGACGGTGGAGCCGTTGACCACGACCTCGGCGCCCCGAGCACCACTGGATGAGCCGTTGGCGAACCCGATCTCCACGGTCGCCTCACCGGCACTGTCGACGGTCACGGTGAACTGCGAGTACCGCCCGGCCTCGTTCGGGGTATCGCAGAACCCGGTACCGGAGTACCCTGAGTGATTCGACTCGATCGTGCCGTCACAGACCGCCGGCGCATCCTCCGCCTCGTATCGGGCCGACTGCGCGTTGGCATTCGGCGCGACCACGGCCATGGTGGCGACCAGCGCCATCACCGGTACGACCACAAACCTTGCCAACCGACTCATGGGAACTCCTTTATCGAAATATCGGCTTGTCTCGATATACCAGTCGGTTCAGCATACCTGTGAACGATCCCACAATCAACAATCTCTCAACGAGAACCCCCGAACATCTACAGACGCCGGTTCCGACGACCTCGATCAATCGGCACGACCAGCCACCAATAACACAAGCCACCAGCTTGCCCGGCCTACCGCCGAGGACAGCGTCGAGGCCCTGTTCGCGGCCGTCGACGCGGAGGAGCCGCCGTTGCGGCTCATCCTCGCCTCACAGGGCTACGACATGGTCCTGGCCGTCCACGAGCAGCGCATGGCCACCTGGCGCGAATGGGAGAAGACCACCCGCTCGGCCGACCCCGAGTAGCCGGGCCCGAGCAGGCGTCTTCCCGTCGGGATGACATCGTCGCTCGTGCGCACCGTGCGCTCTAGGATCGGGCTATGGCAACCGAGCAGGAGATCGAGGCCGTCGTCGGTCGTGTGAAGGTGGCGCGCCGTCGGGCCGATGCGGTGCGGCTGGTCGAGATCATGCGCGAGGCCACCGGAGTCGAACCCGAGATCTGGCCCGGCAACATCATCGGCTTCGGCAGCTACCACTACCGGTACGAGTCCGGCCGCGAGGGCGACACCGTGAAAGTCGGGTTCGCGCCCCGCGCCTCCGCCTTGACGCTGTACGGCCTGATCCGCCGCTACGGCTACGGTTCCGATGAGATCGAGAACCGGGACCTGCTGGAACGGCTCGGCACCTACACGACCGGCAAGGGCTGCCTCTACATCAAGTACCTCGACGACGTCGACACCGAGGCGCTGAAAGACCTGATCCGGGCCGGCTACGAAGCCGACTGACCCGCCCGCAAAACCGGTTGGGCCGCTTCGCGGCGGCGTCTAGGGGCAATGCCGTTCGGTTAGGGGTCTGCGTAGACGATGATGT
>NZ_JAELXW010000129.1 GCF_016428645.1 Glycomyces salinus | reverse complement strand
CCGCCAATCCGAGATATGCCAGGAGCCAACGCCGTACTTTCGCAGCACCGCGCCCTTCGGGCCTTGCGGGGCCGCCTCATATTCGGCGAGGACCTTCGCCTTGAACGCGGCGGTGAAGGTCCGCCGCTTGGCCTTTGCGGGCACCTCGGGATCCCGGCGCTGCTCATCGCTCACGGCCCCAGTCTGCGGGCTCGACGTCTCGGTGGTCAACACGGTCATATGGTCCTACGGTCCATTTCCCCGCCCAGTGGCTAAACCAGAAGATGATCATGACTCACTAAAGGTTGCCACAGAGGGGGCTGGAGGATGAACCGGAGCTCGCAGCGAACATACTCTGTCTCGTGAAGCTTGAAGAAGTACGTGCACTCCCACCGCCGAACTGTTGTAACAGTACCAGTACTTCACCTCTCATTTGGCCGTTATACTCACCCGCGCCATGACCGCACTCACGTCATCGCAGCGGTCGTTCACCGTGATGCAGTCTCCGTCGAGGGCGACCCACGCAACACCCACGGACCGCCGCTCTCCCAGGCACAACGATGATGTGCCAATGCTGACAGGTCCAACATCGACTGGCAATTGCGCGATGGCATCGACGCTCTCAGATGCTAGGGCGATATCGCCTGCAGCGGGGACCTGCGACGAGAAAACCGGCACTGCTGCTGTGTCCGGCGTCAGAAGGGGGGAAAAAGTGCGCATGGAGTCTCCTTCGAAGAATTGAGAATTCAGGAGTCGTATGGTTGGCGTCTTACCTGGTATAGTGATGCCTCAAAGGATGAGTTCTTCGTTGAGTCGGACGTCCGTCAATTGAACGAAGTCGAAGTAGCCGTTCCAGTCGATGCGGCCTCTGTCTACTAATCAGGATCATCTTGGCAGCGAGAGGTGGTCTCTACAAGGCGGTACACCGGCAGAACAGAGGCGGAGATACCCGAAGGCCGATGCAGGGGTCTCGTTTGCCCCAGAACCTCAGCGAGGTTCTCTAATGCTCGTATGCTCGGTGGAGGAGCCTCCCGCGAGTGATTCTTGTTGCAGCACAACAGATTAAGCAGAAGGTTCCTTCATTCTTCAACGCAGACTGTAAGTCACGTGTATAGATACAGTTTCCAGACGGTACGGCCATCCCACACGTCGGATTCGCACCAGCCGAACCCACCGTAGTAATCCTCGTATAGATCCTGTTGGTACTGGCACTCGGCATCGGTGGGATACGCCCCGATGTAGTAGATTTCATCAGCTTGGGCCGCTGCGGGAACGCCGAGGCCGACGACCGCGGCGGCTGCCATCGCGAGTCCGTACCTCGCCAGACGCTTCATACAGTTCCTCTCGGTTCGATTGCCGTAGTTTTCGCTGACCACAACCACCTGAGCCGTTGGTTGGGGCGCGCTGACCTTCAGGTCCACTCGGGGACCGAGGCCGTTCTGATTCTGCGCGATGCGGGCACGGGTAATGCACAGATTTCGCACGGTTTCGAGCTTTCTTGGCGCGTGTTTCAGCTTGTGCACAAGGAGGCGTTTTCATCGTGGGTGAGATCCGTTGAGAGGCAACGGAGAAGAGCCTTCAAGCGTGATCGTGACGCCGATGAGGGGGAAGCCAGGGTCGCTGGGGCAGCGCTGCGAGGCTAGTTCGGGTGGAGGGGTAGTGGGGACACTGGCGGGGAGCGGCTCCCGGCCGAGGCCGGGAGCCGCTATCGTGGGTTGAGATGCGTAGTCAGCGCGTCGTCGAGAGCTGTCCTGCCGGTGGTCGACAGAGCTAGGGCCTGTTTGAGAAGCTAGGGCTTCCAGTCGAGGAT
>NZ_JAELXW010000128.1 GCF_016428645.1 Glycomyces salinus | reverse complement strand
ACCTCCAAGAGCCTGCTGAAGGCCTTCAACATCCTCGGGCCGGGCGGGACGCTGTGGTTGAACGGAGATGTGGTCTTCGATCCGCAGGTGCTGGATGCCCTGTTGCCGCACGTGGCGATGGATCGGTCGTTCATCTCGGTCAATACCTCGTCGGTGGCCGAAGAGGAGGTCAAGTACACCCTGGCGGCGGACGGGTACATCAACCGGCTCTCCAAGCAGATCGAGGAGGGTGCCCTCGGTGAGGCGGTGGGGATCAACTACGTCTCCTCCGGTGACCGGGCGACGTTGGCCACACGACTGGACGAGGTGGGCGAGCAGGACTACTTCGAGGCCGGGATCGAGTCGGCGATCCAGAAGGACGGTCTGAAGTTCGAGGCGGTCGACATCTCCGCTCATCAAGTGATCGAGATCGACTTCGCCGAGGACCTGCGCAACGCCAATCAACAGTTCGGATGACGCCACCGATCTGAGATACCGCCCGGTTCGGCATCCAGCGCGCGGGAAGCGGAAGCGGCCGCCCGAGGTCGCGGCGCCCGGCGCGGTGGCGACACCGCATCCAAGCGTAAAAAGGACAGTTCATGCAGCGAAGCCCGAAGAAGGCCGTGGTCGCGGCCGTCACCCGACTGCCGCTCTATCATGTGTTCCCGCCGGGTGCCCTCCGCGCGTTCGCGTGCCTGCGGTACTACGGCGAGAACCGCAGCGTCAGGGAGACCGTCGATCTGATCGAGTCCATGGGCGGGATCTCCACCAAGTACTTCTCGGTGGCGATCGTGGCTGCGAGGGCCGCATTCAGGGCCGGGGCCGACGAGCACATGGAGCGGGCGCTCGCGGACCTCGACCGGCGGTTCCCTGAGAAGCCCGAACTCCACAACCTCCATGCGGACGTGCATGCGCATTACGACCGGAACGAGGAGGCGTACCTCGCCGCCCGACGGGCCCGTCTGCTCCAGCCCTCCTCTGCCGCGGCGGTGTATCGAACGGTGAAGTACGGGTACCGCGTGCTTCCGCACGCCGAGGCGGACGCGGCCGCGGTCGCGGCGATCCGGCGCATGCCGCGGGCTCAGACCGTCCTGTGGGGCGTCGCGAAGCTCTGCGACTCGCCGGAACACTACGCCCGGCTCCGCGAGGCGTGGGAGTCGGCCGCGGACGACGTCACGGACCTCTGGCGCGCGGTCCGGCAGCTCTCCACCGCCGCGGCCCGTGCCGGGGAGATCGACGAAGCGATCGATCTCTACCGACAGGTCATCGAACTGATGAGGGACAAGCGAGTACCCGCAGAGCCCGTAGGCGAGACGAAACTGGCCGGGCTCGGAGCCCAGAGCGCCATCGAGGATCTGCACGAGGTACTCGAGCAGACCGGGATCCGCTACTTCTTCGCCGCGGGCACCGCACTCGGTCTCGTGCGCGAAGGCCGGCCCCTCAGCGAGGACGGCGACATCGACGTCGGTATCTTCGAGGACGACTACGACCAGGACGAGCTGGTGAAGCTGTTCGCCACCCACCCCAAGTTCGACTTCGACGAAGTCCACCCGAAGACCAAGAAGGTCGGCCTGCGGCACCGCGGGGGTTCACCGGTCGACCTGTTCCGGTTCTACCGTGACGGCGACAAGATGTGGCACGACGCGGTGTTCGTCCGCTGGGGCAACCAGCCGTTCGAACTCGACCGCATCGAAATGAACGGGAGGTCGCTGCCGGTCCCCGCCGAGGCGGACCGCTACCTCACCGAGAACTACGGGGACTGGCGTACTCCGAACGCGTCCTTCGACGCATTCACTGAGGAGGCACCCAACATGGAGCCGACCTGGCCCGAGTACGTTCGCCTGCACTATGTGCGGCGGGCGTACAAGGCCCTGTGCGCTGGGGAGCCTAATACCGCCGCCCGGGATCTCGAGCGTGCCGGACTGGAAGACCTCGCCGACTCACTCACAAAGGGGAGCTGAAGCATGGACGCGAAGATCGAGCCGATGCCCGACGAACTCCCCGAGGACAAGGAGGACCGGGAGCGGCTGGTCGAAGCCCGCCTGGAGCTTTCGCGGTTGCTGCGGCGCTCCGGGGACCGCGAAGCGGCCGAAACCGTGCTCGCCGAATCCCTGCGCGGCGGACTATGGGGTTACCAGCGGCTGTGGGGCGAGCTATGGGGGCTTATGGAGCGCCGTGAGGACTACGCGGTCATCAGGGAACTGTGGCTGGCGAGCCCTCGGCGCTGCCATGCCCGCACCCCGCTGCTTCGGACCGTGGCCCGGGCGGCCAGCGTCGCCGGGGAGCACGACGAGGCCCGGGCCCTGATGCGCAAGGCGATCCTGGTCCAAGCCGCGCGGACTCGGCGGCTCCGCAGCCGCGTCAACCGCATCCGCAAGTCCGCGACCGGAAAGGCTCGCGAGATCGTCTCGCGTCCTGGTCTCGAAGCCTTCGAGCAGCGCGCCGACGTGGCATTGGCAGCTCTCGACGCGGAGTTCGACCGGCTCGGGGTGCGCACCTTCCTCATTTCGGGTACGCTGCTCGGCCACGTACGCGATGCCCAGTTCATCGGCTGGGACAAGGACATCGACCTCGGCTTCTTCACCTCCGAGATCTCGGCCGCCGACCTCCAGGCCGCGTTCGAGCAGTCCGAGCAGTTCGACGTCCGCCGACTCGACTTCAACACCGAGCGACTGCGCGTGGACCACCGCAACGGCATGATGGTCGACATCTTCCCGCACTATCAGGGCGAAGACGGCCGTATCTGGCACGACGGCACGGCTACCAGGTGGGCCAACGACCCGTTCGAGCTGCGCCGAGCCGAGTTCCTCGGCCGCAGTGTGCTCGTCCCGGACCCACCGGAGCGCTACCTCGATGAGAACTACGGGGACTGGCGTACGCCGGACCCGTACTTCGATGCCCGTCTCGATGCTCCCAACGTCGAGGTCACCGACCCGGACTTCCTCGACACCCTGCACTATTTCGGACTTCTCGCAGCGGTGAACAAACGTGACCAGCGCAAGAAGAGGCGCTACGGAGAGCTGATCCGGGCCGTCGGCGACGATGGCTGGCTCGAGCGGATCTACTGAAGAGAGCATCGACAGGAGCAGTGCGGACGGGCCGATGGCCCGTCCGCTTCGGCTCCGGTTCAGTCGATGTCGAGGAGCAGTTGGGCGAGCTCGCCGGTAGTGAAGCGAACCGGATTGTTGCCCAGCCGCTCGACGTTGACCCCGGCCGCGAGCGACTCGCGGGCCTCTCGCGTGTCGGCTCCCGCCTTGTCCAGGCTGGTCTCGAGTCCGAGATTCCGCATCAAGTCGACGAACCGCACCCGAGCCTCGGCGCCGTCGGCTGCGCCGAACGCCGTGAGGATCTCTCTCATGGCCGCGCCGTGAGTCTCCGGAGCGAGCCCCGCCTGGAGACGACCCGGTCCGGGGTCGGCGTGCACCTCCATGAATGAACCGAGCGTGACGCCCACGGCGTGGCCGTGGCTCAGTCCGTGCCGCTTGGTGATGCCGTAGGACATCGCGTGGGCGGCGGTGGTCTTGGACAGGTCGATCGCGCGTCCGGCGAGGTGGGCGCCCAGCGACATCGCACGGGCCGATCGGAGGTCCGGGCCGGTCGTGAACGATTCGATCGCCGGTAGCAGCAGTCGGAGTGCCGCTCTCGCGAAGGACCGGCTCTGCGCAGTGGCGGCTTTAGCCCACAGGCTCTCGACGGCCTGGGCGACCGCGTCGATGCCGGAGGTCGCCCGCTGATAGGGCGAGCCGGAGACTGTCAGCGCCGGGTCGAGGACCACGGTGTCGGGCAGCATCTCCGGACCGGCGATCGAGAACTTCTGGTCTCCGATGTAGACGACGGCGAAGTGGGTCGCCTCGGCGCCCGATCCGCTGGTTGTCGGCGCGAGAACCAGGCGCGTGGAGCGCTGGGCAACCGTCGCACCGGCCCGGATGCGCTCGCGGACCGCCTCGCCGTCGACGGTGCCGCGGTAGGCGCACAGGAGCTTGGCCATGTCCATCGCCGAGCCGCCGCCGACGGCCAGGATCAGGTCCGGATCGAACCGTTCGACCAGGCGCAGACCGACCTCGAGGTCGGCCGCGTCGGTATTGGGCGCGAAGTCGCTCCACTGCTCGACCTTCGCGACCTGTTCCAGGCCGGGCAGGAGCCGGTGGGCTCCGGAGGCGGTGAACGACCGCTTGCCGCGGACCAGCAGGACTCTGCGGGCGTCGAGCTCGCCGGCGATGACGCCGGCGAGCTCGATGGCGCCGCTGCCGAACCGCACGTCGCGGTCGGCAAAGGCTGAGGTCGACATGCCGGCGCTACTTCCGCAGGGCGTTCATGAACGCGGCCTTGGCCTCGGCGGGCGTACGAGTGGGACGGCCGATGTCCTTGCGGTTACCCGGCTTGACCTGGAGTTCCAGTAGAGCCGGGCCGCCTGCCTCGCGCATTTTCGCGATCTGCTCCGGCAGCTCGTCGAGGTCGTCGGTGGAGGCGGCGTAGCGGTAGCCCGAGGCCAGCGCGGCCCGCGCGACGTCCACCTTGCCGATCGAGGTCGGCTGGCCGCCGACCGAGTCGTGGACGCCGTTGTTGAACACGATGTGGAAGTACGTCCCGGGCGCGTGGTCGGCGATGACGGCCAGCGAGCCCATGTGCATCAGCAGGGCGCCGTCGCCGTCGAAGCACCAGGTCTCGCGCTCGGCCTCGGCCTTGGCGACGCCGAGGGCGATCGAGGAGGCGTGTCCCATGCCGCCGACGGTCAGGAAGTCGCGGTCGCCGTCGAGCTCCTCCCGCTGCCGGTACTCGAACAGCTCGCGGCTGAGCATACCGGTGGTGGAGACGATCGCGGCCTCGTCGCCGACGGCCTTCGCGGCCGCGATGAGGGCCTCTTCGCGGCTGGGGAGTTCCGGCGAGGCGGTCTTGACCTTCTCGCCGTCGGCGAAGGTGCCCTTCTCGACCAGCAGGAAGTACGGTGTGGAGCGCTCGAGGGCCACGGCGTGGGCCTCGGCGACGGCCTTCTCGGCGGCCTCGGGGTCGCTCGGCAGGACCGCCCAGGGCAGGTCGGTCGCGTCGAGCAGCGCCTCCTGGACCCGGCCCTGCTTGACGTGCTGCGGCTCGTCTTTGACGCCGGGGCGTCCCCGCCAGCCGACGACGACGATCATCGGGATGCCGTAGACGTCCGGGTCGGCCAGCGACAGCACCGGGTTGACCAGGTTGCCGAAACCGGAGTTCTGGAGGTAGACCACTGCCGGCGACTCGGTGCGCATGTAGTGGCCGATCGCCAGGCCCACCGCGGCGCCCTCGTTGGCGGTGATGACGTGCTGCTCGCGCGGCAGCGTCGCCATGATGTGGCTCCCCAGCTGCTTGAGCAGGCTGTCGGGAACGCCGGTGTACATCCGTACGCCCAGGTCTGACAGCTGGTCGACGAAGCGTGCGGGGTCGATCATGAGGCATTCTCCGGGATGATGGCGAGGGCGTCCTTGATGGGTGCGATCATCGGGTCGACCTCGAGAGCCCGCCCGGATTCCAGGATGGTGTGGGCGACCTTCGACATTGCGGGGTAGGCGGCCCGCATCATGTGGTTGGCGTAGATGACGACGTTGACACCGTGGTCGATGAGCTCGTCCTCGGTGACGTGGCGGTAACTGGTGGGCACCACGATCAAGGGCTTGCGGTTGGCGAACTTCGCGTACTCGTCGCAGAAGGTGAAGATCTCGTCGGATTCCTTCTGGCGGGAGTGGATCATGATGCCGTCGGCGCCGGCCTCGATGTAGGCCTGCGCGCGTGTCAGGGCATCGTCCATACCCTGTTCCAGGATCAGGCTCTCGATGCGGGCGATGACCATGAAATCGTTGGTGACCTGGGCGTTCTTGCCGACCTTGATGCGGTGGGAGAAGTCCTCGATCGACGACTGGGTCTGCTCCACCTCAATGCCGAACAGGGAGTTGCGCTTGAGGCCTTCCTTGTCCTCGATGATCACGGCGCTGACGCCGGTGCGCTCGAGTGAGCGGACGGTGAACGCGAAGTGCTCGGGCTTGCCGCCGGTGTCGCCGTCGAAGATCAGCGGCTTGGTGGTGACCTCGAACAGCTCGTTGATGGTGCCCAGTCGCGAGGAGATGTCGACGGCCTCGATGTCGGGCTTCCCGCGGGCGGTGGAGTCGGTCAGGGACGAGGACCACATCGCGTCGAACTCAACCTTGAGGCCGCCCCGCTCGGCGGCGGCGGTCTCGATGATCAGGCCCGAGATGCCTGAGTGGGCCTCGAGCACGCGCACGATCGGCTTGGCGTCGATCAGGCGCCGTAGCCTCGAGAGGCGCACGTTCGGGGTGGTGCCGATCTGCTTGACCGACTCGTTCAGCTGGGTGGAGGAGATGCCCTCGGTGTAGGGCACCTCAACCAGCTCGCCGCCCCACTCGGCGAGGGTGTCGATCACGCGCTGCCGGGTCTGCTGCTGGACACCGCTCTGCCAGTCGTCGCCGTGGACGACGAATGCCGGCTTGACCTGCTTGAGGTTGGGCACGTAGTCGAGTGTCTCCTGGGCGATTACCCTGGTCACGCCTTTGAGGTTCTCCACGACGGCTTTGCGCTGCTCGAAGGTCATGTGCGGGAGGCGCTTGTAGCTGGCGATCGCCGCGTCGGTCAGCAGACCGATCGTGATATCGCCGATCTCGGCGGCGCGGCTGAGGACGTTGATATGACCGGGGTGGATGAGGTCCGCGCTCATTCCGACATAGACGGTCGGCTTCGTTGGCAAGATTGCTCCTCGGGAGTCGTTGTATCCAGCGGGTCTGGGAACCGGCAGGGATGAAGTGCGCCGTACAAACGTTTTCGTTCGGCCGTGACAGAGCCCAGTTTAACCACGAGTTCACCGGGCGTTGGTCAGCGTACTTCCTTGAATCTATGTGCCCGTTTACGGAAGTTCACCTTGTGTCGGGGATGGGACGGACTGGACCGCTCGCCGAGGCCGCCGCTCGCCGGGGTCCGGCCGGTAGCAGTCGCGGGCGGCGTCCAGGAACACCGCGACGCATTGATCGGGGGGTGTGGACCCGAGGTAATAGGCGCGGACCTCCTCCCGCCGGGGAGCGGCCGAGTCGGTGCCGAGCAGTTCCTCGACCACGGCGGCCATGTTGCCCGCGTCTGGACCGATCCGGTATGCGGCCTTCGCCAGCGGGAACTCGGTCTCGAACTCGGGTCCCTTCCCGTGAACGTCGGTGAGTGCGAGCGGTTTACCGGAGTACAACCAGTCCGAGGCCGCGCCGCTGATATCGGACACGGCCGCATCGGCGGCGTTGATGCAGTCGACCAGCGACATCTCATCGGAGGTGGCCGTGCCCCACCGGTGCGGCCGGCCCGTCCGCTCAGTGTCGGAGGCCAGCATCCGCTCCAGTTCGGCCAGCTGGAGCGCCGACGCGGGGTTGTATCGGGTGTAGGGGTGGGCCCGCAGCAGCACCACCGCGCCGCGCTCCAGCAGGGCCGACACGATGATCTGGCCCAGTCGGAGCGAGGAGTAGTTGACGTTGTCGGATATGCCGGTCCAGGTCGGCGTGTACAGCACGACTGGCGCGTTGTCGGCTGGCCTTTTCGGTCCGACGGCGATGCCGTGGAGCTGTGGGCGGCCGACGACGCGGAACTTTCGTTCGGGGATGTCGACGCCGTGGTGGAGGTAGCGGTCGATGCCCGCTTGACCCGCGACGAACACCCGGTCGTACATTGCGGCGACCGGATTGCTGCTGGCGGCCTTGTCGCTGTCGCCGTGCATCAGCTGTACGTGCGTGAGGTGCCCGAAGCGGACCAGCTGCGTGTTCTGCATACTGTTGTTGACGTAGAACACGGCCTTCACACTCGGGACGAGCAGCCGTTCGAGCGCGGCGACCCCCGGGACGATCGCGACCGGAGCGGAGGTGGAGGCGCGGACCTGGGCCAGGTGAGTGCGATCCCTCAGCACGATCAGGTAGGAGTCGCCCAGGCGGTCGAAGTACGGCAGCCACATCTTGATCTGGTACTCCGAGCCCGGAGGGCCGGAGAAGTGGATGAGGAACTCCGGCTCCAGCGCCCGCACCGCCTCGTGCACCGCGGGATCGCCGGAGTGCGCCGAGCTCCTGCGTCGCCGCCACGCTGAGAGCGTCCCGGCTGCCAGCGCGGCGCACAGGCCCAGGGCCGTGACCAGCGCGACCCACGAGGGCCAGGTCAGGTCCGCGAAGACCAGCGCCCCGGCCGCGACCGCCAGCACGAGGGTCACCGCTCCGATCGTGCCGTAAGCGGCCCTGGGCGTGAAGTACTGTTCGAGTCCGCTCCTGGAGACCGGGAGGTTGACCGTCTCCACGTGTCGGGTCGCGATCGCGATCTGGAGGAGCTGCTCGTTGCCCAGCAGTAGGAGCAGCACCGACCCGGCCGCCAGCATCGGCAGCGCAGTCGTCGCGCCGGCGGCGCCGACCGAGGCCGCCACCAGGGCGATGACCGCCGCGACGCGCGCGACCCGGGATTCGGAGAGGCCCTCGAGGCGGTGCTGCCGCCAGACCACGCCCAGCGCGGCCAGCGCCAAGGCGAAGCCGGCCCACCGCAGGGTTGGCACGAGGGCGGCGACCACCGCCAACGCCGACAGCGCGTTGCCCGCTACAGCGAAGAACAGCTTCCGGAAGAGATTGAACCGCATCGTGTCGTCGCATCCTTGCCGTACGGGGCTCGATCGCCGGTGGATTCTAGCATCGCGACGGTGTACGTTCACTTTGATGTCGCTTCGAGTTCACGCTGGTCGCGTAGGGATCCGCGGCCGTGCTCGAAGGTGAGCACCGGGTGGCGCAGCGCTCTGGTTCATGCGCAGGGGCTCTCGAATCCCGTGACAGTCCCAGGCCGCATGAGGCATGGGACTGCTCTATGCGGCTTGCCGCAGGGTGGGCTCTACCGGTCGGGGCGGGTGGGGGCTCCCAGCGGGACGGGGCGGCGGGCCGTGGCCGGGTGGGGGGCGGTCTGGCCGCGCTCCTCGCGGTCGGCGCACAGTTCGGCGAGCTTGTCGTAGGCGGACTTGCCGAGCAGTTCGGTCAGTTCGGTGGCGTAGGACTTGTAGACCGGTTCGGCGGCGGTGTGCGCCAGCGGGGAGCCGGTGCACCACCAGTCGAAGTCGTGTCCCCCCGGGCCCCAGGAGGCGCGGTCGAACTCGGTGATGAGGGTGACGTCGACCTCGGTGCCGTCGGCGCGCTGCTCGGTGGTGAAGTCGCGTTTGACCGGCAGCTGCCAGCACACCTCGGGCTTGTACTCCATCGGGTGGACGCCGTCGCGCATCGCCTGCTGGTGCAGCGCGCAGCCCGAGCCGGCGGCGAAGCCGTCGCGGTTGTGGAAGACGCACGCGCCGTCGACGACGGCGGTCTTCTTGGCCGGCTCCTCTTCGCCGTCGTCGTTCTCGAGTGTGTCGTCGACGAGGGTGTCCTTGAATCGGCGGTGGAGCTGCCAGGTCTCGGGCGTCAGTTTGGCGGCGGCCCGTTTGACGCGCCGGATGTCGTCGGCGTCGGTGTAGAAGGCCCCGTGCAGGCAGCAGCCGTCGGCCGGCCGGTCCCGCTCGATCCCGGGGCAGCCGCCCGCTTCGGGGTGGCGCCCGAAGATACAGCCCCAGCGGGAGAGCAGCCAGGTCAGGTCGGCCCTGACCTTCGTGTCGGGATCGTCGGGGTCGTGGAACTCGACCCATTCGCGGTCGAAGTTCGGCTCCACCTCGTCGGTCATCCGTCCACCGTACCCGCGGACGGCCCCCGTCCGTCGAATGAGCCGCAGCGCGCCGAAGCGTGCGAACGGTGACAATTCGCACGGCGTACCCTAGTGGGGTGACCCAGTCCGTCCCGGTCCTGCTCTCGACCACCTCCGTCTACCCAGAGCCGACCGCGGTCGGCTTCGAACTGGCCGCGGAGCTCGGCTACGACGGGGTGGAGCTGATGGTCTTCACCGACCGGATCTCGCAGGATCCGCAGGCCGTAGCCGGGCTCGCCCGGCACTACGGGGTGAAGGTCGGAGCCGTCCACGCCCCGTGCCTGCTGGTGACGCAGCGGGTCTGGTCGGCCGATCCGTGGACGCGGCTGCGGCGCAGCGTGCAGGCCGCCGAGTACCTGGGCGCGCCGGTGGTGGTGATCCACCCGCCGTTCTCCTGGCAGCGCGACTACGCCTCGAAGTTCTCCGAGGTGCTGGCGAGCCTGTCCGCGCGCTATCCGCGCATCACCATCGCCGTGGAGAACATGTTCCCGCTCAAGCTCGGCAGGCGCCGCCTGGTGCCCTACCGGCCGCACTGGGACCCCACCCGGCACGGCTACGACGCCTACACTCTGGACCTGTCGCACTGCGCGGCCTCGGGGGCCGACGCGATCGCCATGGCCTCCCGGATGGGCTCGGCCCTGCGCCACATCCACCTGTGCGACGGGACCGCCCCTGGATCGGACCAGCACCTGGTGCCCGGGCGCGGTTCGCAGCCGTGCGAGGAGCTGCTGTCGGGCCTGGGCGCGGCCGGCTGGAACGGGTCGGTCACCGTGGAGGTGTCGACCCGCAAGTCCGGCAACCGGACGCGTCGCGCGGCCGACCTGGCCGAGTCCCTCAAGTTCGCCCGGGACGCGCTCAGCCTTCGAAACATAGCTTAGTTCTCTGTTTCGCCTTTGTTTGCAATGTCTCAGCCTACGCGTTATGACCTCGTGACCAGATCCTGAACCACGGGAGGCTACGCTGCAAACATGCTGCGTTCTGTCATTCTCGCCGCCGCCCGGTCGTCGAAGATCGAGCATCTGGTGGGCACCGCGCCCGTCAGCCGTTCGCTGGTCAGGCGCTATGTCGCCGGAGAGGCCACTGCCGACGCCGTCGCCTGTGCCCGTGCCCTCGCCGCCGACGGTCTGCTCGCCACGCTCGACTACCTCGGGGAGGACACCGTCGTCGCCGAGCAGGCCGACGTCACCCGGGACGAATACCTGGGCCTGCTCGCCGCTCTGGGGGCCGAGGGCCTGGCCGCGACCTCCGAGGTCAGCGTCAAGCTCTCGGCGGTCGGCCAGCGCATCGACCCGGAGCTGGCCTACGGCCACGCCCGCCGGATCTGCGAGGCCGCCGCCGACGTCGGGACGACGGTCACCATCGACATGGAGGACCACACCGTCACCGACTCCACCCTGGAGATCGTCTCGCGCCTGCGCGAGGACTTCGGCGACACCGGCGCGGTCCTCCAGGCCTACCTGCGCCGCACCGAGGACGACTGCAAGGCCCACTCCGGTCCCGGTTCCCGCATCCGCCTGTGCAAGGGCGCCTACAAGGAGCCCGAGTCCGTCGCCTACCAGCGCAAACTCGACGTCGACCGGTCCTATGTGCGCTGCGTCAACGCCCTGATGGCCGGCTCCGGCTACCCGATGCTGGCCACCCACGACCCGCGCCTGGTCGAGATCGCGATCGACCGCGCCCGCTGGTTCGACCGCGAACCCGACAGCTTCGAGTTCCAGATGCTCTACGGCATCCGCCCGGCCGAGCAGCTCCGGCTGGCCGCCGAGGGCTACCGGATGCGCGTCTACGTCCCCTACGGCGACCAGTGGTACGGCTACCTGATGCGACGCATGGCCGAGCGCCCCGCCAACGTGGCGGTGTTCGCCAGGTCACTGTGGACCAAGAGCTGACCGCGGGCACACCTCGCGCGGCGGCCCGGACGGGCCGCCGCAGGACCTGCGAGCCGCGCCATTCGCGAAGCTTGTGTTTAGCGCCGCTGGCGGATGGGGGCTAGAGTTGCGAGGGTGACTCAAGCCCCCGAGGACCTCCCCCAGGAGCCGAAAGCGCGCCTCTCCGACCCGCCCGCCGCGGGCTCGGCGGCGCGCGTCCCCGAGCAGCGGGCCGCGTCCGAGCGCGTCGCGGTCGCCCCCGGGCCGATGGCGAGGCCGCCGGTCGAGATGGCGCCGCCCCCGCAGCAGCCGCCGATGTGGGCGCCCTATCCGCCCTATCAGCCGCGCCCCGAGAAGCCCCGCTCCCACTTCGGCACGATCCTGCTGGTCCTCGTCCTGGTCTCCTCCGCCGTCCTGGCCGGGGGCCTGGTCAACGGCTGGCGCCCGGGCGTGCCCGCGGCCGAGACCGGAACCATCACGGGCGCGGCCGTCCAGCCCGACGAGGGCTCGCTCCCCAGTCCGGGCCCCGACGCGCCGGAGCACGAGGTCCTCGCCTACCTGCGCGAGCAGGCCGGCCTGGTCCTCGACGCCCAGGGCGAATCGCTGGTCAACGGGAGCCTGGAGGGATGGCTGGCCGCCTTCGACCCGGCCCTCCACGAGGAGATGACCGGCCGCTACGACACCTTGACGGCCATGGGCGTCAGCCGCTTCGACTACCGCATCGTCACCGGCCCCCTCGAGGACGCCTCCGGGGCGGTCCCGGTCTACGAGATCACCGTCTCGGCCACCATCTGCTTCGTGGACCCGGCCGACGAGTGCAGCCCGGCCGACGTGGTCTTCGAGACCTCCTGGGAGGCCGGCGACGACGGCCTGGTCATGGTCGGCGTCGAGCCCTCCGGCGGCTACGCCGGCCCCCACCCCTGGGAGGTCCAGAACATGGTCGCCGCCGTCGGCGACCGCACCGTCGTGGCCGCCCCCGAGGGCATGGAGCGGCAGCTCGACGACGCCCTCGAGATCGCCGAGGACGCCGCGATCAACGCCGACAAGTGGGCGCTGTGGGAGCGGCCGGACCGCTACGTCGTCTACATCGCCGGCGACGACGAGTTCGAGGACTGGTTCGGGGGCATGTTCGACGGCGGCGACGTGCTCGGCTTCGCTCTGCCCCTGGAGGGCACCGTCGACGAGGAGCGGGTCCCGACCACCTACGCCACGGTCATGAACGTCGACCGCACCGGCTGGGGCAACGAGCTGGACAGCGTCATCCGGCACGAGCTGGGCCACGCGGTGACCCTGTGGGCCGCCCCCTCGGAGTCCTACGGCAACGACACGTGGTGGATGGTCGAGGGCATCGCCGAGTACATCGACCACGGCGACCGGCCCCTCGAGGACTACGCCCGGATGTGGGACATCGACGAGTACATCGACCAGGGAGGCTGCGCCGACGAAATCGTGGGGCCGACCCAGGAGGACGACACCCTGGCCGGATCCGGCAAGTACGGTTGCGCGTTCCTGGGCGTCCACTACATGATCGACACCTACGGTCAGGACGCCTTCGCCGACTGGTTCGGCCGGACCGCCCGCGAGGGCGAGCCGGCGACCTCGACCGCCGAGGAGATCTTCGGCAAGGGCTACGACGAGCTGATGGGCGAGATCACCGACTTCATCGCGGAGACCGCCTGAGAAGCGCTTCCACCCCTGGAAGATTACGGCCGTGATCGCCCAGATCAGGCAAGACCGCCTGTTGCCCAATGAGGCGGACTGCCGTAACATGAGCAACATCCCAATCGAAAGACATCAACGTCACGCACCGTGACGACCGACCTGTTTCGGTTCATATGGGCATTCGCGTCCACCGCACCCTCTAACACATCACACAACCCCACTTTTTCGGCGAAGCTCGCGGGTCGTGAAGTCGCATTCCCGGCGATGCTCGCGAGTCGCGGATCAGCCAAGACTCCCAACAGCCCTCGACAGAACGGTGAGACACATGAGCGAACCCGGTGACCTCCTCGACGAGGTCAAATTCTTGACGGTGACGGAAGTGGCCGACCTGATGCGCGTGTCCAAGATGACCGTGTACCGGCTCGTCCACAACGGTGACATCGCGGCCGTGCGGGTGGGGCGCTCGTTCCGCGTGCCCGAGAGCGCCGTGAAGACCTACCTCTCGGAGGCGCTGCGCGCCGAGGAGTAATTCGGGCATCCGAGCCTCCCGGGCCCGGGCCGTCGGCCGAGGACGGGCCCGGACGCGACACTCGGCGAAGGTTTCGAGAGGTCGTCGCAACAGGGCCCCGCCGCACCCGCGTGTGACGGGGCCTTCCCTCGCCCGCTCCCCCGCGACCGGGCCGGACCGGTCCGAGCTAGGCTAGTCGGGCTCGATTTCGAAGTTCGATCAGTGAGGAAGCTCTATGGGCTCGGTCATCAAGAAGCGTCGCAAGCGCATGGCGAAGAAGAAGCACCGCAAGCTCCTGCGCAAGACCCGCGTTCAGCGTCGCAAGCTCGGCAAGTAGCCGAGCGGACCGGCTCACCGTCACCTCCTAGTAGGCTGGGCCCATGCCAGAGTTCGACACCACCGCGCCGTTCGTATTCGAGATACGCAACCTGGTGTGGATGATCATCGGATACGGAGCGGCGCTGCTGTCGCTGATCGCCTCGATCCACTGTGCGGTGCAGAAACCCGAGGCGTTCAACGCGATCGGGACGCTGACCAAGGGCACCTGGCTCGGCCTGCTGGTCATCAGCTTCGGCCTCTCGCTCATCTTCGGCGGCTTCGGCGGCCTCGGCCTGTTCGGCCTCATCGCGCTGTGCGCCGCGCTGGTCTACCTGCTCGACGTGCGCGGCGGCATCAAGGACATCGGCGGCTCGGTCTACTGAGCTCCCGGCGGCCGCCCCGCGGCTAGCGGACGGTTCCCCGCGCCATGTCGCGCAGTCGCCGCACCCGCTGCTCGGTCGGCGGGTGGGTCGAGAACAGACTCGACAGGCCCCCGCGCAGCGGCGACTCGATCATCAGGTGCGCCTCGCTCGCCAGCGGGCTGTCCGAGCGCGCCGGCATCCGGTCGACTCCGGCCGAGATCTTCTGGAGCGCGCTGGCCAGGGCCAGCGGGTCGCCGGTCAGCCGCGCGCCCGAGGCGTCGGCCTCGTATTCGCGGGAGCGGCTGACGGCCATCCGGATCATCCCGGCCGCGAGCGGCCCCAGGATCAGGGTGAGCAGCAGGACGAGGGGGTTGACCCCGCCGTCCCGGCTGTTGCCGCCGATCGGGATGAACCAGGCCAGGTTCGCGAGCATGGTGATGATCCCGGCCAGGGCCCCGGCGACCGAGGAGATCAGGATGTCGCGGTTGTAGACGTGGCTGAGTTCGTGGCCGAGGACGGCGCGCAGCTCGGCCGGGGTGAGGATGCGCATGATGCCCTCGGTGACGGCGACGGCGGCGTTGTCGGGATTGCGGCCGGTCGCGAACGCGTTGGGCTGCTCGGTCGGCGCGACGTAGAGCCGGGGCATCGGCTGCCCGGCCCGCTGCGAGAGCTCCCGCACGATCGCGTACAGCTGCGGCGCCTGCGCCTCGTTCACCGGCCGGGCGCGCATGGAGCGCAGCGCGATCTTGTCGGAGTTGAAGTAGGCGTAGGCGTTCATGCCCACGGCGATCACCGCGGCGATGACGACGCCGGTCGAGCCGCCCAGGAGGTAGCCGATCGCGATCACCAGCGCGGACAGCAGGCCGAGCAGGAGCGCGGTCTTGAGGCCGTTGCTGTGCTTCATGATGTTTCCAGTTCCCCCATCGGTGTCATCGTTCCCAACACCTCTGTACCTGCCAGTATTCCTCACTGACCTGGGAGTTTACTGGGACATGGACGTGAATTCGAGCACGAGCCCGGGGGCGAGGCTCGCGGCGGCGAGGACGAGTCCGGCGGCCAGGACGGCGACGGTGAAGCGGGGGCGGGCCCTCGCGCCCTCGCCGAGGAGGACGGTGCGGGCCAGCCGCAGGTAGTAGGCCAGGCCGACCACGGCGCCGGCGACGACCACGATCGCCATCCACAGGGCCGCCGAGGCCAGCCATTCGAGGATCGCGACCTTGGCGAAGGTCCCGGCCAGGGCCGGAGGCAGCCCGGCCAGGCCGATGACGCTGATCAGGAGGACCGTCGCCGGTCCGGGGGCGGCCCGCCACAGTCCGCCGAGCTCGTCGATCCGGCCGCCGTCGTCGCGGACGGCCGTCAGGGACGCGAAGGCCCCGGCCTCCAGGAGCACGAAGAACACCGCGTAGGCCAGCGCCGCCGAGGCGGCCGCGGCCGGGTTCTCGCGTCCGCTGGCAGTGGACAGTGCCGCCAGGGGCGCGAGCACGTATCCGGCGTGGGCGATCCCGGACCAGGCCAGCAGGCCGACCGTGCGGCGCTGGACGAGCGCGCCGATGTTGCCGACGGCGATCGAGGCGACGGCGAGGACGGCCAGGACCAGTCCGGCCTCGGCTCCGGCGCCGGCGGCGAGGCCGAAGTGGACGACCCAGATCACGGCGATCGCGCCGCCGAGTTTGGAGGCGCTGGCCAGATAGGTTGCGATCGGCAGCGGGGCGCGTTCGAGGACGAGCGGGGCCCAGGAGTGGAGCGGGGCGGCGGCGAGTTTGAACGCCAGGCCGCCGAGCAGGAGCGCGGTACCGGCGGCGACGAGCCCGGTGTGGGCCTCGGCCAGGGCGGGCGCGAGCCCGGCGAAGTGGACGGTCCCGGCGGCGCTGTAGAGGAGCGCGGCTCCCATGAGGGCGGTGGCCGAGGCGGTGATGGAGGCGATCAGGAAGGTCACTCCGGCTTCGGCGCCGTCGCGGCCGGGCCTGGCGACGAGGACGTAGAGCGGGACGGTGAGGGTCTCGACGGCGACGATGAGGGTGATCAGGTCGCGGCTGGAGGCGAGGGTGATGCCTCCGGCGGCCGAGACCGCCAGCAGGAAGAGGTATTCGCTTTCGGTCCTGCCGCTGATGGCGGCGACGAGGAGGGTCAGGGCGGCGAACAGGGCCGCCAGTCCCATGGCGGTCTCGTCGGCGGTGAAGGAGAACCAGTCGTCGACGGCGAAGGTGCGGCGGGTCGGTCCGGCGGCGAGCCAGATCGCGGCGGCGCCGGAGGCGGCCAGGCCGATCATGGTGGCCGCCTTCGCGGCCCTCCCGGCGAACAGGGCGACCGCGGCGGTCGCGGCGGCCAGGTACAGCGGCAGCAGCGCGGCGTGGTCGATCGACTGGGACTCCATTTACAGTGCTCCCGTCGCGAACTGGTTGAGCGGTGGTCCGGGGGCGTGGTCGATCGACTGGGGGACCATCTACAGCACTCCCGTCGCGAACAGGTCGAGCAGCGGTCCGGGGGCCAGGCCGAGCGCGAGGGTGGCGGCGACCAGCGGCGACCAGAGCGCGATCTCGGTCCGGCTGGTCCCGGCGACCCCTTCGACGGCGGGCGCGGGCGGGCCGTGGCTGACGTGTTTGAGCATCCGCAGCAGGTAGGCGGCGGTCAGGAACGCGCCGAGGGCCGCGGCGGCGGCGAGGGCGAACCAGGCGCCGCCGCGTTCGACCGCGGCGTAGACGGTGAACGCCTCGCCCCAGAACCCGGCGAGGCCGGGCAGCCCGAGGGAGGCCAGGGACGCGAAGCCGAGGAGCCCGGCCAGGGCGGGGGCGGCCAGGCGGAGCCCGCCGAGTTCGGCCAGCAGCCCGGTGCGGGTGCGGTCCTTGAGGGCTCCGGCCAGGAAGAACAGGAGCGGGGTGATCAGGCCGTGGGCGAGGTTGGCGAACAGGGCGGCGCGCACGCCCGCTTCGGTGCCGGTGGCGAAGGCCAGGACCACGAATCCCATGTGGCCGACCGAGGAGTAGGCGATGAGCCGTTTGATCTCGCCCTGCCCCAGGCACACCAGGCTCGCGACGATGATGCCGATGGCTGCGAGGACGCCGAGGGCTCCGGCGGCCTCGGCGGCGCCGTCGGGGGCGAGGCCGCCGGCCACGCGGATGAGGCCGTAGGTGCCGAGTTTGAGCAGGACCCCGGCCAGCAGGACCGAACCGACGGTGGGGGCGGCGGTGTGGGCGTCGGGCAGCCACGAGTGGAGGGGCCACAGCGGGGCCTTGACGGCGAAGCCGAGCGCGAGCAGTGTGAACACCGCCAGGGACAGGTCGCGGTCGACGCCTCCGGCGGCGATGATCTGGGCGAGGGAGGCGGTTCCGGTGTCGGCGGCGGCCGCGAACAGGCCGGTGGCCATGAGGAGCGATCCGGCGACGGTGAACAGGGCGAACTTGGCGGCGGCGTGCCGTCTGGTGGCCGGGTCGCCGTAGCGGTAGACGACGGCCCACATCGGCAGCAGGACCGCCTCGAAGGCGATGAAGAACAGGATGAGGTTGTCGGCCAGGAACACCGCGGTGGAGGCGCCCTGGACGGCCAGGAGGAGCGCGGTGAGCACCGGCGGGCCGGTCCGTGCGTTGTGGATGCAGCACAGCAGGCCCAGCAGGGCGGTCAGCAGCGCCAGGGGCCAGGAGACGCCGTCGACGGTCAGGGCGAAGTCGAGCTTTATGGACGGTGCCCACGGGTAGTCGACGCGGTGCCACCAGCCGGGGCCGCGTGCGGCCGGGAGCAGGGCTACGGCGGCGAGGGCGAGCGCGGCGGCGGCGACGCCGACGCCGCTGCGGCGCAGCCACCACGTGAGGACCGCCCCGGCCAGGGGCAGCGCGACGGCGGCGACCAGGATCAAGCCCACGGGTTCACCTCGTTGGTGTCGGCGGCGACGGAGGCCCCGGATCGGTTCGGAGTCAAGACCACAGGTTCACTCCGATCGCGATGACGGCGACGACGAGGGTTCCGGCGACACTGAGCCGCAGGTAGCGGACGAGGCCGCCGCGGTGTCCGGCCTCGGTTCGCCGGGCCGTGGCGAGGGCGGCGCGGGCCGATCCCTCGACGACGGTGCGGTCGACCAGTTGCTCGTCGAGCAGTCGGGCGGCGGCGCTGGCGGCTCGCGCGCCCGAGCGGGCGGCGGCGGTGGCCGCGGCGTCCGCGGCGAATCCGGAGGCGATGAAGGCCCTGGCGCGGCCGAGGAGGCGGCTCGGGTCGCGGGCCCGGTCGCGCCACCAGGAGTCGCCCACGAGGTAGAGCCCGACCAGGAGGGCCACGAGCAGCAGCGTCATCAGGTCGAGGTGGAGTTCGGGGACGTGGAGCGGCCCGGCGAAGTAGAGGCCGCCGACGCCGATGGTTCCGGCGCCGAGGACCCACAGCGCGCTCGCCTCGGGCCGGGAGACGGTCGCCGTCTCCGCGGCGCCGCCGCGCCAGAACAGCAGCAGCCACAGGCGTCCGGCGTAGGCGGCGGTCAGGACGCTGGCGACGACACCGGCCCAGAACACGATGACCCCGGCGGTCGTGCCGGACTCGTAGGCGGCGCCGAGGACGGTCTCCTTGCTGTAGAAGCCGCCCAGCGGTGGGACGCCGATCATGGATGCCAGGCCGATCGTCATGGCCCAGAACGCCAGCGGCGAGGCCGAGGGCCTGATCCGGGTGGTGCGCAGCGATCCGTCGGTGGCGGCCTGGGCGATCAGGACCCCGGCGGTCAGGAACAGCAGCGCCTTGAACGCGGCGTGCGAGAGCAGATGGAACAGGGCGGTGTCGGCCGAGGCGACCGCGACGGCGGCGAACATGAACCCGACCTGGCTGACCGTGGACCAGGCCAGGACGCCCTTGACGTCGGTGGCGGCGTACGCCGACAGGCCCGCCCCGACCATGGTGGCCGCGGCGGCGACGGCGACGACGACCAGGAGGTCGGGCGGCCACACCGGCAGCAGGCGGGTGAGCACGTAGGCTCCGGCGGCGACCATGGTGGCGGCGTGGATGAGCGCCGAGACCGGCGTGGGGCCTGCCATGGCCGGGGGCAGCCAGACCTGGAGCGGGAACTGGGCGGACTTGCCGACGCAGCCGAACAGGATCAGCAGCATCGCGGCGGTCGCGGCGCCCTCGGGGACCTCCCCGAGCTCGCCGATGCGGAACGTCCCGGCCGAGACGCCGAGGACCATGACGCCGAGGACGAAACCGACGTCGCCGAACCGGGTGACCAGGAACGCCTTCGCGGCGGCCCCGGGTGCGGCCGGGAGCTTCGCGTAGTGGGCGATGAGCAGGTAGGAGCAGGCGCCCATGACCTCCCAGCCGATGAGCAGGAAGATCAGGTCGTCGGCTGCCACGACCAGCAGCATCGCCGCGCAGAACAGGTTCACCTGGGCCGCGAACGGCGCGTAGCGTTCATCGCCGCGCAGGTAGGCGACCGAGTAGACCTGCACCAGCAGTGAGACCAGCGCCGAGGCGACCGCGACCGCGACCGCGGTCCCGGACAGCTCCAGGGCGGCCTCGACCCGCACCGAACCGAAGTCGGCGAGGGTGTACGAGACGGCGGCGTCACCGAACGCGGCGACCAGGGCGCACCCCAGTGCGGCGGCCGGTCCGGCGACGGCCAGCCAGACCGCGGGCCCGCGGCGGCGCAGGGTGAGCCCGGCGAGTCCGGCGGCGGCGGGGAGGGCGACCAGTGCCCAGGCGGCGAAGCTCATCACCGGCGGCCCGCCTCTGCTTCTCCGACGGATCCGGCTCCTCTGGACGCCCCCGCCTCCCCGGACGCCCCTGAGCCTTCGGACGGCCCGGCCTCTTCGGGCACCCCGTCGGTGTCGATCGTCGACCGGGCCCGCCACAGGTTGAGCACCAGCGCCAGGCCCACTCCGACCTCGGCGGCGGCGATGACCACGATGAACAGCGCGAAGCTCTGCCCGGTGTAGGCGTTCCGCACCAGATCGGAGGTGACCAGGACCAGATGAACGCCGCCGAGCATGAGTTCGGCGGCGGCCAGTTGCATCACGGCGTTGCGTCTGGTGAGGACGCCGTAGAGCCCGATCGCGAACAGCCCCACGGCGACGAGATAGCCGATCACCGGATGCACTGGACCTCCAACGAGTCGGCGGTATCGGTCGTTCGGGGGCACATGGCCTCATCTTGGCCCACCGGGTGCCGAAAAGTCCAGCGTTGATGCCGTGTCGATATCGTTGATCGAGCTATCCGCGAGGGCTGGGTACACTCGTCGGCGACTTTCGGAGACCTCGGACGCAGAGATGGAGGGGCGGGGGCGCGGCCCCCGCAGAGGAGCCGGTGCAGCAGTTCGCAGCCCTGTTGGCGCCGTCCGCGAACCGGGTGTACTCCCGGGCGGCGGCGGAGATGACGCGCAACGAGATCGCGGTCTTCTCCGAGACCCTCCTGGACGGGAGGATCGGGGCGGTCGAGCGGACCGAGCTGGGCGGCGTCCCGTACCTGACCTTCGAGGCCGAGGACCTGACGAGGCGGGACCTGACGTGCCTGTCGAACCTGTCGTCCCTGTACGCCCTGTTCACGGTCCGCGGGAGGACGCTCGAACCGGTCGAGTTGGAGCGCCTGGACCGCTACGACGACGACCTGCTGTCCATCCTCAAGTACACCGGGAAGACGAACGAGCAGCTCACGAAGCTGCTGCTGAACGTCACCGCGGCGGCCGCGATCCCGGCCGAGCGGTTCGCGTCCGGGCGGCCCCGCGTCCTGGACCCGATGTGCGGGCGGGGCACGACGGTGAACCAGGCGATGATGTACGGCTGGGACGCCTTCGGGGTCGAGATCGACAAGAAGGACTTCGAGGCGTACTCGGCGTTCATCCAGCGCTGGCTCAAGTCCAAGCGGCTGAAGCACCGGGCCGTCTCCAGCCGCGTCAAACGAGAGGGCAGGGCCCTGGGCCAGCGCCTGCTGGTGGAGTTCGCGGCGAGCAAGGCCCTCTACAAGGCCGGGGAGCTCCAGACGGTGGAGATGGTCAACACCGACACGCTCCGCAGCGCCGACGTCTACAAGAGGCGATCGTTCGACCTGGTGGTGACCGACGCCCCCTACGGCGTCCAGCACGGTGCGGTCGCGGGGCCGAAGACCGTCTCCCGCAGTCCGAAGGCGCTCCTGGAGGAGGCGGTGCGGGTCTGGACCGAGCTGCTCCGCAGGGGCGGCGCGATGGGCATCTCCTGGAACACGAACGTCTTGAGCCGGGACGACCTGCGGGGCATCTTCACCGAATCGGGCCTGGAGCCGATCGAGACCGGGCCCTACCGGGGCTTCGCCCACCGGGTCGACCAGGCCATCAACCGAGACCTGATGGTTGCCCGCCGGCCCGATTGACCCAATGGCCCGGCCCGTCGCCCTCAGGCGGCCCCTGCGAGGACGTCGGTGATCATCCTGTGGCCCTGCGCCTCGAAGTCCCGGTCACCGACCCGGTGGGCCCAGCACGCCGTGCCGACCGCGGAACGGACGCGCTGGCGGAACCAGGCGCCGGGCTCGCGCGGGTCGGCGCCGTAGCCGGACAGGAACGCCTCCTCCGCGCCTGGGTACCAGGCGAACTCCTGGACGGCGAGGCGCTCGAAGTCCTCGGCCGCCGGTCGCAGCCCCGCGCGCCCCAGGTCGATCACGCGCAGCACCCCGTCGTCGCAGAGCCAGTTCCTGCACTGCCAGTCGCCATGGGTCGGGACACAGGTAGCGGCGAGGTGAGGCCAGGACCGGACCATGGTCCGCAGTTCGTCGGCGACCTGCGCCGCGATCCGGTGCGGCCCGTCCAGCCACGCCAGCGCCTTGGCGTTCATCCGGGGCTCGTAGTCGGGGTCCTCGATCGCCGTCTGCGCGTGGTATTCGCGCAGCAGCTCACCGGCCTGCGCGTAGGTGTCCATCTCCGCGGCGGCCGTCGTCCCCTGGACCAGGGTTCCGGGTAGGTACTCGGTCACCAGGATCTTGGCTTCCGCATCGGCATGGAGCATCCGGGCGGCCCGGCCGCGCCGCACCCACGGTCCGGTCCACTCGCGGTGCGCGCGGACCTCCCGCTCGATGTGGCGGTCCGAGGCGCCGCCGGCCTTGACGACGACGAGCCGCTCGCCCGCCTTGGCCCGCAGGACCGTGGTCTCGACCAGATCCCAGCTCATGTCGGCCTCGATCTCGATGCCGGGCAGCCAGTCCTCGATCAGTGCGCGCTGGCGGGGCGAGAGCGCTTCGCGGCTCATCGGCGCTTGGTTCCCACGTAGATCGTGTTGGACGCTTTGCCTCCGGTCATGGGGTTGTCGAACCAGATCCGCCGGGCTTCCACGTCCTCGAAGACCTCTTCGAGTTCGTCGGTGAAGTCCTCGTCCGGCGGGTCGTCCGACCACAGGGCGAACACGCCGTCGTCGGCGATGTGTCCGGCCATGGAGCTCAGCCCGTCGCGGTTGTAGAAGGCTGCGTGAGCCGAGCCGAGAAGGTTGCGGGGGGAGTGGTCGATGTCGAGCAGGATCGCGTCGAACTTCCGGCCCGCCTCGTCCGGGTCGAAGCCGTCCTCGTCGGCCGCCGCGGCGAAGAAGTCGTCCCGGACGAGGCGCGTCCTCGGGTCCGCGTTCAGGCCGACCGTGTCCGGCAGCAGTTCGCGCTCGTGCCAGTCGATGACCGCCTCGGAGTACTCGACCACCACCAGTTCCTCCACCCGGTCGTCCGCCAGCGCCTCGAAGGCCGTGTAGCCCAGGCCGAGCCCGCCCACCAGCACCGCGAAGCCGCCCTCGGGGCGGACCGCCCGCAACCGGGCGAGCCCGAGCCGGGTCAGGTCGATCTCGGCGACGGTGAACAGGCTCGACATGAGGAAATCCTCGCCGAGTTTCACCTCGTAGACCTCGGACAGCACCACCGGATCGAATCTGCGGCGCAGGCTGATCTCGCCCAGCGGCGTGTCCTGCCAGTCGATTTCCTCGAATCGCTTGCTCATCGGACTATCGAACCATCCCGACCAGGCCGACCCCATCCCGGCGCGGCCCCGGCATTCCGACCCGAGCGGTTCCTGCCTTATCCAGGCGATTAATCCCTAATCATTACAGGTCGTGTCCGGCTGTCGGGTCGGTT
>NZ_JAELXW010000127.1 GCF_016428645.1 Glycomyces salinus | reverse complement strand
CCCGCCGCGCCGCCCGCGCCGCCGCCGCACTGGACGCCCCCGCCCCCGCCGCCGGAGTCCTCTCCCCGCCCGCCGGAGACGCCCACGCCGCGGCCGCCTGGGCCGCGCGCTGCGCCGAACACGGCGTCGCCGTGGGCTGCTTCCGCCCTCCGTCCACACCCGACCACCGCTCCCGGCTGCGGATCACCGTCAACACCGGGGTGCCCGAAGCCGACTTCGACAAGGCCCTGGCCGTCATCGAGGAGACGCGACCATGATCGAACTCAAGGGCCCGGTAATCGTCACCGGCACCGACACCGGCGTCGGCAAGACCATCGCCACCGCCGCGATCGCCTCCCGCCTCATGGCCGAGGGCCGCACCGTCGACGTCATCAAGGTCGCCCAGACCGGCGACGATGACGACGCCGCCACCGTCGCCCGCCTCAGCGGCGCCCCCGCCCGGGCCCTCGCCCGCTACCCCGACCCGCTCGCCCCCTACACCGCCGCCCGCCGAGCCGGCGCACCGCTGCTGAAGCTCACCGAAGTCGCCGAGGCCGCACTCGGCAGCACCGCCGACACCGTCCTGCTCGAAGGGGCAGGGGGGCTGCTCGTCCAGATCGGCGAGGCCGGCTGGACCGTCCGCGACCTCGCCGTCGAACTCGGCGCGCCGGCCGTGGTCGTCGCCCGGGCGGGCCTGGGCACCCTCAACCACACCGCGCTCACCCTCGAAGCCCTCTCCCGACGCGGCGTCGACGCCGCCGTCATCCTCGGCGCCTGGCCCCACCGGCCCGGACTCGCGGAGACCGAGAACCTCCAGGACCTCCCCGGCGACCGCCTCGGCTGGATCCCCGATGGCGCCGGCGCGCTCGAACCCGAGGTCTTCCGCCTCAGCGCCACCGAATGGCTCGACCTGGACACGAACTCCTGAAGGCGGCGGAACCTCGAAGGCATCGGGGCCGATCCCGACGACCGATGACCGATGACCGGGCGGAGCGATCCCCCGGCAACAACCCGTCCGCCCGGCCGGGCCGAATCTGGCACCGGTTCAGGCGATCGGCGACGGTGGGTCGGGTGGTGTGTCGGTGCCGGTCCGCGGCTGCGGGATTCGATTGGGTCGAGGTTCAACCTGTCAGCGACGGCGAGCCGAGTGGACAATTGGGGCAGGTGTCCGGCTGTCGGGTCGATA
>NZ_JAELXW010000126.1 GCF_016428645.1 Glycomyces salinus | reverse complement strand
CCCAGCGGCGTGTCCTGCCAGTCGATTTCCTCGAATCGCTTGCTCATCGGACTATCGAACCATCCCGACCAGGCCGACCCCATCCCGGCGCGGCCCCGGCATTCCGACCCGAGCGGTTCCTGCCTTATCCAGGCGATTAATCCCTAATCATTACAGGTCGTGTCCGGCTGTCGGGTCGGTTTTGGTGGGGGTTCGAGCGGGCGGCGACAAAGAGCTGGACTGTGTTTCGGGTCGGAATGGTGTGGACGGGTCGGATGTGATCAGGGCTCGCCCGGGCGGCGACGGAATGGTGTGGGTGGCGGGTTGGGGTGGCTTGCCGGGTGTGGGCATGGCGAGGGCCCGAACCCGGTCGGGTGGGTTCGGGTTGGCGCGTCGCGTGTGTGCTGGCCCCCGCCGCGGGTGCCTTCCGCGGCGGGCGGGGTAAGAAGGGCGGGGGTCCGGGGTCGGAGCGTGTCGCGGTGCAGGCGGGCTCGCGAGGCGATTTCTGCTCGGGTTCGGGTGTGTCCGGGGAGGATTGTTCGGGTTCCGAGCGCGGTCGAGGTGCGGGGTTTCGTTCGGGTTCGGGTCCCGGTGTTCGCGCTTCGGTTGCTTCGGTGGTGAAGCGGGCTCGTGCTTGGGCGCGTGCGGCTTTGGCGGCGGCCCAGGCGCGGTCGGTTTCGGCCTGCTCGGCGGCGCGGTTCAAGTCCTCTTTGAGTGTTTCGGCCCATTCGTCGGGATACAGCCCGGTCGGGAAGACGTTCGCGGCGTCGTTCTGGAAGTCGGCCTCGAGGTCGGCCTCGGTGCGCCAGTCCGCGCACCCGCACCCGCCCTGCCCCTCGTGTTCGGTCATGTCGGCCGGGGCCGGTTCG
>NZ_JAELXW010000125.1 GCF_016428645.1 Glycomyces salinus | reverse complement strand
CTCACTCAGAGCGCATGATGCCTTGCTCGAAATGGCTCAATGAAGGTAGACGATCCTGATCTCTCTTTCGAAGAGCCCAGCATAGCCATGCTGGATCCCGAAACCGGGGATTCATATTGGGAGATCCCAGTCGGACCGGTGGCTCGCTCCCCCCATTTCTGCGACAACAATGAAGAATTCGTCTGCCTGGTAGCGCAGGAAAAGGGAACCGATAGTGAAGAATTCTACTATATGGTACTCGACGCCGAGACCGGAGATATGCATGGTCAGGTCGCCGTCTCCGACAAACGGTGGATAACGGCTGGACTCTTCCCAGAGTCAGCGCACTCCAATTCCGTATTGTATATGGATACAGATGGACAGGAACGTTGGCGTCTTCGGGCCGAGGAGCTGGTGGATTCCGCCTATGTAGATGTCAACATGGGATGGAATATCCACCTCTCCGACGACGGATACTTTTTCGGAATGATCGCCACCGAGGCCGAATTGGTGCAAGATGGAGTCTTTGAGAGAGATCTCAGCTTGCGCACGATGGCTGCATTCGACCGCGGCACCGGCGATACAATCTGGTCAGAATCAGGAGTCGGACCATGCGGGACCGAGATCCGGTTCTCCGAATCCTCTCCAGTCTGGTGCCGAGCCGATGGCACGTTTAAATTCGGGTACGAAGAATCCTATGGATTCGATGGAGAAACTGCTATTGCAGGATTCGATCCCGCTACGGGAGAAGAGACCTGGACATGGGAGCATGATGATCTTGGTAGTGTCATATACGATTCGCCAGAGCTCATTGATCGTGTAGACGACAGTAGATACCTTCTACGGCTGGCCGACGACAACTACCTTCTCGACGTCGATACCGGAGCTGTCGAAGTTCTCAATGACGAGTTTACCTTTTGGTGCCAAGAATGGGTTTCAGTGGAACCGAAACGCGTCGTTCCAGCAAGCCCGGCTTCGAACTCCCGGTCCGTTCCCAACTCTATGCCATGCAACGCCGATGGAGAGGAGGTGGAAATCAAGGACATGACAGTGTTCCCCGATTACGTGGGCGCGACTTCTGGGAACGTATTCGCTTGGTTTGACGATTCAAGTCAGTTGCGAGCGATTGATCTCGGTGAAACCGAATGACACTGCCGCCAAAATCTCGATTTCGCCTTCGAGGAGGTCGGCGAAGGGAGAATCGAACTACCTGGCAGGCGATATCCACGCAACACTATATATATCAAGATACGAAATATAGATACCGTCGAGGTTCGATACCGCTCCAGTTCGTACCCTTCACGCATCGAGGTCACAATGAATTTCCCTGCCAAGTTGTTTCCGATTTCCACCTTGTTTCTCGTGGCGATGCAAATCGCTGGATGCTCCACAGCTTCGAATAATGAGGATACCGACCCATCCGCTACTGAAACCGACGAAAAGACTATCAATGATGATGCGGCCGTCAGTGACGATACGACTTCTCTTGAAGTATCCGATGAAGTCAGCAGTTGGACTGGCTGCGACGTGTTCGAGCGCGACATCATGGATCTGGTGGAATCCATGCAGTATTATCGATTCAGCGAGTCCGGACTTCGCAACTTTGACGACCGGACGCCCCCTCGAGACGATCTTACGATTTGTGGGGCAACAGCCCTCTGGACCACCAGTATCGTTCCCATCGGAATAGTTTCTTTCGGAGTCGGCGCGAGCCCGGATGAAGAAGAGGCTTCAGATCGATACTCGGAACTGGTCGCGGCCGCTGAAGCCGATTCCAGTCAATTCATCGACGAACCTGCTGAACTTTCGGGAGCATGGGATGAAAGCCACTTCATTCACGGCTCCTATAGCGGAGATACATTCTGAATAATCGCGCGAGATGGCGAATTCTATATCGAGATCATGCTCAGCACCGGAGCCGATCTCAGTGGCCAAGGTGGTGTTCCTGTAGACAAGTTTACTCTTGAGGATGTCAAGTCACACCTGTTGGAGACCACGGTTCCGAACGTCCACCAAGGAATTCTTGATAGGTTGGATTCGGCGGGAATCTGAACGAGATGTGCGCAAGATCAAGTTCCTCGGCCATGTGGATGGTCCGGCCGAGATGGCTTTCGGCTCGCACGGCAACTGCTCCCATACTACTGAGATGCGCCGCGCCGGAGAGCTCTACCGGTTTCGGCACGAGCTGCTCCGAGACCACCTGGCGACATCCATCACCGCCAATAAGAACGAACACGTTCTCGCAGGTCAACTCCACCGGCCAAATATGGCCGGTCACCTGGCCTGGCGCCGCATCATGTTCCGTCCCAACATCGGTGGAGTCGAGACGGCCGAACTCGATTCGCAGCCGGGCCGACGGACCGATGCGCCGATCCGACGGGAGGAATCAATGAGGAAGGGCCCGAGGCCGCCAGGGTGGTCCGGCACTGACGCCGCATGCTTCAACGCCGAAGGCGGTTGCTTCGCCGCCGGTACGTTCATTATCGGGTTGATCGTCTCGGGTATCGCCGGTTTCATCTTCGCCGCGGCAGGCGGTCCGGGCGCGGGTATCGGCGTGTTCGTGCTGGGAATGATCATCACCATCCTCGTCACCTGGCTGTCGTGGCACACCAGCCCCAAGGTCAAGTGAGCCGCGGCCGGGAAGGTGCACGATGAAGACGCTCACACCATTGGACATACCGCCAGAGGCTCGGGCGCGCTCGGGCCCTTGGCGGTCGATCCCGAGACTCCTCGGGATCGCCGCGATCCGGCTCTATCAGCGGACGCTCGCTCCACTGATGCCCGTGACCTGCCGGTATGTGCCGTCGTGCAGCCAGTACGGACTGGAAGCCGTGCGCACGTACGGCCTCCTCACAGGAGCCCGGCTCGCACTCGGCCGAATCCGAAGATGCGTACCGGCCCAACCCCACGGAACCCCGGACCCGCTCCCCGTGAGTTCACCCCGACGCAACGACTCTGCGAATGACTTCGATCCTTCCCACGTTAGGCGGAACGATGAGTGACGCGATCAATGTCGACCCCGAAGAGATCGCCGGAACCGGTCAGAAGTTCATCGGCATCGCCCAAGATCAATTCACCGCGATAAGCACGGCACGCGAGGACTTCTACGTCGATCATGCCGACTTCGGCAAGTACTCGTCCTGCGCCGAAGCCGCTCTGGCACATCACGACCTGGCCGAAGCCGCCGGACGCGCGGTCGAGCGTCTCACCACGGCGATCGAGCAGGAGTCCGACGATTTGATCGGCACCGCGTTCTCGTACCAGGACGCCGACGATCAGGCCGCCACCGACTTCAGCGGGCTCGATCAAGACTGACACCAAAGAGCCGCCCGACCGCGAAGGACACGTCATGACAGAGACGCAGACGATGAACACTTCGTTCTTCACGCTCGAAGCGAAGGCCGCGCCGCTCATCGCGGCCGCCGACGCTTGGCGCGGACTCTCCACCGACCTCTACGCCGCAATGGAGTCCCGCCTGGACGCGGTGAAGCCGATCGTGGACGACTGGGAAGGCCAAGACTCCCAGTCCTGGCAGGAGCACCACGGAAAATACCTCAGGGACCTGGACGCCCTCCAGGCCGAATGCGAGGCGGTCGGAACCACGGTCGATGACATATCCGGTGAGATCACCAGCCACCAATCGCAGTTGAACAGCCTCCTGACCGACATCATCGGGACCCTTGACGCTCAATGGACCACTGAAGGACTGGTCGTCACGCTCGAGACCGAATCGGACCGGACGACCCACGGGAACTTCGTGAGGGACGGCAGGGACATCCACGACTCCTTCGTTGAGGCGGTCCAAGGAGTCAAAGGCGATTTCGAAGCGCACCTGGAGGTGATCGAGAACATTGCCGACCGCTGGGAGTGGGTCGACTCGGACCAGTTCGACCAGGTATTCACCACCCCGGTGGAAGCCGATAGCGCCGGATGGATGCTGGTCGACGGCACATGGATCTTCAACGCCGGCGACGGCGACAATTCGATCGAGGTCATGCAGACAATGCTCGGCGTGCCGATGGTGGTGTGCGACGGCCGTGCGTTCCCGGTTCCGCCGGGAGCGGATATCACCATTCGCACCGGTGACGGCAACGACGACATCCAAGTACCACCGGGCACGAACGTCGAGGTGAACATCCTGGCGGGTGCCGGCGACGACATTGTCGACATCGGAAGCGGCGGCGACAGCCGGGTGATCGGAGGGTCAGGGAACGACACGATCGAGGTCGACGGCGGAAGCAACTACGTCTCTGCCGGAAGCGGCGACAACAACATCGAGACCCACGGCGCGGCCGACGACGTTCGGGCCGGGGACGGCAACAACCTGATCTACGCGATCGGCGGCGAGAACACGATCTCCGTTGGTGACGGTGACAACTATATTGAGGGCGGCAGCGCCGACAGTCTCATTCACGCCGGTTCGGGCGACAACACCGTGTCAGGCGGAACCGGCGACGACCTGATCATCACCGGAGAGGGCCAGAACGTCGTCTACGCGGGCGATGGCGACGACCGGGTGTACGCGGATGACCATGACGGGGACCCCGAAACGGGTACCACGGTCTATGCCGAGGGGGTCGACGAGGTGCATGGCGGCGAGACGGTGACGGTCGAGATCTCCGACCCGCCGAGCTGGATCCAGATCGACGGTTCCCCGGAGTTCATCGCGCGCATCGAAGCCGATCTGAACATGTACACGGCCTCCCCGGTCGGCCAAGAGATGCTCGCCGAACTCGACGACCTCCACGATACCGCTCCAGGACCGCTCGAACACCACCTCACCATCTCCGAAACGGAAGATGGATCGGGAGCTTCCGATTCGGTACCCAGACCCGGCATCAATCACCAAGTCGATCACATCGATATCGAAATCAGTCCGCAGCAGCAGGTGTATGAAGAATCGCTGCCGGCGACGCCGAGTTCGGCGATCCTATTCCACGAGTCGGTCCACGCCTACGACTTCTTCCGCAATGACTTCGATTCGGACGAGCTCGATTCCCGATATGGGCCCGACGAGGGCCAACTTGAAGGTGAATACGAGGCGACCGGTCTCGAGTACGACCACGACGACGATCCGAGCACACCGGACCAACTCGACCCGGACCGCAACCAGAGCCTCACCGACAACGCCTTCCGAGAGGAAGCGGGCTTGCCCGAGCGGACTCGATACACCGATCCCCGGGGATGAATCGTCGGGGCCGGGGTTCTTCCCGTACCAATCGGGGCTGGTGGACTCCCGGGCGATGCGGGCTCAACTGCTGCTGGGTGCTGCGGTTCTTTTCAGGGGATGTCTTTCGGGGCGAGGCCGTAGTCGACGTTCCATACGTGGTCGGGGATGAGCGCGGCGAACTCGTTCAAGAGGTTCAGGCGTTCGTCGAGTTCGGCGGACTTGAATATGTCCTCTTTGGAGATATAGCACCAGCCGTCGGCGACGACCAGGAAGGTGCCCACAGGGGGCTGCCTCAGCATTACCCAGTCCATCAGCCCCTGGTGGAGGATGTCGTGGCCGAATCGCGCATGCTCGGCGAATGCCAGATACTCGCGGTTGAACCGGTGGTGCTCCAGAGTGGTGTCCTGGCCCACGAAGCCTGAGACGGCTCCCCGCCACCGCTTCGTGACGCACACGAACGTGCTGGGCATCGGCAGCCGGACCGCCACCGTCGAGGCGTAGTACGCAGTGTCGGGGTTCTCCTCCCAGATCCAGTTCTCGGTGTCGCCGCGGTGCTCGATCTTCACGTCGTTCCACCGCTGCTGGAACGCCGTGAACCGCCGTCCCCCGCTGTCGATCGTCATGACGCGCTCGGCGGCGCTGGTCTTGTTCATCTGGAAGCGGAAGCCGTATGCGGCGCGCCCGGACGCGCCGCGACCCTTGAGGCCCCGGGCGGTATCGATCGGTTTGAACGGCTGCTCGGCCTTGCCGCGCTTGAACACGTCGATGATCTGGAGGGCTCGGTCGTCCTTCGCCCGGCCCCCCAAGCCGAGGAGCCAGAGGCCGAGGCGCAACTGGCGGCACGGCGTGTCCTCGGGCACCGCCGACGATGATCAGGACCGCTCCGGCAGACTTGGCAGATCCGGTGAAGACGCCGGAAGCGTGTCCCGGGAGCAGCCACCGCCGAGGGCGCGGAGCGCCTGCGAGGCCCTACGCGACGGACCTGCGGGCGGAATGCACACACCGCGCGCCAGCCTGGGCAGGACTCGGGCCGACCGGCCCCAGTGGAGGGGAATCACCGAACGGGGCAAATCGGGTCGAGTCTCAGGCTTCCACTTGTCCCGTGTCGGTTCCCGAATCGGCGCCGAGGATCCGGCCGGACATCGACGATTCTCTATAGGACCATGTTGCAATGGCGACTGATCCGGAAATAATACTTACAAAAAGAGACCGTCGATCAAGTTCCATGGGAACACGCTTAGTAAGTACTACTGAGCAGCCAAAGACCCTTCGGGGCCCGAATCGAGCTGCCCTATGATGAATTCCAGTCACTTCACTCCTCCCGCTTCCAGTAAGACGAGACGGTCATTTGAGTCGTCCGGACTACGCCGGGTGGAGACGTTCGTTTTGGTAGCACCTTTTCCAGGAAACGGAATGTCCGAACACTACAACGCAGTAGAAGTCCGTCTCGATCTGATAGGCGGGGACCCCGAGGAAGTCGAAACCGCTCTCCAGTATCTGATCGATGATCTTACATATTACGGAATCGAGCGTGTGGCCCGCCCCGCTCCGGCATCCGCTCCAGCCGGCACCCGGAGTGCCGGATCAGTCGAAGTCGGCGCACTCCTCCTACTACTGGGCACCATGACTGTCCGCGAGCTCATCCGCCTGCTCCGAGACTGGCTCGGACGCCGACGTTCCGGCCGCATCCACCTGAAGATCGGCGATGACGAGATGATCTTGGACGCTGTCAGCGAAAAGATGCAGCAGGAAGTCTCGGAGGCGTTCATTCGCCGCCATGAGCAGTAGTCGCCGGCGAGCGCTCCTGCTCGCATGCAGCCAATTCCACGATCCCAGATTCGACCCGCTTCCAGGTGCGCGCGCCGACGTCGAAGAGCTGAACGGAGTGCTCGGCGACCCGGAGATCGGAGGGTTCGAGGTCCGGTACCTCACCGATGTGGACAAGAGCTCTGCCGAACGCGCGCTGGAGTCGTTCTTCAAGGACGCCGGAAGAGACGAGCTCCTACTGCTGCACCTTTCGCTCCATGGCTGGAAGGACGAGCACAACCAGCTCTACTTCATCGTGAGCGACTCCGATCGCGACCAGCCGGTCGCAACGGCGATCTCGGCCGGGGACCTGGACAGCCTCATATGCCGATCCAGGGCCAAGAGCATCGTCATCACCCTCGACTGCTGTTACAGCGGGGCCTTCCCCTTCGGAGGACGAACGCGTTCGGGCGCGACCGGAACGGTCGATCTGAGCGAGCTTGGCGTGGGGTACGGCCGCGCGTTGCTCACTGCCACGACCTCCCTGGAGTACGCCTACGAGGAATTCTCGGAGTTCGAATCCGACTCGGGCACGGCGGGCCCGTCACCGTTCTCCGGCGCGATCGTCGAGGGCCTGCGGGACGGCTCGGCCGACATGAACCAGGATGGCGAGGTCTCAATCCAGGACCTGGCCACGTTCGTCCAGGAGCGATTCAGAACCGCTGGATCGAAGCAGACCCCGACTTTGAGCATGCAGGATTGTCGGGAGCCCATCCGCATGGCCCGGGTGCCCGGCCAGCCCGACCGGCATCTCGAAGGCGCTGCCGTCGCCTCCGAATCCCGGCCCACGGCGTCGGGAAAGCCGGACGGCAAGGAGGTCTCTCCCCCACGGGAGCGCGAGACAGGACGCGCTGCCGAACTCGACGCCGGTCGACCGCGCGAGTCTTCGGATGCCGGTCGGCCGTTGGTACGAGTCTTTGGAGCGCTCACCGCTGCGGCGAAGTACACAGGGATAGGCCTCGCGATCTCTTGGAGCCTTATACTGGGAGCCGCTCCGGCAGCCGCTTTCGGAATCCTCTTCGAAGCATTGGTGGATGCATGGCACCGCCCTTTCAATATCGATCTGGCCGCTATGTTCATCTTTGAATCAGTATTCCTGGCGATAACAATGAGGGTGATCTTCAAGCTCAGCAGCCGGCAATGGAAGCTCTACCGTCGAAGGCATATGGCGTACTTGGAGCTTGGAATTCTCGGCGGCCTTCTTTGGGCCCTTGTGATTGTCGACGAACATCTTTCCGTTCTGGCGCTGATCGGCATCTGGGGGACCATCACATTCGTTCGTGTCGGGCTCATCGCCTATCGCCATTTCGGCACCAAAGTGGTACTCACTCGAATTAATTGACATAGTTGTATCCTGCGTGCTCATACCCCAGATCGTTGATCCGGATATACGTTCTGGCGCTGATGCCGGTTCGGTGCTGGGGATCGAGCATCGGGGGCATGGATGCGAACATCGTGTCGACCGATCGGTTGACGAAGCGTTACGGCGAGCACATCGCCGTCGATCAGGTGAGTCTTTCCGTCAGGCGCGGGGAGGTGTACGGGTTTCTCGGGCCCAATGGGGCCGGGAAGACCACGACTCTGCGGATGCTGTTGGGGCTGGTGAAGCCCTCCGGTGGGTCCGCGCTCGTGCACGGGATGGTTCCGGGGAGTCCCGATTCGCTGCGGCGGACCGGTTCGCTCGTCGAGGGGCCGGGGTTCTTCCCGTACCTGTCGGGGCTGGAGAACCTGCGCGTCATCGCCCAGTACCGGGGACTGGGGCGCGGCGAGGCCGAGGAGGCTCTGGAGCGGGTGGAACTGGCCTCGCGCGGGAAGGACCGGTTCCGGACCTACTCGCTGGGGATGAAGCAGCGGCTCGGGGTCGCGGCCGCGTTGATGGGGCGGCCCGATCTACTGGTGCTCGACGAGCCGACCAACGGGCTCGACCCGGCCGGGATGGCCTCCATGCGCCGCCTGATCCAGGACCTGAGCGAGGACGGGCAGACCGTGCTGCTGTCGAGCCACCTGCTGGCCGAGGTGCAGCAGTTCTGCCACCGCGTCGGGGTCGTGGTCGGCGGGCGGCTGGCCTACGAGGGGACCGTGTCCGACCTGCGCGGCGCGCGGATGCTCAAGGTCCACGCCGAGCCGATCGAGAAGGCCGTGCAGGTGCTGACCGGCACCGCGACGGGCGAAGTCGAGCTCACCGACGACGAGGACGGCCGCACCGTGCTGGCCGCCGACGCCGACGGGATCGACGTCCCGACTCTTGTCCGTGGGCTAGTGGCCTCGGATATCGACGTCCATTCGGTGTCCGTGAGCGAGCGCTCCCTCGAAGACGTGTTCCTGACCATGACGGAGGCGGAGAAATGAAAGCTTGGACGGATTCGGCCAGGGCCGAACTGCGGCGGTTGATGCTGTGGCCGGTTACCTGGGTGCTGACCGGGGTGTGGCTCACCCTCCAGATCCTCTTCTCGTTCGTATTCCCCTACATCGCCTACCGCTCGGAGGACCCGGACGCGTTCCAGGGCGGACCGGCCGGGGAGATCCTGGCCTCGATGCTGCCCTCGTCCGCGCCGGAGCTTCTGATCGCCGGGACGCCCATGTTCGGCGGCGCGGTCGTCATGATCTTCGCCGCGCTGGCCGTCGGCAGCGCCTACGGCTGGGGCACATGGAAAACGGTCCTCACCCAGGGCCCGGGCCGGGCCGCCGCCACCGGCGGCATGGTGGCCGCGATCGGGACGTGCGTGGCGGTCCTGGTGCTGGTCAGCGCCGCCGTCGTCCTCGGCATGTCGGCCGGGGTCGCCGGGCTCGAGTCGCAGGCGATCGACTGGCCCGCCTTCGGCGACATGGCCGCCTCGGTGGGCGCGACGTTCCTGGTGCTCGGCATGTGGGCCGCCGGTGGCCTGTTCCTGGGCGCGTTCACCCGGGGACCGGCGCTGAGCGTCGGCCTGGGTCTGCTGTGGACGCTCGCGGTGGAGAACCTGCTGCGCGGCGTCGCGAACCTCATCGACGGCCTGGAGGCGGTGACCGACGTCCTGCCGGGGTCCAGCGCGGGCTCCCTCGCCGGAGCGGTCGGCGCCTCGTCGAGCGGAGCGACCGCGACACCGGGAGTGTTCGACGCCCTCTCGGGCCCGGCCGCCGCCGGGGTCGTCGCCGCCTATCTGGTCGTCTTCGCGGCCATCACTTTCATGCTGATCAAGCGCCGCGACGTCGTCTGAACGGAGTGCCGGGCAGGCCTCGGCCCGCCCGGCCGTTCGGCTACGGGTTGGTCGCGGTCACCAGCCAGGTCGCGCCGGGGAACTTCACGACGCCATCCACGAGGTGGCCTCGCAGCTCGGCCCGCACCTCGTCGAGGAGCGCCTCCCAGCCCTCCGGTCCCAGTTCGGGTTGCAGCCGCTCTTTCGCGAGGCGGCCGACTCCCGAACCCAGGATCGAGGCGAGGCGCTCCTCCACGCCGTCGCCGCCGCCGATGCCGTAGTCACATTCGAAATCGAAGGGGGCAATGCCGATCGACTCCCACCCGGCGTCGGACAGCAGCGAAGCCAATCGGTCGGCGTCGGCGAACGCGGTGGGGCCGGGGGCGTTAAGATCGCTCGGCTCGGGCTGCGGTTCGAGCCTTTCGAGGATGACACTGGACCCCGCGGTGAACACGGGGTTCTCCTCCTCGGTCCGCCAGCAGTCGAAGACCATCCGGGCGCCGGGCTCGCAGGCCCGGCGAATGTTGGCGAAGGCGGCGACCGGGTCGTCGAAGAACATGACGCCGAAGCGGGAGACCACGCGGTCGAACCGCTTGCCGGGGACCGCTTCGAGCAGGTCGGTGACCTGCGCGTCCGCCACGATCACGTCCGCCTCGGGTACCCGGCGGCGCGCCGCTTCGGCCATCACCTCGGAGATGTCGACGCCCACCGCGGACGCTCCGGCCCCGGTCCCCGCGGCGAGCAGGGTGCCCGAACCGCAGCCCACGTCGAGCATCCGGTGACCGGGCTCCACCTCGGCGGCCTTGAGGACCGCGGCGGTCACCGGCGCGAACACCGCGTCGAAGATCGCCTCGTTCTCGACCCATCCGGCGGCGCCGGCGTTCCAGTTCTCGCGCATCTGTTCGTTGACCATGTCGGCGAGCCTAGCCTTGCGGGCCCGGATCGGCTCGCCGCCTGCGGGGGGCGGCGGAGCGGGGCGGGAGGGCGCGCACGTGGTCCCGGACACGGGTCATGACCTCCCGGAGCGAGTCGACGTCCTCATCGGACAGGGGGTCGAAGAGCATGTCGTAGACCCTCTGGGCGTGGTCGGGCAGGATGCGGCCGAAGAGCGCCCGTCCCCGATCGGTGACAGCCACGAGTGTGGAGCGCTCGTCGTCGGGACTGGGCCCCCGGTTGACCAGGCCGGACTTCTCCAGGAGCCCGACCTGGTAGGTCAGGCCGCTGCGGCTGTAGACGACGAGGTCGGCCAGTTGGGTCATGGTCAGTCGGCCGCCCTCGGCGCCGGAGAGGCGGCCCAGGATCTGGAACTGGACGGTGCTGAGTCCGCCGTCGGTGCGCAGTTGCCGCTCGATCTGGTGCTGGAGCAGGTCGGCGGCCTCGGTGAACACGAAGTAGGTCTCAAGCTGCCCCGGGCTGAGCACGGGGTCGACCGGGGCGGCGTGGGACTCGTGGTCGGACATCCCCCGATCTTACCTGCTTCGAATTCGAAGCATTGTGCGCGAGGTCACCGCCTCCTGCACTTGTGCTTTGAATTCGAAGCAGATTACGGTGGAGTCATGCTTCGAATTCGAAGCACATCTTCGAGGAGGAAACATGAAAGCAGTTCGATACCACTCCCACGGCGACAGCGACGTCCTGGTCCACGAAGAGGCCGACCGGCCCCAGGCCGGTCCCGGACAGGTGGTGCTGGGGGTGGCGGGCACCGGGTTCAACATGCTCGACGTCGCCATCCGCGCGGGCATCGTGCGGGAGCTGTTCGCCGTCTCCCTGCCGCACACCCCGGGCGTCGACGTCTCCGGCACGGTCACCGAGGTCGGCCCGGACGTGACCGGATGGTCTGTCGGGGACGAGGCCGTGGCCTTCCTGCCGCCGACCGAACCGGGCGCGGCCGCCGAGTACGTCGCCGCACCGGCGCAGCTGCTCGCCGCCCCACCCCGCGGCGTCGACCTCGCCGACGCCGCGGGACTGCCGGTGGCCGGGCTGACGGCGCGGCAGGCGCTGTACGAGCACGCCGGCCTGAAAGCGGGGCAAAGCGTCTTGATCAACGGCGCCGGCGGCGGCGTGGGCGGGTACGCCGTCCAGCTCGCCGCGCGGACCGGGGCCTCTGTGACCGCGACCGGCAGCGCGCGCAGCCGCGACCGCTCCCGCTCCTACGGCGCCGACCGGGTCGTCGACTACACCGAGACTCCGGTCCTCGACGCGCTGAGCGGACAGCGGTTCGACGCGGTACTGCAGCTCGTGCGAACCAGCCCGGAGGAGACCGCGAGACTGGTCGACCTCGTGGCCGACGGCGGTGTGTTCGTCAGCGCCACCACTCCCGGGCCCGAGAACCCCGAGCGCGGCGTGCGGGTCGAGCAGGTCGAGGTCCGCAGCGACGCCGACCGGCTCGCCGAGCTGGTCGCCGCCGTCGACTCCGGCGAGCTGCGGCTCGAGGTCGCCCAGCGGCGCCCCTTGGCCGAGCTGCCCGCGGTCCACGACGAGGCCGCCGCCGGGAAGCTGAGCGGCAAGACCGTCCTGATTCCCTAGTCGCTTCGCCGGGCGGTCCGCCGGGGGCGGGCCGCCCGGTCGGCGAAGCGCCTGGCCAGGAGCGAAGCCGAGCCGGCCAGGGCGACCACGTTGAACGCCATCTGGACCGTCAGCACCGCCCTGGCCGTCTGGCCCTGCGCGGTGATGTCGCCGTACCCGACCGTCACCAGCGTGGTCATCGCGAAATAGAGGGCGTCCACCCGCGTCTCGAGCCCGGAGAACTCGCCGGGCCGGTGCGCTGCGATGACGAAGTCGGTCAGGGCGAACACCAGCAGCCCCGCCACGATGCCGACGACGAGCCCGCCGACCGGCGCGTCCGGCTCGCGCAGCTGGCGCAGCGCCTGCCAGCGGATGGCGATCGCGATCGCCGCCAGCATGGCGATCGTGAGCGTCCACCGCAACAGCACGGCCGCGTCGGGCCCCTCGCGGACCGGGACGGCGGCGTAGGCGACCGCCAGCGCCAGGCAGACGATCGCGTAGCGCGCCCACGGCGGCAGCCGTCTTCCTCTGGGAACAGCCTTCCGCATGAAAGTTCACGTTAGACAACCGGCGGCCGCATGACCGGGGAAACCACGGGAAGCGTCCGTCGGCGCGTATTCGGCCGAATCCGGGGACGAGCGAACCTCGGGAATCTACTCTGAGCTGGTGAGCGACCGGGAGGCGCCCGAGAGCGGCTCGGGCGAGCGCGCGCCGGGCTGGATCGAGCTGGCCCTGGCGATCATCATGGCGCTCGCGGCGGTCGGCACCGCCTGGGCCGGATTCCAGAGCGCCAAATGGGGCGGCGTCCAGGCGAACTCGTACGCCCAGGCCAGCGCCTCCCGGATCGAGTCGAGCAAGGCCGCGGCCCAGGCCGGGCAGCAGCGCCTGACCGACGTCATCTCCTTCACCTCCTGGCTCAACGCCCTCCAGGCAGAGATCGCGCAGGACCCCTCGGTGCGGCCGGACGGCTCCTACACCCCCGACCCCGACGAGCTGTCCGGCTTCCTGTACTCCCGGTTCCGCGACGAGTTCCGACCGGCGATGGAAGCATGGTTGGAGACCCGGCCGCTGGTCAGCCCCGACGCGCCCGGCACGCCCTTCGAGATGGACGAATACCGCCTCGATGCCGACCAGCGGGCCGCCGACCTCGTGACCGGGGCCGAAGACCTGTCGGCCGAGGCCCGGCAGGCCAACCAGCGCTCCGACAACTACGTCCTGACCGCCGTCGCGCTCGCGCTGTCGCTGTTCTTCGCCGGCGTCGCCACGCGCGTGAGGCGCCTGCGCACCAAGAAGCTCCTGATCGTCCTCTCGGCGGTGACGCTGGCCGGGTCGGCGCTGGTGCTCGCGCTCTCACCGGTGACGATCTGAACCATCCACGCAAAACAGGGGGATCCATGGGAAACGATATGGACTCGCAGGACTTCGCGGACGCCGACCGCGGCCTGATCGGCCGCCTCGAGCCCGGCGTCGTCCGCACCGAGGACGGCAGGGTCGTCTGGGACTGCGCCGCCTGGGACTTCCTCGAAGGCGACGCTCCCGAGACGGTGAACCCGAGCCTGTGGCGGCAGTCGCAGCTGTGCGCCCGCCAAGGGCTCTACGAGGTCACCGACGGCGTCTACCAGGTCAGGGGCCTCGACCTGTCCAACATGACCCTCATCGAGGGCGAGCGCGGCGTCATCGTCGTCGACCCCTTGATCTCGACCGAGACGGCGGCCGCGGCGATCGGCCTGTACCGCGAGCACCGCGGCGACCGCCCCGTGACCGGAGTGGTCTACACCCACTCCCACATCGACCACTTCGGCGGCGTGCTCGGCGTGATCGACCCCGAGACCGACGACGTGCCGATCCTGGCCCCGGCCGAGTTCATGGAGCACTCGGTGGTCGAGAACGTCTACGCCGGGACCGCGATGCTGCGCCGCGGCTACTACTACTCGGCCGGCGGCCTCGAACCCGGCCCGGCCGGACCGGTCGGCATGGGCCTGGGCCAGGCCGCCTCCTGGGGCACGCCCGCGCTCGTCCCGCCCACGGTCGACGTCACCGCCACCGGCCAGACCGAGACCGTCGACGGGGTCCGCCTGGTCTTCCAGCTCACCCCCGGCACCGAGGCGCCCAGCGAGATGAACTTCCACCTGCCCGGGCACCGGGCGCTGTGCATGGCCGAGAACGCCACCCACACCATGCACAACATCCTGACCCTGCGCGGCGCGGTGGTGCGCGACGCGCGCGTCTGGTCCCGCTACATCAACGAGGCGATCCAGCTGTACGCGTCCGAATCGGACGTCGTGTTCTCCTCCCACCACTGGCCGACCTGGGGCCGGGAGAGGATCACGCGGTACCTCTCCGAGCAGCGCGACCTGTACGCCTACATGCACGACCAGACGCTCCGCCGGATCAACCAGGGCGCCACCGGGCTCGAGATCGCCGAGGACATGGAGCTGCCGCCGGAGCTGGACCGGGCGTGGAACACCAGCGGCTACTACGGTTCGCTCTCGCACAACGTCAAGGCGATCTACCAGCGCTACCTCGGCTGGTACGACGGGCACCCGGCGTCGCTGTGGGAGCACCCGCCGGTCGATACCGCCAGGCGCTACGTCGAGACCATCGGCGGGATCGACGCCGTCCTGGCGAAGGCCCGCGACTACGTCGACGCCGACGACCCGCGGTTCGCCGCGCAACTGCTCAAGCACGCCGTGTTCGCCGAACCGGGCCACCAGGAAGCCAAGGAGGCGCTGGCCTCGGTGTTCGAACGGCTCGGGCACTCCTGCGAGAACGGCACCTGGCGCAACTGCTACCTCATGGGCGCGGCCGAACTGCGCGGCGAGGTCATGCCGGTCCCGATGGCCGCCTCCAGCATGGCGCACGCGCTCACCGTGACCCAGGTGTTCGACTCGATCGCGATCCGCCTCGACGGCCTCCGCGCCGCCGAGGTCTCGCTGACCATCGACTGGGACCTGACCGACCTCAAGGAGCACTACCGCACGCAGCTGTCGAACGGCGCGCTCATCCACTGGCGCGCCGACGGAGGCGACACCGGCGGCGCGGACCTGTCCCTGACTCTGACCAAACCGCGGCTGCTGGGCCTGCTCGACGGGCGCGGCCTGGACGGCGTCGAGTACGCAGGGGACCCGGCCGCGCTCGAGAGGCTCCTGGCGCTGACCGACCGGCCCGACCCGGACTTCGCGATCGTCACTCCGTAGGGATCGCCCTGCGGAAACGGCGTTGCGGGCCGCGAGCGGCGGCCGTAGCGTTGCCCGATGCCGTCCACCGAAGCGATCGCCGAGATCGCCTGCCGCCACGGGGTCGACCCCGGTGCGGTCGCCGCCGCGCCGAGCCAGGGCGTCGCCAACCGGGTCTACTTCCTCGGCGGCGACCTGGTCCTGCGCGTCGCCCGCCCCGAGAACGCCGACGACCTGCGCAAAGAGTCGATCGTGATTCCGGCGGCGCTGCGCGCCGGGGTCCGCACCCCCGAACTGGTCGCCTTCGACGACGACCTGCTGGAGGTCCCGTACATGGTCCTCGAGCGCGCGGTCGGGACCACTCCGGGCCTGCCCGCGGCCGCGGGCGACCGGCGCTGGCGGCCGGTGTACCGGCGGCTCGGCGCCGAGCTGGCCGCCCTCCACGACCGTGTCGAGTCCCTGCCCGGGGTGCCGGTCGACCGGGCCGCCGATCCCCGTCTCGACATCGACGGCCTGGCCGGGGCCGGATACCTGAGCGCCGACCTCGCCGACTGGCTCGTCGGCTGGTTCGACCGGCTCGACCCCCACCGCCCGGCCGCGCCGACCGCGCGGCTGATCCACGGCGACATCGCCCCCACCAACCTGCTCGCCGATCCGGAGACCGAGACGCTGGCGGCAATTCTGGACTGGGGCGACGCGGCCTGGGCCGATCCGGCCGCCGAGTTCGCCAAGCTCCCGCTGCGCGCGGTCCCGGCCGCGATCGAGGGGTACCTCGGCGAGAGCGACCCGGCCTGGGCCGCCCGCGTCCTGTGGCACCACCTGCACTGGGCGGTCGGGCGCCTCGCGGGCCCGCCCGATCCGCACGCGGCGCACTGGAGCGCCCAGCCGGGCAGCCGCCTGCTGGAGGTCATGCGGTTCTTCCTGGCCGACCCTCCCGGCCCCTGGACCGAATTGCGGCCGGTTCCCGGGCGCTCGGGAATTGCCCCCTAGCGCGCCGGAGCGTTATGTTTGAGGTGCGACGGCGACTGGGAACATGCCTTGCGACGGGCCACGGGCCGAGGCGTCGGGGTGCGCCTGGGGTCTGTGGTACGGCGGCATGACCGCGACACGTCCGAAGGAGAGCAATGAGCGCTGCGGCCGTCTGTGAGACAAAGGGCGGGTTCAAGCATCCGGCGCTTTTCTATTCGAACCGCGAAGAATTCCTGTCGGGCACCATTCCGTTCATCGACGCTGCGCTCGCGGCAGACGAACCGGTGGCGGCCGCCGTGCCCAAGCACAACCTCGAATCGATCCGCCGCGCCCTGGGCCCGTCGGCGGACCGGGTGGAGCTCATCGACATGGCCGATGCGGGCGCCAACCCGGGCCGGATCATCCCCGGCGTCCTCCGCTCCTTCGTCGACGCGCACCCGCGGAGCCGGGTGCGGATCATCGGCGAGCCCATCTGGCCCGGACGCACCGAAGTGGAGTATCCGGCGTGCGTCCAGCACGAGGCGCTCCTGAACCGCGCCTTCACGGGCCGGTCCGTCACGAAGCTGTGCCCCTATGACACCGAAGGGCTCGGCCCGCGCGCGATCGAGGACGCCGGGGCCACGCATCCGGTCCTGATCGACCGGAGCGGGCGACGCCCGAGCGACCGGTACGATCCCGATCGGATCCTCACCGACTACAACCTGCCGCTCGAGCCGCATCCGCGGCGGGCCATCGAGCGCTCGGCCGGCCCGGACACGATCGACAACGCGCGATGGTTCGCCATCTCCTACGGGCGCAGCGTGGGCCTGCCCGCGCTCCGGCTGGTCGACCTCGAGATCGCGGTCACCGAGCTGATCCGCAACAGCATCCTGCACGGCGGGGGGAGCGGGATTTTCCGGATCTGGACCGAGGAGTCGCATCTGGTCTGGGAGATCAGCGACTCCGGGCACATCACCGATCCCCTGGCCGGACGGCTCCCCTCGGTCGACCCCAGAGACCACGGCAGCGGCCTGGTGCTGGTGAACCAGATCGTCGACCTGCTGCGCATGCACACCTGCTCCGAAGGCACGACCATCCGGATCTATCTGCGACTGGGCTAGGCGGATCGCCGACCGCACGGAGCGGTGCGACTCGCCCTCGCGGAACGTCCGCGGACGGTACCGCGAGGCCGTCCGACGACGACAGTGTGTCGTACACGTGATCTAAAATAGGTGGGTACAGGCGATCTCGACTTCGCACGGAGGTGGGTCCGGATGGACCAGACCGAGCAGATCCCAACCCGATCCGAACGAATCCCCCGCGCCGACCGGCGCGCCCCGGCCGCGTCGCCGCTGCCGCGGCTCGGCCGCCACGTCGACGCCCTCGACAAGGTCGGGCTGCTCGCCTACCTGTCCGGGGGCGTCCACGCCACCACCGAGCAGGTGGCGCACTTCTACGAGGTGACTCCCCGGGCCGTGGCGCGCCTGCTGCGGTACCACCGGCGCGAGCTGGGCGCGGCCGGGCTCATCGAGCTGCGCGGCGAGGAGCTCCGGTCCTTCCAGCGCCGGTACCGGGCTTCGCTGCCGGCCCAGGCGGTCCGGGCATCGCGGCTCACGGTGTGGAGCCGCGGCGCCATCCTCGCCGCCGCGCAGCTCCTGACCGACTCGCCGGTGGCCGAGCGGGTGCGCAGGTATCTGGTGGCCGCCGAGTCCTCATCTCGGACAGGGCGCTTCGACGCCGCGCGCCTCGCCCGGTTCCAGGAGCGGGACGACTACCGGGGCGTGCTGCACTCGCTCAAGCTCGGCGGCGCGGTCGCCGAGCACTACCGGCTGGTCCAGAACTCCCTCTACACGGGACTGTTCGGGATGACCGCCGGAATGATCCGCGAGACCCGCGAGCAGCTCGACGGCGACCGCAGGCTCGACGGGGCCTTCACCGCCGTCTCGTCGCGGGTCGCGAAGAACTACCTCACCCGCGACGAGCTGCGGACGCTCGACGCGGCCGTGGCGACCGTGAACGCCCAACTGGAGGTCAAGCACCCGCGCGGGGCGACGATCGACCAGATGCTGGACGTGGTCCACAGTGCCGTGGCCCTGTTCAGGCCGACCTCGGTCGGGGCGGCCTAGCAGGAAGGCGGCGGGGCGCGTGCGCGCCCCGCCGCCCGGTATCGCCGTGCCTCCTAACCGGCGAAGGTCTCGAACTCGGCGACCTGCGGGGTGCCGTTCGAGCTGGTGATCACGAAGTTGATCTTGCTGAGCGTGTGCGCCGAGAAGGTGATCACGCCCGCTCCGCTGCCGGTGGCCAGGACCTCGCCGGTGTCGTGGTCGACGACCTGCCAGGAGCCGATGTTGCCTTCGGCGCCGGACGCCTCGCGGATGTTGATCGACGACAAGGTGACGTCGGAGCCCCACTTGACCGAGATGCGGCCGGTCGAGCCGGTCGGCGACCAGTAGGAGCCCATGTCGCCGTCGATCACGTTGCCGTAGCTGGTCCCGCCGGCCTTGCTGGAGCCGTCGGCGCCCGCCCCGATGCTGAGGTTGTCACCACTGGGAGGCGGCGAGGAAGTCGTCGGGTCAGGGTCGGGGTCCGCGCCCGCCACATCGACATCGAGGAAGTCGATGTTCGCCAGCCCGCCACCGGTGGTGGCTACCAGTCGGACCGTGTTGTCACCACTGTTGACCGGTGCGGTCACGGTGACGGTCGACCAGCTGTTCCACGCCCCGGTCGGCTCGAACGCGACGTCCGAATGGACCACGCTGCCGTTGACCACGATGTCGGCCGCCCGGTTGTCGGCGGCGCCGTTGGCGTACCTGATGTCGAGGGTGGCGTCGCCCGCATCGGCGTCGATCGTGAACTGGGCGGCCGAACCCGTCGCGTTGTCGGTGTTGCAGAATCCGGAGCCGGAGAACCCGGAGTGATTCGAATCGATCGTCCCCTCGCAGGTCGCCGACGAGTCCTCCGCCTCGAATCGCCCGGTCGGGGGATCGGTCGGGTCGGTGGTCGGGTCGTCGGGGTCGGTGGTCGGGTCATCGGTCGGCGGCTCCGCGGAGCAGTTGCCGTCGGAGACCTGGTTGCCCTTGTTCGCCCCGGCCGTCTGGCTGACCACGTCCGGAACGCAGCCGGCGTCGTCGAGGTCGAAGGAGTACGGGATGTTCACCGACGTGGTCGACTGCGGGTTCGGCCCGGCGGGGTGGTTGTCGCTGCCGTCGGAGGACCAGGTCACATTGTCGTAGATGTTCCCGTTGACCTCCCACGAGCCCATCTCGTCGGTGTAGAAGGTGCCCAGGACGTCCTTGGAGTCCTCGAAGTAGTTGTTGTCGACCTGGATCTCGGCGCCGAGCCGGGAGTTGATGCCGGACTTGACGATGCCCACGAAGTGGTTGTTGTACGAGTGGGCCGTGCCGGCGCGCAGCAGGGGCGCGCGGGAGTCGATGTTCTGGTACAGGTTGTGGTGGTAAGTGACAGGGCCGTTTCCGGTGTCGCTGTCGCTGGAGCCGACCAGACCGCCGCGCCCGGAGTTGCGCAGGATGCTGTAGGACAGCGTCACGTACTCGGTGTTGTTCTTCATGTCGAACAGGGCGTCGTAGCCCTCGTCCTCACCGCCGGAGGCCTCCAGGGTCAGGTGGTCGGCCCAGACGTTGCTGACGTTGCTCTCCATGCCGATGGCGTCGCCGCCGTTGGAGGTGGGCGATCCGGACTTCTTGACGTTCCGGACGGTCACGTTCTGGATGATGATGTTGCTGGACTCGCGGAGGTGGATGCCGATCTGGTCGAACACGGCTCCGCCGCCGACGCCGACGATCGTGACGTTGCTGACCTCCTTGATCTCGATCACGTCGTCAGCGGTGTTGCAGCTGTCGCCCGAGACCTTGCTGGTGTTGCCGTGGTTGATCGTCCCCGACACCTCGATGATGATCGGGGTGCTGGAGCTGGCCCGGCTGCACAGGGCCTCATGGATCTCGGTGCCGGTGCTGGCGCTGACGGTGTCCCCGCCCTCGCCGCCGGTGGTCCCGCCGTTCTGCGTCGCGAATCCGGTGGCGCTTCCAGTCGCCGCCGATGCCGGGAGTATCGACAGGGCCAGACCGGTCGCGGCCACGGCCGTGGCCGTCAGGACCGCCGCGAGTCGCCGTGCGACTTTTCTTCTCATCGCCTCGATCTCCTTAATCGTGAGAGGTGAGGATAGATGTATGTCGATGAGTCTAAGGAAAGGGCTTTCTGGACGTCAAGACTTTTGACGCAACCGTTTGCAAACGAGTTCGAACATGTCCACCCATCGCGACCTGGCACATACGGGCAGTTCGTCGATGCCCGGTCCCGGTTCCGGCAGCCCGGCAGGGCTGCGCGCGCAAACGATTGGAACGGCTCACCCGTCGGCGAGGGCCTGCCGACCGCCGCCGACGCCTGGCACACTTGCCCCATGAGCAGAGGTGCGATATGAGGATCGTCGTCGTCGGCGGCAGCGGACACATCGGCACGTTCCTGGTCCCGCGGCTCGTCCGCGCGGGCCACGAGGTGGTCAACATCAGCCGCGGCAAGCGCGCGGCCTACACCGACGCTCCCGAATGGCGGCAGGTGGAGCAGGTGGAGGCCGACCGGGAGCGGCAGGACGCCGAGGGCGTCTTCGGCGACACGGTGGCGCGCCTGCGCCCGGACGCCGTCGTCGACCTGGTGTGCTTCACCCTCGAATCGGCCGCGGCCCTCGTCGAGCGGCTGCGCGGGGAGACCGGCCACCTGCTGCACTGCGGCTCGGTGTGGCGTTCCGGCCCAAGCCGCGAGGTGCCCATCGCCGAAGGCGAGGAGACCGAACCGGTCGGCGAATACGGCGTCCAGAAGGACCGCATCGCGCGGATGCTCAAGGGGGAGACCGCCGGGGGCGGGCTGGTGACGACCTCGCTGCACCCCGGGCACATCGTCGGCCCCGGCTGGGTTCCCATCGGACCGACCGGCAACCTCGACACGGCGGTCTGGGGCGCCCTCTCGGCCGGGCTCCCGCTCCGCGTCCCCGGCATCGGCGCCGAGCTGATGCACCACGTCCACGCCGACGACGTCGCCCAGGCGTTCGAGCTGGCGATCGGCGACCGCGAGGCCGCCGGAGGCGAGGACTTCAACGTCGTCGCGCCCACGGCCCTGAACGTCCGCGGGTTCGCGGAGACCGGAGCGGGCTGGTTCGGCCGCGAGGCGGTCCTGGAGACGGTGACGTGGGAGCAGTTCCGCGCCCACACCACCGAGGAGTTCGCCCAGACCAGCTGGGAGCACCTCTACCGCAGCCAGTGCTTCAGCATCGAGAAGGCGCGCTCGCTCCTGGGGTACGCGCCCCGGTACCGGCCAGCGCAGGCCGTGCTCGAATCGGTCCGCTGGCTCATCGAGCACGACCGGATCGAAGTGGACCGGCCGCTGGCCGTGTGACGCCCGGGCGCGGCCCGCCGAGCGGGCGGGCCGCGTTCGCCAGACGCGCTACTTGGCGGCGCCTTCGAGCGCGGCGATCAGTTCCCGCTCGTCCTCGGTGCTGAGCGAGGTCTGGATGACCCAGCCGCGCATGTCGGCCACCTCTTCGAGGACCTTGTCCTTGGTGGCCTTGCGCACCAGGGCGAAGACGGCGGCGTTGCCGGGTTCGAGCTTCTGGCCGAGCTCGCGCATGAAGTTGTCGTCGACTCCCAGGTCGGCGGCGGAGCCGCTGAGCGCTCCGGCGCCCGCGCCGACGGCCATGCCGAGCAGCGGCATGAAGAACAGGAGGCCGATCAGGCCGCCCCAGACGGCCCCGCCGGCCGCTCCGGCCGCGGTGGTGCTGCGGATCTGGCGGAGCTTGACCTTGCCGTCCCGGTTCTCGACCACGACGATGTCGTCGAGCTCGATGAGCTGCTGCTTCTGTAGTCCGATGATGCGTTCGCGGGCCTGCTCGGCGGCGCTGACGTCATTGAACCCGATGACGAACAGATTGCTCATGGTCCTCCCCCTGGATCACGGGCGGCGAATACGGCCGCTTCGCAATGAGACTATTCTCCGCGTTTGGCCCGCGCTGGATTTCGCCGATTGTCCCGGCCCTCGCCCGGGCGCTACCGGGCCCGGGCCCCGATCCGCCGCCCAGTTCGACCGCGACCACCAGGACCGCGAGGACGACCGACGTCCACAGTGTCCCGGCGACGCCCGGGTGGCGCCAGAGGACGAGTGCCCCGGCGGCGGCGATGACGAGGCCGACCTCGACGGCGACGCGGTGGGCGGCCAGCGCGGCGATGAAGGGCGCGGGGCCTGGCCCGCCCCGCGCGGCCTGCGCCCGCAGCCGCTCCAGCTCAGCGCGCTCGTCGCCGTCGAGCTCAGTCATGTCGCTTCCCTCCGGGCCCGGCGAGGTCGGACGTCGGGCTCACCGCCGCCCGATATCTGCATACTCCGATTCGCCGGGAATGAGGTCGTTATCGCCATTTCCGCCGGAGGACCCGCGCGGCCGAGCGGACGTGAAGTCGGCCACCTTTACCCGATCGGTGGGACGAGCGGCGGGGGCGATCGGACGCTCCCGCTCTAGTCTGGAAAGCGGTCCCTAGCCGCCCGGCAAGTATCCGCCCGCACCTCCTGGAGCCCCACCACGTGACCGCCACCGCGCCCGACGCCGTCCGCACCCGCTTCTCCGGCCCCCGCATGGTCGTGGTCGCCACGATCGCGCTCGGACTGACCTTCCCCGGCCAGACCGCCTCGATCTCGGTGTTCCTCGACCCGATGATCGACGAGATCGGGGTCAGCCGCACCGTCATCTCGACCGCCTACATGATCGGGACCCTGGTCGGCGCCTTCGCCCTGCCGTGGATCGGCCGCACGGTCGACAGGTGGGGCACCCGCCGCAGCATGGCCGTCATCGGCGGCGCCTTCGCCCTCGCCCTGACCGGGCTGGCGTTCGCGGAGAACATCATCGCGCTCGGCGCCGGGTTCGTCGGCATCCGCATGCTCGGCCAGGGTGCGCTCGGGCTGTGCGCGATGACGCTGGTCTCCCGCTGGTACGAGAAGCGGCGCGGCACCGTCCTGGGCATCCAGGCGGCCGCAGGCACCGCCGTCATCTCGATCTCCCCGGTCGTCCTCGAACGGCTCATCGCCGCCACCGACTGGCGCACGGCCATGCTCGTCGAGTCGGCCCTGATCGCGGTCGTCGTCGTCCCGATGGCGCTGGTGCTGGTCCGCAACCGCCCGGCCGACCTCGGCCAGTTCGTCGACGGGGACCCCGCCAACGGCTCCCGGTCCGAGGCCGAATGGGGCATGACCCGCGGCCGGGCCATGCGCCACCCCTACTTCTGGGTGCTGTGCGCGACCGTCGCCACCGCCGGGTTCTTCGGCACCGCCATCGGCTTCCACCAGATCGCCCTGCTGGGGGAGCGGGGCCTGTCGGCGACCGAGGCGGCCGCGAACTTCCTGCCCCAGACCATCGCCGGCACCGCCGCCACCCTCGGCCTCGGCTACCTGGTCGACCGCGCCAACCCGCGCCTGCTGCTGGCCGCCTCGATGGTCTTCTTCGCCCTCGCCGTCGCCTGGGGCACGGCGGTGGCGCCGGGCTGGTCGGCCATCGGATTCGGCATGGCCATCGGCGCCGCCGGCAACGCGCTCCGCGCCATCGAGGGCGGCATGACACCGAAGCTGTTCGGGACCAGGCACATCGGCGCGATCCGGGGCGCCGTCGGCGCGGTCACGGTCGGCGGGACCGCGTTCGCCCCCGTGCTGTACTCGCTGTTCTACTCCTGGACCGGCTCATTCCAACTGGTGCTGTGGCTGTCCACGCTCGTTCCGCTGGCAGTCGCCGTCGCCGCCGTCACCACCCCGCTCCCGCACGCGGAGGAATCGACTTCGGCCGATTAAGGCGGCTCGAACGGGGGAACGCTCTCGGCGAAGCTCGACGAGAGGGGAACCACCGTGACCACCGCGTCAGAAATGCTCGACACCTACCCGGCCGATCTCGGAGGCATCGACCGGGCGAAGCTCGCCGACTGCATCGAGAAGTGCTACTCGTGCGCCCAGTCGTGCACCGCCTGCGCGGACGCGTGCCTGAGCGAGGGCGACGTGGCCTCGCTGGCCGAATGCGTCCGCACCGACCTCGACTGCGCCGACATCTGCTTCGCGACCGGCCAGGTCCTGTCCCGGCGCACTGGATACGATGCCGACGTCACCCGGGCCGTGCTCCGGGCTTGCATGGCCGCCTGCAAGTCGTGCGGCGACCTGTGCGAGCAGCACTCGGCGATGATGCACTGCGCCAGGTGCGCCATGGAGTGCCGCGCCTGCGAGCAGGCGTGCCGCGAACTGCTGGACTCCCTCGGCTGAGGCGCCGCCAGGGCGAGGCCGACACCAGCCCGCCCGGCCGACCTCGAGGACCCGGCCGCCATGGAGTCGGTCGCCGCGGCTGAACCGCGTTTCGCCCCTGTGGACTCGGGTACACGACGCGCCGACCCGTATTTCCCGACCGCGTTTGGAGGGGCCCGATGGATTCGGCCGGGGCGCAGGGCACCGACCTGATCAGCGTCATAGTCGAGGACCACCGCAAGGTCGAGGCGCTCATGAAGCGGCTTGAGCGCAGCGGCCCGGGCGACCCGGACTTCGAGAAGCACCTGACCGAGCTCATATCGGAGATCAGGCATCACGTGCAGGAGGAGGAGACGCGCCTCCTGCCGCGGCTGCGGGCCGCGTGCTCGACCGACGAACTGGAGGAGCTCGGGTCGCGGGTGCTCAAGTCGAAGGCCGCGGCGCCGACGCGGCCGCACCCGAGCGCGCCGGACCGGCCGCCGGCCAACCGCGTCCTGGACCCCGGAGTCGGGTTCATCGACAAGATCCGCGACGGGCTCAGCGGACGGAGCATCTGAGCGGCCGACGCGGGGTGCTCCGTGCGGGACCGGGGGCCGCGGCCCTCGACCGCGGCCCCGTAGGCGTGCGGGGCTATGCCTGGGTGGTGGTCAGGCCCTCGCGCAGCTCGGACAGCATCCGG
>NZ_JAELXW010000124.1 GCF_016428645.1 Glycomyces salinus | reverse complement strand
CGACGGTGCTGGCCACGGGCCGGGCCGCGGGGGCGAGGGCGTGGTGGACGCCGCTCGCGTCGACCAGGAGCGCGCCGTCGGCGCCGAGGCTGGCCAGGACGGCGGCGGCGCCGCGGCCGCGGAGGATCTCGGCGGCCTTCACCGCGTCGCCGAGGGTCGCGACGGGGACGCCGGCGGCGGCGGCCAGCTCCTCGCGGTTGGGTTTGACCAGGTCGGGCGCTGCGGCGAGGGAGGCTTCGAGGGCCGGGCCGGAGGTGTCGACGGCGGCGCGGGCGCCGGAGGCGTGGACGCGGGTGACCAGGCGGGAGTAGAAGTCGTCGGGGGTGCCCGGGGGCAGGGAGCCGCAGCCGGCGATCCAGTCGGCGCCCTCGACGATGGCGGCGTCCAGGAGGGCGCTCATCTCGGTCCCGCTGAGGCGGGGGCCGAGCTCGTTGAGCTTGGTGACCGTCCCGTCGGCTTCGGCGACGGTCAGGTTGCTGCGGATCGGGTCGGCGATGCCGACCTCGTAGAACGGGACGTCGGCCTCGGTGAGCAGGCCGACCAGTTCGCTTCCGGCGTGTCCGCCGGAGGAGAGGATCGCGCGCGTGGCCAGGCCGTTGGCCACCAGCGCGCGGGAGACGTTGACGCCCTTGCCGCCGGGGTCGACGCGGTTGCCGGTCGCCCGCTGGACCTGGCCGCGCCGGAGCCGGCCGACCTCGATGGTGCGGTCGAGGCTCGGGTTGGCGGTGAGGGTGACGATCATGCGAGCACCACTTTCAGGTCGGCGGCCTCGAGGTCGGCGACCACGCCATCGTCGAGGCCGGTGTCGGTGATGAACGTGTCGACCTGGTCGAGGGAGCCGAAGCGGGCCAGGCAGTCGTTGCCGACCTTGGTGTGGTCGGCGACGACGACGGTGCGGCGGGCGGCGGCGATCATGGCGCGCTTGACGGCGGCCTCGCCGGTGTCGGGGGTGGTCAGGCCGCGCTCGATCGACAGGCCGTTGGTGCCGATGAAGGCCACGTCGACGTAGGTGTCGGCCAGGGCCCGCAGGGCCCAGTCGTCGATGGCGGCCATGGTGCGGCCGCGGACTTTGCCGCCGACGATGAGGACGGTCAGGCGGGGCTTGGCGGTGGTGAGCGCGGAGGCGATGGCGACCGAGTTGGTGACGACGGTCAGTTCACGGTCGGCCGGGAGCGCGTCGGCGATGCGGGCGGTGGTGGTGCCGGAGTCGAGCAGGACCGCGCCGTCCTCGGGGACCTCGGCCAGGGCGGCTTGGGCGATGCGCTCCTTGGCGGAGGTCTGGACGGTGTCGCGGGCGGCGACGGTCGGTTCGAAGCCGAGGCGTTCGAGGGGGATGGCGCCGCCGTGGACCTTCCGGAGGATGCCGCGGGCTTCCAGGGCGGTGAGGTCGCGGCGGATGGTCTCGGTGGTGACCTCGTAGTCGGCGGCGAGCGCGCCGACGTCGACGCGGCCCTCGGCGCGCGCCCGCTCGGCGATCAGCTGCTGGCGTTCCTCCGCGAACATGTGTTGTTTCACCGCCGTTTCGATTGGCTTTATTTTGTTATACATGGTTACTTGTGGCATTGTCAACGGCAGGTCGCGTCCGGGGGCGGCGGCGATTCACAGGAGTCCCCTTGACCTCGCAGGCTACTGCCGGGACTGGCCGAACACGGCAAAACCGACACCCGCGCATCAAGCCCGTTCCCACATGTTTCAATGCCGGTATGGGCATCACGATCATCGACGGCGACATCACCGGGCAGCGCGTCGACGCGATCGCCAACGCCGCGAACTCCACGCTCATGGGCGGCGGCGGGGTCGACGGGGCGATTCACCGCAAGGGCGGGACGACGATCCTCCAGGAGTGCAGGCAGCTGCGCGAGACCCAGTTCCCCGACGGCCTGCCGACCGGGCAGGCGGTGGCCACGACCGCCGGGAGGCTCCCGGCCCGCTGGGTCATCCACACCGTCGGCCCGGTCTACTCGGCAACCGAGGACCGGTCCGAGCTGCTGGCCTCGTGCTACCGCGAGACGCTCAGGGTCGCCGACCACCTCGGCGCCGACTCGATCGCCTTCCCGGCGGTCTCGGCCGGGATCTACGGCTGGCCGGCCGACTCGGCCGCCGAGATCGCCCTGGGGGCCGTGCGCGAGGCCGAGAGCGCGATCGACGACATCCGGTTCGTCCTGCTCGATCCGGTCGTCCTGGCCGCCTTCCAGCGCGTCGCGGCCGAGCCCTGACGGCGGGGGCTCAGTCCTCCTCCTGGCCGTCCTTCGGCCGGGCCAGGAGGGCGATCGCCGCCACCGTCGCCAGCAGCAGAGCGGCGGCGACGTAGAGCGGATCGACCGACATCAGCGCCCCCAGGCCCTGGGCCGCGAACGGGGAGACCATGGCCACGACCACGGCCAGTGCGATCCACTTCGAGTGGCGCTGCAATCGGCGCATTTGGGCCTCCTTTTCCGCTACCAGCCTAGGCCAGAGGCCGGGGGGATCAGCCGCGCATGACGTGGACCCGTCAGCGGGTCTGAGCGGTTCGGCCGCCTCAGTTGGTGCGCGTGTTGGGAAGGTGGTCGCCGAGGTAGCCGATCCAGATCCTGCCCGTCGCTCCCCCGGCGTCGTCGAGGAAGTGCATGCGCGGGGCCGGGGAGCCGACGCGCTGGAGCTTGATGTGGGAGGGCATGTAGACCTGACCTGTCGGGTCCACTTCGGTCGGCACGCGGAAGGTGCGGGCCCGGCGCATCCGGGGGTTGACCGAGACGGACTCGGACTCCTTCATGGACACCATGCTCGGGGTGATCGAGGGCCGGCCGGGCAGTGGGCGGCTGCACCAGTCGTGGAAGCCGCCGCTGAAGCGCTCCTCGGCGCGGGCGGTCGCGTAGGCGTCCAGGGCGCGCAGGGCGTCCCATGCCTTGCCGGTCCAGCGCGCGCACTTGCGCGGGTAGGTCACGTCCAGTTTGGCGGCCTCGGCGTCGACGCCCTCGGCCAGTTCGACCCGCGGCAGGCTCTGCCGGGCGCGCATGACGACCTCGGTGAGGCTGGCGGCCTCCCAGACCTCGACGGGCGAATCGAGTCCGTAGACCGGGTCGGCGTGCTCGGCGAGGCGGCTCTCGAGCCAGCGGATGCGCTCCTGGGCGCGGCGCTCCTCCTCCAGCAGCAGCTCGTAGTCGAACTCGAGCTGGTCGTACTCCTTGCGGAGGCGCTCGGCCTCGCGCTGGTCGCCGCGGGCGGCGCGGCCGGAGCGGGGGCCGGCCTGCTCGAGCAGGCGGGTCAGGGCCGCCAGGTGGGCCGAGGAGGTGCGGACCAGCCGGGCGGTCTCGGGGTCGGAGCCGCGGGCCATGGCCACCAGGGCCTCCATCAGGCCGTCGTCCAGCTTCTCCGAGACCGCCTCGGCGACCCGGTCGGCCAGGCGGTCGGCGACGGACTCGACCGCGTCGGCCGCGGCGGGCTCGGCCTCGGTCCGGGCGGGAGCAGGCTCGGCGGGGACGGCCGGTCGGGCACGGGAGACGGCGATCCTGGCCGGGGTGGGCGGGGCGGCGTGCAGGTCGGACGGCGCGGCCTGCCCGGCCAGGATGCGGCCGACGCGGGCGTCGGCGCGGCGGACGTCGGGAGGCAGCGGGCGGCGCGCGGCGTAGTCCATCACGCCGTCGATGACCACCCCGAGGGCCCGGGCGCCCTGGTCGCGGATGGCCCCGCCGCCGCGGACCGGGTGGCGGGGCGCGAAGGTCTCGCCGCCGGGGTGCAGGCCCGGGAAGTAGGTGCGCAGGCCGCCGCCGAAGACGGTCAGCTCCTCCCCCAGCCGCCGGTTGAACCGGTCCTGGGTCTGGACGTCGTAGAGCCGCACCACGATCGCGATGCCGGTCAGGGCCTCGGCCAGGTGGCGGGCGTGGCCGTCGACGACCTCGGGGTCGGCGCGGTCGACGGTCATGACGATGACCGGCACGCTCCGGTCGGGGTGGGCGAGCCAGCCGCAGAGCCGGTCGACCTCGGACTGGTCGAACACGTGCGGGGCGGCCTCCAGGGGGACGGCGCCGTCGCCGGCCCGGGTCGTGTCCAGGAACCGGGCGACCACTTCGGGAGCGCGGACCGGCTCGGCGCCGGGAGACAGGTCGCCCTCGACGGCGAATGAGACCCAGTTCTCTTCCGGTCGGCGACCCAAGGCCCAGGTCGCGACGGTGCGCATCCGGCCCGGACCGGTAGGGACGTCGCGGACGTAGCGCCCGCACACCTCGGTGTCGGCCAGGGTGACGCGGGTGCGGCCCTTGGACCGTTCGAGGCGCGCCGAGCCGTCGTCGTCGACCGGGGCCCAGGCGGCGAAGCACCGGCGCAGCCTCGGGCCCAGCCGGTCGCCCGGGTCGCGCAGGACGGCCCGGTAGAACAACGTCATGGGTGCCTCCATTCGTCCATGCTCGATGTTGAGGCAAGATGTTACTGCAGGTCTCACCGCTTCCCCTCCTTCAAATCCAATAGGGACGATGAAGGTCGCGGCCCCGGTTCGCCTCGCTTCCGGGGAGAATTCCGCACCGCCGAATGCCCGCAGTCCCCGACCCCGGCCGCGAATCCGCGTTTCAATGAATGCAGCACGATTCGAACGGGGAGGTCAGCCGTGCCGACCAGCGAAGAACACCGATTCGTGTACGAGTTCCGCGAAGGCGACCGGACCAAGAAGGACCTGCTCGGAGGCAAGGGCGCGAACCTGGCCGAGATGACCAACCTCGGGCTGCCGGTCCCGCCGGGCTTCACCGTCACCACCGCGGCCTGCCGCGCCTACCTCGCCCACGGCGACCAGCCGCCGGGCCTGAAGGCCGAGATCGACGACCACCTGCGCCGCCTGGAGGAGGCCAGGAGCAAGCGGCTCGGCGCGGCCGACGACCCGCTGCTGGTATCGGTCCGCTCCGGCGCGAAGTTCTCCATGCCCGGGATGATGGACACCGTCCTCGACGTCGGCCTGACCAACACCTCGGTCCCCGGACTGGCCGCCGAGACCGGCTCGGAGCGGTTCGCCTGGGACTCCTACCGGCGGCTGATCCAGATGTTCGGCACCACCGTCATGGGCGTCGACGCCCGCGAGTTCGATCGCGCCCTCGAGGACGCCCGGCGGGAAGCCGGGGCCGAGACGGACGTCGACCTGGGCGTCGACGGACTCAAGGCGCTCGTGGCGACCTTCAAGGACCTCGTGCGGCACCGCACGGGGCGCGAGTTCCCGCAGGACCCCGCCGAACAGCTCGACCTGGCGGTGCGGGCGGTGTTCGACTCCTGGAACACCGAGCGGGCCCGGGTCTACCGGCGGCGCGAGCGCATCCCCCAGGACCTGGGCACGGCCGTCAACGTCATGTCGATGGTCTTCGGGAACCTGGGCCCGGACTCCGGGACCGGGGTGGCCTTCACCCGCGACCCGGGCACCGGCGCGCCGGGCGTGTGGGGCGACTACCTGCCGAACGCGCAGGGCGAGGACGTGGTGGCGGGCATCCGCAACCCGGTGCCGCTGGCCGACCTGGAGGCGATCGACCCGGTGTCCTATCGGGACCTGCTGCGGGCGATGGAGACGCTGGAGGGTCACTACAGGGACCTGTGCGACATCGAGTTCACCATCGAGCGCGGCAAGCTGTGGATGCTTCAGACCCGGGTCGGCAAACGCACCGCCGCCGCGGCCTTCCACCTGGCCGTGGAGTTCCTCGACCAGGGCCTGATCGATGAGGCCGAGGCGCTGGGCCGGGTGACCGGCGACCAGCTCGCGCAGCTGATGTTCCCGCAGTTCGCCCACCGGTCCCGGCCCGAGCCGATCGCCTCCGGCGTGCCCGCCTCGCCGGGCGCGGCCGTCGGCGAGGCGGTCTTCGACTCCAAGGCCGCGGCCGAGCGTTCCGGGCCGGTGATCCTGGTGCGGCGCGAGACGAACCCGGAGGACTTGCCGGGCATGATCGCCGCGGCCGGCATCCTCACCAGCCGGGGCGGCAAGACCTCGCACGCCGCGGTCGTGGCGCGCGGGATGGGCAAGACCTGCGTGGTCGGCACCGAGGGGCTCAAGGTCGACACCGAGGGGCGGCGCTTCACCGTCCCGGGCGGGATCGAGGTACGAGAGGGCGACGTGATCTCGATCGACGGCACCACCGGTGCGGTCTACTCCGGAGCCGTGGAGGTCGCCGCCTCTCCGGTGGTGGAGTACTTCGAGGGGCGGCTCGACGCCGCGGACGCCGGAGGGGTCGTGGCCGCGGTGGCGCGCATGATGGAGCTGGCCGACCGGCACCGCGGGATGGGCGTGCACGCCAACGCCGACACGCCGGAGGACGCCGAGCGGGCCAGGAGGTTCGGCGCCGCCGGGATCGGCCTGTGCCGGACCGAGCACATGTTCCTGGGCGAGCGGCGCCGGTTCGTCGAGGACCTCATCCTGGCCGAGTCGCGGGCCGGCCGGGACAGGGCCCTGGCCGAGCTGCTGCCGCTCCAACTGGAGGACTTCGAGGGGATCTTCGCGGCGATGGACGGGCTGCCGGTGACGATCCGGCTGATCGACCCGCCGCTGCACGAGTTCCTGCCGGACCTGACCGACCTGTCGGTGCGCGTGGCGCTGGCCGAGGAGCGCGGCCGGGTCGACGAGGACCAGGCGCGGCTGCTGGAGGCGGTGCGGCGGCTCGACGAGCAGAACCCGATGCTGGGCCTGCGCGGGGTGCGCCTGGGCCTGGTGGTGCCGGGCCTGGTCGCGATGCAGGTGCGGGCGATCGCCGAGGCCGCGGCCGCGCGGATCCGGGCCGGGGGCGAGCCGCACCCGGAGGTGATGGTGCCGCTGATCGGTTCGGTCCACGAGTTCGAGCTGATGCGCTCCGAGATCGAGCGGGTGGTCGCCGCGGTGTCCGAGGAGACCGGCGTCGCGGTGCCGGTCAAGATCGGAACGATGATCGAGCTGCCCCGGGCGGCCCTGACGGCCGGCCCGATCGCCGAGTCGGCCGCGTTCTTCTCCTTCGGCACCAACGACCTGACCCAGACGGTGTGGGGCTTCTCGCGCGACGACGTCGAGGGCTCGTTCTTTCCGGCCTATCTGGAACTGGGGGTCTTCGAGGTCTCGCCGTTCGAGTCGCTGGACGAGGAGGGCGTGGGCCGGCTGGTGTCGATCGCGGTCGAGGAGGGCCGGGCGGCGCGCGACGACCTCATCGTGGGCGTGTGCGGGGAGCACGGCGGCGATCCGGCCTCGGTCAGGTTCTTCGACCGCATCGGCCTCGACTACGTGTCCTGCTCGCCGTTCCGGGTGCCGGTGGCGCGGCTCGAGGCGGGGCGGGCGGCGCTGGCCGGGGAGGCCGCCGACGCCTCCCGCTGAGTCCGGTCAGGACTTCCAGAACTTGGTGGCCCGGCTGATCAGGGAGTCGCGATCGGAGCGGCGCAGGTGCTTCTCGAACTCGAAGTTGAGATAGCTCGACGGCGAATTGGAGTCCATCCGGATGACGTTGCCGAACCAGCGGCCGGGCGCGCCGTCGACCAGTTCCCAGACCCCGACGGTCTTCTCTCCGGGCGAGACGGTCAATCGGATGTGGTGACCGGCGATCTCGAGGTCCTCAGTGCGCACCCAACCGGAATCGGTCGGGTCGGGATACCCACTCGGGGCTTTCGGTCGGCTCATCGGCGCGCCAGCCAATCCTTGCATTGATGACATTCCGGTCTCCATGATCGCAGACCACTGTATGCACGCAAGTGACGCACAGCGTGATACCGGACTGCGCGTCTACAGAATAGCGACCGAGGCAACAAGGTTGTCAGTCGGATCGGTGACCCATGACCGAACGCGATCACCCCGTCGGCGTGCGTGACCGCCCGCCGCGACTCGGACCGGGTCTCATTCGGAGGCCAAGGACGCCACGGCGGCGTCGATATCGTCCTCACCGCCCACCAACTCGAGTGTGCGGCGCGAGATAGAGCCGGTCTCGAGGAGGGCCGCCAGGACCGCCGCGACATCGCCCCTGGTCACTTCGGAGCGTCCGACGCCGGGCTCGCCGAGGGTCACCTTCCCGGTGGGCTCGTCGTCGGTCAGGCGCCCGGGTCGCAGAATCACCCATTCGAGGTCACGCGCGCGCAGGTCCTCCTCGGCGCGCGTCTTGGCCTCGATGTAGGCGGCCCAGACCTCGCCGCGCGAGGTGTCGGGTTCGGCTCCGGCGCCCATGCTGGAGATCTGGAGGAAGCGGCGCACCCCGGCCCGCTCGGCGGCGTCGGCCATGAGGGCCGAGGCGGCGCGGTCGACGGTGTCCTTGCGTTCGGCCCCGCTGCCGGGTCCGGCCCCGGCTGCGAAGACGACCGCGTCGACCTCTTCGAGCAGACCCGAGACGTGCTCGACGTCGGCCTGTTCCAGGTCGCACACGACCGCGCGGCCGCCGAGGGCCGTGACGTCCTCGACGTGGTCGGGGTTGCGGACCAGTCCGGTGACCGAGTGGCCGTGGGGGGCCATGATCTCGGTGAGGCGCAGGGCGATCTGGCCGTGTCCTCCGGCGATGACGATGTTCATGGTTTGCAGGGTAGTCCCCTCGGCCGACGCCGCGAACCGATCGGGCCGAACCGGCCCGGCGGCCGGGCGCCGCGCGGGGGACGCGGCTCCCACCGAGAACCGATGATAATCAACGGGTACTTTGTTGAATCGTGAAGCTTTCTCGCCTCTCGGGGCCGCCGCTGTGGCCGCGCCTGCTGCTCGTCGCGCTCCTGGCCGTCGCACCGATTCCCCTGGCCGCCACCCCGGCACAGGCGGCCGAGGACATCACCGACCGCGTCCGCGCCGGCGAGGACATCGAGCTGGACGGCGACGCGCGCGTCGATCTGGCCGGCGGCGAGGAGATCACCTACGGCGGCGTGATCTCGGGGACCGGCACGTTCACCGTCGGCGGCGACGGCAAGCTCATCACCACCGCCGACAGCGACTTCCAGATCCCGGCCGACCGGCGGCGGCAGACCGTCGAGGCCCGCGGCGAGCCGTGGTGGTGGAGCACCATCGAGGACCCCGACCCGCCGGCGGTCACCGTCGAGGCCGGGGCAACGCTCCAGTACGGGGACGGCGAGGGCACGACCGGCACCATCGGCCACTACCCGTACGACCTGCCGGAATTCGACTGGAACGCCCTCAACCACCACGTCGACGGCACCTTCATCGTCGCCGTCCACGGCATCCGCTACCACCCGGGGAACCTCTCGGGCTCGGGCCACATCGTCCAGCCGCGCCACACCTGGGACGGCCTGTCACTGGCCGGAAGGCACACCTTCTCCGGCACCCTCTACAACGGCACCGCCCTGCACTACAGCCAGCGCCAGTTCCTGTCGACCATGCCCGAAGTGGACACCGTGCTGAACCAGGGGTCGTTCATCATCGACACCCAGGAGGGCAACGACACCGTCCTCCACCAGGACTTCTATTCGCGCGAGTGGGGCAACGACATCAACTTCCACTCCCAGATCTTCGGCAGCCGGGTCATCATGACCGGGGTGTACTCGTGGGCCGACTCCGGCTCCGACCAGGATCCCTCGCTCTCCGACCCCGGCCTGAACTACCAGGTCGTGGCCCACAACCACAACAAGCGCGGGATCAACGTCGAAGGCGCGTTCGTGCAGTGGGGCGACGGCACCGACGACCGGTTCTTCCTACCGGGCAACCGCGACACGATCTACATCAACATGCACGAGCGGCGGATTCGCAGCCACCTGGTGTTCGACTACAACGGCCCGGTGACGCTCTCGGCGCCGATCTCGGGCGGGATCTACCACGACACCATGGACGCCGCCGGGCAGGGCGATGTCACGATCGCCGGGACGCCCGGCAACGAGGTCACCTTCGCCGACCAGCAGAACTACAACGGGGCCACCACGATCGAGACCGGGGCCGTGCTGCGCCTCGGCTCGGGCGAGGACGGCGGCGACGGCTGGCTGCTGACCGGCACCGAGCTGTCCGAGGTCGTCGACGACGGCGCGCTCGTGGTCGCCAACGTCGACACCGACATCGACCTGTCCCGCGTCTCCGGTTCCGGATCGCTCGAACTGGAGGGCCCGGCGACGCTGACGCTGACCGGCGACACCTCGTACACCGGGCCCACGACCGTCTCCGGCGGCACCCTGTCGCTCACCGGCGGGACCATCGCCGACTCCGAGCGCCTGGAACTGTCCGGAGACGACGCCGTGTTCGACGTCTCCGAGGCCGGGGACCAGACCGTGTCCGACCTCGCGGGCGTGGCCGGCAGCGTCGTGGCGCTGGGCGCGAACGCCTTGACCGTCGCCGGCGGCGAGGACTCCGAGTACGCCGGGGGCTTCGAGGGCGAGGGCGGACTGGTCAAGACCGGGGAGGCGGCCTTCACGTACAGCGGCGCCAGCGCCGCGACCGGGACCTGGACTGTCGAGGAGGGCGCGCTGGTCCTGTCCGCCGCCGAACTCGGCGGCGATCTGGAGGTGGCCTCGTCCCTCGGTGTGGCCGAGCCCAGTTCGGCTGCCGGGGACCTGTCGATGGCCGAGGGTTCGGCGCTGACGGTGGGCACCGAGGGCGGCGTCGCCGTCGACGGCGACGCCGCGGTGTCCGGGACCTTGGCGGTCGACTACGCCGAGGGCGACCCGCTTCCGGCCGAGATCCCGGTCGTCACCGCCGACGGCGAGATCACCGGCGCCTTCGACGGGCTCGGCGACGGCGCCGAGGTCGACGTCGGCGGCACCGCCTACCGGATCCGCTACGAGGACGGACGGGTGGTGCTGCGCACCGACGCCCCGAGCGAAGGCGCGCAGGACGACGACTCCGCGGCCGCGGGCACGGACGGGTCGGGCCCGCCGACCTGGACCTACCTGGCCGGCGGGCTCGCCCTGGCGCTGCTGCTGGGCCTCGGACTCCTGGGGTACCTGCTCCTGCGCCGCCGCCGCTCCGGAAAGGACGACGCCACATTGGAACTGGACATCATCGACCCCGCCTCCTGAGACCGCTACAGCGACCGAGGCTGGAGGTTCAGCCTCCGTAGGGGGCCGCGGCCGCTTCGGCCGCGGTCATGAGGGCGCCTTCGTTCTCCGGCCACAGCCGGTCGTCGACGCATCGGTAGGCCGGGAAGAATCCGCCGCAGGTTCCGAATCTGCCTCCGATCTCGAAGGTGTAGGAGGCGATGCCGAACTCGCCGTAGGTGAAGTCGTCGGTGGTGCCGCTGGCGCCGTAGCCGACGGTCTCGGAGGCGGTGCCCACGAGGTAGCCGTTCGAATCGGACATCGCCTGGCCGAGCGATCGCGTGGCGGCGTCGTTGGGCGCCGTCCGGTCGGTGTGTCCCCAGGGGATGATGATGTACTCGCCGTAGCTGTGCAGGCTGATGAAGACATCGCGGGCGTCGTCGGGGGCCGGGGCGTCGAGGCCCTCTCCGCGCTGGTCGGGGTGGATCGAGCCGAGCCACTGCTCCAGCGCCCGGGTCTCGGGCTCGGATCCGGCCGCGGGGCCCTGGTAGGTCTGTCCGCACGGGTAGGTCGAGTCGTCGCCCCACGCGAAGGTGGAGTTTCGGTTGAGGTCGATGCCGTGGCCCGAGCCACCGCAGGTCCCGTTTGAGTCGTTGACGTTCTTGCGCTGGAGGATCGGGTTGTCTCCGCCGGAGGCGACGACGTCGACGCCGTCGGGGTTGGCGACCGGGACGATCCACATCTCGGTGGTGTCCATCAGGTCCGTGACGGCCTCGTCGGTGCCGTACCCGTTCACCAGCTTCTCGATCCAGCGCCAGGCGACTTCGCCGGTGGCGATCTCGCGGGCGTGGATCTGGGCGATGAGGGTGAAGCGCGGCTTGGCCGAGTCGGGACTGCGCTCGCAGTCGCCTTCGGTGACGGCGGTGACGCAGACGGCCCAGATGTCGTGGCCGCCTTGGCCCTGGGTCTTGAGCCAGGAGTCGCCGATGTCGTAGAGCCTGGTGAGGTCGGGATGGTCGGCGGCGATCTTCTCGAGGTCGGCCTCGTAGGAGTCGACGGTGCGGTACCCGCCGTAGTAGGTGCCGTCCTGGGCGGCGGCCGGGGCGAGGTCCTTGTAGACGGTGTCGTGGAACTCGGGGTCGAAGCCGAGGTCGCGCAGGTCGTCGGCAACGGTGCCGTCGCCGACGACCAGCACGCCGCCGTCGGGGTCCTGGTGGGCGACGTCGAAGCCGCGGGCCAGGAGGTCGGCGGCCTGCTCGGCGGTCAGGCCGTCGAGGCTCCAGGTGACCGGGTCGGCCGTCTCGGGTTCGGCGGGGTCGGCCTGCGCGGTGACCGCGACGGTCGCGGTGGTGGCCGCGGCGAGCGCGATCGCCGCGCAGGCGGCGGCGAACCTTCGCTTGGATTGCATGCGTCCGTTCCTTTCTCGACGCGTCCGGGGTGTGGACGCGCGGGGGCGACAAAGTGAGGATTAATCATACAGATCGCTGCAATTCAGATCAATTCATCTCATTCGGACAATCGGCCGCTCAGCGTCCGGCGACGCGGCGGACCACCGCCAGGAGGTACTCCTCTCGGTCGAGCGGGTTGGCGTCGGTGCGTTCGCGTTCGGGTACGGCACCGGTGACCGGCCGGTAGTCCTCGAAGGCGCATTCGACCGCGCCCTCGCCGCGGGTCAGCGGCGGCAGGCGCTGCTGGAGTGCGTGGACCGAGACGGCCGGTACCAGGCCCTCCAAGGTGTAGGCGTCCCCCTTCGCCCGCGGCGCTTCGGGTACGGCCCGCAGCTTGGTGAGCATGGCCAGGACCGGGCCGAGGGCGTCGGCCGGAAGGTCGAGGCGGAACCGGTGGATCGGCTCCAGCACCTCGGTCCCGGCCCGCCGCAGCGCGTCCATCAGGATCAGCGGCGTCAGGCCGCGGAAGTCCCCGGCCGTGGAGGACATGCTCTTGTCGAAGGTGCCGTGTGCGTGGCTCTGCCGCGCCCAGTAGCCGGCGTGGGTCATGGTGACCGCGCAGTCGCGCACCTGCCAGCCGCGCAGCCCCTGGGCGAGCGTCTGGTGGACGCTCTCCTCGACCGCGGTGAAGAACGCCGGCGGCATCGAGCCGAGCTCGACGCCGAGTCCGAACGCGGTGCCGGTCCCGGCCGGGGCCGGGTCGATCCGCAGTCCGACCGTGGCCAGGAACGGATTCCCTTCGGCGGCGATGAACTCGGCGGCCTCTCCCGATCCGGCGAGCCGTTCGACGCAGATGACGGTGCTCTCCTCGAACCGGACGTCGAGCCCGTGCTCCTCGGCGAGGGTCGATCCGATGACCTCCTTCTGGACCTCGCCGTACAGCGAGAGCGAGAGCCGGGAGCGGATCGGGTCGCGGCGCAGCCCTATCAGCGGGTCCTGTTCGGCCAGTCGGGCGAGCGCGGTATGGAGCGCCCCGCGGTCGGCCTCCTGCTCGGGGACGACGACGGTCTCCAGTGTGGGCGGCGCGAAGTGCTCCTTCGGCCCCTTCGGGGTGCGGCCGATCGCGTCGCCGATGCGGGCCGATTCCAGGCCGCAGAGCTTGGCGATCCGCCCCGCCTCCGCGGCGTCGCCGCGCCGCTCGCCGCCGTCGTCGAACACGCCGACGGCGGTCACCTTCCCCTCCCCGGACTCCCCCACCGCGATCCGATCGCGGACGCGGACGGTGCCGGAGAACAGGCGGGCATAGGCGGTCTTGTCCCCGGCCGGGCCGCGCTCGATCTTGAAGACCGTCCCGGACAGGGGCCCGTCGGCGTCGCCCGCGGCGGCCGGGAGCAGGTGGCGGATGCCTTCGGCGAGGTGCCCGACGCCCTCGCCGGTGGTGGCCGAGCCGAAGTAGACCGGGTGGATCAGCGCCCGGCCGGTCTGCGCGATGAGTCGGCCGCGGATGCGGTCGAGGTCGACCGCGCGCTCGTCGCGGACGTACGCCGCCAGCAGTTCGTCGTCGCGTTCGGTGAGCAGGTCGGTCAGTTCGGCGATGAACGCCTCGTCGGTGCGGGGCGTGGAGCGGATTCGGGCCCGCTGGCCGCTGATCCGCTCGACCGCGGCCATCGCGATCGGCGCCGCGCCGAGCCGCAGCCTGAGGTCGTCGAGCAGATCGCCGTGCCTGGCTCCGACGCGGTCGATCTTGTTGACGAAGACGAGCGTGGGGACGCCCAGGCGCCGCAGCGCCCGGAACAGGATGCGGGTCTGCGCCTGGACGCCCTCGACGGCGGAGACGACCAGGACCGCGCCGTCGAGCACGCCGAGGACGCGTTCGACCTCGGCGATGAAGTCCGGGTGTCCCGGCGTGTCGATGAGGTTGACGGTGCGGTCGCCGAGGGCGAAGGAGACCACCGCCGATTTGATGGTGATGCCGCGCCGGCGTTCCAGCGCCAGCGAGTCGGTCCGGGTGCTGCCCTGGTCGACGCTGCCGACCTGGTCGATGACGCCCGCCTCGTACAGGAGGCGTTCGGTCAGGCTGGTCTTACCGGCGTCGACATGGGCCAGGATCCCGAGATTGAGAAAGCGGTGCAACAGTCATGTCCTTCATGTGGTCCGTGGTGCCTTTCGTCTGGGACATGAGCTGTGGCAGCAAGGTTCGGCGCTCCTTCGTCGGTCGGACTCGCGGCCAGTCCAGCAGACCTCGTTCACGGGCGCAATCGGTTTTCGATGGGATAGCCTGCGTTGGATGCGAGAGCTACTGGGATCACTGGACCGAGAATTCGACTGCCACGGGCGGACGGTTCGCTGGGACCGGTTCGGGACCGGCCCGGCGGTGGTGTTCTGCCACGGCACACCGTGGTCGTCGGCGCTGTGGCGGCCCTTCGCCGAGGCGCTGGCGGGCGACTACACGGTCCACCTGTGGGACATGCCCGGGTACGGGCAGTCCTCGATGGACCCCGGGCACGCGGTCGGCCTCGACTTCCAGGGGGAGGTCTTCGCCGCGCTGCTCGCCCACGCGGGCCTGGAGCGCCCGCACGTGGTCGCGCACGACTACGGCGGGGCGGTGTCGCTGCGCGCGCACCTGCTGCACGGGGCGGACTACGCCTCGCTGGCGCTGGTCGACGTGGTCGCGCTCGCGCCGTGGGGTTCAGAGTTCTTCCGGCTCGTGGCCGAGAACGCCGAGGTGTTCTCCCGGCTCCCGCCGCACATCCACGAGGGCGCCGTCCGCGCCTACGTCGGCAGCGCCTCCCACACCGGTCTGACCGCCGCGCAGGAGGACATGCTGGTGGCGCCCTGGCTGGAGCCGCGAGGCCAGGCGGCCTTCTACCGCCAGGTCGCGCAGGCCGACCAGCGGTTCACCGACGAGGTCGAGCCGAGGTACGGCGAGATCGGCATCCCGGTGAAGGTGATCTGGGGCGAGGACGACACGTGGATCCCGGTCGACCGGGCCCACCGCCTGGCGGCGGCCATTCCGGGTTCGAGTTTGCGCCTCATCGGCGGCGCGGGCCACCTCATTCAGCTGGACGCGCCGGTGGAGCTGGCCACAGCCCTCCACGGCTGGCTCGCCTCGGTGGCCTTAGCGTTCGCGTGAGGTGGAAGCCGCCTCCTCGAGCTGGGCCTCGATGACCTCGGCGACGCCGTCGTCGTCGTTGGAGGCGGTCGTCGCGGTCGCGGCGGCCACGACCTCGGGGTGGGCGCCCGCCATCGCGTAGGAGCGGCCCGCCCAGGCCAGCATCGGGACGTCGTTCGGCATGTCGCCGAAGGCGACCACGTCGGCGGCCTCGAAGCCGCGCTCGGCGCACCAGGCGGCCAGGCCGGTGGCCTTGTTGGTGTCCGGGGCGTTGAAGTCGAGCATCCCGAACTCGCCCCAGTGGCACATGTCGAGGCCGCCCAGGTCGGCCCCGCGCACCGCCTCGGCCATCTCCTCGCCGGTGAGGCCGGGGTCGTAGACCTTGAGCTTGACGGCCTGCTCGACCCTGTCGAAGACCTCCCCGGCGGTCTCGACGAACTCCCAGTGGGTGCCGCGGACCAGGTCCTCGTAGGGGCCCTGGCCGACGATGCCGGTGCCGGTCTCGGCGGCGAAGACCGCCCCCGGCAAGGCCGCGGCGATCGCCTCCGCCGCGCGGCGGGCCAGCGCCAGGTCGATCGAGCGCCAGATGCGCATCCGGGCTTCGAGAGGCTGGTAGAAGACCGCGCCGTTGGCGCAGATGACGGTGTCCGCCAGGGGGTGGAGCTCGGGCAGGATGTCGACGCCGTAGGGCGTGCGGGCGGTGACGGCCACGACGGCCATGCCGCGCTCGCGGGCCGCGGCCAGCGCCTTGCGGGTCCGCTCCGACAGCGTCCGGTCGTCATTGAGGAGGGTGCCGTCCAGATCGGAGGCGATGACTGCTGGTGTCCGCACCATGTGATTATCGCTCAAGCCCGATCCGCGCCGCGCCCCGCCCGGCGCGGCCGGGATGTCGGTTGCGGGCGGTAGGTTTACCGCGGCCGGGACCGCCGAGCAGAGGAGCAGGATGGCCGCCTACGACGTGAAACGCGAACTCAAGGCGCTCTATGCGCCCAAGAACACCTCATGGGAGCTCGTGGACGTGCCGCGGCAGCGGTTCATCGCCGTCGACGGCCGCGGCGACCCGAACACCGCCGAGGACTACGCCCGGTCGGTCGAGGCGCTGTACGCGGTTGCCTACACGCTCAAGTTCGCCTCCAAGCGGACCGAGGTCGGGGACTTCGTGGTCGCGCCCCTGGAGGGGCTCTGGTGGGCCGACGATCCGCGGGCCTTCACCGCGCGGGACAAGGCCGCCTGGCGCTGGACCATGATGATCTGCCTGCCGGACCGAGTCGACGACGAGGCCGTCGCGGAGGCGAGGGCCGCGGCGCTGGCCAAGAAGGGAAACCCCGGGATCGAGCGGGTCGAACCCAGGGTCCTCCACGAGGGCCGGAGCGCGCAGGTGCTCCATGTCGGCTCCTACGACGACGAGGGCCCTATCCTGGCCGAGCTCCACGAGCGCTACATGCCCGAGCGCGGCCTCGGATTCGCCGGGCACCACCACGAGATCTACCTGAGCGACCCGCGCCGGACCGCTCCGGAGCGGCTGCGGACGGTGCTGCGCCAACCGGTCGGCGGTTAGCGGTCGGTCTCCCCGGCGCGGGCGGCGAAGGCGGCCGGGACGCGGTACTGGTGTCCCCTGAAGAAGTCGATGGAGTCCAGTTCGTCCTCGCCGGCCCACCGGTACTCGGTGGCCTCCAGTTCCTCCAGCCGGATCGGCTGCTCGGGGGCGATCATCCGGGCGGCGAAGCACATGATCATGGGCACGCGGGAGTCGGCGTAGCCGACCTCGCGCTTGTCGAAGGCGCACACCAGGCCCGTCAGGGCCACGTTGAGCCCGGTCTCCTCGGCGGCCTCGCGGACCGAGGCCAGGCCGACCGGTTCACCGACCTCGGCCGCTCCCCCGGGCATGGCCCACTGGCCGGTGTCGGTGCGGCGGATGAGCAGGATCCGGTCCCGGTCGTCGAAGATCGCGGCGTCGGCGCCGGTGGAGACGCAATCGGCGGAGATGTCGCCGCAGTGGACGCGCTCGTAGGGGCCGTCGATCTCGGCGGTGTCGCGGCACAGGGCCAGGATGCGTTCGTGGCGTTCGCGCGCGTAGACGTTCTCGGCCGCTTCCAGGGACTCCTCGCTGAGCGCGGCGACCTTGGCGAGGATCGCCGCTGCGGCGGGCGTGACCGGCAACGGGTCGCGCGCGATGACCTCGACGGCGCTGTCGACCGGCGGCAGCGAGGGGATCTCGCCGTCCAGGTCGGGGTCGGTCGGCGCCAGCGACGCCAGCTCGGCCGCGGCCTCGGTCGAGTCCAGTGGGGTGTCGGTCTCGTAGACCAGCAGGTAGGTGTGGGGGCAGGGCAGTCCGGCCAGGTCGGTGTCGGCGATGCCGGCGACCTCGCCGGCCATGTCGGTCCGCAGCGCCATGGCGACGTTGGCGAGCCGCAGGCTCAGGGTCTCGAATCCGCCGCGGAGGCGGCGCCGGTGCACGACGGTCCGGCCGTCGGCGCATCTGACGCGGAGCTCGGTGCCGGGGATCGGGGTCCGCAGGTTCCGGTCGCGGTCGAAGACCGCTTCGATCCCCTTGCGGGGCCGGGGGTCGACCTCGGACAGGAGGGCGGCGGCGTGGCGTCGGATCTGGTGCAGTCTCGCGGTCTCGGCCTCCCCGGATCCCCAGAACAGTCCGTTGGCGGCCTCGGCTCGCAGGATTCCCGCGGCTCGGGCCACGGCGCTCGCCTCTCGCTGGTCGGTCATCGGTCTCCTTCGCTCAGACGGTTCTTCGGCCCGCTGCGGCTTGCGGGCGTCGATGAGGTATTTTCCATCATGCATACGGGCGTATAACTCCCAAATATACGCAGGCCGGACATGCGCAGCCCGCAGCGACGATCATCCTGTGTAGTCGCGCCTATCCGAAGAGTTCCCTGAACTCCGATGTATGCTACTGCTTCCAGGGCCGGGCCGGTCCTTGGCAGACGTGATCTCGACTCACGTGTTCTGGCTCGAGAGATTCAGCGCCGCCGCAGTGACAGGCCGTGGAAGCCCAGTCCGGTGTAGTCGGTCTCCCGTTCGCGGACGTCGAGCACCTCGAAGCGCTCGGCGGCGATCCGTTCGATCGTCTCGGAGGTCATCAGCGAGAAGAACCGCTTGGGCTCATAGTGGTCGTCGGGCCAGACGCCCTCGGAGTCCTTGCCGCCGTATTGGCCCCAGTAGAACAGCCCGCCGGGCCCGAGGACGCGTTCGACCTGGTCGAGGACGCCGGACAGGTCGGAGCGCGGGACGTGGAGCAGGGTGTTCATGCCGAATACGGCGTCGAAGGCGGCGTCGGCGAATTCGAGCGCGCCGAAGTCCATCACGTGCGCGTCCAGGCCCTTCGCGCGGCAGTGGGCGACCAGTTCGGGCGACAGGTCCACGCAGGTGACCTCGAAGCCCTCGTCGGCGAAGTAGCGGCCGCTGACGCCGTGTCCGGCACCGATCTCCAGCAGGCGGGCCGCTCCGGCTTCGCGCAGGCGGGCGGCGAAGCCGGAGCGCTCCTCGATCTTCCATTCCTGGTCGTCCATGTTCGCGCGCTGATCGGCCGCGTTGTCGTACGAGCGCCGGAGGTCGTGTTTGACTTCGTCGTATTCCATCGCCCGATAATGGCACGCCTGTGCGGAAGACTAGAAGTCGAATTCGTCGATGTTGTCGGCGTTGAAGCGGGTGGGAGGGCCGAGGGTGACCACGCCGTCGGCGCCGACGGTGTACTCGCCCAGCTCGCCGGCGGTGAAGGTCTCGCCCTCGGCGCCGGTGACGATGCCCGACGCCGCCGCGGCGCCGGTCCAGGCGGCCAGTTCGCCCAGCGCGGTCGGGTCCCACAGCGCGAATTCGGTGACGGTGCCGTCTTCGATGTACTCGCGCATCTGGTTGGGGGTGCCGAGGCCGGTCAGTGCCACTTCGCCCTGGTATTCGGAGCCGGAGAGGTAGCGGGCGGCGGCCGCGATGCCGACGGTGGTCGGCGAGATGATCGCCGACAGGTCCGGGTTGGCCTGGAGCAGCCCCTGGGTCTCCGAGAAGGACTTCTCGTCCTCGTCATCGCCGTAGACGACGTCGACCAGTTCGATGTCGGCGTAGTCGGGGTTGGAGTCCAGTTCGGCCTCGATGACCTCGATCCAGGCGTTCTGGTTGGTGGCGTTGGCCGTGGCCGAGAGGATCGCGACCTCGCCGGCGCCGCCGATCTGCTCGGCGGTCATCTCCAGCAGGGCCAGGCCGACCTCGTCGCTGTCGACCTGGCTGACGAACAGGTCGCGGCAGCCGGGGTCGACGTCGGAGTCGAAGGTGACCACGACCGTCTCGGCGTCCCTGGCCTGGTCGAGCGAGGAGCACAGCGCGTTGGGGTCGTTGGCCGACAGCAGGATCACGTCGGTGGCCTGCTGGCTGAGGGTGTCGATGTAGCTGACCTGGGAGGAGGCCGAGGCGTCGGAGGGGCCGGTGTACTCGTAGGTCCCTTCGAGCTCGGTCGCGACGGCCTCGGCGCCGGTGCTGGAGGCCTCGAAGTAGGGGTTGTTGACCGACTTGGGGAGCATGGCGAACGACAGGCCGGTCTGGATTTCGGCGTCGGGGTTGGCGGTGGCGTCGGTGCCTGGGCCGCCGTCGTCTTCGTCGTCGCCTTGGGTGGTGCCGCCGCAGGCGGCGAGGAGGGCGGCGGTCAGGAGCGGGACGGCGAGTGTGAGGATCGGCTTGCGGGACATGGGTTCTTCCCTTCCACGTGCTGGTGTTTCAGGCGGTGCGGCGGCGTCTGGCTCTCAACGTCCGGCGCGCGGAGGCGGCGAGGTTGGGAGCCAGGACGGCGACGATGAGCAGGGATCCGGTGACGACGGTGAGGGCTTCGGTGGAGACGTGGGCCAGTCGCAGGGCGTTCTGGAGGGCCGTCAGCAGGACCACGGCGGCCAGGACGCCGGGGAGGGCGCCCTTGCCGCCGAAGATGGAGACGCCGCCGAGCAGGACGACGGCGACCACGGTCAGTTCGAGGCCGAAGGCGTTGTCGGCGCGGGCCGAGGAGTAGCGGAGGGTCCAGAAGACGCCGGTGAGACCGGCCATGGACCCGGAGACGACGTAGAGCCAGAATTTGAGGCGGCGCACCGGGACTCCGGCGTAGGCGGCGGCGACGGGGCTCGCGCCGGCGGCGTAGACGGAGCGGCCGACGGGGGTCGCGTGGAGGACGAGTCCGAAGACCGCGGCCAGCGCGGCCAGGGGTATGAGCACGTTGGGGATCGGACTCTCTCCGATGGTGCCGAGGGTCCAGGAGGTGAAGTCGCGGGGCCAGTCGGCGACGGCGGTGTCTCCCAGGAGCACGTAGGACAGTCCGCGGTAGAGGGCGAGGGTGCCGATGGTGACCGCCAGGGAGGGCAGGCCGAATCCGGCGGTGAACAGGCCGTTCACCGCGCCCAGGGCCGCCCCGAGGAGGACCGCGGCGGGCATGATGGTCTCCAGCGGTATCCCGGCGTTCCACATCACGCCCATGGCGGCGCTGGTGAGGCCGACGGTGCTGGCCACGGACAGGTCGATCTCGCCGGTGGTGACGATGAGGGTCATGGCCAGCGCGAGCAGGAGGATCGGGGCGAGGTCGAGGACGATGTAGCCGAAGTTGCGGGCGGTCCCGAAGTGCTCGACTGAGGCGGCGGCGATGATCAGGAACGCGGCGGTGGCGGCGATGACGGCCGCGTCCCAGGTGGCCAGCGGGCGCATGAGCGCCGATTCGCGGAGTCTAGTCGGCATCGGCGGCCGCCTTTCTTCGCAGGGCGCGGGCGGTGCGGGCCCCGACCAGCCGGTCGAGGGCGATGGCGGCGAGGATGAGGGCGCCGACGATGGCCTGCTGCCAGAACTGGGAGACTGAGAGCACCGGCAGGGCATTGTTGATGACCGCGAGCAGGAGCGCGCCGAGCCCGGCGCCGACGACGGTGCCCGAGCCGCCGAAGATGGCGACGCCGCCGACCACGACGGCGGCGACGATGTCGAGTTCGAGTCCGTATCCGGCCGAGGCGTCGACGGTGCCGAATCGGGCGGCGTAGAGGACCCCGCCGAGGCCGGCCAGCGCGCCGCAGGTGACGTAGGCGCCCATGAGGCGGCGCCCGGCCGGGATGCCGGACAGGCGGGCGGCCTCGGGGTTGGATCCGAGGGCGTACAGGTCGCGTCCGGATCGGTAGCGGGACAGGAACACGGCGACGACGGCCAGGACCGCGACGGCGAGCGCGAACAGGTAGGGGACGCCGAGGACGGTGCCCGACCCGAAGTCGAGGAAGGCGCCGGGCAGGTCGGAGGCGTTGATGCGGGAGCCTCCGGCGACGAAATAGACCACGCCGCGGAACACGTAGAGGGTGCCGAGGGTGGCGACCAGGGGCGGGACTCGGCCGAAGTGGACGATGGCGCCGTTGACCGTGCCGCAGGCGGCGCCGACGGCGAGTCCGGTGAGGATCGCCAGCGGCACCGGGACGCCGACCGAGCTGAGCAGGCTTCCGGTGAGGTAGGCCGACAGGCCCAGGACCGAGCCGACGGACAGGTCGATGCCGCGGGTGAGGACGACGACGGTCATGCCGGTGGCGAGCAGCACGGTGATCGCGGCGGCGAAGAGGAGGTCGCGCAGGGACTGGGCCGAGAGGAATCGGGCATTGACGGCGGTCGTGGCGGCGACGAGGGCGGCCAGGGCGAGCACGAGTCCGAGGGCGCGGAAGCGCAGGACGAGGTCGAGCGCGGTCGATCCGGTCCGGGCGGTCGCGGCGGGGCGTTCGCCGAGGGCGGTCATGCGGGGGCCTCCTGTCCGGTGGCCAGGCGCATGACCGATTCCTCGGTGGCCCGGTCGCGGTCGAGCTCCCCGGCGATGCTGCCCTCGCGCATGACCAGGACGCGGTCGGCCATGCCGAGGACTTCGAGGAGTTCGGAGGAGACCATGAGGACGGCGACGCCGTCGGCGGCCAGGTCGGACAGGAGCCGGTGGACCTCGGCCTTGGTGGCCACGTCGATGCCGCGGGTCGGCTCGTCGACGATGAGGACCTTCGGGTCGGTCGAGAGCCATTTGGCGAGCACGACCTTCTGCTGGTTGCCGCCCGAGAGGGTTCCGGCCGCGTCATGGAGCGAGCCGTAGCGGGTCCGGAGTCGGGCGGTCCATTCGGCGGCCTCGCGGCGCTCGGCGCGTCCGGTGAGGAATCCGAAGCGGGCCAGGCTTTTGCGTCTGACGAGGGTGGCGTTTCGCATGATGGACAGGTCGAGCAGCAGGCCCTGCTGGCGGCGGTCCTCGGGGACCAGGGCGACTCCGGCGGCCATGGCCGCCTGCGGGCGGCCCGAGGGCAGGCGCCTTCCGTCCACGCGCACGGTGCCGGAGTCGCGCGGCTCGATGCCGAACACGGCTTGGACGACCTCGCTGCGGCCGGCGCCGACCAGTCCGGCGAGGGCGACGATCTCGCCGGCCCGGACCGAGAAGGAGACCTCGCCGGCGAGGCCGCCGCGGCGCAGGCGGTCGACTTCGAGGACGGCCGGGCCGGGTTCGGTGCTCCGGTGCGGGAACATGGCTTCGAAGGAGCGGCCGACCATGCGGCCGATCAGTTCGTCTACGGTGACGGCGTCCATGGGGTCGGTGGAGACGTGGGCGCCGTCGCGCATGACCGTGACGCGCTGGCACAGGGCTTCGACCTCGTCGAAGCGGTGGGAGATGAACAGGACCGCGGTCCCGGCCTCGCGCAGGCCCTCGACGACGCCGAAGAGGCGTTCGGCCTCGACTCCGGAGAGCGCGGCGGTGGGCTCGTCCATGACCAGGACGCGCGCGTCGACCGATATGGCTCCGGCGATCTCGATCAGCTGCTGGTCGGCGATGGACAGGCCCTTGGCGGGGCGGTCGGGGTCGAGGGCGACGCCGAGCCGTTCGAACAGGGCCGCGGCCCGGCGGTTCATCTCGGCGCGGTCGATCATGCCGAAGCGGCCGCGCGGCTGGCGTCCGATGAAGATGTTCTCGGCGACGGTGAGGTCGCCGAAGAGGGCCGGTTCCTGGTAGATGACGGCGATGCCGGCCGCGGCGGCAGCGGCGGTGCCGTCGAACTCGACCCGGCGGCCGTCGATCTCGATGCTTCCGGCGTCGGGCCGGTAGAGCCCGGCGAGGATCTTGATGAGGGTGGATTTGCCGGCGCCGTTCTCCCCCACCAGGGCGTGGGTCTCGCCGCCGTGCAGTTCGAGGTGGGCGTCGGTGAGCGCCTTGACGGCGCCGAAGCGCTTGGCGACGCCGCGGAGCGCGGCCACCGGCACCGCCGGGCCCGGGTCGGGTTGGATTTCAGCGGCCAACGACGCCCCCAAACGCACTGAATCGTTTCAATATCTAAGTATCGAAAACTTTACACATCTGATGGGCGCGCGGTCAATACCCCGCGACGCTCCGATATCGACTCGACACCCCGGTCCCGCTTCCTTCGATCACGGCGGACGCACGGGCCCGCCGGTGTCAGGTGGGGCGTGTGGGAGACTGAATCGCACTTCACTCTGCTCCCCTTGAAGCACAAGCAGATCTGCGCCTCGCGCGCTTCGGTGAGATCGAGAGGATGTCCGCCATGCGACGTGTCGCCCGCTGGGTACGACCGGTGAACGCGATGATGGCCCCCGCGCTGGAGCGGTCCCTGCGCGACCCCGACCGCGTCTTCGACCGGATGCTCGCGCGCGCCGAGAAGGCCGGCGGCGCGACCGCGGCGATCGACCCGGCGTTCATCGACGACTCTCGCGAGCTCCTCCACCGGTTCGCCCGCGAGGAGACCGTCTCCTACATGGGATGGATCGGGACCCGCACCGAACTCCAGATGCGCCTGGAGAACCGGCTGCGCATCCGGCGCCTGATCGCCGAGAGCCCCGAGATCACCTCGGAGCCGATCGACCGGCCGATCGTGGTCGTCGGACTCCCGCGCACGGCGACGACCCTGTCGCACAAGGTGTTCGCCCACCCCGAGGGCAACCGGGCGCCGCTGACCTGGGAGTTCCAGCACGCGGACCGGGCCGACGCCGACCCGGCGGAGCGGGCCAAGCACTTCAAGCGGACGCAGCGGCTGTCCAATACGGTCAAGTACATGCTGCCGGTGTGGCCGGTGATCCACCCCAGCAGTGCCGACACCCCCGAAGAGTGCGTCTTGGCGCTCCCCCACGGCCTCCACTGGCTGACCCGCTTCCGGATGCCCGGCTACCGAGAATGGCTGGCCGACCGCGACTTCGTGCCCGACTACGCCTACCTCAAGCAGTTCCTCCAGGTCCTTCAGCACGGCGACCGGCCCCGCAGGTGGGTCCTCAAGTCGCCCTTCCACCTCTACAACCTGGACGCGCTGCTCAAGGTGTTCCCCGACGCCGCGATCGTGTGGACCCACCGCGACCCGCAGACGGTCCTGGGATCCTTCTGCTCCCTCGTCGAGACCGGGATGGCGGCCGCCAACACCGAATACGACCCGGCCCGCATCGGCGAGGACTGGCTCGACATCCTCTCGTGGATGGTCGAGCAGGGCCGCCACGCCCGGACCCGGATCTCGCCGGACCGACTGATCGACGTGTCCTACCACCAGCTGACCGCCGACCCGTACGGCCAGCTCCCCGGCATCTTCGAGCGCCTCGGCCTGACGTGGACCGAGCGGGAGGAACGCAACCTGGCCGATGTGCTCGCCCGCCCGGGGATGCGCCGCTCGCACGAGTACAGCCTGGCGTACTACGGCCTCGACTTCGACCAGGTGGACCGGGCCTTCGGCGACTACTCGAGGATGGTCGCGGCCATGCGCTAGCGCCGACGGGGCAGGTCCAGGGAGTACCAGTCGTGGACCCCGCCCTCGGCCGAGCGGCGGCCTGCGGCCGTGAATCCGGCGCTCCGGGCGACGGCCGCCGAGGGGCGGTTGGCCGCCTCGCAGCGTATGGCGGCGCGCGCCGCGCCGGCGCGGTGGGCGTAGTCGCAGGCCAGCAGGACGGCCCTGGTGGCGATGCCGCGCCGCCGCCAGGCGGCGTAGATCCCGTAGGCCAGATTGACCTCGCCGGGACGCAGGTACGGCTGGTCGAACTGGACGTCCATGGTGCCGACCAGTACCCGCTCGCGCCCGTACCGCACCCCGAAGTGGTGCACCGGACCGTCCTCGGCCCAGGCCCGCTCGCAGCCGCGCAGGTACTCGCGCAGTCCGTCGGGTTCGGACGGTCCCCCGGTGAGCCAGCGGACCAGCTCCTCGTCCTCCCCGGCCAGGTGGGCCTCGAAGTCGGCGGGGCCGAGCGGCCGCAGCGCCACCGGCCCGTCGTCTGGGAATGCCGCGGTTCGCATGCCCCCAAGCCTCACCCGAAGCGGCCACGAGCACAAATGAGATCTGAGCCACTGTCACACGCCGGACATTCGGGTTGACCGGGGACCGATTCGGTGCTGCGCTGGAGGTGGCGTTCGGAATTCCGGGAGGTTCAGAATGCGAAGCCAGACCTCGACTCCGCTCTCGCGCACCGGCGGCCTGGTCACCTTCGGCGGCTCGCTGCTGGTCGTCGGCTCGATGTTCCTGCCCTGGGCCCACGCCGGACCCTCCGGTGACGTCGACTTCTGGCACCTGACCAGCGTCGACGCCGTCGCCCGCGACGCGGGCGCCTACCGCCTGTCGATGGCGCTGATGCTGCTCCTGGCCGCCTGGTGCGCCCTCTACTTCGTGTGGCGGTCCAACGACAGCCGCCTGGCCTGGGCCTTCGGCGGATTCGCGGGCGCGATGATGCTCTGGGGAGGGGACATCCGCGTCAGCGGCGATCTCCCGGCCTCCGCGCTCGCCTCGGGGGAGACCGTGGCCGCGATCGGCGTCCTGATGATCATGGCCGGGACCGTCTACGCCTTCGCCAAGCACGTCCTCGCCTCCAACCGGGCGTCCGTGCCAGGCGTCAGAGGCTAGGCGGAGTCGCGGACGACCAGTTCGGTCGGGAGGACG
>NZ_JAELXW010000123.1 GCF_016428645.1 Glycomyces salinus | reverse complement strand
TCACCACGTAATCAACCCTCTATCACAGCCGGGGCGATTCAACCGTGCCCTTCGGCTGTGTCAAGTCCGGGGGAGACTCAGGCGGAACCGGGTGCCTTCGCCTGTCGGGGTGGGGGAGGTGAGGGTCAGTTCGCCTCCGTGGGCTTGCGCTATCTGGCGGGCTATCGGGAGGCCCAGGCCGGTGCCAGGGGTTCCGTCTCCTCGCCAGAAGCGGTCGAAGACGTGGGGTTGGTCTTCGGCCGGGATGCCCGGGCCTCCGTCGGTCACGGTGATCACCGCCTCGTCCGCGGAGGACCGAACTGCTATGTCGACTCGGGAGTGTTCCGGGGCGTGCTTGATCGCGTTGTCGACCAGGTTCGCCACCGCCCGCCGCACGGTGGGTTCGTCCACCGAGCATTCGACCGGTCCGGCCTCGTGGAGTGCCAGTTCGACCTGTTCGGATTCGGCCAGAGTCGAGAGGTCGTCGACCAAGGCCCTTGCCAGTGTCACGAGGTCGGTCGGGCGGCGGTCTATTGTTCGGGCTCGACCTCTCGCGTCCACCAGCAACTCGTCGATCGTCGCTCTCATGCGCTCTGCGGCGTTCCTGGTGCGTTCCAGGCCCTCTCTGTACATCTCCAGGTCCGGTTCGGGGTGGTCTAGGAGCACATCCGAGCCGGTCACCAGCACCGCCAAGGGAGTTCTCAGTTCGTGGCTGGCCTCTTCGACCAATTGGCGTTGGACCTGAGCCGACTGCTCCAGGCGGTCCAGCATGCCGTCGAAGGCCGCCGCCAGCGCCACCGCTTCGGTCGTGCCGCGCCGCAAGCCGATGCGCAGGCTCAAATCGGAGGCCTCGATGCGCTCGGCGGCCTTCCGGACCCGTTCGAACGGCCGGACGGCCCGGCCCGACCACCACCAGGCCAGTGCCGCCGCCTCCGGGGCCAGCGCGATCACCGCGATGAGCGTCCACATCGACGGCTCGATCGAGGTCTCGGTGACCGACCTTCCGGTGCCGTCCGGTCCGATGTCGACCACTTCGCGCTCGGAAATGGAGGAGACCGCGAAGACCAGCAGCACCGGGAGGTAGATGGCGAGGGTGCCCAGCACCGTCAGCCGTGCGCGCAGCGACCGCATCACGATTCCTCCTCCAGTTGGTAGCCGACCCCGGCGATCGTCGTGATCGGCGGCGGCTCGCCGAGCTTGCGGCGCAGGCGGCTCAGAATGACCCGCACCGAGGCGGTGAACGGGTTGGCCTGGGAGTCCCAGACGTGTTCGAGCAGGTCCTCGGCCGAGACCGTCCGCCCGGGGTGATGCATGAAGTACCGCAGCATCGAGAACTCGCGCGGCGTCAGGCGCAGCTCGCGGTCCCCGCGCCAGGCCCGGTGCGAGGCCAGGTCGAGCCGGAGATCCGCGACCTCCAGGACCGCCCCGGGGTCGTCGGCGCGGCGGTTCAGGGCGCGGAGGCGTGCCGCCAGTTCGCGGAAGTTGAAGGGCTTGACCAGGTAGTCGTCGGCTCCGGCGTCGAGTCCGGCCACCCGGTCGGCCACCGCGTCGCGGGCGGTCAGCACCAGGATCCGGCGCGGGCGGCGCAGGAGCGGATCGTCGGCGAGCCGGCGCACCAGTTCCATGCCGTCGCCGTCCGGCAGCCCGAGGTCGATGCAGGCCACGTCGAAGTCGCCCGAGCACAGCAGCTCCTCGGCCTCGGAGAAGGTCGCGGCCAGGTCCACCGCGTAGGCCTCGCCTCGCAGACCCAGCGCGACGACCGCCGCCAGGTCCGGGTCGTCCTCGACCAGCAGGATGCGCACGGCTCGCCCTCCCGATTCAGTCCGCCCGGCGGGCCTCGACGGTCCCGCCCGGGCCGGTGACGGTCATCAGGCCGTCCTCGAACCGGACCCGGACGCCTCGCCCGGCGCCGCTGAGGTCCTGCTGCCGGAACTCGCCGTCGTCGGCCGGTACCAGCTTAAAGACGGGCGGCTCGGCCCCGAGTAGAACCCCGGCGATCTGGCCGTGCTCGTCGAGGGCGTACCAGGCGAGCCTAGTCTCGCCCCCGGTGGTGAGCCTTACGTAAGTCCGCAGCTCGGACTCCTCGAATACGGTGCCCGCGAGTTCGATCTCCTCGATCGGGCCGAGGTCGTCCTCAAGCACTTCGAGTTCTTCGCGCCCGGCCTCGGTCTCGCCGTTCAGCAGCGACTCCACGGCCGCTTCGTGGTCGACCACGTCCCCGGTCGGCTCGAACAGAGCCTCGACCGCGTCGGCGCCCTCGGCGCTCACCGCCAGCGCGGACGCTTCCGCCGCCACGGCCAGCGTCCCGCCCGTCTCGAGGGTGTAGGCACCTTCGGCTGCTCGCAACTCGGCGGGGTCGGCTTCCTGAGTCTCGGGCACCGGCAGCGGTTCACCGGAGGCCAGGGCCGGTCCCACCGCCTCCAGCAGCTCTTCGGCCGTGATCTCGTCGGTGTTGGAGGTCACCGTGATCGACCGCCCGCTCTCGGGCAGCCACGCCGTCACCGCTTGGTGCCCGGTGTCGCCGCCCCCGCCGGTGCTCGCGTACACCGGCGTGCCGAAGCCCGCGGCGTCGAGCGCGACCCAGCCGGGAAGCTCGGTCGACCCGTCGCCGTGGTCGAATCCGGTCTCGGTCAGCAGCGCCGTCGCCTCCGGGGAGATGATCTCGCCTTCGAACAGCGCCGACGTCCAGGACGCCAGGTCCCCGGCGGTCATGGCCAGGTCGCCGTTGCCCGCCAGCGCCCAGTGCGGCCCTTCGAAGTCGCCGGTCGAGGCGGCCCGCTCGCCGCCCTCGTATCCGATCGCCCGGGGGCCGGGCGCGGCCGGCTCGCCGTCCCAGAAGCCGCCTGAGAGAGGGAGTATCTCCTCGGCCAGGTAGCCGCGGTATGCCTTCCCCGACTGCTCGTCGACGATCAGCGCCAGCAGCGTGTAGCCGCTGTTGGAGTACAGGTAGTCGGTCCCGGGGTCGAACGCCGACTCCAGTCCGCTCAGGGCCTCCACGGCCTCGTCCCGGTCGAGCGGTTCGTGGTCGGCCCCGTGCGATCCGGCCAGGCCGCCGGTGTGCAGCAGGAGCTGCTCCACGGTGACCGCGGCGGCCGGCCCTTCGAGTCCCGGCAGGAGGTCTCCGGCCCGGTCGTCGAGGGCCAGGGTTCCGGCGTCGGCCAGGTCGAAGATCGCGGCGGCGGTGAACGCCTTGCTCACCGAGCCGATCGCGAAGACCGTCGCGGCGGTGTTCGGTTCGCCGCTCTCGGCGTCGGCCGCCCCGAACCCGGTCGCGCAGGCGAGCCCAGCCTCGTCGGTGAGCGCGATCGAGCCGCTGTAGCCGGCCTCGGCCCATGCGCTGAGCGCGGACACCAGACCGGGGTCGCAGACCGGGGCCGCTTCGGGCTCGTCGGGTGTGTCGGCGTCGGCCGTGCAGGCGGCCGCCAGGAGCGCCGCGGCCAATATCGTCGGGATTCGTCTCATGCGTCGGACCGTACGGACGGGGCCGAAAACCCGGTGTAAACGAGATCGCCGCCCCTGAGATTTATGGAACACGCGTTTGATCTTGCGGCCCGCCCCCAGTTCGGTATGTTGAACCAATACACACGTTCGATAGTTCACGGGGGTCGAGTTGTCGAAAGGTGCCGTTCCGGCTGCGCTGGCCGCCGAGCTGGGGCTGCGGCTCGCCGGCGAGCTCGCCCCTGCCCCGCGCGCCCCGGCCCCGGTGCTCGCACCCGCACGACACATCCTGCCCGCCACCCCCGACATTTCCGCGCTGCTGCCCTACAGCGGCCTGTCGACGGTGACTGCGATCACGGCCGGGCGGATCGGGGCGACCTCGCTGCTGTGGCGGCTGCTGGCCGGGCCCTCCTCAGCAGGCGCCTGGTGCGCCGTGGTCGGCCTGGAGCGGCTCTACCCCCTCTCCGCCCGCGCCGCCGGAGTCGACCTGGAGCGCCTGGCCCTGGTCGAGGCCGCCGGCCCCCGGATCGTCGACGCGGCCGGAGCCCTGGCCTCGGGCATCCCGGTCCTGGCCGCGCCCAGCGCGGCCTTCACCCCCGCCCAGGCCCGTCGCCTGGCCGCCAAGTGCCGCCGCTCGGGCACCGCGATCGTGTGGTGGGAGACCCGCCCGGTGAACGGCGCCGACGCCCGCCTCGAAGTGACCGAGGTCCGCTGGCAGGGGCTCCGCGCCAACGCCGGGCGCCGCTACGGGGCCGGGAGGCTGACCGCCTGCGAACTCGACGTCGCCGCCCGCTGGAGGAGCGGCCTCACCCGCCGCGCCCGCATCTGGCCCTACGGCGGCCGCCCCGACAACGTCCTCGACATGCCGGACCAATTTACGGCTCGCAAGCTTCGCCGAGGGGACCGGCCATGACCCGCACCGTCGTGGCTCGGCTGCCGGACTGGAGAGACGAGGACCAAGCGGCCTTCGAGCCGGTCCTGGACGCGCTCGACCTGCTCACCCCCTACGTCGAGGTGCTGCGGCCCGGTTGCGCGGCGATGCCGCTGCGGTCCCTGGCCGGTGACGAAGCCGAGTTCTGCGAGCGCCTCATCGACACCGTGACCGGCCTGACCGGCCTGGACTGCCTCACCGGCGTCGCCGACGGCCTCTTCGCCGCGATCCTCGCCGCCGGTTCCGGACGGATCGTCCCGGTCGGACGCGACGCCGAATTCCTCGCCCCCCGTGACATCGCCGACCTCCGAGCGACCGGCCTGATCGAGCCCGAGGACTGCGAGACCCTGCGCCACCTGGGCATCGGCACCCTCGGCGCCTTCTGCTCCCTGCCCGCGGCGGCCGTGGCCGAACGCTTCGGAGCCTCGGCCCGCCGCGCCCAGGCGATCGCGGCCGGACAACTCGCCCGCCCGCTCGCCCCCCGGCAGGCCGAACCCGAACTCACCGTCACCACCGAGGCCGAAGAACCCTACGAGACCGTCGAACAGGCCCTCTTCGCCGCCAGGCCGCTGTCCGAACGCCTCCTGAAGGGCCTGGCCGACCGGAACCTCACCTGCGCCCGCGTCACCGTCACCGCCCGCACCGTCCGCGGCCTGACCCGGTCGCGCACCTGGCAGCTCGACCCGGCCGCCCCATCCGCTGAACTGGCCCGCCGCGTCCGCTGGCAGCTCGAAGGCTGGATGAGCGGCCACGTCGACGCCTGCGGAGACGTAAATTCGCAGAGCGCAGCGGACGCCATCGCCGAGCTCGAACTGGCCCCCAGCGGACTGCTCGGCCTCATCGAAGCCGGACGCGGCCTGTGGGAGGTCAAGGACGCCGCCACCACCCGCGCCGAGGCCGCCCTCCGCCACACCCAGGGCCTGCTCGGCCCCGAGGCCGTCCTCACCGTCACCGACGCCGACGGCCGCGGCCCGGCCGAGCGGCACGGCCTCGCCCCCTGGAGAGGCGAAGCCGTCCCGCCCCGCTCGGGACCGTGGCCCGGCAGCCTCCCCGATCCCCTCCCGGCCCGGACCGGAACCGAAGGCGTCGAGGTCCAGGACGCGACCGGGCAGGCGCTCGAGGTCTCCGCCCGCGGCGCCCTCTCGGCGATCCCCGCGTTCGTCGCCTTCGGCGGCGAACGGGTCCCGATCATCGCCTGGGCCGGGCCCTGGCCGCTCGACGAGCGCTGGTGGGACGAGACGGCCGCCCGCCGCTACGCCCGGCTCCAAGTGCACCTGGCCGACGGCCGCGCCGCCCTGCTCCACCTCGAACACCGGCGCTGGAAGGTGGGCGGCTGGTATGACTGACTACGCCGAGCTGCACTGCCACTCCCACTACTCCTTCGCCGACGGCGCCGACTCCCCGGCCGCGCTGGCCGCCGAGGCCGCCCGGCTGGGCCTGACCGCGCTGGCCGTCACCGACCACGACGGCCTCTACGGCGTCTCCGAACTCGCCGCGGCCGCCGAGACGCACGGCCTGCCCACGGTCTTCGGCGCCGAACTGAACCTGGACATGGCCGCGCCGCGCCGCGGCCAGGCCGACCCGGCCGGGGAGCACCTGGTGGTCCTGACCCGCGGCCCGATCGGATACCGCCGCCTGTCCAAGACCGTCACCCGCGCCAAATCCGTCGCCTCCGACGAGAAGGACCTCCCGCGCTACGACATGTCCGACCTGGCCGAACACGTCAGGATGGGGCACTGGACGGCGCTGACCGGCTGCCGCAAGGGGCCGCTGGGCGCCGCCCTCGACTCCGGCGGCGCCGAGGCCGCCGAGCACCGGCTGCGCGAACTGGTCGAATGGTTCGGCCGTGACGGCCTCGCCGTCGAGCTGACCTGCCACGACCTGCCCGGCGACACCGAGCGGATCGAAGCCCTCGCCGCGGTCGCCGACCGCTGCCGCGTCCAGACCGTCGCCACCGGCAACGTCCACTACGCCACCCCGCGCCGCGCCAAGGCCGCGGCCGCGCTCGCGGCCGTCCGCGCCAGGCGCACGCTCGATCAGATCGACCCGTGGCTGCCCGCGAACGCCGCGGCCCACCTGCGCGACGCCGAGGAGATGTCGCTGCGCTTCGCCGACTTCCCCGGGGCGGTCGAGTACGCCGCGACGCTGGCCAAGGAGATCGCCTTCGACCTCAAGCTCCTGTCCCCACGGCTGCCGCGCTTCCAGATCCCGCTGGGGCACACCGACTTCTCCTACCTGTCCGAGATGGTCGGGGAGCGGGCCGAGGAGCGGTACGGCCCGCCCGCGGCGGCCCCGGAGGCATGGAAGCAGCTCGACCACGAGCTGCGCGTCATCAAGCACCTCGGGTTCAGCGGCTACTTCCTGATCGTCGCCGACATCGTGCACCACTGCCAGGAGAACAACATCTACTGCCAGGGAAGGGGGTCGGCCGCCAACAGCGCCGTCTGCTACGCCCTGGGCATCACCAATGTGGACCCGGTCGACTTCGGGCTGCTGTTCGAGCGCTTCCTCTCGGCCGAACGGGACGGACCGCCCGACATCGACATCGACATCGAGTCCGGACGCCGCGAGGAGGTCATCCAGTACGTCTACGGCAAGTACGGCCGCGAGCGCGCCGCCCTGGTCGCCAACGTCATCACCCGCCGCCCCCGCAGCGCGATCCGCGACGCCGCCAAGGCCCTCGGGCACAGCCACGACCAGGCCGTGGCCTGGTCCAAGCGGCTCCACCAGTACCGCGGCCTGGACCCCGACGAGGCCGAGGGCATTCCCCCCGAGGTCCAGAACCTGGCCGCCGAACTGGCCGACCTGCCCCAGCACCTGGGCATCCATCCCGGCGGAATGGTGCTCACCGATCAGCCGGTGGCCGAGATCGTCCCGGTCGAATGGGCCAGGATGGCCGACCGCACCGTCGTGCAGTGGGACAAGGAGGCCTGCGCCGACGCCAGACTGGTCAAATTCGACCTGCTCGGCCTCGGCATGCTCGAGGCCCTGCACCGCATGGTCGACCTCGTCGCCGCCGGACACGGCGCGCGCGTCGACCTGGCCCACCTCCCTCCCGACGACGAGGAGGTCTACGACATGCTCTGCCGCGCCGACACCGTCGGCGTGTTCCAAGTGGAGTCGCGCGCCCAGATGTCGACCCTGCCGCGGCTGCGTCCCAGGGCGTTCCGCGACCTGGTCGCCGAGGTCGCCCTCATCCGCCCCGGCCCGATCCAAGGCGGTGCGGTCCACCCCTACCTGCGCCGCCGCCGGGGAGAACCCTGGCACGACAAGGTCCCCGAGGCCCTCCACGGCATACTCGAGCACACTCATGGCGTGCCGCTGTTCCAGGAGCAGTTGATGCGCATCGCGATCGAGGCGGCCGGGTTCTGCGCCGACGAGGCCGACAAGCTGCGCCGCGCCATGGGCGCCAAACGCTCCGAAGAACGCATGGAGGAGCTGAAGGAACGCCTCTACAAGGGCATGGAGGAGAATGAGATCACCGGCGCCGACGCCGACCAGATCTACGAACAGCTCAAGTCCTTCGCCGACTTCGGGTTCCCCGAGTCCCACGCGGCCAGCTTCGCCCACCTGGTCTACTCCTCGGCCTGGCTCAAATGCCACTATCCGGCCGCGTTCTACGCCGGGCTCCTGGCCAGCCAGCCGATGGGCTTCTACAGCCCCGCCTCGCTGATCGCCGACGCCCAGCGCCACGGCATCACCGTCCTGCCCCCGGAGATCAACGCCAGCGGCCAGGTCGCCTCCCTGGTCGACACCGACAGGCCCGCCGAGCATCCTGTTTACGCGACCGCGACGGTCAGGCTCGGCTTCGACAGCGTCAAGGGCCTCGGAGGCGAGGCCGCCGACCGCATCGTCGCCGCCCGCGCGAACGGCCCCTACCGCGACCTGCCCGACCTGGCCCGCCGCTCCGGGCTCGACAAGAAACGCCTGGAGACCCTGGCGCTCGCCGGAGTCCTCGACAGCCTCGAACCCGACCGCAGAAGGGCACTATGGACGGCCGGGATGGTGCGCGAGCGCCCCGACGTCCTCCCGGGCACCGGCCCGAGCGCCCCGCCCCCGGCACTGCCGGGCATGAGCGCGGCCGAACTGGCCTTCGCCGACTACGTCGGGCTCGGCCTGTCCACCGCCGCCCACCCGATCGAACTCGTCCGCGAGCGGATGACCGCCGAGGGCGTCGCACCGGTCGACCGGCTGCCGGAGACCCCGAACGGCACCCGCGTGGAGATCGTGGGCGTGGTGACCCACCGCCAGCGGCCCCCGACCGCCAAGGGGGTCACCTTCCTCAGCGTCGAAGACGAGACCGGCATCGGCAACGTGATCTGCTCCCAGGGGCTGTGGAAACGCTGGCGCACCGTCGCGGCCACCGCGAAGGTCGTCCGCGTCAGAGGCACCGTCGAGCACGCCGAGGACATCCCCGACGACGCCGAGCCCACTATGCCCAACCTCATCGCCGACAAACTCACCCCCGTGGAACTGGAGATCCCCACCCGAGGCTCCCGGGACTTCCGCTGAATGTCGGGGCCCGGCGCTAGTTTGGGTTCGTGGGGGTCCGGGCGACGTACGAGGAGCGGGCGGTCCGGGGTGGCCTGGGGGACTGGTCGCCCTGCCTGTGGGTGCGTCGTGTTCCGTCCTCCGGGGCGGCCGGAAGCCGGATCGTGCCCGACGGGTGCGTCGATCTGATCTGGATTCGCGGGCGCCTCGAAGTCGCCGGTCCCGACTCCTCGTACCGCGATGTCGCGCTCGAGGCGGGCGACCTCATCGCCGGGGTGCGGCTGCGGCCCGGGGCTTCGCGGTTGCTGCTCGGGGAGACTCCAGCGACGGCCGTGCTCGACTCCCAGGTCGAGCTGGACCGACTGTGGGGGAGCGGTGCCCGCGAGCTGGTCGACCTGGCCGCCGCGCAGTCCGACCCGTGGCGGGTCGCCCAGCTCTTGGCCGGTGTGCTGAGCGATCGGCTGGGCCGGCACGGTCCCGACCGGGTAGCGGTGGCCGTGGCCGAGGCGCTCGACCGCCCCCGGCCGCCCTCGATCGCCCGACTGGCATGGGAGATGGGGTTCTCGGAGCGCCAACTGCGGCGGCGCGTCCTCGCCGCGGCCGGATACGGGCCCAAGACCCTGGAGCAGATCCTGCGGTTCCGCCGGGCCGTGGCGGCCTCGGGGCCCGAGCCCGACTGGGCCCGGATCGCGGCCGAGCAGGGCTATGCCGACCAGGCGCACCTGTCGCGCCAGGTGCGTCGCTGGTCGGGCGCGGCCCCGCGCGAGCTGGTGCCTCAGACCGCCTGATCCCAGGCGCGCAGCGTCTTCAGCGCCGCCAAGGTGAATCCGGGCCGGGCCTGCTGCTCGATCGCCGGGTTCCACAGCCGGTAGTGGATCGGCCAGCCGCCGTCCTCGCGCTGCTCGGAGGCGAGGTGGCCGAGGGCGGTGCGCAGCTCGGCGTCGGTGAACCACCCGGCCGACAGGCTCCGGGGGGACGGGGCGAAGTCGCACGCGAAGGTGAACTCGCGTTCGGCGTATCCGGGCGGGGTCGCGATGCCCTCCGGGTTCGCCGGGTCCAGCAGGACCAGGCCGGTGTCGCGGACCAGCTCCCCGATCCGCTTCGAGGCCGAGCGCGCCCAGTCCCGGTCGGGTTCGTGGTCGAGGAAGACGTTGACGCTGAGCACCTCGTAGGGGTGCGTGGCCTCGAGCCGGCCGATCGCGTCGCGGCAGAAGGCGGTCGCGCCCTCGACCCACGGGTGGTCGACGCCGTGCCGGTGCAGCAGGCCGGTGATGCGGGCCGTGGTCAGCAGGCCGCCCCGGTCCTGCGGGGGCGCCTCGACCCACGGGGGCCTGGGGTACCTCTCGATGGTCGTCAGCAGGTCGGGGACACCGCCGTCACCGGTCGTGTACTGCGAGAGCCAGTCGCAGACCGACGCGGCCGTCGGCTGGTCGAACGAGTCGATCTCGTCGAGGATCTCCAGGGCGCTCATGGCCGAGATCGGCTGCGGATCGGGGCCCTTGACGTCGGGTTCGACGGCGAAGGCGAAGCCGCCGTCGTCGGTGCGGTGGGCGTCGAGGGCGGCCCGCGCGGACCGCCGGCTCCCGCCGCCGGTGAACAGCGCCATCCGGTGCTGGTCGAGTGCCGAGCCGGTCAGCCAGACGAACTCGGCCGACCGCTCGATCATGGTGTCGGTGATTCGTGTCATGCGTCCACGCTATGGCCGCACCGGGCCTCCGGTCTTGAACAGAACGGACATCGCGGCCACGATTCTCACGAGTTGAGGAAGCCGTGGATCCGTTTGAGGTTGGAGTCGATCGGGTTGGCCGCGTCGACCACGATCCGCTCCACGGTCAGCGGCGGGTACTCATCGCGCATGCGCTCCACGTGATCCCACTCGATCTCGTGCCAGCCCGGAATGCCCCGGGTCCGGCCCTCCACCCTGGAGCGGTGGAGCTTCGTGTCACCGCAGACGCATTCGACCACCCGCAGCTCGGCGGAGTGCTCGGCGGCCATGCGCCGCCAGCGCTCCGCGATCCGGTCGTCGATCAGGCAGTCGGTGATCGCCGACTGCCCCAGTTGCAACTGCCGCGACACCAGCGTCTCCAGCAGCCCGTAGTAGAGCGACAGGTACGTGTGCCGGTCCATCTCCCGGAACACCCCGTGCGGCTTGATCGCGCCCATCAGCCAGTCCCCGGCGAACGCCGGGGTCGCCGCCTCCCGCGCGAGCCGCTCGGCGAGCGTGGACTTCCCGGTGCCGGGCAGCCCGGTGAACGCGATGATCTGCGGGTTGCCGGCCGTGTCGGTGTGCATCACGGGTCCCTTCGTGCGGTGGAGCGCCGCATGCGCCTGTGCCACATCGAATCATGCTCGCGCAACTCCCGGGGTCCCGCCGCCGCGCGGGCCCGGCCGGTCAGCCGCGCTCCATGCGCCGGACCGCCAGTTCGGCCAGCAGCGCGGCGCCGTCGGGCAGGACGGAGTCGTCGAAGGCGGCCCTGGGGGAGTGGTTCGACGCGGCGGCGTCCGGGTCGTCCATGACCGTCGCCCCGTAGAACAGGTAGCTGCCCGGAACGTTCTCCAGGACCCGCGAGAAGTCCTCGGCGCCCATCATCGGCTCGGCCATCTCGGTGTACCGCTCGGGCCCGAACGCGTCCTTTACCGTCTCGGCCACGAACGCGGCCTCGTCGGCCCGGTTGACCGTGGCCGGGTACTCCGGTTCGAACCGGGCCTCGGCCTTCAGCCCGTGCGCGCTCGCGATGTCCTCGCACAGCCGCACCGAGAGCTCGCGGACCCGGTCCATCGCCTCGGTCGAGAACGTCCGCACCGTCGCCTCGAACTCCGCCTCGTCGGGGATGATGTTCCGCTTGGTGCCCGCGTGGAAGCTGCCGACGGTGACCACGACCGGCTCGAACGCGCTGAACCGGCGTGTGACCAGGGACTGGAGCGAGGTCACGATCTCGGCGGCCACCTGGACCGGGTCCAGCGTGGTGTGGGGCCGCGAGCCGTGCCCGCCCTTGCCGACGACCTTCACGTACAGGCCCGCCGAGGCGGCCATCATCGGGCCGGGGCGGGTGGTGAACACGCCGCGCGGCACCATGTCCGAGGCGACGTGGAGCCCGTAGGCGGCGTCGGCCGGACGGCCCGCCGCCTCCAGGACGCCCTCGGCGATCATGTGTCCGGCGCCGTCGAAGCCCTCCTCGCCGGGCTGGAACATGAACACCACGTCCCCGGCCAGCTCGTCCCTGCGCGCGCACAGCAGCCGCGCGGCCCCGACGAGCCCGGCGGTGTGCAGGTCGTGGCCGCAGGCGTGCATGGTGCCCTCGTGCTCGGAGGCGAAGCCGACGCCGGGCTCCTCGGCGACCGGCAGCGCATCCATGTCCCCGCGCAGCAGCACGACCGGTCCGGGCCGCCCGCCGCGCAGCACGGCCGTCACCGACGAGAGCCGCTCCCCGGTGGTGATCTCCAGCGGCAGCCCCTCCAGGGCGGCCAGGACGGCGGCCTGCGTCTTGGGCAGGTCGAGGCCGATCTCGGGCGTCTTGTGCAGCTCCCGCCGCAGTGCGATCAGGTCGTCGCCGATCGCGGCGGCCTCTTGGCGAAGGCTCATTCGCGCTCCTGTCGTCGTGTTCGGTGACTCCAGTGTCCCAGTCCCCACCGCTCGGCCGGCTCGACCGACTGTGGGGATCGACACGAACTCCCCGAATTAGATGCACTCAGTGCATCGTTGCATCTAGTGTATTGACCATGGACGCGATACCCGAGGCCGTCGACCGCCGCGCCGCGCTCAAGGCCAGAAGCCGCCAGGCGATCCTCGACGCCGCCGCCGAGCTGATGGAGCGGCACCGCAGCGTCGACTTCACCGTCGACGACCTGGCCGCCGCCGCCGACGTCTCCCGCCGCACCGTGTTCAACCACTTCGCCTCCCTCGACGACGTCGTCACCGAGGCGGCCGGCCAGATGCTCGTCGAGATCGTCGACCGCATGGAGGCACGGGCCGCCAGCGGTTCCCGCGAGGCCGGGACGGTCCTCGACGACCTGGCGGCCACGGCATCGGCCGACCACCTGGTGCCCACGGTCGCCTACCTGATCGAAGTGCTCGGCAGGGACGACCCGCGGCGCGGCGACCGCGAGGCGGTGCTGATGCAGCGGGCCTTCAGCCTGTTCACCGAGCGGATGTCCGGCGCGATCGCCCGCCGCCACCGCGAGGCCGATCCGCTCGGCGTCGACCTGCTGGTGGCCGCCTTCGGCGGCGGCCTGCTCGTCATGGCCAACCGGTGGATGGACGAGACCGGCGGCGAGTCCGACACACCCGAGTCCCGACGCCTCTGGGACGAACTCGTCGCCCGCCTGACCGCGGTCCTCCGAGAACCCGACCTCTGAGCCGCCCGCGAGCGGCCCCGCAGCGTCGCCCGTGCGGCGACCAGGAAACCATCACGATTGGAAGACACCCATGGCCGAACTCCTGTACCGGATCGGGCGCTGGTGCGCCCGGCGCGCCTGGACCGTCATGGCCGCCTGGGCCGCGCTGCTCGCGGCCGCCGCGGCGGCATTCGTCCTGTTCGGCGGGACGCTCTCGAACTCGTTCTCGATCCCGGGCACCGAGACCGACCGGGTGACCGAGCACCTCCAGGACGAACTGCCCGACGCCGCGGGCGGCACCGGCAGCATCGTGCTGAGCACCGCCGACGACGAGCCGTTCACCGACGACCAGAAGGCCCAGATCGCCGACCTGGTCACCGAGACCGGCGAGGCCGACGGCGTCGTGACCGCCGTCGACCCCTTCGCCACCGAGGCCCAGCGCGCCGAACAGGCCCAGCAGATCCAGGACGGCCGCGACCAGATCGAACAGGGACGCGCAGAGATCGAGGCGGCGCGCGAGGAACTGGATACCGCCCAGGTCCAGCTCGACGCCGCCCGCCAGCAGGCCGGCGACGACGCCTCGGCCGACCTCGACGCCCAGCAGGCCGAGATCGACGCCGGACTCGAAGAACTCGAGTCCCAGGAGACCGAACTCGAAGCCCAATCGGCCTCCCTCGAAGAAGGCGCGACCCTGCTCGACCTTGCCGAAGGCATCAGGACCGTCTCCGAGGACGGCAGCGCCGCGGTCGTCACCGTCGCCTTCGACGAGCCGCAGCTGGAGGTCACCGAGGAGACCATGCAGGCCGTGACCGACGTCTTCGACGACCACCCGATCGACGGCGTCGAGGTCGACTACTCCAACGACCTGGTCCGCGAACTCCCCAGCCTCTTCGGCGTCGCCGAGATCATCGGCCTGGTCGTGGCCGCCGTCGCCCTGATCGTCATGCTCGGCACCCTGATCGGCGCGGGACTGCCCCTGCTGACCGCCCTCGTCGGCGTCGGCGTCGGCGCCATGACGACCATGTCGCTGTCCGGCGTGGTCGACATGGCCTCGGTGACCCCCATCCTCGGCCTCATGCTCGGCCTGGCCGTGGGCATCGACTACTCGCTGTTCATCGTCAACCGGCACCGCCGCCAGCTCAAGGAGGGCTACGACCTCGACGAGTCGATCGCCCTGGCCACCGGCACCTCCGGCAACGCCGTCGTCTTCGCCGGGGCCACCGTGTTCATCGCCCTGGTGGCGCTGAACGTCACCGGCATCCCGTTCCTGGGCCTGATGGGCACGGTCGGCGCGCTGTGCATCGCCACCGCGGTGCTGGTCGCGGTCACCTTCATCCCGGCCCTGCTGTCGCTGGTAGGCATGCGCGTCCTCCGCAAGTCCGAGCGCGCCGGGCGCGAGACCGGCGACTTCCGCGCCCACGCCGAGGAGCGGCAGGAGACCAAGACCATGGGCACCGGCCGGGCCGCCCTCCGCGTCCTGATCGGTGTCGGCGCCCTGCTGGCCGTCGCGCTCCCGGCCATGGACATGCGGCTCAACCTGCCCGACGGGTCCTCAGAGGCCCACGACACGACCCAGTACCAGGCGTACGCCACCATCGCCGACAAGTTCGGCGAGGGCCGGAACGGCACCCTGCTGGTCGTGGCCGACCTGCCGGACGGACCCGACGAGGCCGGGCTCCAGACCGCGCAGGTCCGGATCGCCGAGGAGCTCGCGGCGCAGGACGACGTCGCCGCCGTGGCCCCAGTCGGCGCCTCCGACGACCGGACCGTGACCGCCTTCCAGGTCGTCCCCGATTCGGGGCCGACCAGCGGGGCCACCGAGGATCTGGTGCACGCGCTGCGGGGCCTGGACATCGACGGAGTCGACTCGATCGGGGTCGCCGGCTCGGCCAGCGGCAACATCGACATCTCCGACAAGCTCTCCGACGCGCTCCCGCTCTACCTCGCGGTGGTCGTCGGGCTGTCGCTGATCATCCTGATCCTGGTGTTCCGCTCGATCTTCGTGCCGGTGATCGCCACCCTCGGGTTCATCCTCAGCTACTTCGCCGCCCTCGGCGGGGTCGTCGCGATCTACCAGTGGGGCTGGCTGGCCGACGTCTTCGGCGTCGACAGCCCCGGGCCGATCCTGAACTTCCTGCCGACCATCCTGCTGGGCATCCTGTTCGGGCTGGCGATGGACTACATGCTGTTCCTCGGCTCGGGCATGCGCGAGGCCTACGCCCACGGCGTCCCGGCCCGCCAGGCGGTCGTGCACGGGATGCGCGCCGGCCGGTCCGTGGTCACCGCCGCGGCGATCATCATGATCTCGGTCTTCGGCGGGTTCGTGTTCTCCCACTCGTCGATGATCCGGCCGATCGGCTTCGCGCTCGCCTTCGGCGTGCTCGTCGACGCGTTCCTGGTGCGCATGCTCATCATCCCGGCGCTGATGCACCTGGCCGGCGACAAGGCGTGGTGGCTGCCGAAGTGGCTCGACCGGATCCTGCCGGACGTCGACGTGGAGGGGGCCGCCCTGGAGCGCCGCCACCCCCACCGCGACGCGGAGTCCGCGCCGGAGGACGCGGCCGAAGCCGCGAAGTGACGGCCCCGCCGCCCGCCCGGTCACTGCCGGCCGGGCGGGCGGCGCGGGTCGGTCGGGGCCTGCGGCGGACCGCCGTGCGGGTACGGGCCCGGATACTGCTGCGGCAGGTACATGTACTGGTATTGGTACTGGTACCGGAACTGCGGATGGGACCGCCGCGACCGCCTGCGGAAGAAATCGTCCGAGTCCCCGCCCACCAGCAGGAGGATGACGGCCAGCGAACCCGCGATCAGCACGATCAGGGCGGCGAACTCGATCGCGGACACCCAGCGCGGTGTGCTCAGCGCGATGGCGTCGGCCAGCTCGTCGGAGCGGTCCATCCCGTTGTCGTTGAGCGAGTAGTGGAAGCCGATCTGGCCGCTCAGCGAGCCAAGCCCGCAGTACGTGAGCGAGAGTCCGGATTGGATCCAGCTGAGGATCCGGACCGCCTGCCTGCCGCGGCCGTTCAGGATTCCCAGCACGGCGTGGGCGGCCGCCCAGAGGAGCCAGGCCACGCCTTCGAGGACGAAGGCGGCTCCGAAGAACGCGTCGAAGAACCCGTTCCAGGCATCGCCCATGACGGAGTCGTTCTCCAGCCTGCGGGCGGTCCCCTCCCGCACGGTCCCGCTCACGGCGAGCCCGGCTGTGCCCGCCGCGGCCAGCACCCCCGCCAATGCGAACTGGATCCAGACCGCGGCCGCGACCCGAGTTGGACGCGCCGTCGGGCCCTGCGGCGGCTGCGGTCCGGGAAGATACTGGGGCGGTTGCGTATCGGCCATGAGGGGGCTCCGGCTCTGTTGTGGATCTGAATCCATCGTACGGAATCGGCACGTCCGGCGCTCTCCGGCTGGTAACGGGGCCGCGGACGACGAAATTGCGTAGTCTGGGCCCATGGCACAGAACCAGGCCCCGAAGACGGCCGGGACCGAGCACTCCACCAAGGGCGCGTACGTCTCCGGCGAGGAGTTCACCAGAGACACCAACTACATCGAGGACCGCGTCGTGGCCGACGTCGAGGCCGCCCGGTCGGCCCCGGTCGAGGCGTCCTCGAGGATCGGCGACCCGCGGACGGCGGGCCTGACCGAAGGCGCGCGGGCCTGGCCGGTCGAGGCGGGCCGGTACCGCCTGGTGGCCGCGCGCGCCTGCCCCTGGGCGCACCGCTCGATCATCGTCCGCCGCCTGCTGGGCCTCGAAGAGGCCATCTCGCTGGCCACCCCGGGGCCGACGCACGACGTCCGCTCCTGGACGTTCGACCTCACCGAGGACGGCCGCGACCCGGTGCTGGGCACCGAGCGGCTCCAGGAGAACTACTTCAAGCGCTTCCCCGACTACCCGCGGGGCATCACCGTGCCCGCCCTGGTGGACGTGCCCTCCGGCGCGGTGGTCACCAACAACTACCCGCAGCTGACCTTCGACCTGTCGACCCAGTGGACCGCCCACCACCGGGAGGGGGCGCCGGACCTGATCCCGGCCGAGCTGGTCGACGACATGCTCCCGGTGACCGAGCGGATCTTCACCGACGTCAACAACGGCGTCTACCGGGCCGGGTTCGCCGGCTCCCAGCGCGCCTACGAGAAGGGCTACCGGCGGCTGTTCGAGGCCCTCGACTGGCTCGAGGAGCGCTTGGCCGACCGCCGGTACCTGATGGGCGAGAGCATCACCGAGGCCGACGTGCGCCTGTTCACCACGCTGGTGCGGTTCGACCCGGTCTACCACGGGCACTTCAAGTGCAACCGGAACAAGCTCACCGAGATGCCGAACCTGTGGGCCTACGCGCGGGACCTGTTCCAGACCCCCGGCTTCGGCGACACGGTCGACTTCGACCAGATCAAACGGCACTACTACGTGGTGCACGAGGACATCAATCCGACCCAGGTGGTCCCGGCGGGCCCCGACCTGAGGAACTGGCTGTCCGACCACGGCCGCGAGAAGCTGGGCGGCACCCCGTTCGGCCGCGGCACCGCCCCGGGACCGGTGGCGGCCGAGGAGCGCCCGCCGGGGGCCAACCCGCTCTACGGGCGCTGAGGCGGCCCGGCCGCGAGCGATCCCGGAATGCACGGTGACTTAGAACACTTATCTCTTGCGCTAAGTTTTCCGTCGCGCGATACTTAGCCCTATGGCACAGTATTCGGAAGAGCTCGACGGCGTCTTCGTGGCCCTCGCCGACCCGACCCGCCGCGACGTCATCCGGCGTCTCGGCCGCGGCCCGGCGAGCGTGGGCGAACTCGCCCGCGAGTTCCCGATGACCCTTCCGTCTTTCATGAAGCACGTGCGGATGCTCGAGGCGAACGGCCTGATCCGCACCGCCAAATCCGGCAGGGTGCGCACCTGCGCGCTCCGGCGCGACCGGCTCGCCGTCGTCGACGACTGGCTCGCCGAGCAGCGCCGGATCTGGGAGCAGCGCACCGACCGACTCGAACGATTCGTCACCGATCCCAAGGAGCAGCAGCCATGAATCCCGATCTCGACCTGACCCTGGAGCGGGTCATCCGCGCGCCGCGCGAGGCGGTCTGGAACGCCTGGACCGACCCGGACCGCTTCGCGCAGTGGTGGCTTCCCGCCCCGATGCGATGCCGCGTCGACCGCCTCGAAGTCCGGCCCGGCGGTGCGATGGTGACGCGGATGAGCGAGGACGGCACCGAATTCGTCCCGCATATGGACGCGAGCTTCCTTGTCGTAGACGAGCGGGAGCGGATCGTGTTCACCAACGCGATCGACGGCGCCTGGCGCCCGGCCGCCCCCGAACCGGTCGCGATGACCGCCGAAATCGCGCTCGCCGACCACGCCGACGGCACCGAATACCGGGTCGTCGTCCGGCACGGCGACCCCACTTCTCGCCAGAAGCACGAGGATCTCGGCTTCTTCGACGGCTGGGGGGCGGTCATCGCGCAGCTCGCCGAGGTGGCCGAACGGCAGGCCGTCCGATGAGAGTCGCCCTGACCCAGTTCGTGAGCCTCGACGGAGTCAGCCAGGGTCCCGGTTCCCCGGACGAGGACACCACCGGCGGATTCACCCGGGGCGGCTGGCTCGTTCCCCATATAGACGAACGCTTCGTCGAGCGCACCTCCCAATGGCTCGATCACGCCGACGGCTTGCTGTTCGGGCGGTGCACCTATGAGGCGTTCGCCCGCGACTGGCCGCAGATCACAGACCCCAACGACCCGTACACCGAGCGAATGAACTCGCTGCCGAAGTATGTGGTCTCCCGCACCCTCACCGAAGGCGATTGGGAGCCGACGGCAGTGCTCAGTGCTGATCCCATCGAGAGCGTCGGCGCCCTCAAAGCGCGCCCCGGCCGGGAACTCCAGGTCCACGGGAGTGCGCGGCTCGGCAACACCCTGCTTGCGGCGGGCCTGGTCGACACGGTGCGTCTGGCCGTCGCCCCGACCGTCGTCGGATCGGGGCGACGGCTGCTCGAACACCCGGGAGGCGCCGTCGGCCTGCGGCTGGTCGAATACGAGGCCACGCCGAGTGGCCTGCTGCTGCTCCAGTACGAATACACCGGGCCCGCCGCGACGGCCGCCTACGAAGGAGTGACCGACCTCATCTAGTCGCGAGTCCTGCCGGAGCCTCGCACCGGAATCGGCCCGGGCCGGGCGTGTTAGGGTTTCCGCATGTCTACGGCAGTTCGTTGGTATCAGCGCTTTATGCTGGCTCCGGGTGGAGCCGGTAGTCATCAGCGCTGACTAGACGAACACCCGGAGCCAGCAGGGCAGAGACGACCGTCTCTGCCCTTCGTCGTTACGGCGGGCCGGCACCGGGTGGGGGACCACGAGCGGAAGCGGGCCCGCCCCGCAGAGGAAAAGGGAATCCCGCTCAATGACAACGTCCACCGACAACGCCCCGCACACCGGCGACCTGCGCGTCCGCGGCTTCCAGCCGCTGATGCCCCCGGCCGTGCTCCGCGGCGAGCTGCCGCTGGGACCGGACCGCGCCGCGCTCGTGCGGGACAGCCGCCGGGCCGTCAACGACATCCTGACCGGCGAGGACGACCGGCTGCTGCTCATCGTCGGCCCCTGCTCGGTCCACGACCCCGAAGCGGCCGCCGACTACGCGCGGCGGCTGGCCGCGGCGGCCGCCCCGCTCAGCGACGACCTGTGCGTGGTCATGCGCGTCTACTTCGAGAAGCCCCGCACGACCCTCGGCTGGAAGGGCCTGATCAACGACCCGCACCTCAACGGCACCCACGACGTCGAGCTGGGCCTGCGGCTGGCGCGCCGGGTCCTGCTCGAGGTGCTGGACGCGGGCCTGCCGGTCGCCTGCGAGTTCCTGGAGCCGACCAGCCCCCAGTACATCGCCGACGCCGTCTCCTGGGGTGCCATCGGCGCCCGCACGCCAGAGAGCCAGGTCCACCGCCAGCTCGTCTCGGGGCTGTCGATGCCGGTGGGCTTCAAGAACTCCTCCGACGGCGACGTGATGGCGGCCATCGACGGCTGCCGCGCGGCCGCGGGCGAGCACGTCTTCTTCGGCATCGACGAGGACGGCCGCGGCTCGATCGTGTCGACCAGCGGCAACCCCGACTGCCACATCATCCTGCGCGGCGGACGCGGCGGCCCCAACTACGGGCCCGAACCCGTGCGCGACGCGCTCGCCCTGCTCGACAAGTACGACATGCCCCAGCGCCTGGTAGTCGACGCCAGCCACGCCAACAGCGGCAAGGACCACGTCCGCCAGGCGGCCGTCGTCCACGAGCTCGCCGACCGCATCGCCGCGGGCGAGGAGGGCATCGCCGGCCTGATGGTCGAGAGCTTCCTCGCCGAGGGCCGCCAGGAGCCCGGACCGCTCGAGACCCTCGAATACGGCAAGAGCGTCACCGACGCCTGCATCGGCTGGGACCGGACCGAGGAACTCCTGACCGAACTGGCCGCCGCCGCCCGCCGCCGCGACTGAACCCGTCGGCCTCCCCCGGCACACGCCGGGGGAGGCCCGTCTGAAATAGACCCCTCCTGCGACTTGCCTTGGAGTGCACTCCAAGTTCTAGGTTCGAGACATGACCACACCTCAACGCAAGATCGGTTCAGAATTCGGACACGACTCCACCGCCGCCGAAGTCCTCGACGGCATCGACCTGACCGGCAAGTTCGCCGTCGTCACCGGCGGCTACTCCGGCCTCGGCCTGGAGACCACCAAGGCCCTCGCCGCGGCGGGAGCGGAAGTCCTGGTACCCGCCCGCAGGCCCGAGGCCGCCGCGGCCGCGCTCGAAGGCGTCAAGGGCGTCGAGACCGACGAACTCGACCTCTCCGACCTCGACAGCGTGCGGGCCTTCGCCGACCGGCGCCTCACCGCCGGCACGGGCATCGACTTCCTCATCAACGACGCGGGAGTCATGGCCTGCCCCGAGACCCGCGTCGGGCTCGGTTGGGAGCTCCAGTTCGCCACCAACCACCTGGGGCACTTCGCGCTGACCAACCGGCTGTGGCCGCTGCTGTCAGGCGGGTCCCGCGTGGTCACGGTGTCCTCCGGCGGCCACCGCGGCTCGCCCATCCGCTGGGACGACGTGCACTTCGAGACCGGCTACGACCGCTGGAAGGCGTACTCCCAGTCCAAGACCGCCAACGTCCTCTTCACCGTCCAGCTCGACCGGCTCGGCCAGAGCGCGGGCGTGCGGGCCTTCTCGCTGGATCCCGGCGCCATCATCACCCCGCTCCAGCGCCACATGACCAGGCGGGAGATGCAGGATAACGGCTGGGTCGACGAGGACGGGAACGTGCTGCCCGAGTGGTTCAAGAACCCCGAACAGGGGGCGGCCACCCAGACCTGGGCGGCCACCTCGCCCAAGCTCGACGGCATGGGCGGGGTCTACCTCCAGGACTGCGACATCGCCGAGGTCGTCGAGGAAGAGGACGCCCCGGGCGTCCGCCCCCACGCGATCGACAAGGCCGAGGCCGCGCGGCTCTGGGCGTACTCCGCCGGGCTCACCGGCGTGGACGCCTTCGCCTGAGCGGGCCGGCCCTGTCCGATACGGTCGGTTCCCGGCCCCGATCTGGAAGGAGTCAACGGAAATGGCACTCGTCCTGGTCACCGGCGCGTCCACCGGGCTCGGCCTGGCCGCCGCGCAGGCCATGGCCGCCGAAGGCCACCGGGTGGTCGTCCACGCCCGCGTCCGCGACCGCTTTCCCGATCAGAGCCTGCTCGAGCCGATGCATGGGGCCGTCTACGGCGACCTGTTGCTGATGGACGAGACGGCCGCGGTCGCCGAGCAGGCCGACCGGTTCGGGCGCTTCGACGCGGTGATCCACAACGCCGGAGTCTTCCGCGGCCGGAACGCCCTCCCGGTCAACACGGTCGCCCCGTACATCCTCACCGCGTCGATGGCCAGGCCGCGCCGGCTGATCTACCTCTCCAGCGGCTACCACCTCTCCGGGACGACCGACCTGGACGCGATCGACTTCGGCGACACGAGCGCCCGGCCCGGCGCGTACGAGGACTCGAAACTCTGCGTGACCGCGCTGGCGTTCGCCGCGGCGCGACGGTGGGCCGACACCGTCGCGCACGTGGTGGACCCCGGATGGGTCCCCACGCGGATGGGCGGCCCGAGTGCGCCCGACGACCTCGAAGAGGGCCACCGCACGCAGGCATGGCTCGCGACCGCCCCGGACGGGGCGGTCGCGCCGCGGACCGGAGGCTACTGGCACCACCGGCGCATCGCCCGGTCCCACCCGGCCGCCTCCGACCCGGACTTCCAGTCCGACCTGATCGCGCGGCTCGAGGCGCACACGGGCATCTCGCTCACCTGAACTGTGAGGTCCGACACGTCGGTGGCTCGGAGGTCACATTCGAATCCCGACGTCCGTCCTCTCTGCGAACCCGATTCCCCGCAGAGAGGAACACCGCCATGTCCGACTCGCCCCGCCTCATCGACCCCGCCTCGCACGCCCCGGCGATCAACGAGATCGCCGCGGCCCTGGCCAAGGTGAACGCCGACGGCGCGATCCCCGGCACCACCGTCAGCCTGGTGCGGCTCCGCATCGGGCAGCTGCTCGGGAGCACCTACTTCACCGCCCGCGCCCGCAAGGAGGCCGACGACACCGCCGAGCGCCTCGACGCCGTCGCCACCTGGAGGGAGGCCCCCTACTTCACCGACGCCGAACGCGCGGCCCTCGCCCTGACCGAGGCCGTCCACACGCCGAACCCGACCGGGGAACGAGTCCCCGACGAACTGTTCGACGAGGCCGCGAAACACTACAGCCCCCGCGAGATCGTCGCCCTGACCACCGTCATGGGGCAGATCGGCTTCTTCATCCCGCTGGCGCTGATCGGCCGCCCGAAGCCGGGCGTGTCCTTCGCCGAGCAGTGGCGGGAGTGAACCGAACCGACCACGGGGCCCGCGTCCGGCGCGGGCCCCGTTTCCGCGTCCGGGCGACCACCGGGCCACCGCGAGGCACAATGGGCACCGATGAGCCCAGGGACGACCGAACCGCGACCGGCCGCCGAGGCGGTGCCGACCGAGGAGCTGGAAGCGCTCCGCGCGCCGCTGACGCGGTACTGCTACCGGCTGCTGGGGTCGGCCGCCGACACCGATGACGCCGTGCAGGAGACGATCATCAGGGCCGCCCGCAACGCCGACCGGTACGACCCGGCCCGGGCCCGGCTGACCACCTGGGTCCACCGCATCGCCACCAACATCTGCATCGACATGCTCCGAGGCGCGCGCCGCCGGGCGCTGCCGGTCGAAATGGGACCGGCCGCCGACGGCGGCGACATCGGCGCCCCGCTCCCGTCGCAGTTCTGGGTCGACCCGATGCCCGATCGGGCGCTGTTCGGCACCGCCGACCCCGGCGACGTCGTGCTGGAGCGGGAGTCGGTCCGACTGGCCTTCATCGCCCTGCTCCAGCGGCTGGCCCCGCGCCAGCGCGCCGTCCTGGTGCTCCGCGACATCCTCGCGTTCTCGGCCAAAGAGACCGCCGAAGCACTCGAGACCACGGTCGCCTCGGTCAACAGCGCCCTCCAGCGGGCCCGCGCCGCCCTCGAGGCCGACCGGCCCGAACCGGCCGACGTCCTCGACCCCGACGACCCGGAGCAGCGGGAACTGCTGCGCCGATACGTGGCCGCGTTCCAGACCCACGACCTGGCCGAGATGACCGCGCTGCTGCGCGAGGACGCGACCACCTCCATGCCGCCGTTCGCATGGTGGATGCGCGGCGGCGAGCGGATCGCGTCGCTGATGACCTCGAGCGAGGCGTGCGCGGGCGACCGCCTGGTGCCGACCGCGCTCAACGGCGCCCCGGGCTTCGGCCAGTACCGCCCGGACGAGTCCGGCCGGCTGCGCCCGTTCGCGGTCATCCTGGTCGAGCCGCGCGGCGACCGCATCGCCCAGATCGTCACCTTCCTCGGCACGGCCGAGCGCTTCGAAGAATTCGGGCTTCCCGCGAGCCTCGACCGATGATTTCGGCCCGGGCCGGTCGTACCAACAGTGAGACACGACCGAACCGGAAGGACATCGAACCATGGCATCCACCGATCCCCGACTGGCCGAGGCCACCTGGGCCGAGCGCGAGCGACTCGCGTCGGTCTTCGACACCCTCGACTCCGCCCAGTGGGCGTCCGACTCGCTGTGCGAGGGCTGGCGGGCCCGAGAAGTCCTCGCCCACATCACCATGCCGTTCCGGCTCTCGGGCCCGGCCTTCCTCGGCGGGATGCTGCGGGCGCGGTTCCGGTTCGACCGGTTCGCCGACCGGGACGCCCGCGCGGCCGCGAAGGCGATGAGCGACCAAGAGCTGATAGACCTCTACCGGGCCAACATCCGCCACCCGTGGCGGCCCCCCGGAGGCGGCCAGGCCGGCGCGCTCTCGCACGACCTCATCCACGGGCTGGACATCACCGAGCCCGCGGGCCTGCCCGGTCCGCCGGCCGACCGGATCGCCCTGGTCATCGGCTCGGGCCGGTCGCGGAACTTCGACTACTTCGGCGTGGACCTGGGCGGCAGGAGCCTGGTGGCCACCGACGCCGACTGCGAATTCGGCGAGGGCGAGCCGCACCGCCTGCCCGCCAAAGACCTGCTGCTGGTCGTGACCGGTCGCCGCGCTCTGGACGAGACCGCATGAAGACAGGCCGCGCTTGACATCGATTACCGTCGATCCCTATTGTTCCTATATGGCTCGAAGCATCAAGCGCACCCGACTCCTGGCCCTAGCTGGCGCGACCGGGGCGGCCGTGGCACTGGCCTCGCTGGCGCCCACCGTCTTCGCCGACGAACCGAACGCGCCCGCCGCGCTCGAAGAGGTCGAGCTGACGCTGACCCAGGTGGCGACGGCGGACTCCCCGACCGCCGGCACCGTCGGACCCGACGACGCGCTCTGGATCGCCGAGCGGGCCGGGACGGTGCGCGTGCTGGACGACCAGGGTCTGGGATCGCCCGTGCTGGACATCAGCGACGAGGTCTCCATCGAAGGCGAGGGCGGACTGCTGGGCCTCGCCTTCGACCCGGGCTTCGAGCACTTCTACATCTCCTACACCGACCTCGACGGCGACACCAGCATCGAGGAGTTCGCGGTCGACGACGGGCAGGTGCGGACCGACACCCGCCGCGTCGTGTTCGCCCACGAGCAGCCGTTCTCGAACCACAACGGCGGCAACATCCTGTTCGGCCCGGACGGCATGATGTACATCGGACTCGGCGACGGCGGAAGCAGCGGCGACCCGCAGGACAACGGCCAGAGCCTGGACTCCCGTCTCGGCAAGATCCTGCGCATCGATCCCTCCGGCGGCACGCCCTACGCCGTCCCGTCGGACAACCCCTTCGTAGGCGACCCCGACGCCCTGGACGAGATCTGGGCCTACGGACTGCGCAACCCGTGGCGGTTCTCCTTCGACGCCGCCACCGACGAGCTGTGGATCGCCGACGTCGGCCAGAACCTGCGCGAGGAGGTCAACCTCGCCCCGGCCGGAGTCGGCGGACAGAACTACGGCTGGTCGCGAATGGAGGGCACCCTGCCGTTCTCCGGCGAGGAACCGGCCGACCACACCCCGCCGGTCTTCGAATACGACAACGACGGCGCCCGCTGCGCGATCACCGGCGGATACGCCTACCGCGGTGAGGCCATCCCGGAACTCCAGGGCGCCTACCTGTTCAGCGACTACTGCGAAGGCGACATCAGGGCGCTCGAAATCCAGGACGGCGAAGTCACCGAGACCAACCTCATCGACATTCCCAGCGGCGGCACCTTCTCCTTCATCCAAGGACCCGACCTCGAGATCTACGTCCTGGACGGCAGGTTCGGGAACATCTCGCGCATCGACCCCGACGAGCCGACAGAGCCAACGACGGAACCGACGACCGAGCCGACGGAACCGACGACCGAGCCGACCACGGACCCGGTCGAGGACGAGTGCACCGCGAGCATCGAGGTCGTGAACGACTGGGACTCGGGCTGGCAGGGCAACGTCAGCGTCACCGCCGACGGCGGGGCCCTGGAGGGATGGGACCTGACCTGGACCTGGCCCGGCGACCAGTCGATCTCGAGCCACTGGAACGCCGACCTGACCACCTTGGGCTCCTCGGTGACCGCTTCGGACGTCGGCTGGAACGGCGCCGTCGACTCCGGCCAGACCAGGGAGGTCTTCGGCTTCATCGCGACCGGAGGCGGCACCTCCCCGCAGGTGACCTGCAGCCCCGCCTAGCGGCGCCCGACACCGGCCCGCCCTCGCCACCGATCGGCTCCACCGGCGGCACCGCATCCGTCCGTCTGTCGGCGAGTGCTTTCGCAGCAGCACGGGCGCGGGGGTGGCCGGGGCTTCAATCGCATCACCGACGGCGAGGGCGGGGCGGGATTTGGCGGCCGTGTCCGGCATCCGGCATCGAATGTCGCTTCCCTCGGGCGCGGTTGTGTCGGGGGATTCGCGGGCTCGACATGCCCGGCCGC
>NZ_JAELXW010000122.1 GCF_016428645.1 Glycomyces salinus | reverse complement strand
CTGCCACGGCGGCGACAACCAACGCTGGAACCTCGCCTGAGCCCAGGCTCCCCTCACACAGGAGGCCGCCCGGGTGTGCCCAGCGCCGCCCGGGCGGCCCCTCCCAAGACACCGACAAAGATCGGATGAATCTTGCAGATGAGAAGAGACTTCGGCGATACTTGCCCAATGTCCCGCACCGACGATGTCATCGACGGCATCAAGCACATGATCCTCGAAGGCGAACTCCGCCCGGGCGAACGGCTGCCCGTGGAGAAGGACCTCGCCGAGACCCTCGGTGTATCGCGCGGCTCCCTCCGCGAGGGCGTCCGCGCGCTGTCCATCCTCGGCGTCCTCGACACCCGGCAGGGTGACGGCACCTATGTCACGAGCCTCGACGTCACCCGCCTGCTGGCCCCGATGGGATTCGTCGTCGACCTCCAGGGCGAGGGCCAGGTCGGTCATGTGCACGCCATCCGGCGCCTGCTGGAGTGCGAGGCGGCCCGGCTGGCCGCCACCGCCATCACCGACGCCGCGCTCGACGAGGCCAAGGCGCTGCTGGAGGAGGCCGAGCGGATCCTCGACAAGACGCCCGAAGAGCACGAGCGGGTGATCGAGATCGACATCGCCTTCCATCGCGTCATCGCCACCCACACCGGCAATCCGGTGCTGGTGGGGATGATCGAGGCGCTGGCCAGCCGCACCGTCCGCGACCGTCTCTGGCGGAGCCGGCGCGAGCAGGGCGTCGACCGGCGCACCCATGAAGAGCACGTGGCCATCTGGCGGGCGCTTCGGGATCGCGACCCCGAGGCGGCGCGGGTCCGCATGGCCAACCACCTGCTCGGAGTCGAGGATTCGCTGAGCGACCTGGGCGCCGAGCGCGAGGCGGGCCGGGAGCGCTGACCCCGCGGTCGGCGGTGTAACCGCAGCATCCACTGCTGACGCCAGCCGGTCGACTCGACCAGGATCGAGACCGCGACGATCGACATCGCGGGGACTGACCATCCGCCCAGCACGGCGATGAACCAGACGACCGGGAACGCGACTATCACGGCCGGAACGAGCCGCACGTACCACCGCCGCGAGAGCGTGCAGAGCACCAGCGGACTGCCCACGGCCACCAGATACACAGTCGCCGATCCGATCCATCCGAGGGGCCAGAAGAGCGGACCGCCGGGGTCGTCGTAGTGGACCGCGGCGACGAGGAACGTGCCGATGACGGTCGAGGCGAAGACCACGGGCCACACCAGCAGGCAGAAGAGGAGTGAAAGCCCGTTGACCGGTTGCGGCCCTCGGCGTCGGGGTGCGAGCGGGGCGGCGTGGAAGTACGGGGGAGGCTGCGCGGGTGAGTGGTTTCCGGTGGTCATCGTTCTGTGTCCCTCGCGTCGGAGCGGTCGCTTCCGCAGGCTCCCGCGAGAGGGGGCGCGATCGCGCGTTCCGCTCGTTCCATGGAGAGGGCACCTGCTGACTTGAACGTGTTCAATTCGAGAGTCTAGCAGATTCCTGAACATGTTCAAATGATAATCGCTCCGGGCCGCCGGACGACGGCCGCCGAGTCGAAACGCCCGGCCGGTCGCTTCCTGTCGAACGCGCCTCGCATATAGCCGGGAATCGATTCTATTAACTCCCTTATCACCCTTATGTGAATTTCCTCTGCTACTTGACTATTTTGTAACTTATGGCTATACCTAAATGTACCGATTGTGATCGCGTTCTGCGGCGGCTCTCGATCCATCCTCGAGAATCCCGGTGAGCGCTCCTCCATCTGATGCTCGGTGTCGTCCTCATTGCCGGTCCCTCAGTCGAAGTCGAATGGCCGACACCGCTCTCCCGTAGCCCAGAAAGTGATTCCAATGAAGGTCTTCCGAAAGATTCCGCTGCTCGCCGGGGCCGTCGCCCTGGTCGGAGCCATGTCGTCCGGTCCCGCGGCGCACGCGGACCCCGAATTCACCGGCGCTCCCGGTGGGACGATCACCGTCGACGTCGTCACCGTCAACGGCTCCGGCTGCCCCCAGGGCAGCGCCGACGTCTCGGTCAGCGGGGACAACACGGCCTTCGCCGTGACCTACGACCGGTTCCAGGCGGAGGCCGGCGGTAGCACCGACATCGTCGATTCCAGAAAGAACTGCCAGATCAACCTGGCCGTGAACATCCCCTCCGGGTTCACCTACGCGATCGCCAAGGCCGATTACCGCGGGTTCGGGCACCTCGAGTCCGGTGCCGCCGGCATGCAGCAGGCGAACTACTACTTCAGCGGCAGCCCCGAGACCACCACCTCCAGGCACGAGTTGGACGGCCCGTTCCACGGCGGCTGGAGGTTCACCGATGCGACCGCCGTGGACGAACTCGTATACAAGCCCTGCGGTGAGCGTCGGAACTTCAACATCAACGCCGAACTGCGGGTGAGCGCCGGCGACGACTCCGGGCGACGGAGCTTCATGACGATGGACTCGACCAGCGGCAGCGTCGAGACCGTGTTCCACTTCGCCTGGAGGCAGTGCGGTTGAGGGGCAGCCGGGCCGGGAAGCCGCATCCATTGTGCGCCAACACGAAGCATAAAGTGGATCGCATTTTGGCATTTATCATTTCAAAGATCATCTTTACGGATCTATTGACCTATTCGGGCAAAATCGCTATACCTATATTTATGGATCGATAGGCCCGGACAAAATCCGACGGGCGCCGATCCAGCCCGCGGGCCGGCACCCGGAGCGCCCCCATCGCTCCGCTACCCCATTCCGCGGGGTAGTTCCCACCGATCCCTATGCCGCAGTTCTGCGCGCGGCATCGACCCCCCATGACCCAGAAAGGGATCCAGATGAACCTCCTTCGCAAGACAACGCTGCTCGCAGGGGCATTCGCCCTGGCGGCGGTGATGGTCACCGCCATCGCCAATCCGGCGTCGGCTGAACGGCACTTCATCAACGCGCCCGACGACCAGATCATCATCGACATCGCCACCGTCAACGGATCCGGTTGCCCGGCGGGAACCGCCGCGGTCGCCGTCAGCGAGGACAACACCTCGTTCACCGTCACCTACAGCCATTACCTGGCCCAGGCGGGCGGCGACTCCAGTCCCATCGACTTCCGCAAGAACTGCCAGCTCAACTTGATCGTGCACGTCCCGCACGGATTCACCTTCGCGATCGCGAGGACCGACTACCGCGGATTCGCGCACCTCGAGCCCGGTGCCAGCGGCATGCAGCGGGCGAGCTACTACTTCACCGGTCAGTCCCAGACCGCCAGCTCGACCCATGTCCTGCCGTCCCCCTACAGCGACAACTGGCAGTTCTCCGACGAAGTCGAGGCGCCCCAGCTCGTTTACCGCCCGTGCGGAGAGGAGCGCAACTTCAACATCAACACCGAGCTCCGGGTGGGTGCCGGCACCGACCGCGATCTGCTGAGCTTCATGGCGATGGACTCGGTGGACGGCGACATCGAGTCCGTCTACCACTTCGCATGGCAGACCTGCCCCGATGACGAATAGGAGCGGGTCCGCGGCTTGACGACGCGGCTCGTCCGCGATTCGGTGTCACAGCCGCCGAGCCGTGGGAGCCCGCCGCTCTCGGTGGACCTCGCGAGCTGAGGTTCGCTCCGGCGGCCGGCTCCCGCGGTGCTCAGCGCTCCGTCCAATACCGGTCGAGTCTCTCGGCCAGCTCGACCGGCCGCCCGAGGGCGACCATGTGGCCGCCGTCGATCTCGTCGGGGACGATGCCGAGCCGCTCGGCCACATGCGACCGGGTGAACGCCGGCGGAAAGCACCGGTCGTCGCGGCACAGGAGATACCGGGTCGGAACGTCGGGCCAGGCCCGCAGCGGAACCGGCTCGTTCCAGCTCTTGCCGCTGTGCTCGCGGTCGTGCTCGGCCGAGGCCGCGACCAGGTCCTCGCGCACGCCGTTGTAGAAGACCTCGTTCTCGTCCTCTTTGGTGGAGAAGGAGATGCCGAGATCGTTGTGGCCGGTGGCGCTCCACCACTCGCCCGGGGACTCGCCGGGGCGGGGGATCATGCCCGCCACGAGCACGAGCATCTCCGCCGCGACGCGCGTGCAGACCACCGGGGCGACCAGCCCGCCGAAGGAGTGGCCGACGACGACCGGGTTCGACCGTCCCTCGCACGCGGCGACGACCGTGTCGGCGTACTCGGCGATGCCGTTCTCCGGATCCTCGATCGGAAGGTCCACGGCGATCACGTCGTGTCCGCGTCTGCGCAGCTCGGGTTCGACGAGGTGCCAGTCCCAGGAACTGCTGCCGCCGCCGTGGATCAGCACATAGGTCGCGGTCTCTTTCTCGGTTGTCATGTTCTCCTCCTGGACATCGATCGGCCTCCGGCCGTGGCAAGTATGCGGGCGGGCTCGGTCATTTCAGCGGTTCTGGGCTCTCTGGGGGCACTGTTCGGGGACCTGCGGTCTTCGTTCGCTCGGGCGGCGCGGGCGTTCGGCTCGGACCACGGCGGCCACGGCCAGGACGACCACGGCGCCGCCGACCACGGTCGGCACCGTCACCGCCTCAGAGAGGACCAGCGCGCCGAGGGCGACCGCGACCAGCGGATTGACATAGGCGTAGGTGGCGACCAGCGAGACCGACACGGTCTGAAGCAGCCAGACGTAGGCCGAGAACGCGACGCACGAGCCGAACACCACCAGGTAGACCCAGGCGGCCCACGAACGCGCGGAGTACGCCCCGAGCTCGAGCCGCTCGCCGCCGCCCAGGCCCGCGGCCACGAGGACGGCCCCGCCGATCAGCATCTCATAGACGGCGACTACGAACGGGTCGCGCGGCATCCTCAGGCTCGGCTGGTACCAGGAACCGAATGCCCAGGACAAGGACGCGAACAGCACCAGGCCCATCGTCCACAACGGGAAGCCGCCGTTCGCTCCGTTGGCGACGACCAGGAACCCGAGTCCGGCGAACCCCGCGAGAGCACCGAGGGACGTGGCGCGAGCGGGACGCTCGCCGGCCAGCCCGCGAAACGCCAGGACCCACAGGGGCACCGCCGCGATCAGCAGCGCAGTCAGGCCCGAAGGGGCGCCGCCGCCCTCGGCCACGGTCACCATCCCCTGCCCGAGCACCGGCAGCAGCAGTCCGACCGCCCCGCACGCGAGGAGCTCGGCGCGGCTCACCGCCAACCGGGACGGACCCTTCCGGACCGCCAGCACCGCACCGAGGAGCGCTCCGGCGACCAGGAAGCGCGTCCCCGCTCCCAGCAGCGGCGGCATGTCCTCGACCATGACGCGGATGCCGAGGTAGGTCGAGCCCCACACGAGGTAGACGATGCCGAGCGCGGCGGCCACCATGAGCGGCCCGGCCGACCTGCCGGCGGCCACCGCACCGTGCTCTCGGCTCTCGGCCGGTCGAATCGTCGTGGACATGGCATTGACGTTAGAACGGAAATGAAATCGAGAAAAGCGATTGTTTTCGATCAGGAACATCGCCATAAACGATCAATAGAGGTAGATTCGACGCCGTGGCACAGATCGAGCTGCGGCATCTGGCGGCGATGGCGGCCGTCGTCGACGAGGGGTCCTTCGGGCGCGCGGCGGCCCGGCTGCGCTATTCGCAGTCGACGGTGAGCCAGCAGATCGCCGCCTTGGAGAAGACGGTCGGCGGGCCGGTGTTCGAACGGCCGGGCGGACCCAGGCCGGTCCGGCTGACCCCGCTCGGGTCCGTGGTCCTGACCGAGGGCCGCCGACTGCTGGCGCGGGCCGACGAACTGGCCGAGTCCGTCGAGCGCTTCAAGGCCGGCGAGGGCCGCATCGACATCGGAACCTTCCAGAGTGTGTCCAACGTGATCCTTCCGTCCGTGGTCCGCCGGCTGCGCGACGAGCATCCCGGCTGCGAGATCCGGCTCTCCGAGGACGAGCCCGAGAATCCGCGCATCGGCGATCTCGACCTGCTGTTCTACGACACCGACCTCGAAGGCGACCTCGAGAGCCGCAAGCTGCTCGACGACCCCTACCTGCTGGTGGCCCGCCGCGGCGCCTTCCCCGAAGGGCCGGTTCCGGTTCGAGTGCTCGACGGGGCGCCGATGGTGGCGTGGCCGGCGACCTGCTCCCAACCGCGCCTGGAGGCGGCGCTCGCCCGCGGCGGCGTCGCACCGCGGATCGTGTTCCGCACCGCCGGCAACGACGCGCTGCTGTCGATGGTCCGAGCCGGGATGGGGCCGGCGGTGCTGCCGTGGCTCGCCGTGGACGGCGCCGACGCCTGGTCCGACGACCGCCTCAGCGTCCACCCGCTCCGACCGGCGCCCGCACCGCGGGAACTCCACCTGTACTGGCGGGCGGGGCGGAACCGCTCTCCGCTCGCGGCGCGAGCGATCGAGATCGCCGTCGACGTGGCCGCGCGGATCACCGAGCGCCAGGCGAACGGCGCCTGACCCGCTCGGTCAACGCCGCATTCTCGGATCGTGCGTCGGGTCGGGGTACAGCGGCGGGCAGCCGTGCTCCACCGCTTCGGGGCGCAGCCGGCCGGGCGCCCTTCACATGCGGAGAGCGGTCTCATTCGGCTACCTTGGCGTTCGCATAGGATTGGCTCAATAGGCGTAGGAGGGCGGGCATGTCGACATCCCGGGGAGCGCGCCAGCCGACGATCAAGGAGGTCGCCGGCCTCGCGGGGGTCAGTCCCATGACCGTCTCCCGGACCCTCGCCGGAGGCAGGAACGTGCGCCCGGACGTGCAGGAGCGCGTCATGGCGGCCGTGCGCGAACTGGGCTACTACCGCAACGAGAACGCCCGCAGCCTGCGCCCCGGCCAGCCCAGCGGCCTCGTGGGCGTCGCGATCACCAACCTCGCCAACCCCTACTACGGCAACTTCGCGCTCGGCGTGGAGGAGGTCGCCGCCGAGCACGGCCGCCGGATCATCCTCGGCAACTCCGGCGAGGACGCCGGGCGCGAGCGGCAGCTGGTGAGCGACTTCATCGGCAGGCAGGTCGACGGCCTCATCCTGGTGCCGACCAGCGGCGACGCCGAGCACCTGCGCCCTGAGCGCCTGGGGGAGGTCCCGCTCGTGCTCGCCTCGCGCCGCGTGCCCGGGCTGGAGGTCGACACGGTGCTCCTCGACGATGTCGGCGGCTCCTACCGGGGCACGGTGTCCCTGCTGGAGGCCGGGCACACCCGCATCGGGTTCCTCGGTAACCGCAGCTCGGTGTTCACCGGCGCGCGGCGGTACGCCGGATACGAGCGGGCGATGCTGGAGGGCGGAGCGCCGATCGATCCGGCGATCGTGGCGCGGGACCAGCAGGACGTGGCCGCGGCGAGCCGGGCCGCCAGGGCGATGCTGGAGCTCCCCGACCCCCCGACGGCGATCTTCAGCGCCAACAACCGCAACACGATCGGCGCCCTGCGCGAGATCGGGCGGCGGATCCGCGACGGGCTTCCCGGGCCCCATCCGGCCGTCGTCAGCTTCGACGACTTCGAGCTCTCGGAGCTCATGCCGGTGCCGGTGACGATCATCGACCACGACGCGCAGCTGCTCGGCCGGGAGGCCGCGAGGCTCCTGTTCGCCAGGCTCGACGGCTCGGCCGACGAGGCGGCCCGGACCGTCGAGCTGCCGGTTTCCATCGAATTTCCCTGAGGACACGCCGCCGGTGCGGCGGGGTTGCGGAAGTCCGCGGTAGGTTGGTAACGTTACCAATCGCAAGATCATCCGAGCCGCGCCCGGCGGCCCGGCCGACCCACCAGGAGAGCGGACGAGCGATGGAGCTGTGCATCGACTTCGGCGGATCCGAGATCAAACTCGGCGTCCTCGACCGGGGCGCCCCCGTCCGCACCGCCGCCGTCCCGGCCGCCGAAGGCGGCCTTGACAGGACGCGGAACGCGGCGGCCGAACTGATCGCCGCCGCCGCGTCCCCGCCCGACTCGGTCGGCGTCGCCGTCCCCGGCGTCGTCGACCGCGCCGCCGGCCGCCTGGTCAAAGCCCACGACAAGCAGCGGCACCTCGACGGAGTCGACCTCGTCGCCTGGGCCCGTGCCTCGTTCGGACTCCCGGCCGTGATCGAGAACGACGCCAGGGCGGCCCTGGTCGGCGAGATCACCGCCGGCTCGGCGGCCGGTGCGACCGACGCGGTCCTGATGACCCTCGGCACCGGCATCGGCACCGCCGCCGTCATCGGCGGCACCCTCCTGCGGGGCGCCCACGACCACGCGGGCATCCTCGGCGGCCATCTCACCGTCGACCTCGACGCCGACCGCTGCAACTGCGGCAACATCGGCTGCGCCGAATCGATCGCCGGAGCCTGGGCCATCCGGCGCGACCTCGCCGCCCGCGGCGATGCGGTCACCGACGTCGCCCACATGCTCGCCGCCGCCGACTCCGGCGACGCCGCCGCGGTGGCCCTGCGCGACAGGGCGATCCGGGCCTGGGGTGCGACCGCCGTCTCCCTGTGCCACGCCTACGACCCCGACGTGGTGGTCCTCTCCGGCGGCATCCTGCGCGCCGGGGCCGCCGTCGCCGTCCCCATCGAGTCCTATGCGGCCGAACACCTCTGGACGAGCTCGCACCGTCCGGACTTCGTCATCCCCGACCGACCCGACCTCTCGGTGCTGCGCGGACTATCCGTCCTCGCGGCCGAGGACCGTCCCAGAAGGAGCGCCAGTGCCGACCGCTAGTCCGTCCCCCGCCGACCCGACCGGGCGCTACGAGAAGCGCCCGACCGTGCCGCTGCCGGCCGACGCCCGCGTGACCGCTGGCGCGAAGGCGTGGAGCCGGGCCGCCGAGGCCGCCTCCGACCGCGCGGCCGAGAACGCGCCGCTGCTCGTGGTCGACGCCTACCCGGGCGCGGAACTACCGCTGATCGCCGAGGCGGTCGGCGACGCGCTGCCTGGATGGCGGATCGTCGACGTCGAGGGCGCAGCCGCGCTCCCGATCGACCAGATCAACGCCCGCTTCGCCGACAACCTCACCGAGGACCGGGTGTTCGGCGTGATGTCGCACGCGACCGTCGGGGCCTTCTACGACCCCGACCGGCTCGCCCAGCTCGCCAAGGAGGTCGCCGCCGACGAGCAGCCGACCGTCCTCATCGGCTGGGGCGCCGACCTGGTCGCCCGGCAGACCGGGGCGCCGTACGCGCTCGTCCTGGCCGACATGGCCCGCTGGGAGATCCAGCAGCGCCAGCGCGCCGGGGCCGCCAACTGGCGCGCGCAGAACCCCGAGGAGGACCGGCTGCGCAAGTACAAGCGCGGATTCTTCGTCGAATGGCGCGCGGCCGACCGCCACAAGCGGACCCTGCTCGACCGGCTCGACTTCGTCTTCGACGCCAACGCGCTCGGCGCCGCCGACCCGGCCCCGCGCGAGCCCGGGATGATCGACGGCGACGCCTTCCGGCGGGCCGTCGAGGCCGCCGCGCACGCCCCGCTGCGCGTCGTCCCGTTCTTCGACCCCGGCTCCTGGGGCGGGCAGTGGATGAAGCGCGAGCTCGACCTCGACCCGGCGCAGCCGAACTACGCGTGGTGCTTCGACTGCGTCCCCGAGGAGAACTCGCTGCTGCTGGAGGACGCCGACGGCGCCATCGTCGAGATACCGGCCCTCGACCTCGTGTTCTCCCAGCCCGAGGCCCTGCTGGGGGAGCGGACCTACGCGCGCTTCGGCGCCGAGTTCCCGATCCGGTTCGACTTCCTCGACACCATGGAGGGCGGCAACCTCTCGCTCCAGGTGCACCCGCTGACCGACTACATCTTCCAGACGTTCGGCATGAACTACACCCAGGACGAGTCGTACTACCTGCTCGACGCCGGGGACGACGCCGTCGTCTACCTCGGATTCAAGGACGGTGTCGACCCCGAGCGGATGCTGGAGGACCTGCGGGTCGCCCAGACCGGCAAGCGGCCCTTCGACGCCGAGAAGTACGTGAACACCTTCCCGGCCAAGAAGCACGACCACTTCCTCATCCCGGCCGGCACCGTCCACAGCTCGGGCGCGAACTCGATGGTCCTCGAGATCTCGGCGACCCCGTTCATCTTCACCTTCAAGCTCTGGGACTGGGGGCGCCTCGGGCTCGACGGCGTCCCCCGTCCCGTGCACCTCGACCACGGCGAGGCCAACCTCGCCTGGCACCGCGACCGGGCCTGGACCGAGGAGAACCTCGTCGGCCGAGTCGAGGAGGTGTCCCGCGACGGCGACGTGGTCGAGGAGCGCACGGGCCTGCACGAACTGGAGTTCATTGAGGTCCGCCGCCACTGGTTCTCGCAGCGGGCCGAACACGACACCGAGGGCACCGTCAACGTCCTGAACCTCGTCGAGGGCGACGAAGTCGAGGTCGCCAGCCCCACCGGCGCCTTCGAGCCCTACCGGATCCACTACGCCGAGACGTTCATCGTCCCCGCCTCCGTCGGCCCGTACGTCATCAGGCGCACGGCCCGCTCGCGAAGCGAGCGGTTCGCGACGGTCAAAGCCTCAGTCCGCGGCACGCGCGTCGGCGGCGCCGCCCGCGACCCCTTGACATGACAAGAACAAAGGAGTTCCAAATGCGATCACCGAAGATCCCCCTCGGCATCACCGCCGCACTCACCACCGCACTGCTCCTCGCCTCCTGCGGCGGCGGAGCCGACGACGACGGCGCCACCACCGGCACGCTCGACTTCTTCACGAACAAGGCCGCCTGGGAGCCCGACTTCGACGAGCTCAACTCGCAGAGCGAGAGCGACGTCGACATCAGCCTGGACACCACCGGATACTCCGACGCCGACCAATACGACGCGTTCATCCGGCAGTCCTTCCGCACCGACAAGAGCCCCGGCCTGTTCACCTGGCAGACCGGACCCTCGCTCGAGGAGATCGTCGACGAGGGCCTGGTCGCCGAGACCACCGACATCTGGACCGAGGCCGTCGACCAGGGCTGGGTCTCCGAGGACCTGCGCGAGACCTACACCTTCGACGGCGAGCAGTACTGCGTGCCGATGAACGTCGCCTACTGGGTCATGTACTACAACAAGGCGATCTTCGAGGAGCAGGGCATCTCCGAGCCCACCACTTGGGCCGAGCTCGACGCCATCGCCGAGCAGCTCACCGACGCCGACATCACGCCGTACTACCAGACCAGCACGCTGTTCACCTTCCAGTGGTTCCAGCAGATGGTCGCCGGCACCGACCCCGAGCTCTACAACGGGCTGGCCACCGGCGAGGTGAAGTACACCGACCCCGAGATCGTCGAGATCATGGACACCTGGCTCGAACAGCAGGAGGCCGGCTGGTTCTCCGACGCCGGCAGCACCGTCGACCCGGCCGTCGGCCTCAAGCAGGGCGACTACGCCATGATCAACTTCGGCTCGTTCTTCAACGGCTCCCTCGACGGCGCCGGGATGGTCTCCGGCGAGGACTACGACATGTTCGTCATCCCCGCGACCAACCCCGACCTCGAGCAGACGCCCGTGGCCGTCGAATCCGGGCCCCTGTGCGTGGCCGAGAACTCTTCGCAGAAGACCCTCGGCCTGACCTACTCGGAGTGGTGGATGTCGCCCGAGGCCCAGACGGCCTGGAGCGAGGCCCGCGGCGACGTCGCGTTCAACCCCGAGGCCACCGTCGCCGACCCGATGCTCGAAGAACTCGGCTCCACCGTCGCCGACGACGACCACGTGGTCTACGACCGCTACTACGAGGCGACCCCCACCCCGATCCTCACCGTCGCGCTCGAGCAGTTCGGCGCCTTCATCGCCAACCCGTCCGATCCGATGCCCTACCTGGAGACCATCCAGGCCGAGGCCGACTCCTACTGGGCAGACCGGGAGTAGCACCAGATGACGTCCCTGAAGACCCCGACGGCGAAGACCCCCGGGCAGCGGGACCCCTACCGCTGGTCGGCCCGGGGGTTCGTCGCCCCGGGCGTGCTCGGAGTGGCCGTGCTGCTGTACCTGCCGCTGCTGTGGACCACCTTCATCAGCTTCACCGAGTACAACGGCCTGGGCGATCCCGAGTGGGTGGGCATCGAGAACTACGCGGAGATGCTCGATGACCCCGAATTCCTCGGCTCCGTGCTCAACACGCTGCTGTGGGTCGTCGGCACCCTCCTCGTCCCGGTGGGCATCGGGCTCGGGGTCGCCCTGCTCACCTGGAAGCTCCCCGGCGGCACCTGGCTGCGGCTCCCGTTCCTCATCCCGTACGCGGTCTCGGGCATCGGCGTCGGCGTGATCTGGTCGTTCATCCTGACCGGCGACGGCGCGCTCGACCAGGCCCTCGCCGCGTTCGGGATCGCCGACACCCCGCGCTGGCTCGTCGACGCCCCGCTCAACACGGTCGTGATGATCCTCGCGACCGCCTGGCAGGGCGTCGGCGTGAACGCCCTGCTGTTCACCATCGGCCTCCAGTCGATCCCGAAGGAACCGCTGGAGGCGGCCCGCATGGACGGGGCCAACGGGGTGCGGCTGTTCCGCTCCATCCTGTGGCCGATGCTGCGCCCGCTCACCGCCGTCGTCGTCGGCCTCTCGATCGTCGCGAGCCTGAAGACCTTCGACATCGTGCAGGGAATGACCAAGGGCGGGCCCGGCCGCGCCTCCGAGACCCTCGCGCTCACGATGTACAAGGAGACCTTCGTGAACAGCGACTACGGCCTCGGTTCGGCGATCGCCGTGTTCCTCACGATCGTGACCCTCGCGGCCGCGATCCTCTACCTGCGCCAGCAGCTGTCCAGCAAGCACGAGGTCTGACCATGTCACGAGTCATCCGCACCGCCGTCCTGATCGTCCTCGGCGCGATCTGGCTGATCCCGGTATACCTGCTGCTGGTCAACGCCGCGAAGTCGCCGGACGAATTCTCCACCACCGAGGTGTGGAAGCCCACCGACCTGTCCCTGTTCGGCAACATCGCCGAGGCGATGGAGCTGTCCGGGCTCGGCGACAGCGTCCTGAGCACCCTGGTCTACGCCGTCGTCTCGCCGACCCTGGCCGTCCTGGTCGGCGCGGCCGCCGGCTTCGCGATCGTCGCGCTCCGGCTGCGGCACGGCTTCGCCTGGTTCGTCGCGATCTTCGGCGGCACCGTCTTCCCGCTCCAGATGATCCTGCTGCCGATGTTCGACGCCTACTCGCGCACGGGCCTGTTCGACACCAGGCTCGGCATGGTCATGGTCTACACCGCGATCTCGATCCCCTTCTCCGCGTTCGTGATGCGCAACTTCTTCACCGGCATTGCGCACAGCGTCTTCGAGGCGGCCGTGCTCGAAGGGGCCACGACCTGGCGGATCTTCACCCGCGTGTACCTGCCGATGGCCTCCAGCGCCCTGGTCGCGGTCTTCATCCTCCAGGCCACGTTCATCTGGAACGACTTCCTGCTGGGCCTGGTCCTCAGCCAGTCCGACACCGTGCGGCCGATCGTCACCAGCCTCGCCGGCATGCAGAGCACCTACGGCGGCGCCCAGATGTCGACCGTGCTCGCCGGCGGCCTGCTCGTCTCGCTGCCGACGGTCGTCCTCTTCCTCTGCACCCAGAAGTTCTTCGCCCGCGGCCTCGCGCTGGGGCAGTACTAGGAGTCCACATGCGCCTCGTCCCCACCGTCGACGACCTCGCCGCCGACGCGGTCACGCACCACTACGACGACATGATCGCGCCCAGCGGCCTGACGAACTTCCTGGGCACCGCCAGGATCGAGCACGACCTCACCGCGGTCGGCTCGGTAACCTTCCCGCCGGTGTCGCAGGGCCTGTCCCGCACGGCGGCGTGCTTCGTCGACGGCCGCCTGGTCGAGTCCTACGGCGCCCCGATAACCCACGAATGGCGACCCGACCGGGTGCGCCGCAGCGCCTCTCTGCCGGGCCTGGAACTGACCACCGACACCGTGTGCGCCCCTGGCGAGACGGGCATCGCCATCGACGTCCGCGTGCGCAACACCGACCCGGAGCCCCGGACGGTCCCGGTCACGCTCACCCTCACCGCCGGTGTCACCCGGTCCACCGAGGCATGGCTCGACGCCGTCTCGCCCGAGGAGCGCAACCGCGTCGCCGCCGCCGACTCCCGACTGGTCTTCGGGAACGAGACCGGCACGGCCTGGAGCGTCCAGGGCGTCGACACCGACGCCGAGGTCCGGCTGTCCGGCATCGCCCCGATGACCGGAGAGCACGATTCCGGCATCGGCGGCGTCGAACGCGGCGGCGAGGTCGCCGTGGAACTGGAGCTGGCCCCCGGCGCCGAGGCCCGATTCGGTTACGTCCACACCGTCGCCGCCACTGAAGCGGACGCCGCCGCCGCGTTCGAGCGCATCGCCGCCGACGTGCCCGGAACCGTCCGCGCCGCCGAAACGTTCTGGAACACCCAGCTCGCGGCCGCCTTCCAGCCCGGCAACGGCGAGTTCTCCGGGCACCTGCCCACACTGGAGACGACCTCGGAGCCGCTGCGGCGCCTGTACTGGTGGGGCGCGCTCGGCGTCATCTGGTTCCGCCGCGACTTCCCCGGCAACGTCCTCGGGCGCAGCTACGACACACTGATGCCCAACTACTGGGGCACCACGACCTTCATCTGGGACTACAGCCTCAGCTCCATCACGCACGCCCTCCTCGACCCCGAGCCCATGCGGAAGCAGCTGCGGCACTGGATCGCCTCGGACGTCCACACCCACTTCGGCACCTCCTCCCTCACCGGCGGACCCGTCGGCCGCTGGTACTCGGTCAACGACTACGCGATGACCCGCCTCGTCCACGACTACGTCCGCTTCACCGGCGACACCGACCTGCTGGACGAGACGCCCGGCGGGCGGCCGGTGACCGGGCACCTGCGCGACTGGGCGCGGGCCTGGCGCGGCCTGCGCGGCGATTCCCCGCTCGCCGACTACGGCGAGATCGACAACCTCCTCGAATGCGTCAGCTCCTACACGCACGAGGTCGCGAGCCTCAACGCCGCGAACGTGTGGAACCTGCGCACCGTGGCCGAGATCCTCGCCGCCCACGGCGACACCGCCGGGGCCGAGGCGCTCACCGCCGAGGCCGACGACCTGGTGGAGGCCGTAGTCGACCTCTACGTGCCCGGCGGCGGCCACTTCGCCGCCCGGCAGCCGGACGGCACGCGCGTACCGGTGCGCCACGTCTACGACTTCAGCGTCGTCGGCACCACCATCGCCGCCGACCTCGACGAATCGGTTCGCCGTGAGATGGTCGACTACTTCGCCCGCGAGCTCCAGACCGAGACCTGGCTCCGCTCGCTGTCCCCATGGGACACCGACGCGAGCTTCAGCGTCCGCCCCGACCACCAGTGGAACGGCGCTTACCCCGCCTGGCCCGCCGACGCGGCGCGATCCCTGGTCGCGCTCGGCGCGCCGGCGGTGGCCCTCGACTGGCTCCCGGGCCTGGCCCGCTCGGCGAACCAGGGCCCGCCCGGCCAGGCGCACTTCACCGAGGAGGCCATGCCGACCGTCGCCGGCGGCGCCCGCAAGGCGCCCCCGCAGCTGCCGTACATCATCGACTGGGCCTGCTCCTCGGCCGGCTCCTACGTCGCCATGGTGATCGAGTCCTTCTTCGGCGTCGACCCGAAGGTCGGTTCCGCGCAACTTGACACGACCGGCGCATGCCTGGCCGACCTCGATCCCGACGCGGTCCTGCGCGGCCTGCGCATAGGCGACCGCGTCGTCGACGTCCATGCCGACGGCACGGTCACCGAGGCGTCATGACCGCGTGGCCCCTCCCGGCCGCCTGAAGAGACCCAGGGGCGACCCCTCCGGTGCGCCCCGAGATCTGCGAAGGAGCAGAGAATGACCCACCGACCGACCGCAACCGCCGCAGCCCTGTTCGCGGGGCTGGCGGCCGCCACCGTCCCGATCAGCGCCGCGCACGCGGCCCCCGACCAGGGCGCGCCGTGCGTCTGGGCGAGCGTCAACACCGAGCTCACCGAGCGCTTCGGCGCCTACGGCGACACCGCCGGGCGCTGGACCGGCGCCGACTCCGCCTACAGCGTCGACCTCCCCGACGGGTCGACCGCCTGGATCTACTCGGACACCTTCCTCGGCGAGGTCGACGAGGACCACGGGCGGCCCGCCGACTCGCCGTTCGTCCACAACTCGATCGTCGTCGACGACGGCGGCGAGCTCACCACCCACACCGGCGGCACCGAGGCCGCCCCCGAGTCCCTGGTGAAGGTCGCCGGGGCCGACGAGACGCAGAACTGGTACTGGTTCGGCGACGCGACCGTCGAAGGCGACGAGCTCCACGTGATGCTCCTCGAATTCGTCAAGACCGGCACGGGCGTCTTCGACTTCGAGTTCACCGGGAACGCCGTCGCCACCTTCGACACCGGCGACATGAGCCTGGAATCGGTCACCGGACTGCCCGAGTCCGAGGTGAACTGGGGCTCGGCGATCTATGAGGACCCCGAGGACGGCCACACCTACGTATTCGGCGTCGAGGACCTCCAGAGCGAGAAGTACGCCCACCTCGCGCGAGTGCCCACCGGCTCCCTCACCACCGGGGACTGGGAGTACTACGACGCGGGCGAATGGCAGTCAGACCCGGACGCGTCCACCCGGATCCTCGAAGGCGTCTCCAACGAGTTCAGCGTCTCGCGCTTCCAAGGCAGGTTCACGATCGTCACCGGCGACGCGACCGTGCCGCTGAGCGCGGACATCGTCATGTACCGCGCCGACGACATCGCCGGACCGTACGAGGGCAAGACGCTGCTGTACCAGACCCCGGAGACCGGCGGCGACGTGTTCACCTACAACGCCAAGGCCCACCCGAACCTGGGCGACGGCGGCACCCTGCTGGTGACCTACAACGTCAACAGCTTCGACACCGACGACCTGTACGAGGAGGTCGACAACTACCGCCCCCGCTACGTCGACGTTCGGGTGTGGAACCCCGACGGCCGCGCCCGCGGCCTGTCCGACTGACGTCCCTCCCACAGGGGACGGAGAGGGATGCGGCGGTGCCGACCAGGTCGGCACCGCCGCATCCCGTCTCGGCCTCAGGCCCGCGCGATGGCGATGTTGGTGTTCCCGCGCGCTCCGGCCTCGTAGTACATGTAGAGGTGCCCGTCCTCCTCGGCGAAGCTCGGGGCGGCGGCCCTGGTGGCGACCGGCTCGGTGTAGAAGACGCCGAGGTGGTCCTCGCGGTCGAAGCCCGTGCCCACGTAGGCGGCGTGCATGGTGCCGGCCCCGGAGTGGTAGACGACGTGGCCGCCTCCGTTGCGGGACCAGTAGTGCGCGCCCGAGAGCTGGCCTCCCTCGCCCTCGCGGGGGGAGATGAGCGGCTCCCGTTTGAACTTCCAGCCGGAGCCCAGATCGTGCGACCAGCCGATGAAGATCTTGCGGGTCTGTCCCTGCCGGCCCATGTACAGCATGATGTAGAGGTCGTCCTTGACCGGGTGCGGGACGACCCGTGCGTAGGACGCCTCGTGCAGACCGGCCCCCACCATGTCCGTGTGCAGGACGATCCCGCCGTAGACGAAGTGCCGACCGTCCACTGAGGTCGCGACTCGAGTGGTCCGGTTGTTCCCGTGGAAGAACAGGTACATGCGGCGGTCGCGGGGGTTCCACACCGCGTGCGGGCTGGACACGTGGGGGACCGAGAAGTGCCCGCGCCAGTCGTTGGAGATGACCGGGTTGTGCGCGAACTCGTGCCACGGCCCCTCGAGGGAGTCGGCGTACGCCAGGCAGATCCCGCCGGGGTCGTCGTGCGGCGCGTAGTACATGTACCACTTGCCCAGCGGGTTCCGGACCCTCCCGGCGGCGAGCCGGATCGAGGGGAAGATCAGCTCGTCGGTCGGGTTGTAGTCAAGCGAGGACTTGTCCAGCGCCGCGCCGAGGCGGGTGAACTCCGGGAAGCCCGGGATGGCGGCGCGAGCGGGCGAGGCCGCGCCGAGGGCGGCGGCCACACCGGCGCCCGCGGCTCCCAGCAGGAGGCCGCGGCGGCCGAGGGTCGGTTTTCGGTCGGATTCCATGGTGACTCTCCTCCGGCCCGCGCGGTCGCCTCCGCGCCCTGATGCGCGGCGGCTCAGGAGTGCCGCTCGGGCCTGGTCTACGAGTCTCAGACGGCTGCCGACCGTCCGTCAAGATGATAATACGAATTATCATCTTGACGTCCCCCCGATCGAAGCGCAACATGACTATCGATCGCCTTGCTGATACGCATTATCAGCCGACCGAGAAAGGCCCCGAAGTGTCCCGAACCCGCCGACGCGTGACGCAGCGCGACATCGCGCGCCTCAGCGGCGTCAGCCAGGCCACCGTGTCGCTGGTGCTGAACAACCGCCTCGACGCCGGCGTGCGCATCGCCCCCGAGACCCGCGAGCGGGTCATGCGCGCCATCCGCGAGACCGGCTACGTCGCCGACCCCCTCGCCCGCCGCCTCGCCGACCGCAACAACCGCATCCTCGGCGTGTTCACCTACGAGCCGGTCTTCCCCTCCGGCACCCGCGACTTCTACCACCCCTTCCTGGTCGGCATCGAAGAGAACGCCGAGCGCCTCTGCTGCGACCTGCTGCTGCTGACCAGCGCCCCGGTCCAGGACGGCCGCCGCCGCGTCTTCGCCGACGGCGGCCGCATCCGCCTGGCCGACGGCTGCGTGCTCCTGGGCCGCGACATCGACCGCGACGACCTGGCGCGCCTGATCGAGGAGGAGATCCCGTTCGTCTCGGTCGGGCGGCGAGACGATGCCGGAGGACCGGTCCCGTACGTCGGCGCCGACTACGTCACCGCCTCGGCGGCCACGGTCCGCCGCGCCCTCGACGCCGGCCACCGCGACCTCGCCTACATCGGACGCGGCGAGGGTCCGGAGTCCTACGCCGACCGCCTGCGCGGCTTTGAGTCCGCGGCCCCCGAGACCGCGCGGCGACTGCCCGCCATCGAACCCGGAACGCTCGACCGCCTCACCGCCGAGGGCGTCACCGCCGTGTTCCTCGAAGAACCCGCCGACGTCGCGGCCGTCTCGGCCTGGGCGGCCGAGCGGGGCCTGCGCATCCCGGCCGACCTGTCCGTGGTCGCCCTCGGCGACCCGACCCGCCCGGTCTCGATCGACCTCGACGCCACCGGCTTCACCATCCCCCGCCGCGACATGGGACTCCAGGCCGTCGAGGTCCTCGACGCGCTCCTGGAGGGCACCGAGACCCGGGCCCAGCGGCTGCTGCCGTGCGAACTGCACGACGGCTCGACACTCGCACCACCCTCCACAGGAAGGCTCCCCCGTTGAAGGCTGCACTGTTGAAAGAACTGCGAACCGACATCCTCGTCGTCGGCGGCGGCCTCGGCGGCGTCGCCGCCGCGCTCGCCGCGCTGCGGGCGGGCCGCCGCGTCGTCCTCACCGAGGAGTACGACTGGATCGGAGGCCAGCTCACCAGCCAGGCGGTCCCGCCGGACGAGCCCTCGTGGGTCGAGCAGTTCGGCGTCACCGCCTCCTACCGGAGTCTGCGCGAAGGGATCAGGGACTACTACCGGCGGCACTACCCGCTCACCGAGGCCGCCCGCGCCAAACGCGACCTCAACCCCGGCGGCGGGCACGTCAGCAGGCTCTGCCACGAGCCGCGCGTGGCCCTGGCCGTCCTGGAGTCCATGCTCGCCCCGCACCTCGGCTCGGGCCGGCTCCGACTACTCCAGCCTTTCCGGCCCGTCGCCGCCCGGACCGACGGCGACCGCGTCGAGGCCGTCGAGCTCGAGCACCGCAGCGGCGGCGAGCGCCTGATCGTGTCCGCGCCGATCGTCCTGGACGCCACCGAGACCGGCGAACTGCTGCCGCTGACCGGCACCGAGTACGTCACCGGCTTCGAGTCCGCCGCCGACACCGGCGAACCCAGCGCACCCGCCGCGGCGCAACCGGACAACGTCCAGGCGGTGTCGGTGTGCTTCGCAATCGACCACGTCGAGGGCGACCACACCATCGAAAAACCGGCCGACTACGCGTTCTGGAGGGACTTCCGCCCCGACTTCTGGGGCGGCAACATGCTGGGCTTCCGGGCCCCGAACCCGCGCACCCTCGAACCGTCCGACCGGATCTTCGAACCCAACCCCGACGACGACCCCCTGGCGGTCGTCGGCGACCAGCGGCGCGGCGGCGGCGACCAGAACCTGTGGACCTTCCGCCGGATCGCCGCCCGCCGCACCTTCGTCCCCGGCGCCTACGACAGCGACATCACCCTGGTCAACTGGCCGATGATCGACTACTTCCTGGCCCCGGCGCTCGACGCGCCCGACGCCGCCGAGCACCTGGAGAAGGCCCGCGGCCTCTCCTACAGCGTCCTGTACTGGCTCCAGACCGAGGCTCCGCGGCCCGACGGGGGCACCGGCTGGCCGGGCCTGCGGCTGCGCGGCGACGTCACCGGCTCGGCCGACGGGCTCGCCCAGGCCCCCTACCACCGCGAATCGCGGCGCATCAAGGCCGAGTACACCGTCGTCGAGCAGGACCTGTCCGCGGCCGTGCGCGGCGAGGCGGGCGCGGTGTCCTACCGCGACAGCGTCGGGATCGGCATGTACCGCATCGACCTGCACCCCTCCACCGGCGGCGACAACTACATCGACGTCGCCTCCAGCCCGTTCGAGATCCCGCTCGGCGCCCTGCTGCCGCAGCGGGTCGACAACCTGCTCCCGGCCGCGAAGAACCTCGGCACGACCCACATCACCAACGGCTGCTACCGACTGCACCCGGTCGAGTGGAACATCGGCGAGGCCGCCGGAACGCTGGCGGCCTTCAGCCTCGACCGCGGCGTCGCGCCCCGCGCGGTCCGCGAGTCCCCGGCACTCCTCGAAGCATTCCAGAGCCGGCTCGAAAAAGGCGGTGTCGAGCTGCGCTGGCCCGACATCGCCGCGTACTGAGAAGGAGAACCCCTATGAGAATCACACGTCGCACGATGGTCGCGGCCGCCGCGGCCTCACCGCTCGCCCTCGCCTCCTGCGGCGGCGAATCCGGAGACGACGGCCCGGTCACGCTGCGCATGACCATCTGGTCGGCCAACGAGGACCACCTCGCGCTGCTCGACGGCATCGCCGACGACTACCTGGCCGACCACCCGGAGGTCGAGGCGATCGAATTCGACCCGCTGCCGTTCGAGGGCTACACCAGCACCCTCACCACCCAGATCGCCGGCGACAACGCCCCCGACCTGGCCTGGATCCTCGAGAACTCCGCACCGGACTTCGTCACCACCGGCGCCCTCGCGCCCCTGGGCGACAAGCTCTCCGGGACCGACGGCTACGAGCTCGACGACCTGGTCCCGGCCGCGACCGACCTGTGGCGGCACGAGGACGAGCTGTACGCCTACCCGTTCTCGACCTCCCCGTTCGCGATGTTCGTCAACACCGACCTGCTCGCCCAGGTCGGGCAGCCGACCGCGTCCGAACTCATCGCCTCCGGCGAGTGGACCTGGGAGCGGGCGGTCGAGGCCGGGGCCGCAGTCGGCGCCCAGACCGACGCCGACGGCATCGTCATCCGCGACTTCGACTACGCCGGCTGGGACAACCTCTCGACACTGTGGACCGGATGGGACGCGCGGCCCTGGAGCGAGGACGGCACCGAGTGCGGCTTCGCCGAACCCGAGATGGTCGAGGCCCTGGGCTTCATGCACGAGGCCGTCTTCGAGCACCAGGCGATGCCCGGACCGGGCACGACCGCCGACTTCTTCGCCGGCGAGGCGGCCATGACCGTCACCCAGATCTCCCGCGCCGGACTGCTGGAGGACGGCTCGTTCGCCTGGGAGCTCGTGCCCCTGCCGGCCGGGCCCGCAGGGGAGTACTCGGTCATCGGCCAGGCCGGGATCGGCGTCCTCGCCGTCGCCCCGCACCCCGAGCACGCCGCCGACTTCCTGGCGTTCATGACCGGCCCGGAGAACTCCGAGAAACTCGCCCAGTTCTTCCCGCCGCCGCGCCAGAGCCAGCTGACCGCCGAAGTCCTCGGCCAGGCGAACCCGCTGCTGAGCGACGAGCAGCTCCAGGCGGTCGTGATCGACCGCATCGACGACGGCGTGGTCAAGCCCAGCCACACCGGCCAGGCCCAGATCGACCAGGCCGTGCGCGCCGCGCTCGACCCGCTCTGGACGCCCGACGCCGACGTCGAGGGCGTCCTGACCGAGGTCTGCGCGGCCATCGACCCGTTCCTGGCCCAATGAGCCGAGCGGACGTCGACACCGCCGCGTCCGGCCGCCGAACCCGGCGGCCGGACGGGCCGAGACCGCGCCGGGGATGGACCGCCAGGCGCCGGGAGGTGGCCGCCGGTTACCTGTTCGTCGCCCCGCAGCTGCTCGGCACCGTCCTGTTCGTCCTGGTGCCGCTGGCGCTGGTGTTCTGGTACTCCTTCCACGAGTGGAACGTGCTGGTCGGCAGTTTCGAGTTCACCGGCGCCGCCAACTACGAGCGGCTCGCCTCCGACCCGGCCCTGCCCGGGGTCCTCGGGGCCACGGCGACCTTCTCGGTCGGCCTGGTCGTGCTGAACCTCAGCCTCGCGCTGGCGCTGGCCGTCCTGCTCAACCAGAAGCTGCGCGGCACGATCGTGTTCCGCACCCTGTTCTTCTCGCCGGTGGCGGTCACCCTCGTGGCCTGGACGATCGTGTGGCGCTTCCTGCTCCAGGACGACGGCGGCGTCAACGGCCTGCTGACGGCGCTCGGCACCGAGGGCCCGAACTGGCTGCGCAGGGAGACCACGGCCATGATCGCCGTGATCGTGGTCCAGGTGCTCAAGAACGTCGGGCTCAACATGGTCCTGTTCCTGGCCGCCCTGCAAGGGGTCCCGCAGGAGCTGTACGAGGCGTCCATGCTCGACGGCGCCGGACGCTGGACCCGCTTCCGCCGCGTCACCGTCCCGATGATCAGCCCGACGATCCTGCTGACCTCGATCATCACCGTGGTCGGCTCGCTCCAGGTATTCGCGCAGATCGACGTGCTCACCAGCGGCGGACCGGGCACCTCGACCACGGTGCTCGTCTACTACCTGTACCAGAACGCCTTCCAGTTCCACGACTTCGGCTACGGAGCGACGCTGTCGGTGCTGCTGTTCGCGATCGTCCTGGTGCTGACCGTGGTCCAGTGGCAGATGCGCAGAAAGTGGGTCGTCCATGAAGACTGACCGCTCCCGCCGCGCCAAGCTGGCGCTCTACGGCCTGCTGTGCCTGCTGGCCGTCCCGTTCGTGTTCCCCACCTGGTGGATGGTCACCTCGTCGCTCAAACCGGCGAACGAGATCTTCGCGTTCCCACCGAGCCTGTTCCCGTCCGACCCGAGCCTGGCCGCCTACGGGCGCGTGTTCGAGTTCGCGCCGTTCGCGCAGCAGTATTTCAACAGCATGTACATCGCCGCGGTCGTCACCGTCGGCACGCTCGCGGTCTCCTCGCTGGCCGGATACGCCTTCGCGCGCATCCGCTTCCCCGGCCACAACGCGCTGTTCCTGGTGATCCTGGTCGGACTGCTCATCCCCAGCGAGGTCACGATCGTGCCGCTGTTCCAGATGTTCAACGCCTGGGGCCTGATCGACACGCACTGGCCGCTGCTGCTGGTGCCGATCTTCGGCGCCCCCAGCGTGCTGGCGACGCTGATCATGCGGCAGTTCTTCATCGCGCTGCCGGTCGAGATCGAGGAGGCCGGCCGCATGGACGGGCTCGGGCGGTTCGCCCTGTACGCGCGCATCGCCCTGCCGCTGTCGCGGCCCGCGCTCGGGGCGGTCGCGATCTTCTCGTTCCTGCACAGCTGGAACCTGTATCTGGAGCCGGTGGTGTTCCTGTCGACCCCGGAGAAGTTCACGCTCCCGCAGGCGCTGACGCAGTTCGTCGACGCCTACGGCGGCCCGATGTGGGACGTCCAGCTCTCGGCGGCCACCATGTCGGCGCTCCCGGTGCTGATCGTCTTCGTGGTGGCCCAGCGCCAGTTCGTGGAGGGCCTGGCCCACACCGGCATCAAGGGCTGAGAACCCGGGCGGGGAGGCACGCCTCCCCGCCCGGGTTCTCAGAGCCCGCCGAGGCGGTCGACGGCCTCCTCCAGGACGTCCTTTCGCTTGCAGAACGCGAAGCGGACCTGCGTGCGGCCCGCCTCCGCGTCGTCGTAGAAGACCTCGTTGGGGACGGCGACGACCCCGCAGCGCCCGGGCAGGGCGCGGCAGAACGCGAACCCGTCGCTCTCTCCCAGGGGCGTGATGTCGGTGGTGATGAAGTACGAGCCCTGCGGCCGGTGGACCTCGAAGCCGGCCGCGGCCAGGCCGTCGGCCAGCAGGTCGCGCTTGGCCCGCAGGTCCTCCCGCAGACCGGTGAAATAGTCCTCGGGCATGCGCAGCGCCTCGGCGACCGCGTACTGGAAGGGACCGGCGCTGACGTAGGTCAGGAACTGCTTGGCCGTCCGCACGGCGGCGACCAGGTCGGCCGAGGCGGTGATCCAGCCGACCTTCCATCCGGTGAAGGAGAAGGTCTTCCCGGCCGAGGAGATCGAGACGGTGCGCTCCCGCATCCCCGGCATGGCGATCAGCGGGACGTGCTCGCCGTCGAAGAGGATGTGCTCGTAGACCTCGTCGGTGACCACCAGCAGGTCGTGTGCCACGGCCAGCTCGGCGATGGCGGCCGCCTCGGCACGGGTGAGGACCATGCCGGTGGGGTTGTGCGGCGAGTTCAGCAGCAGCAGGCGCGTCCGCGGGCCGATGGCCTCGGCGAGCGCGTCGAGGTCGGGGCGGAAGCCGGGAGCGCGGAGGGTCAGCGGGACGCGCTCGGCTCCGGCCATGGCGATGCAGGCGGCGTAGGAGTCGTAGAACGGCTCGAAGGCGATGACCTCGTCGCCGGGTTCGAGCAGGGCCAGCATGGAGGCGGCGATCGCCTCGGTGGCGCCGGCGGTGACCAGGACCTCGCGGTCGGGGTCGAATTCCAGGTCGTAGAAGCGCCGCTGGTGGTCGGCGACGGCCAGCCGCAGCTCGGGAACGCCGGGACCGGGCGGGTACTGGTTGCCGCGGCCCTCGGTCACCGCGCGTGCGGCGGCCTCGGCGATCTCGGCCGGGCCGTCGGTGTCGGGGAAGCCCTGGCCGAGGTTGATGGCGCCGGTGCGGGCGGCCAGGGCCGACATCTCGGCGAAGATGGTGGTGCCGAACCCTTCGAGCCTGCGGTTCAGCAGCGGCCGGTTGTGCATGTGCTCACCTACGACTTCCTACCTCGGGCCGCATCATAGCGGCCGGCGGCGAGGGACCGGCGCCCGAGACTTGACTCCCGTTCCGCGGCCGTCTAGCCTCGACGAGGATACATGCACGTATCGCAATGTTATATTGAATTTGTTGGATAGGGAGTTCATGGGACACGCACACGACCACGGCATCGGCCACGCCGGAGCCCGCCACGCCTGGCGGCTGCGGGTCGCCTTCGCGCTGATCGGCGCCTTCTTCGTCGTCGAGCTGGTGTTCGCGCTGGTCTCAGGCTCGCTGGCGCTGCTGTCGGACGCCGGGCACATGGCCGCCGATGTGGTCACCCTCGCCGCCGCGCTCGCGGCCACCCGCATCGCGGCCCGGCCGGACACGACCGGCAAGCGTACCTACGGCTCCTACCGCGCCGAGATCTTCGCCTCCGGCCTCGCGGTGCTGGTGATGATCGGCACGGCAGCCTACATCGTGGTCGAGGCCGTCGGCCGGATCGGCGAGGCCCCCGATATCCAGGTGGGCCCGATGCTCGTCGTCGGCGCGCTCGGCCTGGCGGTCAACCTGGCCGCGCTGCGCATGCTGCGCGCCGGGGCGGGGGAGAGCCTCAACGTCAAGGGCGCCTACCTGGAGGTGGTCGCCGACACCGCCGGGTCGGTCGGCGTCATCGTCGCCGGGATCCTGGTCGCGACGACCGGGCAGGCGGAGTGGGACACCGGCGTAGCCCTGGCGATCGGGCTGTTCGTGGTCGTGCGCGCGGTCGCGCTGGGACGCCAGGTGTTCGCCGTGCTCGCCCAGCACGCCCCTCCTGGCGTCGAGCCCGCCGCGGTCGCCGAGGACCTGGCGGGCATCGACGGCGTCGACGGCGTCCACGACGTGCACCTGTGGACCCTCACCTCCGGGATGCACGTTGCCACCGCCCACCTGGTCGCCTCGGCCGAGGCAGACGACCACGCCATCCTCGACCGCGCCCAGGTCCTGCTGCGCGACGAGCACGGCATCGGCCACGCGACGGTCCAGGTCGAGCCGCCCGTCCACGCCGATTGCGATGAGCCCGGACGCTGTCCTGGTCCTTGAGCTACGCAGAAGTGCTAGCCGTAGTGCCCTGAGAGGTCGCGAACGCGGACCGTCTGAGCCAGGCTCCACCCACACGCGGGGACGAGGGGAGAGAGGAGCAGGACCAGGATCGATGGTCGTTTGCCTGGCTTGAACCGGTAGGAGCCTAGAGAGTGCGGCGGCGCGTAGGTAACCCACTCAGAGATTCACGCTGTCCCCCAAGCCATCCAAGGACGAATTCGAACGGGCGGCGATGAGCGGTGTGCAGGTGGGGCGAGGCGGGTGGTTGTCGTGCGGGCGAGGTGGGGTCGGGGTTAGGTCGGGCGGCGATGGTGAGGTGGGTGGTGGTGCGGTGTCGCTGTCGGCTGGCGGGCCGCGTGATGTCGGGCTTCACCCGGGCGACGACGGGCAGGAGTGGGAGGTGGCCTGGGGTGGTCTGCCGTGTCCCGGGCACGACGAGGGCCCGAGCCCCGTTGGTGGGGTTCGGGTTGGAGTGTCGTGTGTGCTGGCCCCCGCCGCGGGTGCCTTCCGCGGCGGGCGGGGTAAGAAGGGCGGGGGTCCGGGGTCGGAGCGTGTCGCGGTGCAGGCGGGCTCGCGAGGCGATTTCTGCTCGGGTTCGGGTGTGTCCGGGGAGGATCGTTCGGGTCCTGAGTGCGGTTCGGGTTCGGGTGCCGGTGTTCTTGTGTCGCTGCGCGCCTCGACGTTCTCGGTGGTGAATCGGGCTCGTGCTTGGGCGCGTGCGGTTTTGGCGGCGGCCCAGGCGCGGTCGGTTTCGTGTTGTTCGGCGGCGCGGTTGAGGTCGTCTTTGAGGGTTTCGGCCCATTCGTCGGGGTAGAGGCCGGTCGGGAAGAGGTTCGCGGCGTCGGTGGCGAAGTCGGTGTCGAGGTCGGTGTGGGTGCGCCAGTCGGCGCAGCCGCACCCGCCGGGGTCCTGGTGTCCGGTCATGTCGGCGGGGGCGGCCTCGTGTCCGTGGTGGTGGACGATGAGGGCTTTGCCGGGGCC
>NZ_JAELXW010000121.1 GCF_016428645.1 Glycomyces salinus | reverse complement strand
CCGGCCCCCGCCGACATGACCGGACACCAGGACCCCGGCGGGTGCGGCTGCGCCGACTGGCGCACCGAGGCCGACCTCGAGGCCGACTTCGCCACCGACGCCGCGAACGTCTTCCCGACCGGCCTCTACCCCGAAGAATGGGCCGAAACACTCAAAGACGACCTCAACCGCGCCGCCGAGCAGGCCGAGACCGACCGCGCCTGGGCCGCCGCCAAAGCCGCACGCGCCCAAGCACGAGCACGCTTCACCACCGAGAACGTCGAGGCGCGCAGCGGCACACGAGCACCGGCCCCCGAACCCGAACCCGAACCGCGCTCGGAACCCGGACGAACCACCGCACCCCGACCGCGCTCAGGACCCGAGCAGGACTCTCCTCCCGAGCCCGCCTGCACCGCAACACGCTCCGACCCCGGACCCCCGCCCTTCTTACCCCGCCCGCCGCGGAAGGCACCCGCGGCGGGGGCCAGCACACACACGACACACCAACCCGAACCCACCCGACCGGGTTCGGGCCCTCGCCGTGCCCGGGGCACGGCAGGCCACCCCAACCCGCCTCCCACACCACACCGTCGCCGCCCGGGCGAACCCCGACCGAGACCGGCCCGCCAGCCGACAGGGGGACACCGCACCGCATCCCACCTCACCATCGCCGCCGCTCGAACCCCCACCGAAACCGACCCGCCAGCCGAACACCAACCCCGCCCCACCACCACACGCTCCGTCACCGCCCAGGTGAAGCCCGACACCATGTGGCCCGCCAGCCGACAGCGACACCCCACCGCCTCTCACCACCTGTCGGCGCGGCGGACGGCAGTCTGTCCTGGGCCGTCACGCGGCTTGTGGCATCGGTGCCGCCACCGCCGGGCCCCGACAGCACTCGGTTCCCGTCAGTGGTGTCAGCGGCGTCGCGCCCAGGTCTGGTGTTGGGCCCGGCCGGTGAGCGCCGCGGTGTCGAGTAGGCCGAGGTCCGGCAGGGCTTCGCCGACCGCGGTGCCGCAGGGGGCAGGCCAGCCCGTGGGCATCACGGATTCGCAGGTGGTGCCCATGGAAATGTTGTCGTGGAACACCGCCCGCTTGTCGACGTCACTGGTCCCGCCGTTTCTCCAGCCGGGCTTGTAGATGCCCCATTTGAGGTAGCCGACGTCCGGCGGGTCGTTGAAAGTGTTGGGGCCGTGGTGCTCGAAGTACTGCCAGCCGGGGTTCTTGCTCGTCTGCGTCCAGGCTTCGATGTGGCCGGTGTCGTCGTAGGCCCAGTCGAACTTGAAGACGAAGTCGGTCCACTGGCCGAGCTTGATCCCGCCGAGGCCCAGGTGGGTCTTGTCGATCGTGCCGGATGTCGAGCACTCGTTCCCGTCCGAGTTGATCCTCAGACGCCACTCGCCGCCGCCCGCCGGATGGACCGCCAAGAACGCGGCCGGCGACTTCCTCGGCTCGCACGCCTCGCCCACGGGTGTGGTGTGCCACTGGAAGAGGATGTCCTCCATTTGGCCGTCATACTCCCAAGTGCTGGGCAAGTAGATGCTGAACGCGTAGTAGAAGGTGTCACCGACGCCGAACCGTGTCGACTGCATGTCGATCGCGTGGCTCTCGGCGCGGGGGCCAAGCGACTCCTCCTGGGGATCGCCCTGACGCAACTCGTGGTGGATCGAGGTGTCGCTGTCGCGCCCGAACCCGGCGGTCTGCACCGAGTAGGTGCAGCATTCGTTGTGGCCGATGTCGGCGTAACCGGAGCCGGTGGCGCCGTTCTCGTAGTCGGCGAAGAAGACCGCGTCCGGATCGCTCTCGTCGGCGAATGCGTTGTAGGTGTTCATACCCACTGCACCGACGCAGAGGGCGGCCATTGCGCCGAGGACCTTGGCGAGTGAGGATCGTTTCACGGGTGTGCGGCCCATTCATGAAGACTGCAGGTTGATCATGACCATAACCGGGCCTTGCATCATGGATACATCAACCTGGAATAGGCCCGGACCGGAAGCGGGACTCCGTGAGGTCAGGACGGGTCGGAGAGGCGCCAGTACTGCTTCTTGTCCTTGTCGCGCAGCACGACGTCGAGGGAGGCGAGTTCGTCGCGGAGCTCTTCGAGCTCCTTGCCCTCGGACTTCTCCAGGGCCCGCTGGCGGGCCTTCAGGAGCGGTTCGGCGCCCTTCGGCAGGCCCTCGGCCTCCGGCACCCACCTGCGGTAGTCGTCCTCGTAGGGGTCGCCTCCGGGCCGCCAGGCGTAGCCGTGGCGCCGCAGGGCCTCGACCAGGTTCTCGCGTTTCAGGTCGAATTGGACGCGGGCGAGCTCCTGGCGGCGGCGTCCGAGGACCACCAGGCGCTTGTCCTCGACGAACACCGAGGCCACGTCGGCGGCCTCGACGGTGCGGTCGTAGTCGCCGCGCTCGAGGCGCAGGCGCCGCCGGTCGACGGTCACGGTGAGCATCTCGTGGACGCCGATGAGCGCCAGCACCAGCCCGGCGGCCGCGCCCACCGCGAGCGCCACGATCAGGCGGACGGTGCCCGACAGCTCGGTGAACTGCTCGAAGAGGCCCTGGAGCGGGAACCACCGGAGCCCGGTGATCAATTCGGCGATGAGGTTCAGGCCCCACCCGAGCCCGGCCCCGAGCAGGGGGAAGCCCACAAGCAGGGCGCCGCCCAGCCACTTCGGCTCGGACACCACGGTCTGGTTCTCGCCTGCGGGGTGCATGCGTCTCCTCCGTTCGAATCGGGCGGAAATCACTGTATCCAACCCTTCTGAACAGGCAAAACGCCGTACTCTGGCACTAGTACCCAGGTACTAACCGGGCCGGGCCGGTCCCGCCGGGGCAGGACCGGCCCGGCCTGGTCTAGCAGGCGCCCCTCGAGTACCGGGCGCTGTAGTGGGCGCCGTCGCCCTGGAAGGTGAGCGTTCCGCCCCGGGACCCGACCGTGTCGCTGCCGATGAAGTCGTCGGGGTCCGGCCAGTCGTAGTCCCAGGCCGCGACGACCGAGCCGACCGCCACGGTCCGGTTCACCGCCGCGGTGGCCCCGTCGTCCATCGATCCCGGAGACTCCCAGATCCGCCAGCCGTCCACCGTCAGGTAGGGCTCGTCGCCGGGGGCGCTCCAGTCCTCGGCCTCGTGGACGGTGAGGCTCTCGATGCACGCGCTGGACCGGTACATCAGGTAGTACCGGGTCGCGTCCCACTCTTCCTCCGCGGCCGAGGCGGCCGCCGGCACCGCCGTCGCCATGACGGCCGCCGCCGCTCCCGCCGCGGCGATTCGGATCCGGTTCGCTCTGGACATCTCGGTTTCCCTTCCTGGGTGGGGCGTCGGCGCCGCCGACGCTCTGGCGTCAGGAAAAGTAGCAATAGCCGCATAAACGGATAGGCGGGTTCAATAGGAATGACATGTCGGGAATCCGACTCGCCGCCGCCGCGGATTCGGCCTCGTGCGGGCCGGGAACGCGACAGGGCCCGGGCGCTGCCCGGGCCCTGTGAAAGAACGTCGCTAGAGGCTCTTGATGACTTCGCGCATCAGGTTGGCCGTCTCGGACGGAGTCTTGCCGACCTTGACGCCGGCGGCCTCGAGGGCCTCCTTCTTTGCCTCGGCGGTCCCGGCCGAACCGGAGATGATGGCGCCGGCGTGGCCCATCGTCTTGCCGGGAGGCGCGGTGAAGCCCGCGATGTAGCCGACGACCGGCTTGGTCACGTGCTCGGCGATGTACTCTGCCGCGCGCTCCTCGGCGTCGCCGCCGATCTCGCCGATCATGACGATCGCCTTGGTCTCGGGGTCCTCCTCGAAGGCCCTGAGGCAGTCGATGTGGGTGGTCCCGATGACCGGGTCGCCGCCGATGCCGACCGAGGTCGAGAAGCCGATGTCGCGCAGCTCGTACATCAGCTGGTAGGTCAGCGTGCCGGACTTGGAGACCAGCCCGATCGGGCCCGAGCCGGTGATGTCGGCCGGGGTGATGCCCGCGTTGGACTTGTCGGGGCTGGCGATGCCCGGGCAGTTCGGGCCCACGATGCGGGTCTTGTTGCCCTTGGACTCGGCGTGGTTCCAGAACGCGACCGAGTCGTGCACCGGGATGCCCTCGGTGATGACGATGGCCACGCCGATCTCGGCGTCGATCGCCTCGATCACGGCGGACTTGCAGAACGCCGGGGGCACGAACACCACGGAGGTGTCGGCGCCGGTCTCGGCCATGGCCTCGGCCACGGAGGCGAACACCGGCAGGCTGGCGCCCTCGAAGTCGACCTTCTGGCCGGCCTTGCGCGGGTTGACGCCGCCGACGATATTGGTGCCCGCCTTGAGCATGCGCGCGGTGTGCTTCATGCCCTCGGAGCCGGTCATGCCCTGGACGATGACCTTGCTGTTCTCGTTGAGGAAGATTGCCATGCTGATCAGGCCCCCTGGTTGGCGAGCTCGGCGACCTTGTCGGCGGCCGCGTCCATCGTCTCGACGACGGTGATGAGCGGGTGGTTGGCGTCGGCGAGGATCTTGCGTCCGGCCTCGGCGTTGTTGCCGTCGATGCGGGCGACCAGCGGCTTGTCGACCTCCTCGCCGCGCTCTGCGAGGGTCCCGAGCGCGCCGATGATGCCGTTGGCGACCTCGTCGCAGGCGGTGATGCCGCCGAAGACGTTCACGAAGACGCTCTTGACCTGCGGGTCGGAAAGGACTACCTCGAGGCTGTTGGCCATGACCGCGGCCGAGGCGCCGCCTCCGATGTCGAGGAAGTTGGCGGGCTTGACGCCGCCGTGCTTCTCCCCGGCGTAGGCGACCACGTCGAGGGTCGACATGACCAGGCCCGCGCCGTTGCCGATGATGCCGACCTGGCCGTCGAGCTTGACGTAGTTGAGGTCCTGCTCCTTGGCGCGCTGCTCCAGCGGGTCGACCGCGGAGGCGTCGGCGAACGCCTCGGCGTTCTCGGGGTGCCGGAAGCCGGCGTTCTCGTCGAGGGTGACCTTCGCGTCCAGCGCCAGGACCTTGCCCTCGGGGGTGCGGACCAGCGGGTTGACCTCCACGAGGGTGGCGTCCTCGGCGACGAAGGCGTCCCAGAGCCTCACGAAGACCTCGACGAGCTGGTCGCGCAGGTCGGCGGGGAATCCGGCCTCGTCGGCGATCTCGCCGGCGATCTCGGGGGTCACGCCGACGCCGGCGTCGATGGGCTTCTTGACGACCTTGTCCGGGGCGGTCTTGGCGACCTCCTCGATCTCCACGCCGCCCTCGGTCGAGGCGATGCACAGGAACGTGCGGTTCGCCCGGTCGAGCAGGTAGGAGAAGTAGTACTCGGAGTCGATGTCGGCCGTGACGGTCAGCATGACCTTCTCGACCGTGTGGCCTTTGATGTCCATCCCGAGGATGTCGGTGGCGTGGGTCTTCGCCTCGTCGACCGAGTCGGCGAGCTTGACGCCGCCGGCCTTGCCGCGGCCTCCCACTTTCACTTGCGCTTTGACGACCACCCGGTCACCGAGGCGCTCGGCGAGCTCCACGGCCTCCTGCGGGGTGGTGGCGACGCCGCCGTCCAGTACCGGCACACTGTGCCGGGCGAACAGTGCGCGGCCCTGGTATTCGTACAGATCCACTGTAGAGTCCGCTCCACTAGCTAGTCTTCTTCGACCGGGTTGCCCGAAGGTATCCCGTTAGCGCAGCGTAACGCGACTGTGCGGATCCCGGCCGATCGCGGGGCCAGGGTGTGACGAGTTCGGCGACGAAGGGGCCGGACCGGGGGTGGGGCGAGGCTGTCGCCGGGGTCGGCGCGGGGTGTGGGGCGGGCGGCCCGAATAAGCGGGGACCGGACGCACCCCTCAGGCGTCCGGTCCCCTTCAAGCGGGAATCAAGCCCACCCCTCAAAGGCTTGATTCCCTTAGGCACGATGCCCTATCGCCACCCCTCAATCGACAGGGCATCGGCGGTTTGTGGCATAGCTCCAATGAGCTGTGCGATACCGTTCGGCGGCGAAGTGAATCACCGCCCCCGATGCGTCTTCGTCGTCCGCATCGCGTCCGACACTAATAAGAACGAGCGCCGTCGCAGGCGGTTACGGGATTTTCAAAGTTTTTTCTGGCCGCGGAGTTCTAGCTGGTAGAAGCGGCTTCGGCCCCGCCGACATGGGAAGCGACCCATTCGGCGATCGACTGCGTCGAGGCGCCGGGTCCGAATATCGCGGCGACCCCTTGGGCCTTGAGAGTCTCGGCGTCCTGTTCGGGAATGATCCCGCCGCCGAATACGACGATATCGCTCGCGCTCGCTTCTTCGAGCAATGCGAGGACTCGTGGAAAGAGCGTCATATGCGCTCCGGAGAGAATGCTCAGCCCGATCGCGTCGGCGTCCTCGGCCAATGCCGTGGCCACCACTTGCTCGGGCGAGTTGTGCAGGCCGGTGTAGATGACTTCCATGCCCGCGTCGCGCAGCGCCCTGGCCACGACCTTGACGCCGCGGTCGTGTCCGTCGAGACCGACCTTGGCCACGACCACCCGGATCGGCGGGCGGTTCGACGCTGAAGACATGCAGACCTCCTCGAGTGCGGCCGCCGCGTCGGCTTCGGCGACGCTTTGCGGAGCCATAATTCTTTGGAGCGGCGGCCGTCCTACGAGTGAGCTTAGTCCCGACTACCCGAAAGGTCTAACGACCGTAAGGAGGCTGCTGCCCCTGCTGCGGGTAGCCCTGCTGGCCGGGAGGCGGCGGGTAGCCGCCGGGCTGGCCCGGCTGTTGCGGCTGCTGGCCGGGCTGGGGCGGGTAGCCGGGCTGCAGTCCGGCGGCCGGGGCGCCCTTGATGAACGCCTTGACGTCTTCGTTCCTGAAGTAGATGAACGACGCGTAGCCGTACAGGCCGGCGAGAGCGAGGTTGATCAGCATCGGAACCACGACGATGCCGCCGACCAGAGACATCGCGCTGAGCCCGCCGAGAACGCTCAGCAGCGACAGTCCCGCGGCGACCATAATGAGGATGACACCGGTCAGCCGGAGGCCCGGCGATTTGATCTGGCCGCGCGGCAGGGAGAAGCCCCAGTATCCGAATGCGAGGGCGAGCAGGATGCCGACCGCCTCGGAGAAGATCACGACTCCGCCGATGAGGACGAGGCCGAGGATGCTGCCGACGATGCCGACGCCGGCGCCGATCATCGCGACCATGCCGATGCGTTTGATCCCTTCCGGAACGGCGCCCGGCACGCCGCCCGGCTGCCCGTACGGCTGGCCCTGGGGCGGCAGTTGGCCTTGGGGCGGCAGTTGGCCGCCGGGAGGCTGCTGGCCGTACGGCGGCTGCTGCCCGTACGGCTGCTGGCCGGGCTGGGGCTGCTGCGGCTGGCCGGGCTGGGGCGGCTGCTGGCCGGAGGGCTGGAAACCGGTCTGCGAGCCGCCGGACTGCGGCATGACCGTGGTCTCGGCGAACGGCTGCGGCGGTTCGGCCGGTCCGGTCGGGTTCCCCAGCGGCGAGGCCGGGGGAGGCGGCGGGCCCGCCGACGCGGCCGGATTCCCTCCGCCGACCTTGCGCAGCTTCATGGTCGATTCCAGCCCCTCGGGGCCGGGAGCCTCGGGCGTGGACTTGCCGCCGCCGGGCTTGAGTTTGAAGGTGCCGCCGTCCTCTTCGTCGGGCGGCCGGTTCTCGGGGTGAGCCATCGAGATCTACGCTCCATAACCAGGTGGTCGTGACTATTGCTCTCGGAGTCACCATACCGACTCCCGACCCGCGGGCGTTGCTCAGCGGTCAGGCGAAGTGCTTCCTCAAGACCGCCTTGTGGGTGGGGCGGGCCTCCTCCCAGCGCTCGCGACCGGCGGAGGTGAGCTGGAGGAAGTTGGCGCGCCGGTCGATCTCGCAGGCGGCGCGAGCGACCAGGCCGGCCCGCTCCAGGCGGGTGATGGTGCGCGAGAGGGCGCTCTGGCTGAGGTACATCTCGGCCTCGAGGTCCTTCATCAGGATCTTCTCGGTCTCGCGGTCGCTGCAGTATCCCGAGATCGCCTGGAGCACCTCGAACTCGCTGAGCCCCAGGCCGTGTCTGGACTGGAGCTCGTTCTCCAGCTCGCAGGACGTGTCGTGGTACACGCGTAGTGTCTCAGACCACTTTTCGCATACTCGGCGATCACTCGGAGGCTCCATGACCAGCAGATTACCATGTCAAGACATTTAATGTCCACTCATTTTATGCGTTGACATTGAATGCGCGAGCATGTAACTTCATCGTCGTGACACTCACGGAAACCCAACCTTCCCGTCCCGAGCCCACCGAGAACGCCCCCTCACACGCGCCGAGCCGCTGGGGGCCCAGACTCTGGGCCGTCCTGTTCGTCGCCGGACTCGCGATGTTCCTCGACGCGCTCGACGTCTCCATGGTCGGCGTGGCGCTGCCCTCGATCGGCGCCGAACTCGGCCTCGAGACCGCCAGCCTCCAATGGATCGTCAACGGCTACATCCTCGGCTACGGCGGCCTGCTCCTGCTCGGCGGCAGAGCGGCCGACCTGCTGGGGCGCCGCAGGGTCTTCATCGGAGCGCTGATCGTGTTCGGCGCGGCCTCCCTGGTCGGCGGGATGGTCGACTCGGGTGAGCTCCTGATCGCCAGCCGCATCGTCAAGGGCGTGGCCGCCGCCTTCACCGCCCCCGCCGCGCTGTCGATCATCACCACCACCTTCAAGCAGGGCCACGATCGCAACAAGGCCCTGTCGATCTTCACCGTCTTCGGCGCCACCGGCTACGCCTCCGGACTGGTCGCCTCCGGCCTGCTGACCGGCGTCGACTGGCGCCTGACCTTCTACGCCCCGGTCGCGGTGGTCGCCGTGGTCCTGGTCGGCGCGTTCATCGTGGTGCCCAAGAACACCGACAAGGAGCACGGCACCATCGACTTCGCCGGCGCGGCGCTGCTGACCGGCGGGATGCTCGCGGCCGTCTACACGATCGTGACCGCCCCCGAGACCGGCTTCACCGCCACCGTCACCTTCACCGCCGTGGCCGCGGTCGTCCTGCTGGCCGCGTTCGTGCTCACCGAGAACAAGGTGCGGCACCCGCTGGTGCGCCTGGGCATCCTCAAGATCAAGTCGATCGTGCGGGCCAACCTGGCCGCCATGGCCATCTTCGGCTCCTACATCAGCTTCCAGACGATCGTGTCCCTGTACCTCCAGAACACGCTCGAATGGGGACCGCTCCAGATGGCGCTGGCGCTGGCCCCGGCCGGAGTGATCGTGGCGATCCTCTCGCCGATCGCCGGGCGCTTCATCGACCGCTACGGCACCACGCCGATGATCATCGCCTCTATGAGCTCGTTCGTGCTGGGGTACCTGTGGTTCCTGGTGCGCGGCGGCGCCGCCGAGCCGCTCTACGTCGTCGACTACCTGCCCAGCTTCCTGCTGCTGGGACTGGGCTTCGCGCTCGGGTTCTCCTCGGTCATGGTCCAGGCCACCGAAGGGATCTCCGACGACGAGCAGGGGCTGGCCTCGGGCCTGGTGCAGACCTCCGGCCAGATCGGCGGGGCGATCGTCCTGGCGATCGCCACGGGCCTGATCGGCACGGCCACCACGACCGCGACCAGCCTGGACGGCTACCGGCCGGGCCTGTACCTGGTCGAGATCGTCGCCTTGGTCGGCCTGCTGGCCTCGGCCACGGCCCTGCTGGCCCGCACCCGACCGGTCGCCGAGGCCGCGTAGCGAGGTCGGATCCAGCGAACAGAAGGGGGGCCGCCCGCGCGGGCGGCCCCCCTTCCCCTTCTGTTTCCCTCAGACGGCCGCCATGAGGCCGGTGGCCGACCCGGACAGGGCCTTGCGTGTCGCCGCGCCGGTCGCGGCGAAGGCCAGCGCCACCGCCAGCGCGGCGGCGGCCGGGACCACCCAGGGCGGACCCTGCGGCCACGGCCTCCCGGCCAGGCCGAGGCCGAGCAGCGACATCGGCAGCACCGAGATCGCCAGGCCCGCGGCGACGGCGATGGCCGACAGGATCGCGGTCTCGCGGCGCATCATCGCCCGCACCTGCCGGGGCGTCGCCCCGGCCATCCGCAGCGAGGCGAACTCGCCGCGGCGGCCGACGGTGGCCGCGACCAGGCTGTTGCCGACCCCGAGCAGCACGTACCCCAGCAGCACGATCGTGACCGCCACGTTGATCCACCGCTCCGATGGCGCCTTCGCGCCCAGGGCGGCCCCGCCCGCCTCCAGGCCGGGGCGGCCCGCGGCCCAGTCGGCGACGGCGGAGCCGTCGCCGGAGACCAGGACCGTGTCGATCCGGCCGGGCCCGACCAAGTCGGACGAGGCGATCACGCTGCCGAAGCCGAAGCCGCGCTCGTAGGTCGCCACCACCGTCGCGGAGACCTCCCGGCCGTCGGCCAGGACCAGGTCGACCTCGTCGCCGACCGCGACGCCCCACACGAAGGCGGTCGAGGCGGCCACGGCGACCGCCTCGCCCTCCAGGTCGGCCAGGGAGCCCTCGGCGACCCGCGGGTCGGCCACGTGCTCGGCGCCGGGGCCGAGCACCAGCGCCTGGAACGACTCTGCGTCGGTCCCGTCCAGGAAGTCCGAGGAGCGGATGACCGTGGTGGAGGCGACCGGCACGGCCGCGTCCACGCCCGGCAGCGCGGCCAGTTCGTCGACGTCGCCGGCCGGGACGGTGCCGAGCGCGGGCGCGGACACGGCCGTCTCGGCGGTGATCCCGTCCTCCAGTTCCGCGGCGGCGGCCCGTTCGACGGTGGTCTGGCTGTAGACCTGCATGACCGTCAGCGCGATCGCCAGCGCCAGCACGGTCACGGCCCCTGCGGTGCGGCGGGAGTAGGCGCGGGTGTTCGCCTCGGCAAGCCACGCGGGGGCCTCGGAGCGGCGCGGCAGGAGGGACGCGGCCAGGGCGGTGGCGGCCTTCACCAGCGCGGGCCCGGCCAGGGCCAGCCCGATGACGGCCGTCAGCGTGCCGGTCCCGGCCGATGCGAGCGCCCCCTCGCCCGGCAGGAACAGCGGCATCAGCGCCTGACCCATGGCGAGCGCCAGCAGGACCAGGCCGATCGTGGTGCGCACGCGGCCGACCGGCTTCGGCTCGGTGCGGGATTCGGCCACCGCGGTGGTCGCGGGAAGCCTGGAGGTCCTCCAGGCGGCGCAGCGGGCTGCGATCTGGACCGTGGCGAGCATGAGGAGGGCGGCGGCCAGGGCGGCCAGCGGGCTGCGCGCCAGCGGCAGGTCCCCTGGGAGCATCCCGGCGTCGGCGAGCATGCGCGCGAAGCCGTCGGCGGCCGGGTAGCCGAGGAGCCCCCCGGGGACGACCGCGACGGCGGCCACGACGGTGGCCTGGGTGGCGACCAGCCGCCGCACCTGTTTCGGGGTGGCCCCGACCGCGCGCAGGAGTGCCAGGTCGCGCCGCTGGTTGGCCACGGACACCGCCAGGGCCCCGGCGGTGATGAATCCGCACAGCAGCATGATGGTCCCGGCCAGGGATCCGGAGACGGCCACGAGTTCGCCTCGCGCGGCCCCGCCCTCGATGCGCTCGACGTCGCCGCGCGCCTCGCCGGTGGTGACCTCGAATCCGCCGCCGAGGACGCCGCCGAGGTCGGCGGCCACCTCCTTTGCCGAGGAGCCGGGTTCGAGGGCGACCGCGATCAGGTCGGCCTCGCCCTCGGGCAGGCCCGACAGCTCGGCGGCGGTGTCGGCCTCGAAGTAGAGGCCGGGTCCGCCGGTCGTGCCGGTGACGGTGTACTCGGCCCGCCCCGAGGCGGTGGCGACGGTGACGGTCTGGCCGGTCTCGGCGCCGGTGCCGGCGCCCGCGACGACCTCGCCGGGGCCGGTCGGGGCCTCGCCGTCCAGGTCGGCGCCGGTCGCCTCGGCGCTCGCCCAGCTGTGCCCCTCACTCGGGGCGTCGGCGCCTTCGACGCTGGCCGGGAACGACACGTCGGCGACGGCGGCGGCCACCCCGGGGACCGCTGCGGCCTCGTCGGCGGTCTCGGCCGGGACGGTCACGCGCTCGGTCAGCGGCAGGTCGAGGTCCTCGGGCACCGGGTGGCGCTGCGGGGCCGAGATCAGGACGTCCGCGGCGGCGAGCCGCTCGGGCTCGAGGTGCGAGGTCAGTCCGGTCTCGGCGACCACGCCGGTCGCGGTGGCCAGCGCCGCCGCACCGAACACGGCGCAGAACACGGCGACCAGGCCGCCGACCTGCTTTCGCGCCATGGAGACCGATGGTTTGAGCATGCCGCTCACACCCGGCTCCTCCGCAGGTGCGTCAGGTGCCGTGCCAGCTCGTAGGCGGTCGGGGCGTTGTGGAACCGGTCGATGCGGCCGTCGGCGACCACGGCGGTGGCGTGGGCGCGGGAGGCGGCGTCGGGGTCGTGGGTGACCATCACCACCGTCTGGGAGAACTCGTCGACCAGGTCCCGCAGCAGGTCGAGGACCTCGGCGGCGGTGTCCATGTCGAGCGCGCCGGTCGGTTCGTCGGCGAAGACGACCTCGGGGCGGGCGGCCAGGGCGCGCGCGATCGCCGCGCGCTGCTGCTGCCCGCCGGACAGCTCCGACGGGCGCCTCGACATCAGCGGGCCCAGCCCGACCCGGTCGGTAACCGCGTCCAGCCACTGGCGGTCGGCGTCGTTGCCCGACAGGCGCAGCGGCAGCGTGATGTTCTCCTGCACCGTCAGCGACGGCAGCAGGTTGTAGGACTGGAAGACGAAGCCGATCCGCTCGCGCCGCAGCGCGGTCCGGCGGGCCTCGCTGAGCCCGGAGATGGCCGTGCCGCCGACGAAGACCTCGCCGGAGGTGGGGTTGTCCAGACCGGCGGCGCAGTGCAGGAGCGTGGACTTCCCCGAACCGGACGGCCCCATGACCGCCAGGAACGACCCGCGCGAGACCTCCAGGGAGACGCGGTCGAGCGCGGTGACCGCGCCGTCGTAGACCTTGGTGACTTCGCGCATGAGCAGGGCCGGAGGACGCGTGTGGTCCTGCCGGAGCTTGGTTCTGGGTCTCGGGAGCGTCCGCATCGTGGTGCCTTCCGGTATCGGGGGATCGTCGACACCCATGACGCTATTGCCGAAAACGTTGCGCCCCAATGAAGCCAGCGCCCGAATGCCGGTAGAGCGGGCAGGAGGGCGAATGGTACGGCCAGCGGTACCGTCGCCCAGGTAGCGGCGCGTGTACGTTTCACCCACGGAACCGAGACGGGAGGCAGCACCGGGATGGAACGCGCAGAGGGAGGGGAACGCCGCATTCTGAAGGCGGCGCTGCGCGCCACCGGCTGGGCCGCGGCCGGGGCCGGGACCGGCATCCTGGCGCTGTTCACCATCCCGTTCGTGGTGTTCATCGTGTTCCTCGGCGCGATCGGGCCCGGTCGGCCGCTGCTGCGGCCGCTCCTCCAGTGGGTCAGGGTGCTCGCGGACCTGGAGCGCCGCCGCCTCGGCAGGCTCGGGGACGAACCCGAATCGCCCTACCCGCCCGACGTCGACGACGCCCCGGCCGAAGGGGTCAAGGCGTTCTGGGGGCACCTGCGAGAGCCGTGGGTGCGCCGGGACCTGTGGTGGGTGTTCATGCACGGCACCTTCGGGCTCATCGTCGGCATGGTCATCCTCCAGCTGCCGTTCAACGGGACGCACGACCTGACCCTCCCGGCCTGGTGGCACCTGGCCCCCGCCGGCGAGCGGCAGGTGCTCAACGGCACCCTCCCGGTCGGGACCTGGACCGCGTCGGTCTTCGGCGCCGTCATCGGGCTGGGCCAGATCCTGCTGTGGCTGCTGGCCTCGCCCAAGCTCCTCGAGTTCCAGTGCCGGCCCGGGATCAACCTGCTCGGACCCGACCCCGACGTGGACCTGTCCGAGCGGGTCGAGCAGCTGTCGGCCACCCGCGCGGCCGCCCTGGACGCGCACGCGGTCGAGCTGCGCCGCATCGAGCGGGCCCTGCACGACGGCGCCCAGAACCGGATCGTGGCCGTGGCGGTCCTGATCGGCGCCGCCCGCCGCGAGGTGGTGCGCGATCCCGACCGGGCCGACGAGATCCTCGAGCGCGCCCAGGCCACCGTGGAGGATTCCCTGGCCGAGCTGCGCGCGGTCGTCCGCTCGATCCTGCCTCCGGTGCTGGAGAACCGCGGCCTGGAAGGGGCGCTGAGCGCGCTGGCCTCCGACTGCGCGGTGCAGTGCGAGTTGACCGTGGACGTGCCGGTGCGCTGCCCGGCCAGTGTCGAGTCGACCGCCTATTTCGTTGTGGCAGAGTCGTTGACGAACGTCGCCAAGCACTCGGGTGCGAAACACGCCGAGGTCGAGGCTCTCAGGCGGGGCAACCGGCTCGAAGTGAGCGTGACCGACGACGGCCGCGGCGGCGCCGACCCCGCCGGCGGCACGGGCCTGGGCGGGATCGGCCGCCGCGTCGACGCGCTCGACGGCGAATTCAGCGTGTCCAGCCCGCCCGGCGGGCCTACCCGGATCAGAGTGGAGCTGCCATGCGGATCGTGATCGCCGAGGACGACACCCTCCTGCGCGAGGGCCTGGGGCTGGTGCTGCGGGGAGAGGGCTTCGAGGTGGTCGCCTCGGTCGACGGCCCCGAAGCGTTCCTGGCCGCCGTCTCCGAGCACCGGCCCGACATCGCGGTGGTGGACGTGCGGATGCCTCCGACGCACACCGACGAGGGCATCAAGGCCGCCGTGGAGGCCCGCCGCCTGCATCCGGGCCTGGCCGTCCTGGTCTTGTCGGCCTATGTGGAGCAGAGCTTCGCGACCGACCTTCTCGCCGCCGGCGCCGAGCGCATCGGCTACCTGCTCAAGGAGCGGGTCGGCCGCGTCGACGCCTTCATCGAGGCCCTGCACCGGGTCTCCGGCGGCGGTACGGCGATCGACCCCGAGGTCATCGCCCAGCTCTTCGCCCAGCGCCGCGCCGGCGACCCGCTCGAGAAGCTCACGCCGCGAGAGAAGGAGGTCCTGTCGGTCATGGCCGAGGGCCTGGGCAACACCGCGATCGCCGAGCGGCTGTTCATCACCGAGAACGCCGTCCACAAGCACATCCGCAACATCTTCATGAAGCTGGAACTGACCCCGGACCCCCAAACCGACCGCCGAGTAGCCGCAGTCCTGCGCTACCTCGAGAACGCCTAGAGACGCGGTCGCCCGGTCCCGCTAATCGATTGGGTGGTACTTCCACATGCCGCGCTTCTCGGCCTGGGCCAGGCGTTCGGCCTTGCGGAGGGTGTCGCCGATCGTCAGGTCCTGGTGGCGCAGGATGTAGGCCTCGGCCATGCCGAGGGCCACGGCCTCCACCGCGTAGTTGATGCCGTTCTCCATGACCACGTGCGCCAGGAGCCGGTCGTACTGGTCCCAGACCGGGTCGCCGGGGTCGGTGAAGAGGTGGACGGTGCGGCCTTCGAGCTTCTGCTTGGCGTACGCCTTCGCCTCGGCGCCCCAGTCCTCCTCCTCGCGGAAGCCGCCCGATTCGGGGCTGTTGATGCCCATGATGCGCACGCGGGTCTTCTCGCCGTCTTTGACCACCCGGAACGTGTCGCCGTCGATCACCTCGTAGGCCTCATAGCTTCCAAAGTAGTCTCCGGGGCCTTCCATCGTCGTCTCCATTCCGTTCGGGGGCAAGGTGCCGACTCATCCTCGCATTGGCGGCCCGCTCTGGTGCAGCCCGGAGTCCTGGGGCTATGACAGACTGGTCGACGTGGAAAAGCGACCGGACTCACCGTCCCGGACCGCCAGGTCGGCGCAGCGGGACACTGTGGTCGTCGACCGCGCCGCGAGACCGGACGGCCCCGCCAGACCCCGCGCGCTGCTGTCCTCGGCCGTCGCCACCGTGCTGTGGGCGGCCACGGTCGTCTACACCCCGATCCTGGTGCTCACGATCCTCGCGTGGTGGCTGGCCGGGCGGGAGGGCTCGGTCGGCGCGGTAGTGGCCGCCGCCGGGGCGATCTGGGTCGCCGGCCACGGCGTGGGCGTCGGCGTCGGCGACCTGCACCTGACGGTGACGCCGCTGCTCATCACGGCCCTGGTGGCCTGGCGAGTCGCCAAGGCCGCCGCAGGAGTCGCCCGCGCCATCGGCGGCCGCGACGCCGCCGCAGTGCGGGCCGCCGCCGGCTCGGTGTCCATCCTCTATATAGGCCTCGTGGTGGGAGCGGCCGCGCTCGTCTCGAACGGGCCCTTCTCGATCTCGGTGCCCCTCACCCTCGCCTACACCGCGCCCCTGGCGATCGCCGCTGCCGCCTACGGAGCGGCCCGCGAAGCCGAGGTCCTGCCCTGGGAGCGCCAGTCGGTGTGGCTGCGCCGCGGCGTGCGCAGCGGCGCCCTCACCGTCGCGTCCCTGCTCGCGGCCGGAGCCGTGCTCATCGGCGTCGCCTTCGCCGTCCGCGGCCCGACCGTGGCCGACACCTTCGCCGTCTACGGCGACGGCGCCTGGGCGGTGGCCCTGCTGACCCTCCTGTTCCTGCCGAACCTGGCGATCTGGGCCGTCGCCTACATCTCCGGGCCCGGCTTCGCCGTGGGCGTCGACACCGCCGTCCAGGCCGAGATGGTCGAAGTCGGACCGCTGCCGGGCTTCCCGCCGTTCGCCGCCGTCCCCACCGGCCCGCTCCCGGCCGAGGCGACCATCCTCGTCGGACTCCCGCTCATGCTCGCCGCGGTCTTCGGCGTGCTGCTGACCTACCGCTCCCCGGACCTGCGCGGTCCCCGCGTGACGACCGCCGCGATCCTGGCCGCCGCCACCGCCGCGGCCCTGCTCGGGTTCCTCGCCTGGGCCTCGGGCGGCGCGGCCGGGACCGGGCGGCTCGCCGAGCTCGGGCCCGAACCCGGACCGGTGGCGGCCTTCGCCGGGCTCCAGATCCTCCTCGGGCTGGTCGGGGCCGCCCTGATCGCGCGGCTGTTCGCCGTGCACCGCCGCGCCGCCGAGTCCGAGCTGGTGCGGCGTGACACGGTGGTCATCCCCGAACCGTCGCCACCGCCCGACCAGGAGTTATGGTGCTGCGGTGACCAAGAAACTCGTGGTGCTCGTCTCCGGTTCCGGCTCCAACCTCCAGGCGCTCATCGACGCCTCGCGCGACCCCGACTACGGGGCCGAGGTCGTCGCCGTCGGATCCGACCGCGACGGCACCTACGGGCTGAAGCGCGCCGAAGAGGCCGGCATCCCCACCTTCGTGCGCAAGGTGCGCGACTTCGACACCCGCGAGCAGTGGGACGCCGCGCTCACCGAGACCGTCGCCGGGTACGAGCCCGACCTGGTCGTCTCGGCCGGATTCCTCAAGCTGTGCGGGCCGCGCTTCCTGGACGCCTTCCCCGGCCGCTACATCAACACCCACAACTCGCTGCTGCCGGCCTTCCCGGGCATGAACGGCCCCGGCGAGGCGCTCAAGGCGGGCGTGAAGCTCGCCGGCGCGACCCTGTTCATCTGCGACTCGGGCGTCGACACCGGTCCGATCATCGCCCAGACCGCGGTCCCGGTCGCCGACGACGACACCGTCGAGACCCTCACCGAGCGCATCAAGGAAGCCGAACGGGCCCAACTGGTCGAAGCGGTCGGCCGCATGATGCGCGAGGGCTGGACCGTCAAGGACCGCCGCGTCCTCCTAGGCTGAACCCCCATGCAGCCCCTCTCCGTCAACTCCTTCGAGGCGACGACGGTCGCGGTCTCGTTCGCGCTGCTCCCGGTCGCGTTCGCCGTTGCCTGGGGCCTGGCGGCCCTTCGTATCCGCGCCGGGCGTCCGGTCCGCGAGGCGTGGCGCCACTCGCTCGCCGAGGTCGGCATGGTCGCCGGATCGATCCCGCTGCTGTTCCTCGGGTTGACCCCGCGCGAGGGCGCGGTCGCGGTCCAGCTCGTCCCGCTGGTGGACCTCGCCGACCTGGCGGTCTCCGAACCCCGCGTCATCGTCGAGCAGTTGGCCGGGAACGTCCTGGTGTTCGCCGCCGCCGGTTTCTTCGCCCCGATCCGCTTCCGCATCGGCCTGGGCACGATCGCCCTCGGAGCGGCGGTCGCCTCCACTGCCCTCGAAGCCTCCCAGTACGCCTTCCTGGCCGGAAGAGTCGTCTCGACCGACGACGCCCTCCTCAACACCCTCGGCGCAGTCCTGGCGGCCCTGGCCTCCCGCCCCTGGTGGCGGGTCTCACGGGACCGGCGCGGAGGCGAGGCGGCCGTCGAGCCCGGCGTGTTAGCCTCGGTTTGTCGCAACTGGCGAGGGCGGCGTCCTTCGAGGTTTCCCGTGGCACGGACCGGGCAGCTCGTTGTTGAGGGGAGACCGAGGGCGTACGCGGGTGGAGCACCACCGGGGAGCGGCGCTGCTGAACCTGTAACTGCGGTCGAACGCCTGGGCCGCAGTCATCTTCACTGAAACAGGAGCAGTGCATTCGTGAGCGAGCAGAAACCGATCAAGCGTGCCCTCGTGTCGGTCTTCGACAAGACCGGCGTCGTCGAACTGGCCCGTGACCTGCATCAGGCCGGGGTCGAGATCGTCTCCACCGGCTCGACCGCCGCGCGCATCGCCGAGGCCGGGGTTCCCGTGGTCAAGGTCGAGGACCTGACCGGCTTCCCCGAGATCCTCGACGACCGGGTCAAGACCCTCCACCCCAAGGTCCACGCCGGAATGCTGGCCGACGTGCGGAGGGACTCCCACCGCGACCAGCTCGCCGAGCTCGGCATCGAGGCGTTCGACCTGCTGGTCGGCAACCTCTACCCGTTCGCCGAGACCGTCGCCTCCGGCGCGGGCTTCGACGACATCGTGGAGAAGATCGACGTCGGCGGGCCCTCGATGGTCCGCGGCGCCGCAAAGAACCACGCCAACGTCGCCGTCGTGGTCGACCCGGCCGACTACGACCGGATCCGCGAAGCGGCCGCCTCCGGCGGCACCACCGCCGCCGAGCGCCTGAAGCTGGCCGCCAAGGCCTTCGCGCACCTGGCCACCTACGACTCCACGGTCGCCACCTGGCTGGCCGAGCAGGCCGGCGACGCCGACTCGCTTCCCGATTTCATGGCCACCCCCATGGCCAAGCTCGCCGACCTGCGTTACGGCGAGAACCCGCACCAGGCCGCCGCGATCTACGACGACCCGCTCGCCGCCGACGGGTTGGCGCAGGCCGAGCAGCTGCACGGCAAGGCCATGAGCTTCAACAACTACACCGACGCCGACGCCGCCTGGAGGGCCGCGCACGACTTCACCGGGCCGTGCGTGGCGATCATCAAGCACGCCAACCCGTGCGGGATCGCCGTGGCCGACACCGTCGCCGCGGCCCACCGCAAGGCGCACGAATGCGACCCGGTCAGCGCCTTCGGCGGCGTCATCGCCGCCAACGGCGAGGTCGACGGCGCCGCGGCCCGCCAGATCGGCGAGATCTTCACCGAGGTGGTCGTGGCCCCGGCCTTCTCCGACGAGGCCGTGGAAATCCTGACCAAGAAGAAGAACATCCGGCTGCTGCGCGCCCCGGAGTGGACGCCCTCGAAGCTCGAGTTCAAGCCGGTCTCCGGCGGCGTGCTCGCCCAACGCCCCGACCGAATCGACGCCGAGGGCGACGACACGGCCCGCTGGCGCCTGGCCACCGGCGACCCGGCCGACGAGGCGACGCTCGCCGACCTGGCCTTCGCGTGGCGGGCGGTGCGCGCGGTCAAGTCGAACGCGATCCTGGCCGCCCGCGACGGCGCGTCGGTCGGCGTCGGCATGGGCCAGGTCAACCGGGTCGACTCGGCCCGCCTGGCCGTCGAACGCGCCGGAGACCGCATCAAGGGCGCCGTGGCCGCCTCGGACGCGTTCTTCCCGTTCCCGGACGGACTCGAGATCCTCACCGCGGCCGGGGTGAAAGCCGTCGTCCAGCCCGGAGGATCGGTCCGCGACGAGGAAGTCATCGCCGCAGCCAAGGCCGCTGGAGTGACCATGTACCTCACCGGGACGAGGCACTTCACGCACTGACGCAGAAGGTCCGGTACGCACTGGCGAAGGAAGTGCGCGAGGAGCGGCGGGGACGGTCGGGTTGCTGTGAATTCTCTCAGGTTCGGGGGAAATCGGTGCTGGCCTCTGGGCATGTATGCAGGGGTCACGATAGGTTTGAGCCATGCAGACGCTCTGTCCGAAATGCCAGAATTTGATGAAGCAGTACGAGCGCAACGGCGTGGTCGTCGATCAGTGCTCCGAGTGCCGGGGCATCTTCCTCGACCGCGGCGAACTGGAGCACCTGCTCGACGCCGAGGCGGCCTTCAGCTCCAGGGGCGCCGTTCCGCCGCCTCCGCCGCGTCAGGACTACGACCGCGGTTACGGCGACCGGGACGACTACCGCGACGACCGCCGCCGCGACGACCGGTACGACAAGAAGAAGAAGCGCCGCAGTGTCTTCGAGGATCTCTTCGACTTCGGCTAGGAGCCGAGCGCGAACTCCGCCCGCGGAGTCCACGGCGTGGCGGTGCCCATCGGGCTGTCCGCCGTGCCGTGGGTGTAGAACGTGAACGCCGCGACCTCGAACTTGGCCTCGAAGTCCTGGAGGGCGGCGAAGGTGCGGTCGAGTTCGGCCCTGTCGACGTCCTGGGCCACCGTCACGTGCGGGTGGTAGGGGAAGCGCTGCGGCCCGCGGTCGATCGGGCCGTTCCGGATCGCCGCCTCCAGCTGCTCGCACACCGCGATGCCGTCGACCACGGCCACGAACACCACCTCGGTGACCGGCCGGAACGAGCCGGTCCCGCGCAGGTGCAGCTCGAACGGCTCGGTCGCCGCGGCTACGGCCGCCAGGTGCGCCTCCACCAGGCCCAGCGTGTTCGCCCGGATCTCGGTCGGACCCAGCAGCGTCAGGTGCGCGGGGACCACCCCGCCCAGCGGGTCGCCCGATTCGATGCGGGCCTCGTCGAGGATCGTCCGCCACGGCTCGGGCACGGGAATCGCCACGCCGACGGTAATACTGTGCGAGTCGGCTGAGTCTTCGTCCACTAACGCGTCACCGGAGGGTAGAAGCCGACCTTCTTGTACGTCTTGTTCAGCGTCGGAGCGGCCATCGCGCGGGCCTTCTCGGCGCCCATGGTCAGGATCCGATCCAGCTCGGCGCGGTCGTCGAGGATCTCGCGGGTGGCGGTCGCGATGGGCCCGAGCGTGTCGGCGACGACATCGGCCAGGTCGCCCTTGAAGTCGCCGTAGCCCTTCCCGGCGTATGCGCTCTCCAGCTTCTCGATCGAGTCGCCGGTGAGCGAGGAGTAGATCGTCAGCAGGTTCGACACGCCGGCCTTGTTCTCGGGGTCGTAGCGGACCGACGCTTCGGAGTCGGTGACGGCGCTCTTGATCTTCTTGCGCATCGCGTTCGGCTCGTCGAGCAGGTACAGGCACCCGCGCGGACCCGAGGAGGACTTGGACATCTTCTTGTCCGGGTCGGTCAGATCCTTGATCGTGGCCGTCTCCTTGACGATGTACGGCTCGGGCACGGTGAAGGTCTTCCCGTAGGTGCCGTTGAACCGTATCGCCAGGTCGCGGGTCAGTTCGAGGTGCTGCCGCTGGTCCTCGCCGACCGGCACCTGGTCGGTCTGGTAGAGCAGGATGTCGGCGGCCATGAGCATCGGGTAGGTGAACAGGCCCACCGTTGTGCGTTCTTGTTTGGCAGACTTGTCCTTGAACTGGGTCATCCGCGAGGCCTCGCCCATGCCGGTCTCGCTGCCGAGGATCCAGCTCAACATCGGGTGCTCCGGCACCTGCGACTGGATGAACAGGGTGCACCGCTCGGGGTCGAGCCCCAGGGCCAGGAGCTGCGCGGCCGAAACGCGAGAGCGTTCGCGCAGTACCTTCGGCTCATGCTCGACGGTGATCGCGTGGAGGTCGACGACGCAGTAAAGGGCGTCGGTGGTCTCCTGCATCGCCACCCACTGCCGCAGCGCCCCCAGGTAGTTGCCGAGGTGGAACGAGTCCGAGGTGGGCTGGATCCCCGAGAACACTCTGGGTTTGCGGTCTGCAGCGCTCATGGCTCGATTCTGACATCCGGGCGGAGACACCGGCCACCCGGTATTGCGGAATGCAACCCCGTGATGTTTACTTGTGTTGGATCTTGAGCATTATGCTTTCGAAACCAGAGGAGCCACCAACGATGCTGGCACAGCAGCGACAGAGCAGAATCGCCGAGCGCGTCCACCGGACCGGCGCCGTCCGCGTCGCCGAACTGGTCGACGAGTTCGGCGTGTCCGACATGACGATCCGCCGCGACCTGGAGACCCTCGCCGAACGCGGCCTGGTGGCCAAGGTCCACGGCGGCGCCACCGCCGTCGACTTCGGCTCCACCACCGAACCCGGGTTCGCCGTCAAGAAGGTCCGCCAGGAGGCCGAGAAAGAGGCCATCGCGGCCGCCGCCGCGGGCCTGGTCGGCCCCGGCCAGGCCGTGGCGCTGTCGGCCGGGACCACCACCTGGACCCTGGCCCACCGCCTCACCGACATCGCCGAGCTGACCGTGGTCACCAACTCGGTGCCCGTGGCCGACGTGTTCTACCGCTCGGGCCGGGCCGACCAGACGGTGATCCTCACCGGCGGCGTGCGCACCCCCTCGGACGCGCTGGTCGGGCCCTTCGCGGTCGCCTCGCTCGAGAAGGTCAACGTCGACACGGTCTTCCTGGGCGTGCACGGCATGTCCGCGCGGGCCGGGCTCACCACCCCGAACCTGCTCGAGGCCGAGACCGTCTCGACCCTGGCCGCCAAGGGCCGCCGCATGGTCGTGGTCGCCGACCACACCAAGTGGGACGTGGTCGGCATCGCCACCATCGCCGCCCTCGACGACGCCGACGTGATCGTCACCGACTCGCTGCTGGAGGAGTCGGCCCGCAAGATCCTGGCCGAGCACGTGGAGCAGATCATCACTGCACCAACACCCGTCGCGCCCACCCGTCTCCCACCGCCGCCCGACATCGAGAGCGCTTCACGCTCGCGGAGCCAAGCCGGCGCCGCAAGCGGCGCCTCACCCCGAACCGGAGGGAGCTTCGCTCCCACAGTGCCAAAAAAGGACGAGAAGAGCAATAAGTGAGCAGACCCCCGTACCTGGAGACGAGCAACCTGGCAGACGGACGCCACCTGCTGTACTTCAACGCCGGACCCGACGCCGGGCGAGCCTGGTTCGCCGACAAGCGAGACCTGGGCGACCGCGTCGAGGCCGGGCAGCTCCGCTACGACCCCCTGCGCGACGAATGGGTCGCCGTCTCGGCCGGGCGCAACGCCCGCCCCCAGCTCCCCGTGGCCTGCCCCCTGTGCCCCAGCCAGGGCGACGAGATGACCGAGGTCCCCGCCCCCGACTACGATGTCGCCGTCTTCGAGAACCGGTTCCCCAGTTTCGGAGGCGCAGTCGACGAAACCAGAATGCGCAGCGGCGGGACTCTCGCCGAGCCGGGCGCGACCGTCCCCGAGGCCGACGAGAACGAGCTGGAGATCAGCGTCCCGGCCACCGGCCGCTGCGAGGTCGTGTGCTTCTCCTCCGAGCACGACGCCTCCTTCGTGGACCTGCCGCCCGAGCGCGTCGAACTGGTCGTCCAGGCCCTGGCCCAGCGCACCGCCGACCTGGCCGCGCGCGGCGACGTGTCCCAGGTGTTCTGCTTCGAGAACCGCGGCGTCGAGATCGGAGTGACCCTCCACCACCCGCACGGCCAGATCTACGGCTACCCGTACGTCACCCCGCAGACCCGCAGGCACCTGGAGGCGGCCGAACGCCATCGCGACGCCACCGGCCGGAACCTCTTCGAGGACATCCTCGCCGCCGAGCGCGGCGGCCCGCGCGTGGTCGCCTCCAACGAGCACTGGACCGCGTTCGTCCCCTATGCCGCGCGCTGGCCGTTCGAAGTGCACCTCTACCCTCATGAGCGGTTCGCCGACCTGGCCGAGCTGCCCGAGGAGTACGTCCGGTCCTTCGCGCCGCTCTACCTGGAGGTGCTGCGCCGGTTCGACGCGGCGTTCGCCGAAGGGAAGATGCCGTACATGTCCGGCTGGCACCAGGCACCGGTCAAGGAGGGCCGCGACCTGGCTTGGCTGCGGCTCGAGATCGTCTCGATCCGCCGCGCGGCGGGCAAAGTCAAATTCCTGGCCTCCTCGGAATCGGTCATGGGCGGCTTCGTCAACGACCTCGGCCCCGAGAAGGCCGCTGAGATCCTAAGGAACGCGTTGTGAAATACCTCGTCACCGGCGGCGCCGGGTACATCGGGTCCATCGTCGCCACGATGCTCCTCGAGGAGGGCCACGAAGTGGTCGTCCTCGACAACCTCGTCACCGGTGCCGCCGACCGCGTCCCGGCCGGGGCCGAACTGGTGGCCAGGCCGGTCCAAGAGGTCGGAGAGGTCCTCGACTCGTCCTTCGACGGGGTGCTCCACTTCGCCGGGCTCATCGCCGCCGGCGAGTCGATGGAGAAGCCCGGCCTCTACTGGGAGGCGAACACGACCGGCACGTTCTGGCTGCTCGGCGCGATGCGCGCGGCCGGAGTGAAGACCCTCGTGTTCTCCTCGACGGCGGCCGTCTACGGCAACCCCACCGAGGTCCCGATCCGCGAAGAGGCCGTCAAGGCCCCCACCTCCACGTACGGGGCCACCAAGCTCTCGTCCGACATGGCCATCCAGTCGGCGGTCACCGCCTACGGCCTGGCCGCGGTCAGCCTGCGCTACTTCAACGTCGTCGGCGCCTATAAGGACAAGAACGGGATCTGGCACGGGGAGAACCACGACCCGGAGACCCACATCATCCCGATCGCCTTCGAGGCCGCCACCGGCGAGCGCGCGGAGTTCGCGATCTTCGGGGACGACTACCCGACCCGGGACGGGACCTGCATCCGCGACTACATCCACGTCGCCGACCTCGCCGAGGCGCACCTGCTGGCGCTGCGGGCCGCCAAGGAGGGCGAGCACCGGATCTACAACCTCGGCAACGGCAACGGCTTCTCCAACAAGGAGGTCGTGGCCACCGTCAAGAAGGTCACCGGTGTGGACTTCCCGGTCCGCGTCGGCTCGCGCCGCTCCGGCGACCCGGCCGAACTGGTCGCCTCCTCCGAGAAAGCCAAGGCGGAACTGGGCTGGGTGCCCAGCCGCGCATCCCTCGACCGCATGGTCGCCGACGCATGGGAGTACCACCAGCATGCCCGCGCCTGATCCGCACGCCGCCGAACTCGCCGACCGCGCCGAGGACGCCTTCCGCGCCGAGTTCGGCGCCGACCCCGCGGGGTCGTGGGCCGCGCCCGGGCGGGTGAACCTCATCGGCGAGCACACCGACTACAACGAGGGCTTCGTGATGCCCTTCGCCCTGCCGTTCTACGCGGTCGCGGCCGCCGCCGAGTCCGAGACCTGGGAGTTCCACTCCACCTACCGCGGCGGCTCGACCGTCCGCACCGACACCCTCGACGGCGTCACCGGCTGGGCCGCCTACCTCGCCGGGATCGCCTGGGCGATGAACGAGGCCGGATACCCGGTCCGCCCGACCCGCATCGCGCTGCACTCCGACGTCCCGCACGGGGCAGGGCTCTCGTCCTCGGCCGCGATGGAGTGCGCGGCCCTGCTGGCGCTGGCCGACCTTTACGGCCACGACATCGACCGGGGCCTGGCCGCCCGCATCGCCCGCCGGGCCGAGAACGAGTACGTCGGCGCCCCGACCGGCATCCTCGACCAGTCGGCCTCGCTGCTGTGCGAGGAGGGCCGGGCGATGTTCATGGACTGCCGCGACCTCTCGCGTGACCAGGTGCCGTTCGAGCTGGAGGCCGAGGGCCTGACGATGCTGGTCGTCGACACCAACGCCCCGCACCGCCACGCCGACGGCGAGTACGCCGCCCGCCGCGCCGATTGCGAGGAGGCCGCGCGCCTGCTCGGCGTCGAGTTCCTCCGCGACGCCCCGGACGACGCCTCCCTTGAGGACGACCGACTCAACCGCCGCCTGCGGCACATCGTCACCGAGAACCGGCGGGTCCTGGAGACGGTCAAGGCGCTCAAGGAGACCGGCGCTTCCGGCATCGGCGACCTGCTGACCGCCTCCCACGTATCGATGCGCGACGACTACGAGATCTCCTGCGCCGAACTCGACTCCGCTGTGGACGCCGCGCTCGGGGCCGGGGCGCTCGGCGCCCGCATGACCGGAGGCGGCTTCGGCGGCAGCGCGATCGCGCTGGTCGAGGCGACCTCGGCGCAGAAGGTCGAAGCCGCCGTCACCGACGCCGCCGCCGAGAAGAACCTGCCGACCCCGCGTGTCTTCAAGGCCAGGGCCGCCCAAGGAGCGCACCGGGTCCGCTGATCGCTTTCGCGGAACAGGCGGTCATAGGCGGAACGTCTTGTCCTGGCGGCGGGGCGACCATGCGAGCACGTATGGGGCATCGGCGCCGGGTTCCCGCTTGCCGATGACGTGCGAGGTCGTGAGGTCGAATTCGCGTGCGAAGCCGCGTACGACCTTGACACCGACTGCGGTGTCGACCACCCGGCAGAAGAGGTTCAGCACGGTGCCGTCGAGGCCGTGCTCGGCGGGCGGGGCGCCGCCGATGTCATTGCCGTCGAGATGGCCGACGCCGCGCCAGCCGAGGTACTGATCGAGGGCATCCTGTCCTTCGTCGAAGAGCCGCTGGTCCGCGGGGTGTGAGAAGTCGGAGGAGTGGGTCCAGCACTGTAGGACCACCCAGCCGTGTTGCTCATCGGGGAGCGTCTGATAGCCGTCGGCGGCGGCATCCTCAGTGAAGCCGCGGATGAACTCGGTCGCGGTGGGGCGATTCGGCCAGGTCCGGCTCTTGGCGGAATGGAAGCGGGACTTCCCTTTCGTTCCGACCTTCCCCGCATGCGTCCACACGCCGCCCTTGTCGCTCCACACCTCGCGGTAATGGAGCACCCCGGCTTCGTCCCGGCGGTAGGTCTTGACCATCGGCATGGGCCCAGTATTACCGACTGGTGCGACACGGGGGTCGGATGCTCCGCGAGCCACCACACGGGAGACGGGGTCGGAAGTCCTTATGGATGCTGCCGGACCGCAATCGGGTGGTGACTGCGGGGTGTGTGGAGCGTCGGGGGCTGGTTGGTGTGGCCGTGTCGGTTCTGGTTGCGGTTCAATCAGGCGGCGACGAGGAATGAGGGCGGTCGCGGTTGGTCTGCGGCTTCCCGGCTCGGATCTGGTTGCGGTTCAGGCGGGCGGCGATGGTGGGCTGGGGGATGGTGGTGGGGTGTGTGGGTTTGGGGTCCGGTCGGTTCAGGGTGCTTCGGTGGCCGGTGGTTCTTGAGTCTGATGGGGCTGGGCATGGTGAGGGCCCGAACCCCATCGAAGGGATCCGGGTGGCGCTGCGTGCGGTGCGCTTCCCCCGCCGCAGGTGCTGCCCGCGGCGGGCGG
>NZ_JAELXW010000120.1 GCF_016428645.1 Glycomyces salinus | reverse complement strand
ACCGTCCGGCCCCCGAACCGCCCCGCCCCTCCAAGTCCCGTTCCTCGAAGAAGACGACCGCCGCCGAGGTCCGCCCCCTGCGCTCGCTGCCCAAGCTCGGCAACTCCACCCGCCGCCTCCGCGTCGCCTCCGTCCTCGTGCTGGTCCTGCTGCTCCTGGCCGGCACCCGCCTGGTGCAGCTCCAGGTCACCGACGCCGCCGCGTTCGCCGCCGACGCGCTCGACCAGCGCCTGGTCACCGTCCCGCTCACGGCCGAGCGCGGTTCGATCCTCGACCGCAACGGCGACCCGCTCGTCTACTCGGTCAAGGCCAACTTCGTCGCCGTCGACCCCACCCAGGTCGAGTCCGATCCGGCCGAACTGGCCGCCCGGCTCGCCCCGCTGCTGGGCCGCCCGGCCTCCGAGCTCGAACCGCTCATCGCCACCAGCGAGACCCCCGAAGGCGAACCGATCGAGTTCACCTACCTCCAGCGGGGAGTCGACCTGGCCGCCGGCGACCGGATCACCCAGTTCGGCGAACCGGGCATCGTCATCGGCGACGACGAGCGCCGCGTCGTCCCCGGCCACGACCTGGCCGCGAACGTCCTCGGCTTCACCGGCGGCGACCACGGCGAGGGCCTGTCCGGCCTGGAGGCCAGCTACGACGAGTGGCTCTCGGGCGAGGACGGCGAGGTCTCCTTCGAGCGCAGCCAGTCCGGCCAGCCGATCCCGGGCGCGTTCTACCGCGAGGACTCGGCGCTCCCCGGCAACGACCTCCAGCTCACCATCGACGCCGACCTCCAGTACCAGGTGCAGAAGACCCTCCAGGAGACCGTCGACGACCACGACGCGGAATTCGGCTCGGCCATGGTCATGGAGGTCGGGACCGGCGAGATGCTCGCGATGGCCTCGACGCCCACCTACGACGCGGCCGACCCTTTCGACGTCGACAGCGAGGAGGCCTACCGCGACTACGGAAGTCAGGCCACTGTGGACCCCGGCTCCATCCACAAGGCCATCATCTTCGCCGCCGCCCTCGAAGAGGGCTGCATCGAAGCGGACGGCATCATGGAGGTCTCCCAGTCGATCAACAAGGGCGGCGAGAACTACGAGGACACCTATCCGCACGGCGGTGCGGTCCTCAGCCTGGCCGGGATCATCGCGCAGTCCTCGAACGTCGGCACCATCCAGCTCGCCGACTGCCTCGGACCCGAGAAGATCTACGAGTACCAGCAGCAGTTCGGGCTCGGCTCTCCCACCGGTGTCGGCATCACCGGCGAGGCCCCCGGCATGCTCCAGCCCCCGGAGAACTGGTCGGGAACCTCTTACGGCTCCATCCCGATCGGCCACGAGGACACCGCCACCATCCTCCAGATGGCCGCCGCCTACGCCGCCATCGCCAACGACGGCGTGTACGTACAGCCGACCCTGGTCAAGGACATGCTCGACTCCGAAGGCGAACCGACCGAAGAGGACCGGGCCGACCCCGAGACGCACCGCGTGATCTCCACCGAGACCGCCGAGGACCTCCACTACCTGCTCCAGGCCCCGATCTACGCCGACACCGGCACCGCCAAGAACGCGGCCCTGGAGAACTTCCACCTCGCCGGCAAGACCGGCACCGGCGGTCTCGTCCAGGACGGCGGCTACGCCGAGGGGAACGTCGCCTCGATGGTCGGCTTCGCCCCGGCCGAGGACCCCCAGTACGTCGTGGCCGTCAGCGTCTACGTCCCCGACGGCGGAGGAGGCGGCGGCACCACCGGCGAGGCGTTCAAGGAGATCAACGAGTGGGCCCTGACCTACTTCGGAGTCCACCCCGCCGAGGACGGGACGCCGGAGTTCGACGAGTGGGGGTGAGCCGCGTCAGAGCCTCGCACTTAGTGGAATGGTGGGACGGCGCCGGGCGTTAGCATCAGAGGCGTCTACCAGAAGGAGCCGATTGCTTTGAACGTTGACCCTTGGGCACTGTGCGACGTCCTCGCGGACCCACCTGAGGCGCGGGGCGCGGTGATGCTGCACTTCCTGGACGGGTTCATGGACGCCGGATCCGCAGGGCGCGGGGTCGTCGACTATCTCTTCGACGAGTTCGAGCACACGCCCGTCGCCTCGTTCGACGTCGACCAGCTGATCGACTACCGCTCCCGCCGCCCGAACCTGACCTTCGCCCTCGACCGGTGGTCCGACTTCGAGGCCCCGCAGCTGGTGGTCTACCTGATGCGGGACCGCTCCGACCGGCCGTTCCTGCTCATGACCGGCCCCGAGCCCGACTTCGCCTGGGAACGGTTCGTCGACGCCGTCGAAGACCTCATCGACCACTGGAGCGTGCCGCTGACCGTCGGCTTCCAGGGCATCCCGATGGGCGTCCCGCACACCCGCGACCTCGGCATGACCGTCCACGCCACCCGCCCCGAACTGGTCTTCGACAACCGGCCGGTGTTCAACGAGGTGACCGTCCCCGGCAACGCCGCCGGCCTTCTGGAGTACCGGCTCGGCGAGTCCGGGCGCGACGCGATCGGGCTGTCGGTCCACGTGCCCCACTACGTGATGCAGATGAACTACCCGGCCTCGACGATCCGCCTGCTGGAGGGACTGCGCGAGGCCACCGGCCTGGACCTGCCCTCCGACGCCGCACTCGAAGAGGACCGCGAACGCGTCGACACCGACATCGCCGAGCAGGTCTCGGAGTCCGAAGAGGTCTCCGAGGTCGTCAAGTCCCTTGAGGAGCAGTACGACTCGTTCACCGAGGCCGCCGAGGCCGACGAGATGCTCCGCGACGGGCGCATGCCCACCGCCGACGAACTCGGCGCCGCGTTCGAGCACTTCCTGGCCGAACGCAACAAGCCCGACGACGACTGAGCCCCGCCGACGAGCAAGGGCCCGATCGACCGATCGGGCCCTTCGTCGACCGCTCAGTTCTGGTGCTTGGCGCGGGCGGTCGCCCGGCCGCGCTCCTTCTGGTCGAGCACGACCTTGCGGATGCGCACCGAATCCGGCGTGACCTCCACGCACTCGTCCTCGCGGCAGAACTCCAGGGACTGCTCAAGCGACAGCGCCCGCGGCGGCACCACGGTCTCGGTCGCGTCGGCGGTCGCCGAGCGCATGTTGGTGAGCTTCTTCTCCTTGGTGATGTTCACGTCCATGTCGTCGGCCCGGGAGTTCTCGCCGACGATCATGCCCTCGTAGACCTCGGTGCCCGGACCCACGAAGAGCGTCCCGCGCTCTTGCAGGTTGAGCATCGCGAACGCCGTGACCTGCCCGGCCCGGTCGGCCATCAGCGAGCCCGACTGGCGGGTGCGCAGCGCGCCGAACCACGGCTCGTGCTTCTCGAAGATCGAGTGGGCGATGCCGGTCCCGCGCGTCTGGGTCAAGAACTCGGTGCGGAACCCGATCAGGCCGCGGGAGGGCACCAGCCACTCCATGCGCACCCAGCCCGAACCGTGGTTGGTCATCGTCTCCATGCGGCCCTTGCGGGAGGCCATGAGCTGCGTGATCGCGCCCAGGTGCTCCTCGGGCGCGTCGATGGTCATCCGCTCGACCGGCTCGTGGACCTTCCCGTCGACGGTCTTGGTCACCACCTCGGGCTTGCCGACGGTCAGCTCGAAGCCCTCGCGGCGCATCTGCTCGACCAGGATCGCCAGGGCCAGCTCCCCGCGGCCCTGCACCTCCCAGGCGTCGGGACGCTCGGTCGGCAGGACCCGCATCGACACGTTGCCGACCAGCTCCTTGTCGAGCCGGTCCTTGACCAGGCGCGCGGTCACCTTGTGGTTCCGGCCGCCCTTGCCGACCAGGGGAGAGGTGTTGGTGCCGATCGTCATCGAGATCGCCGGCTCGTCGACGGTGATCAGCGGCAGCGCCACCGGGTTCTCCGGATCGGCCAGCGTCTCGCCGATGGTGATGTCGGGGATGCCCGCGATCGCGCAGATGTCGCCGGGACCGGCCTTCTCGGCCGGCTTGCGGGTCAGGGCCTCGGTCATCATCAGCTCGGTGATGCGCAGGTTCTGCACCGTCCCGTCACGCTTCATCCACGCCACCGTCTGGCCCTTGCGCAGCTCGCCCGCCTCGACCCGGCACAGCGCGATCCGGCCCAGGAAGTTGTCGGCGTCGAGGTTGGTCACGTGCGCCTGGAGCGGCGCGCCCTCCTCGTATTCGGGGGCAGGGACGTGATCGATGATCGTGTCGAAGAACGGCTTGAGGTTCTCCGAGTCGGCCGGGACGGTCCCGTCCTCGGGCTGCTTGAGCGAGGCGACCCCGTCGCGGGCGCACGCGTACACGATCGGGAAGTCGATCTGGTCGTCCTCTGCGTCCAGGTCCAGGAACAACTCGTAGGTCTCGTCGACGACCTCGGAGATGCGCGAGTCCGGACGGTCGGTCTTGTTGATGCACAAGATGACCGGCAGGCGCGCCTCCAGGGCCTTGCGGAGCACGAACCGGGTTTGCGGAAGCGGGCCCTCTGAGGCGTCGACCAGCAGGACGACCGCGTCGACCATCGACAGGCCGCGCTCGACCTCGCCGCCGAAGTCCGCGTGGCCCGGCGTGTCGATGATGTTGATGACCATCGGGGTGCCGTCGGTCGGATTGGTGTAGTGGACCGCGGTGTTCTTGGCGAGGATGGTGATGCCCTTCTCGCGCTCGAGGTCCATCGAGTCCATGACGCGGTCGTCGACCTCGGCGCCCTCCCGGAACGCCCCGGCCTGCTTCAGCATGGCGTCGACGAGGGTGGTCTTGCCGTGGTCGACGTGGGCGACGATGGCGATGTTTCGCAGATCAGAGCGTTGTGACACGACGACAATTGTCTCCTATCGCGGGCCTCGGGCCTCGGTCAGGCGGCGTGACGACCGACACCAGTGAGGAAACCTCAGCTTCCCGGATCGTCGGACACGAAACCCCATGAATCGTACGATCTCGGGGTATGAACCCAAAGATGCAGCTCAGGCTCGCGACGGTGGTCGCGGCCGCCGCCGGGCTCCTGCTGTCCGGGCCCGCGCCCGTCCACGCCGAGCCGAGCGGCGCGCTCGTGTCCGTCCCCGGCGGGACACTCAACGTCCGGTCGGGCCCGGCCACCGACCAGCCGATCGTCGGCACGCTTTCCGACGGCGCGAGTCCGACCGTGGCCTGCAAGGTCCGCGGCGAGCGGATCTCGGGGGCGGTGCGCGCCTCCTCGACCTGGCTGCGCATCGGCGCCGACCGGTGGATCAGCCACGCCTACATCGACTGGACCTCCAAGCCCCACCTGCGCTGGTGCTCGGCGGCCACCCAGAAGCCGACCACCTCCGAGGTCACCACCGGCGGCGGCACCCTGAACATCCGCTCGGTGGCCGACTCGGGCGGCGACCGGCTCGGCACCTACGACAACGGCGAGGAGCTCCTCGTCCGCTGCCAGGTCTGGGGCCAGGAGGTCGACGGGAAGGTCGAGCGGACCCACACCTGGTACCGCGTCGGCGATGGCCGCCACGTCTCGGCCGCCTACGTCGACTGGACCGCCGGCGAGCCCTGGCTGCCCTGGTGCGGACAGGACGCGCCGACCGTGCCCAGGGGCGGCAGCGGGGCGTTCATCGAGCAGCACGCCCCCGCAGCCCAGTCGGGTCAGCGCTCGACCGGCGTGCCCGCCTCGGTGACCCTCGCGCAGGCGATCCTCGAGACCGGCTGGGGCAAGAGCGCGCTGGCCCGCGAGGACCACAACATCTTCGGCATGAAGTGCTTCGGCTCGCCCGGCGGGCACGCGATCGGCTGCCGCGACTACGCGACCTTCGAATGCAGCCCCACCGGCGGCTGCTTCGACATCGACGCGACCTTCCGCGTCTACGACAACGTCCGCGACTCCTACCGCGACCACGGCGAGCTGCTCTCGGAGTGGTCGCGGTACGCCACGGCCATGAACCACCGGCACGACCCCGACCGCTTCGCCCGCGAGATCCACAGGGCCGGCTACGCCACCGACCCGCACTATTCCGAGAAGCTCATCGGCATCATGCAGAAGTACGAGCTCTACGAGTACGACCAGTGACATGAGGATTGCGCGGCGAAGTCGCTCTGGTTTGGGGTGAGGCGTCGCGGAGTGGCGCCGGGGGGCGGGGCGACGGGTGCGGGTGAGTTAAAGCTCACATCGGCGCGCGGCCGCGCAGGTCCGCTGGGAGTAATCTCGATGGGGGCCCGGGCTCGAACACCGGGCTCCCCGGACTTGTCGTACCCGAAGGTTAGATTCCCAACGTGGCCAACGAGCAGCTTCAATCCGATTCCCAGAGGAACCGCGCACCACTGTCGTCAGGCGACATCGTCGTGCGTGGTGCCCGCGAGCACAATCTCAAGGACGTCGACCTCGACCTCCCGCGGGACTCACTGATCGTCTTCACCGGGCTGTCGGGCTCCGGCAAGTCGTCCCTGGCGTTCGACACCATCTTCGCCGAGGGCCAGCGCCGCTACGTCGAGTCGCTCTCGGCCTATGCCCGCCAGTTCCTGGGCCAGATGGACAAGCCCGACGTCGACTTCATCGAGGGCCTGTCCCCGGCCGTCTCGATCGACCAGAAGTCGACCTCCCGCAACCCCAGGTCGACCGTCGGCACCATCACCGAGATCTACGACTACCTGCGGCTGCTGTACGCGCGCGTCGGCGTGCCGCACTGCCCGACCTGCGGCGAGCCCATCGGCAGCCAGAGCCCCCAGCAGATCACCGACCAGATCATGGCCCTGCCCGAGGGCACCCGCTTCCAGGTCCTCGCCCCGGTCGTCCGCAGGCGCAAGGGCGAGTTCGTCGACCTGTTCTCCGACCTCCAGCAGCAGGGCTACGCCCGCGCCCGGGTCGACGGCGTCGTCTACGCCCTCGGCGAGGTCCCCAAGCTGAAGAAGCAGGAGAAGCACGACATCGAGGTGGTCGTCGACCGGCTCGTGGTCAAGCCCTCGTCCGTGCAGCGCGTGACCGACTCGGTCGAGTCGGCCCTGGGCCTGGCCGACGGCGTCGTCGAGCTCGACTTCGTCGACCTGGCCGAGGACGCCCCCGACCGCAGCCGCCGCTTCTCCGAGAAGCTGGCCTGCCCCAACGACCACCCGCTGGCCCTCGACGAGCTGGAGCCGCGCACCTTCTCGTTCAACGCGCCCTTCGGCGCCTGCCCGGTCTGCCACGGCCTGGGCATGCGCAAGGAGGTCGACCCCGAGCTGGTCATCCGCGACCAGGAGGCCAGCATCCGCGACGGCGCGCTCGCGCCGTGGTCCTCGGTCGGCATGGGCGACTACTTCCTCTACCAGATCGTCGCCCTCGGCGAGGCGGTCGGCTTCGACGTCGACACCCCCTGGGCCGACCTCCCGGCGGCCGCCCAGAAGACCGTGCTCTACGGCTACGCGGAGACCCTCCAGGTCTCCTACCGCAACAAGCGCGGCCAGCGCCGCTCCTACGAGACCCGCTTCGAGGGGGTCGTGCCGTGGGTGGAGCGGCGCCACGCCGAGACCGACTCGGACTGGACCCGCGAGAAGTACGAGCAGTTCATGCGGGAGATCCCGTGCACCACCTGCGACGGCGCGCGGCTCAAACCCGAGGTCCTGGCCGTCACCGTCGAGGGCAAGTCGATCTTCGACGTGTGCACCCTCTCGGTAGTCGAGTGCGCGGCCTTCTTCAACCGGCTGGAGCTGTCCGACCGGGACTCGATGATCGCCGCCCCCATCGTCAAGGAGGTCACCGCCAGGCTCCAGTTCCTGCTCGACGTGGGTCTGGACTACCTGACGCTGGCCCGCGCCGCCGGGAGCCTGTCGGGCGGCGAGGCCCAGCGCATCCGCCTGGCCACCCAGATCGGGGCCGGGCTGGTCGGGGTCCTCTACGTGCTCGACGAGCCGTCCATCGGCCTCCACCAGCGCGACAACAACAGACTCATCGGCACCTTGGAGCGGCTGCGGGACCTCGGCAACACCCTCATCGTCGTCGAGCACGACGAGGACACCATCCGCGTGGCCGACCACGTGGTCGACATCGGACCGGGCGCCGGCGAGCACGGCGGCTCGGTCATCTACTCCGGCCCGGTCAAGGGCCTGGTCGACACCGAGGGCTCGATGACGGCCGACTACCTGGCCGGCAGGCGCCACATCCCGGTGCCTGCGGTGCGGCGCCCGCCGACGGCCGACCGCGAGCTGGTCGTCAAGGGCGCCAGGGAGAACAACCTCCAGAACATCGACGTGGCCTTCCCGATGGGCACCATGGTCTCGGTCACCGGCGTCTCCGGTTCGGGCAAGTCCACGCTGGTCAACGAGATCCTCTACAACACGCTGGCCGCCGAGATCAACGGCGCCAAGGTCGTCGCCGGCCGGCACCGCACCATCACCGGCGTCGACGGGGTCGACAAGGTCGTCGGCGTCGACCAGTCGCCGATCGGCCGCACGCCACGGTCCAACCCGGCCACCTACACCGGCGTGTTCGACAAGGTCCGCAAGCTCTTCGCCGGCACGCCCGAGGCGAAGGTCCGCGGCTGGGGCCCCGGGAGGTTCTCCTTCAACGTCAAGGGCGGGCGCTGCGAGGCGTGCTCGGGCGACGGCACCCTGAAGATCGAGATGAACTTCCTGCCGGACGTCTACGTGCCGTGCGAGGAGTGCGGCGGGGCCCGCTACAACCGCGACACGCTCAAGGTCCACTACAAAGGCAAGACCATCTCCGACGTGCTCGACATGCCCATCGAGGAGGCCGCCGAGTTCTTCGAGCCGATCAACTCGATCCACCGGCACCTGAAGACCCTGGTCGACGTCGGCCTCGGCTACGTGCGACTCGGCCAGCCGGCCCCGACGCTCTCCGGCGGCGAGGCCCAGCGCGTCAAACTCGCCTCCGAGCTCCAGAAGCGGTCGACCGGCAAGACCGTCTACATCCTCGACGAGCCGACCACCGGCCTCCACTTCGAGGACGTGCGCAAGCTCCTCGGCGTCCTGGACGGCCTGGTCGAGAAGGGCAACACGGTCATCGTCATCGAGCACAACCTCGAGGTCATCAAGAGTTCGGACTGGCTGATCGACCTCGGCCCCGAGGGCGGGGACAAAGGCGGAACCCTGGTCGCGGCCGGGACCCCCGAGGAGGTCGCCGAGATCGCCGCCAGCCACACCGGCCAGTACCTGCGCCCGCTGCTGGGCCTGAACGGAAAAGGCAACGGGACCGGCAGGGCCGCTCGCAGAGCGAGCTCCGGCAACGGCTCGGCCCGCAAGCGGACCGGGGCGGGGAACGGCCGCAGGAAGCGCTAGCGGGGTGCTGCTCGTCGTCTCGGCGGCGGCCGCTCTGGCGGCCGTCCCGGGCCTGCACCGGTGCGTCGGCCTCGCGACCGGCCGCCGGGCCGACCCCCGACTGCTGGCGGCCGCCGCAGTGGCCGCGGCCCTGCTGATCGCGTGGCGGGCGGGCGGGCCGCTCCACGGTGCCGCGCTGGCCCTGACCGCCGCGGTCGGGCTCGTCGCCGGCTGGGTCGACGCGCAGCGGCGACGCCTGCCCGACGCCCTCGTCCTGCCCGCCTACCCGGCAGTGGCCGCGCTCCTGCTCGCCACTGGTGAGGCCGACACGGTGCTGCGGGCCGGGGCCTGCGGTGCCGCCTCGGCGGGCCTGCTGCTCGTCGGGCACCTGGCCGGGCAGGTCGGATTCGGCGACGTCAAGCTCGCCGGGCTCCTCGGCCTGGTCCTGGGCTGGGCCTCCTGGCAGACCGCCGCGCTCGGCCTCGCCGCCGCTTCCGCGGTCGGCGCCGTCCAGGCGGCGGCCGTGATCGCCCTCGGGCGCAAGGACTTTCCGTACGGTCCGGCGCTGCTGCTCGGCGCCGTGGCCGCGCTGGCACTGCCGACCGATATATGGGTATTATTCAGGTAAATCGCCACATAGATGAAAAAGTTCGTGTGTGTGCGCGGTAATGGCGGAATCCACATGAAAATCGCATATGCTCCCTCATGGTTCGAATTAATCGGACCGTCAATTCACATCGATTCCAAGGGAGCCTTCATGCTTCGTAAAGCGCTTGGCGGGGCCGCTCTGGCGGGTGCCGCGGGGATGCTCGCCGCAGGCGTCGCTTCGCCTGCCTCGGCGTACGACTACGACCCCGACGACTTCGGGGGCGTCAACGTTCTGTCGAACCTGTGCGTCGGCAACTGGAACGGCAACCTCGTGGACGTCCTCAGCCTGGGCACCTCCGACACGCACGACCTGTGCAACGGCTGGGACCAGAACCCGGACGGGGTCAACGTCGCCTCCAACATCTGCGCCCTCAACTGGGACTGGCAGGGCGCGATCCTGAACGGCGGCCACATCGCCAAGGACGACCTCTACACCCTCTGCGACTGGACTGCAGAGGAAATGGAGCACAAGCTCGGCGGCTACGCCGAGTAATGCGCAACGGTCGCCGGGGGCCAGACCGGCGGCGAGCGGGGGCGGCCACAGTCTTTGGGGCCGCCCCCTTTCAGACGGCGGTTCGGCGAGGCCGAGACGAAACGCGTCGCCGGACCGCCTTCGGCGTGGTCTGCCGCGCGGCGGGGTCAGCTACTCGGCCGCGCAGGAGACCGAAGCCGGCTTGAGGGCGCTCCTGGCGTCCTTGGCGCCGATGAACCCGAAGGTGTACTCGGCGCCCGGTTGGAGCGCGAAGCCGCCGCCCAGTTCAGAGGCCGTCACCAGCTGGCCCTCCTGGGACAGCTCGGCGCTCCAGTACCGGTCCACCGACTGCCCCGACGGCAGCGCCCAGCGCAGCGTCAGCGACTCCAGCGGCTCGTCACCGGTATTGGAGACGACCACCTGAGCGTTGAACCCGTCGCTCCACTCGCCGTTGATCCGGTAGTCCACCGCGCACGACGGCGTGGCGACCGAATCGCTCTGATCGGCGATGAAGCTCGCGACGTAGGCCAGCGGCGCGTTCCAGTTGATCGTGAGCTCGTTGGTGGCCCAGGCGCCGATGTCGTCGATGTAGCACTTCTGCGGCGCGCAGTCCTGGAGCCACCGGCTCGAGACCGGATCCCATGTCGACGGCTGGGTGTTCGGGCCGCCCGAGAGCGTCCCGTTCGGCGGGTGCGGCAGGCTCGAGTCGAGCTGGTTGGCGTACCAGCGGCTGTGCATGTTCTCCGAGTAGTGCGAGCCGTAACCGGTCACATAGGAGTTGCCCATCGCGTTGCGGCCCAGGATGTAGTCCATCCCGGCCAGCACGCCGTCCCGGAAGCGGTCCTCGCCGGTGAGGTCGTAGGCCGCCCCGACCACGATCAGCGCGTTCAGCACCAGGCTGTTGGAGCCCCAGTCGAACGTGCCGTCGCCGCCGTAGGCGAGGTCCCACGGGTTCGAGCCCTGCTCTTCCAGGTAGTCATCGGCCGCCTGGACCACCTGCGCGGTGATCTCGTCGCGGTCGGACAGTTCGTTCGGCACCAGGGCCAGGTCGATCTTGGCCAGCGCGGGCACGTTCTGCCAGGAGATCGGGTAGGCGAACGCGCCGCTCTCGTGCAGCTCCGAGGACTGGACGAAGTCGGCGTAGGTCTGCTCGCCGGTGGTGATGTACAGCTCGGCCGCGGCCCAATAGAACTCGTCGGACACCTCGCTGTCGCCGTACCCGCCGCTCCCGGCCGGGATGTTCTCCTGGGCGAGCATGTCCGGGTTCGCCAGGGCCGCCTCCCATGCCGTCTCGGCGGCGGTCAGGCACTGCGAGGCGAAGTCCTCGTCGTAGGGCTCGAACAGCCGGGCGCACTGGGCCGCGCTGGCGGCCAGGTTCAGCGTCGCCGCCGTCGAGGGCGGACCGAGGTAGCGAGGCTGCGGGTCGTCGGCCGGCAGCAGCGGCAGGCCCGTCCAGTTCTCGTCGCTCATCTTGTGGTGCGCCATTCCGGCGAGCTCCTCGCCGGCGGGCACCTGCATGCTCATCAGGAACTCCATCTCCCAGCGGGCCTCGTCGAGGACGTCGGGGACGCCGTCGCCGTGCTCGGGGATGCGCAGGCTCCCGTCGGCGAAGCGGGTCGGATCGGCGCCGGGCGCGTGGAGGGCCCGCTCGTAGACGCTCATGACCTGCGAGACCGAGATGCCGCCGTTGACGACGTACTTGCCGTGGTCGCCGGCGTCGTACCAGCCGCCGGACACGTCCAGGGAGTAGTCGCAGGTGCCCGGGTGGCAGGGGACCTCCAGGTCGCCCTGGTTCGGCTCGACGCCGACGTGCCCGGCCTCGCGTCCGTAACCGGGCGCGATCTCGTCGTCGATGGCGATGCCCGAGCGCTGCGGGTAGTAGAACGACAGGGCGTCGGTCGCCAGCGCGCTGTAGGCGTCGGAGCCGATGTCGAACGGGTAGGAGGTCTCGCCGTCGGTGGTGAGGGTGTAACCCTCTCCGGAGGCGGTGACCTGGGAGAAGTCGATGGAGTGGACCGCCGACCCGGAGGACGGGTCGTCGCCGTGGACCACCGACCGGCCGTCGGCGACCAGTTCGCCGGCGGCGTCGTGGAGCTGCCAGGGGACCGGTTCTGTCGCGTCGGTCACGAGCGTGGCCCGCTTGGGGCCGTCGGGGAGGTATCCGACCTGGTTGACCCGCACGCGCGGGCCGGTGTCGGGATCGTAGACGGGGGGTTCGGCGCCGGTGAGCAAGGCGACCTCCGAGATGCAGAACTGCCACGGATCGGCGTTGCGGCCGATCTGGAACGCCAGCTGGGCGTCGGTCCAGTCGGCGTTGGACGTGAAGGTCCAGCTGTAGGTCTGGGGTTCGGTGTCCAGCTGCGGGAACTCCTCGAGCTGGGTCGGCCACGGGTCGACGTCGCGCTGGACGAGCGTCCGGACGCTGACCGGTTCGGAGGCGCGGGCGGTGAAGCGCAGCTCGTACGACTCGCCTTCGGCCAGCGGCAGGTCGTTCTGGCCGACGATGGCGTCCCAGGCGTTCGCGGTGTCCCCCGGGACGTCGATGCACCATTCGCCGTCGGCGGCCGCTCCGGTCAGGTTCTCGGTCGTCCACCAGGGGGCGGTGCCGTCGGAGAAGTCGCCGTTGACGATCACGTTGGTCGGCTCGTCCTGGGCCCAGGCCGTGGCGGCCACCGCCGCCGAGAGCGCGAGGGCGCCGGCCGCCGTGACCGCCAGGGCGGCCCGTCTGGTTCTTCGAGCGGGTATGGGGAGGAGGCGGGGCATGGCTTTCCCTTCATGCCGGAAAATTGGGAGCGATACCACGCACATCCTGTCACTGAAATTGAAGGATGTCAATAGTTCGGATTATGAAGCATGCGAACTGAATCGACTCAACTCATTCGCGCTCCGGCCCGGGTCTCAGTCCGCGGCGGGCGGACCGCTGGTGCCGCGAACGACCAGTTTCGACTCGAGCTTGAGGTACGAACCGGGCTCGCGCACGCCGCGCAGCTGCTCGTCGGCCGCCTGCACCGCCAGCTGCGCCAGCCGCGGCACGTCCTGGCGGACCGTGGTCAGGTCGATGTGACTCAGCCCGGCGATGTGGCTGTCGTCGTAGCCGACGATCGAGATCTGGTCGGGGACGCTCACTCCCGCGCGGGTGAAGACGTCCAGCAATCCGATGGCGCACTGGTCGTTCGAGGCGAACACGGCCGTGGGGAGCGGCCGGTCGTCGGCCAGCATCGCGCGGGCCGCGTCCGAGCCGGCCTCCTCGGTGTGGTTGCCGCGGATGATGCGGATGTTGTCTCCCAATCCGTGGGAGCGCATCGCATCGCGATAGGCGCGGCGCCGCTCGGGCGCGCCGGGCCGTCCGCCGCCGTCCACGTGCGCGATGTGCCGGTGCCCGAGGTCGACGAGGTAGTCGACGACCTCGCGGACGCCCGGGCGGTCCGAGGTGGTGACCGTGTCCACCGGGGCCTTCGCGACCCGGCGGCCGACGGTCACGGTCGAAATACGCCGGCCGAGATCGTGGACGTCCTCGTCGGGGATGGTCGGGCCGCACAGCAGCAGCGCCTCGCTGCGGTGCCCGATGAGGGCCTCGATGGCCTTGTGCTCGTCCCGGGTCGGCACCGCCGCCGACAGGACGATGTCGTACCCGAGCTCCTCGGCGGCCGGATAGATGGCCTCGACCAGGTCGACGTGGTACGGGTTGCGGGCGGTGAACAGGATGCCGAGCACCTTGCTGCGGCCGCGCGCCAGGAGCCGGGCGGCCATGTCGGGGCGGTAGCCGAGTCGGGAGGCCGCCTCGAAGACGCGCTCACGCGTCTCGGGGCTGGCGCCGGGCTGGCCGCGGAACACGAGTGAGACCAGGGCGCGGGAGACTCCGACCTCGGCGGCCACGTCGGCCATGGTCGGTCGGCGGGACCGCAGGGGCGGGCTCTGGCCGGGGGGAGGGGTGTTCTCGTGGCGGCTCATTTGGACCGTTACCTTTCCGATGCAAAGATATCGAGATTTTTATTGTCCTGCCCTTGACGCAGTGTTGTGGCGCGTGCAATTCTAGCCTAACTAGCGCGCGCTAGTAGCGCGCTCTATCGCGATCGAATCGCGCAGATCCGCTACCAGTGGCGGATTTGTTCCCGAACCCTTTCAGTGGGAGGCAATGTTGGCTCCGCAGCGGCGAAGCGACCCGTCCGGCGACCCGTTCGAGGTCGTGACGATGGGCCGTATCGGTGTGGATCTCTACCCGGCGCAGACCGGCGTGGCGATTCCGCAGGTCGAATCGTTCAACAAGTACCTGGGCGGCAGCCCCACGAACGTCGCGGTCGCGGCGGCCAGGTACGGGCGACGGGCCGCCGTGGTGACCAAGGTCGGCGAGGACCCGTTCGGGGCCTACGTGCGCGACGCGCTGCACGACTTCGGTGTGGACGGACGCTTCGTCGGCACCGACCCCGGCAACCCCACCCCGATCACCTTCTGCGAAGTCTTTCCCCCCGACGACTTCCCGCTCTACTTCTACCGCTTTCCCAAAGCGCCGGACCTGAACGTGGCCCCCGGAGACCTCGATCTCGAGGCCATCGGATCGGCTCGGGTGTTCTGGGCGACGGTGACCGGCCTGTGCGCCGAGCCCTCCCGCTCGGCCACCCTCACCGCGCTCGAAGCCGCCGAGCCCTGCGAGTACACCGTCCTCGACCTGGACTGGCGGCCGATGTTCTGGGACAGCCCCGACGAGGCCCGCGGCTGGGTCGGCAAGGCCCTCGAACACGCCGACGTGGCCGTCGGCAACCAGGACGAGGTCGAAGTCGCCGTCGGCACCCGCGAACCCCGCGAGGCCGCCCGGCGCCTCCTGGACAAGGGCGTCAAGCTCGCGATCGTAAAGCAGGGCCCGGCCGGAGTCCTGGCCGTGGACGGCCACGGCGAAGCCCAGCTCCCACCGGTCCCGGTCGACGTGGTCAACGGCCTCGGCGCCGGAGACGCCTTCGGCGGAGCCCTCGTCCACGGACTGCTCGCGGGCCGCGACCTGACCTCGCTGATCGCCCACGCCAACGCCGCCGGAGCCATCGTCGCCGGACGCCTGGCCTGCTCGTCGGCGATGCCGACCGCCGCCGAGGTCGAGGCCAAACTGCGGGAGGCCGCCGATGCACGCTGAACGAACCGCCGAACTGGCCGAGACCCGCCTGGTCGACCCCGAGGCGATCACCCGCGCGGCCGACCGGCGCCGCCGCGCCGAGAGCCCGGTGGGGGAGTCGGGGAAGTGCTTCATCATCGCCGCCGACCACCCGGCGCGGGGCGCGCTCGGCACCGGCGGGAACCCGATGGCCATGGCCGACCGGGGCGACCTGCTTGACCGGCTGTGCACCGCGCTGGCAAACCCCGGCTGCAACGGGGTCCTGGCCACCGCCGACATCCTCGAGGACCTGCTGCTGCTCGGAGCACTGGAGGGCAAGGCCGTGTTCGGTTCGATGAACCGCACCGGCCTGGCCGGAGCCGCCTGGGAGATCGACGACCGTTTCGCCGGGATGAACGCCGCCGGCATCGAGCGGCGGCGCTTCGACGGCGGCAAGACCCTCACCCGCATCGACTACCGGGACCCGGCCACGCCGTCGGTCCTGGAGAACACCGCGAAAGCCGTCGACGACCTCGCCGCGCGTGGTTTGATCGCGATGGTCGAGCCGTTCATCTCCCGCCGCGAGGGCGGGAAAGTCGTCAACGACCTGTCGACCGAGGCGGTGGTCAAATCGGTGGCGATCGCCTCGGGCCTGGGCGGGACCAGCGCCTACACCTGGCTCAAGCTCCCGACCGCGCCCGACATGGAGCGCGTCGCGGCCGCCTCGACCCTGCCGATGGTGCTCCTCGGCGGCGAGGTCGCCGACCTCGGCGCCCAGCGCGAAAGCTGGGCGAAGTCCCTGGCCTTGCCCGGCGTGGTCGGTCTGACCGTGGGCCGGTCCCTCCTCTACCCCGACGACGGCGACGTCGCCGGCGCGATCGAAGCGGTGGTGAGCCTGCTGTGAACCGATTCCATCTCCCGGCCGGGACGACGTCCCAAGGCCCGTACGACACCGTCGTCACCCCCGAGTCCGCCGAATGGGGCCACTCGGGCCTGAAGGTCCTGAACCTGCCCGCCGGCGGGTCGCACACCTTCGAGACCGGCGAGTCCGAGACCCTCGTCCTGCCGCTGTCGGGCTCGTGCGCCGTCCGCTGCGACGGCGAGGTCTTCGATCTCCAGGGCCGACGCGGCGTCTTCACCCGCGTCACCGACTTCGCCTACATCCCGCGCGACGCGACCGCCACCGTCACCAGCGAGCGCGGCGGGCGGTTCGCGATGCCCTCGGCCCGCTGCCGCCGCAGGCTGACCGCCCGCTACGGCCCGGCCGAGGAGGTCCCGGTCGAGCTGCGCGGGGCCGGGCAGTCCAGCCGCCAGGTCAACAACTTCTGCACCCCCGAGACGTTCGAGGCCGACAAGCTCATCGCCTGCGAGGTCATCACCCCCTCGTCGAACTGGTCCTCCTACCCGCCGCACAAACACGACGCGCACACCGAGACCGAGCGCGAACTCGAGGAGATCTACTACTTCGAGGTCTCCGAGGGCCCGGCAGGCCCCGGCTTCGCCTGGCAGCGCGTCTACGCCAGCGACCCCGAGCGCCCCATCGACGTCAACGCCGAGGTCCGCAGCGGCGACCTGGTCCTCATCCCGCACGGCTGGCACGGTCCGGCTGCGGCCGCGCCCGGCTACGACCTCTACTACCTCAACGTGATGGCCGGCCCCGGCGCCGACCGGGCCTGGCTGATCTGCGACGACCCCGCCCACGGCTGGGTCCGCTCGACCTGGCCCGACCAGCCGACAGACCCGCGACTGCCGCTGACCTCCGCCACCGAGCCGGAAGGGGACGACGATGTCCGCTGAGACCGTGCGACTCACCGTCTCCCAGGCGCTGGTCCGGTTCCTCGCGAACCAGTGGACCGAGCGCGACGGCGAACGCCGCCGCCTGATCGCCGGGACCTTCGGGATCTTCGGCCACGGCAACGTCGCCGGACTCGGGCAGGCCCTGCTCCAGGCCACCGAGGAGGACGGCGTCGACATGCCGTACCTGCTGGCCCGCAACGAGCAGGCCATGGTCCACGCCTCGACCGCCTACGCCAAGCTCAGCGACCGGCTCTCGACGTACGCCTGCACCGCCTCGATCGGCCCCGGCTCGACCAACATGGTCACCGGCGCGGCCCTGGCGACGGTCAACCGGCTCCCGGTGCTCCTGCTGCCCTCCGACGTCTTCGCCACCCGCTCCCCGGACCCGGTGCTCCAGCAGCTCGAAGACACCAAGGCCCTGGACGTTTCGGTCAACGACGCGTTCCGACCGGTCTCGAAGTTCTTCGACCGCGTCTGGCGGCCCGAGCAGCTCATTCCCTCCGCTCTGGCGGCCATGCGGGTGCTGACCGACCCGGTCGAGACCGGCGCGGTCGTGCTCTCGCTGCCCCAGGACGTCCAGGCCGAAGCCTGGGACTGGCCGGTCGAGTTCTTCCGCGACCGCACCTGGACCGTCCGCCGCCCGGCCCCCGACGCCGCCGAGCTCGACGCCGCGCTGGAGGCGCTCCGCGGAGCCGAGAAGCCGCTCATCGTCGCCGGCGGCGGCACGGTCTACTCCCGGGCGACCGAGGAACTGCGGTCCTTCGCCGCCGCCCACGGCGTCCCCGTGGCCGAGACCCACGCCGGACGCGGCTCGCTCCCGTGGGACCACCCGCAGTCGGTCGGCGCGCTCGGCTCGACCGGATCGCGCGCGGCCAACCACCTCGCCGCCGAAGCGGATGTGGTGCTGGGCGTCGGCACCCGATACTCGGACTTCACCACCGCCAGCCACACCGCCTTCGGCAACCCCGAGGTGCGGTTCGTCAACCTGAACGTGGCGGCGATGGACGCGGCCAAGCACTCGGCGGCGATGCTCGTCGCCGACGCCCGCACCGGCCTCGAAGCCCTGCACGACGAACTCGGCAGCTGGAGCGCCGACCCGGCCTGGACGCGGCGGGCCACCCGGCTGGCCGCCGACTGGCAGGCCGTCATCGACGGCGCCAAGCGCCTCGACCACGGCCCGCTGCCCGCGCAGACGGAGATCCTGGGCGCGCTCAACGACGCCATGGGCGACCGCGACGTGGTCATCAACGCCGCCGGTTCCATGCCCGGCGACCTCCAGATGATGTGGCGCTCCAGGGACCCGAAGCAGTACCACGTCGAGTACGGCTACTCGTGCATGGGATACGAGATCGCCGCCGGGCTCGGCTGCAAGCTGGCCGACCCGTCGCGCGAAGTCTTCGCCCTGGTCGGCGACGGCTCGTACCTGATGCTGGCCTCCGAGATCCCCACGATGATCTCCGAGGGCCTGAAGGTCGTCGTCGTGGTCGTCCAGAACCACGGCTTCGCCTCCATCGGGGCCCTGTCGGAGTCGCTGGGATCGCAGCGGTTCGGCACCAGGTACCGCTACCGGGACGACGAGTCGGGCCTGCTCGACGGGGACGTGCTCCCGGTCGACCTGGCCGCCAACGCCGCCAGCCTCGGCGCGAACGTCCTGACCGCGAAGACCGTCACCGAGTTCAAAGAGGCCATAGAGGTCGCGAAGGACGCCGAGGCCACCACCGTGGTCCACGTCGAGACCGACCTGTACTCGCCGGGCCTGCCCGAGAGCGCGTGGTGGGACGTGCCGGTGGCCGAGACCTCCGAACTGGATTCGACCCGCGCGGCCTACCAGACCTACGCCGACCACAAGCGCACCCAGCGCCACTACCTCTAAGGGGACGACAGCAAATGACGACCATCGAGCACTGGATCGGCGGGGCGCTGACCGCGGGTGGCTCCGAGCGGACCGGGGACGTGTTCAACCCGGCGACCGGCGAGGTCGCCCGGCAGGTGCGACTGGCCGGGGCCGCCGACGTCGACGCGGCGGTGCGGACCGCGGCGAAGGCGTTCGAGTCCTGGGGCGACTCCTCGCTCTCCCAGCGGACCAAGGTCATGTTCCGCTTCCGTGAACTCCTGGTCGAGCACGAGGACGAGATGGCCCGCCTCATCTCGGCCGAGCACGGGAAGGTCGTCGAGGACGCCCGCGGCGAGATCATCCGCGGCCGCGAGGTCGTCGAATACGCCTGCGGCATCGCCGACGTGCTCAAGGGCAGCTACTCGGACCAGGTCTCGCGCGGAATCGACGTGTTCAACTTCCGCCAGCCGCTCGGCGTCTGCGCCGGGATCACGCCCTTCAACTTCCCGATCATGGTCCCGATGTGGATGCACCCGGTCGCGATCGCCACCGGCAACACCTTCGTGCTCAAGCCCTCCGAACGCGACCCGTCCGTGTCCAACCTGGTCGCCGAGCTCTACGCCGAGGCCGGGCTCCCCGACGGGGTGTTCAACGTCGTCCACGGCGACAAGACCGCCGTCGACGCCCTGCTCGACCACGACGAGGTCGCCGCGGTCTCCTTCGTCGGCTCGACGCCGATCGCGAAGTACATCCACCAGCGCGCCACGGAGAACGGCAAACGGGTCCAGGCCCTGGGCGGGGCGAAGAACCACGCGGTGGTCCTGCCCGACGCCGATCTGGAGTTCGCCGCTAACCACCTGACCGCCGCCGCCTACGGCTCGGCCGGTCAGCGCTGCATGGCCATCTCGGTGGGTGTGGCGGTCGGCGAGGCCGGCGACGCCCTGGTGGAGGTCCTCAAACGCAAGGCCGAGGAGGTCAAGGTCGGGCCCGGCGACGACCCGGCCTCCGAGATGGGCCCGGTCGTCACCCCGGCGGCCCGGGACCGCGTGATCCGCGCGGTGGAATCCGGGCAGGCACAGGGCGCCGACCTCGTCGTCGACGGCCGGGGCCTGAGCCTGCCCGGGCACGAGGACGGCTTCTTCGTCGGCCCGTCCCTGCTCGACAAGGTCACCGCCGACATGGACGCCTACCGCGAGGAGATCTTCGGACCGGTCCTGTCGGTGGCCCGAGCCGCCGACGTCACCGAGGCGATCGAACTGATCAACGCCAACCCCTACGGCAACGGCACGGCGATCTTCACCTCCTCGGGAGCGGCCGCGCGGCGCTTCCAGCGCGAGGTCAAGGTCGGAATGATCGGCGTCAACGTCCCGATCCCGGTCCCGATGTCCTACTACTCCTTCGGCGGCTGGAAGGACTCCCTGATCGGCGACTCCCCGATCCACGGACCCGAAGGCGTGCGGTTCTACACCCGCGCCAAGACCGTCACCAGCCGCTGGCCCGAGGTCCGCCAGACCGTCGACGCCGCCTTCCATTTTCCGACCAGCAACTGAGCCCGACCACCAACCGATCAGGACAGGAGACCGTCAATGTCGACGCAAGCGCTCAACCTCCGCCTCGGCTCCGCTCCGGACTCGTGGGGCGTGTGGTTCCCCGAGGACGACCGGCAGCTGCCGTACACGCGGTTCCTCGACGAGCTGGCCGAGGCCGGCTACGAGTGGGTCGAACTCGGGCCCTACGGCTACCTGCCGACCGACCCGCAGGTGCTGGCCGACGAGATCGCCGGGCGCGGCCTGAAGGTCTCCGGCGGGACCGTGTTCGGCAACCTCCACCGCCCCGAGCTGTGGGACCAGATGCACGCGGTCGTCTCCAAGGTCTCCCGGCTCACCGCCTCCCAGGGCGCGAAGCACGTGGTGTTCATCCCGCCGATGTTCCGCGACGAGAAGACCGGCGAGTTCTCCGACTCTCCCGAATGGGACGCCGCGACCTGGAAGGTCGTGCACTCCACGGCCAACCGCATCGGCAAGGAGATGTTCGAGGAGTACGGCGTCCGCATCGAGCTGCACCCCCACGCCGACACCCAGATCATGACCCAAGACCAGATCGAGACATTCCTCGACGGAACGGACTCGGACTTCGTATCGCTGTGCCTGGACACCGGGCACGTCGCCTACGGCGGGGGCGACAACATCGACCTCATCCGCCGCTACGCCGAGCGCGTCGGGTACGTCCACATCAAGCAGATGGACCCCGAGGTGCTCCGACAGGTGAACGATGAAGCACTCGGCTTCGGAGAGGCCGTCAAACGCGGCGTGTGCGTGGAGCCGCCCGCGGGCGTGCCGAACCCGGCCGACATCGTCACCGAACTGTCCCGACTCGACGCCGATCTGTTCGTGATCGTCGAGCAGGACCTGTATCCCTGCGAGCCCGATGTGCCTCTGCCGATCGCAGTCCGGACTCGCAAGTATCTCAACTCCTGCGGCCTCGGAGCGCGCTACCAGCGCTCCTAGCCGGCAGAGCCTCTCACGAAAGTGGAACTGGCCTTGGACGACCTCACCCACCACATGTCCGGCGGCGCCGAGCTCGCCCGCGCCACCGGCCCGCAGCAGAAAGGCTGAAGCGAATGAGCATCGGCATCGGCGTGATCGGCACCGGCTGGATCGGCGAGGAGCACGTGAGGCGCCTGACGCACACGGTCGCCGGCTCCGAAGTGGTCGCCGTGTCCGACATCGACCGCGAACGCGCGGCCCAGGTCGCCGCGATCAGCGGCGCCAGGGTCATCGACTCGGCCGAGAAGCTGATCGACGACCCGGACGTGGAGGCGGTGGTCATCACCTCGTGGGGACCGGTCCACGCCGAGCAGGTCCTGGCCTGCGTCGCGTCCGGCAAGCCGGTGTTCTGCGAGAAACCGCTGACCACCGAGGCCGCCGACGGCCTGCGCATCCTGGGGGCCGAGCAGGAAATCGGGCGCCGGCTCGTCCAGGTCGGGTTCATGCGCCGCTACGACGAGGGCTACCGCGAACTCAAGCGCCTGATCGACGACGGGGCGATCGGCACGCCCCTGATGGCCCACTGCGCGCACCGGAACCCGACCGTCCCGGAGTCCTACCACTCCGACATGGAGGCCCAGGACACCGCCGTGCACGAGATCGACACGCTGCGCTGGCTGCTGGGAGACGAGTTCGCCTCCGTGCAGGTGCTCAGGCCCCGCAGCACCAGCAAGCGGTTCGAGCACCTCACCGACCCCCAGATCATGCTGTTCGAGACCGTGTCGGGAGCCCGGGTCGACGTCGAGGTCTTCGTCAACTGCCAGTACGGCTACGACATCCAGTGCGAAGTCGTCGGCGAGACCGGCGCCGCCCGCCTGCCCGATCCGGCCCGCGTCCACGTCCGCGGCGGCGGCGGCAACGGCCACGCGGTCGTCCAGGACTTCCCGTCCCGCTTCGCCGCGGCCTTCGACGTCGAACTCCAGGAATGGGTCGACGCGGTCGGAGCCGGCGCCGAGCCGACCGGCCCGACCGCGTGGGACGGCTACGCCGCCGCGGTCGTCACCGACGCCGCCGTCAAGGCCCTCCACAGCGGCCGGACGGTCCCGGTGGAGCTGACCGAGCGCCCGTCCTTCTACGCACCGGAAGGGGCCGTCCGATGAAGATCGCGCTCGACCCGACGCCGTTCAGGCACCTGCCGCTGGCGGAGATGGTCCGCACCGCGGCCGAACTCGGCTACGAGTACATCGAGCTGAGCCCGCGCGAGGACTTCATGCCGTTCTTCGTCCACCCGAGGGCCGACTCGGCGCGCGTCGCCGAACTCAAGGCCGCGCTGAAGGAGACCGGCGTCCGGATCGCGAGCGTCCTGCCGCTGTACCGGTGGTCGGGTCCGGACGAGGACGAGCGCCAGGCCGCGGTCCGCTACTGGAAGCGGGCCATCGAGATCACCGCCGAACTGGGCGTTGACCAGATGAACTCGGAGTTCAACGGCCGCCCCGAACGCGCCGCCGAGTCCGAGGCGCAGTTCTGGCGCTCCATGGAGGAACTGCTGCCGGTCTTCGAACGCGAGGGCATCGGCCTGAACCTCGAACCCCACCCGGACGATTTCTGCGAGGAGAACCGGCCGGGCGTGGACCTGGTGCGGGCGATCGACAAGCCGTGGGTCAACTACGTCTACTGCGCGCCGCACACCTTCCACCTCGCCGGGGACGAGGTGTACCCCGACGTCGCCGAGATGCTCGGATACGCGGGGGACAAGCTCGCCCACCTGCATCTGGCCGACTCGTTCAACTTCAAGGGCTCGGGCGGCCTGCGCTACATCCTCAACCCGCCGGGGACCCCGGCCCGCATCCACCAGCACCTGGACATCGGCCAGGGCGAGGTGGACTGGGACGCGTTCTTCGCCAAGCTGCGCCGGATGGACTTCGACGGGATCGCCACGGTCGCGGTGTTCGCCTGGGACGAGCGGGCGCACGAATCGTGCGCCTACATGCTCGAACAGGCCAAGCGGGGCCTGCTGGCCCCGGTATAGACCTCGTTCAGAGGGCAGAGAGAACCAGTCCCGGCCCCACCAGGGCCGGGACCGGCGGCCTGCCGCTATCCGACGACGAGCAGCGCGACCGCGACGATGGCGGCCGCGGCCGCGGGCACGCCCAGGCCGAGCGAGAGTCCGACGGTGAGCCGGGCCCGTTTCGCGTCGCGTTCGGCGGCTTCGGGATCGGGGCCGCCCAGGTAGTACCCGGCCCAGGCGACCAGCCGCTCGGGTCCGCCGTTCATGAACAGGGTGAACCGGAGCGGTGCCTCCCCTGCGCGGTGGAGGACCAGCTGCTGGGAGAACCCGACGTAGTACCAGGCGGTGAGCCGGTCGCCGGGGACGGTCCACTGCCGGGCGGCGCCGTACCACCAGCGGCGGGTGACGGTCAGGACGCCGCCGACCGGATCGAAGTCGAGCCGGACCTTGAACGAGACGGCCGCGACCGCCGGGACGGCGGCGACGAGTCCGGCGAGGACGGCGAGCCTGCGGTCGCCGTTGGTTGCCGAACCGGTCCACCACAGGACGAACAGCACGACCGGCATCATGAACACGGTCACGGTCACCAGGGACCGCGTGACCGAGTAGCCGCGGATCTCCAGGGGATGAGACGGGTGCATCAAGAGGGCTCCCCTCGCGGTGAGCGGTGTCGGGCAGCGCGACCACGCAGACGGCCGTAGTCCGAAACCGAAAGGCCGGCGCGCCCTGCCCGTTCGACTCCCGACAACCTACTGGACGCGAACCACCCGCCGACCCTTCGCCGCGGGCGCTACTCGGCGGCCCGGGTGTCCACGGCCGGAACCGGCTCGGCGCCTTCCGCGCTGAGTCTCGCGAGCAGGCGCAGCCCGTCCTCGGCGGGGCTGCCGGAGGCCGCCGACAGCACCAGCAGCTCCATGCCCGATTCCCCCGGCAGCGCGAAGTTCTCCTGGTGCAGTTCCAGCAGTCCGACCAGCGGGTGCCGGTAGCGCTTGCTCCCGTGCGTGCGGGCGCGCACGTCGGCGCGGGCCCAGAGCCGGCGGAAGCGCTCGCTCCCCATCGCCAGCTCGCCGATCAGCGAGGCCAGGCGCGGGTCGTCGGGGTACATGCCTGCGGCCAGGCGCAGATGCCCGACCACGTCGAGCGTGCACCGGTCCCGGTCGGCGTACAGGCCGCGCTCGTCTTCCTCCAGGAACAGGTGCCGCGCGGTGTTCAGGCCGGGCATGGGGCGTCCGTACAGGAGTCCGGCGAGCCGGTTCCCGGCCAGCACGTCCAGGCGGTGGTTGACGATCAACGCGGGGGCGTCGGCGACCAGGTCGAGCACGCGCAGCAGCTCCGGGCGGACCCGGCGGCCCGGCGCCTTCGCGCGGCGGCGGCGCTGTCGGGCGAGGCGGTGGAGGTGCTCGCGCTCGGTCTCGTCGAGGCCGAGGACCCGCGCGAGCGCGTCGAGGACCTGCGCGGACGGCTGAGTGGCGCGGCCCTGCTCCAGGCGCACGTAGTAGTCGACACTGACGCCGGAGAGGTGCGCGACCTCCTCGCGGCGCAGCCCCTCGACCCGGCGACGGCGGTCGGCCGGGATGCCGACGGTCGCCGGATCGACCCGGGCGCGCCGGGTGCGCAGGAAACCCGCGAGATCGTCCATGCCCCGAGTATGCCCCCGGCGCGGCCCGGGCCCGCCGGTGAAGGTGGTCCTGCCGTTACCAGGAAGCCCGGTCCGCCGGAAGAAGCGCCCCTGAACGGCTGGCCCCGTCCCGCCGAGAATCGAAGGCACCCGATTCGAAGGAGTTCCCATGAAGACCCTGATCGTCTACGCCCACCCGGAACCGAAGTCGCTCAACGGCTCGCTGAAGGACCTCGCGGTGTCCACCTTGGAGAACGCCGGGCACGAGGTGCGGGTCAGCGACCTGTACGCCATGCGCTGGAAGGCGGTCGTGGACGCCGAGGACTTCGGCCCCGACGCGTCGAGCCCGCTGAAGGTCGCCCCGGACTCGGGCCGGGCCTTCGACGCCGGAACGCTCGCCCCCGACGTCCGCGCCGAGCAGGAGAAGCTGCTGTGGGCCGACACGATCGTCTTCCAGTTCCCGATCTGGTGGTACACGATGCCCGCGATCCTCAAGGGCTGGGTCGACCGGGTGTTCACCTACCATTTCGCCTACGGCGTCGGAGAGCACAGCGACACCAAGTACGGCGAGCGCTTCGGCGAGGGCACCCTCGCCGGGAGGAGGGCGATGCTGTCGGTGACCACCGGCGGCCCCGAATCGCACTACGCCGCGCGCGGCATCAACGGCCCCATCGACGACCTGCTGTTCCCGATCCACCACGGCATCCTGTACTACCCGGGCATCGAGGTGCTGCCGCCGTTCGTGCTGTACGGCACCGACCGGATGACCGTCGAGGACTTCCCGGCCATCGCCAAGGCATGGGAGCGCCGGCTGCTGACCCTGGAGTCGACCGAGCCGATCCCGTTCCGACGCCAGAACTTCGGCGACTACGAGATCCCCTCGCTGCACCTGAAGGAAGGACTGGAACCCTCCGGCCGCAAGGGATTCGCGCTGCACGTCCGCGCCTGACACCCGAGCCCTGCCGCCCGGAGTCCCCGGGCGGCAGGGCCTTCGGCGGTCTCGCCGCCGGAAAACCCGTCGATTCCGGCGGTCTCGACATGCTACTTTCCGCTGGTGACAGAACCCGTGGACTATTTCGGCCCCGAAGTGGCCGCCGGCTACGACGACCCCTCTTCAGGGGCGTTCGCCCCCGAGGAGGTCGAACCGGCCGCCGACCTGCTCGCCGAGATGGCCGGGGACGGCCGGGCCCTGGAGTTCGCCATCGGCACCGGCCGGATCGCGCTCCCGCTGGCCAGACGCGGGGTGCCGGTCAGCGGCATCGACCTCTCGTCCGCCATGGTCGAGCGGCTGCGGGCCAAACCGGACGGGAAGGAGATCCCGGTGGTCCTCGGGGACTTCTCCAACACCCGCCTCGAAGGCGCCTTCAGCCTCGTCTACCTGGTCTTCAACACCATCGGGAACCTCACGACCCAGGACTCGCAGGTGGAGTGCTTCCGCAACGCCGCCGCCCACCTCGAACCCGGCGGCCGCTTCCTGATCGAGGTCGGCATGCCCGAACTGCGGCGCCTCCCGCCCGGCCAGAACGCCGTGCCCTTTGCCGCCGGACCCCGCAAATGGGCCCTCGACCGCTACCACGTGGCCACCCAGGAGATGAGCTCGAACTACTTCGACGCCGAGACCGGCTCCTTCTATTCGATTCCTTTCCGCTACGTCTGGCCCGCCGAACTGGACCTGATGGCCCGCCTCGCCGGGATGCGGCTGCGCGACCGCTGGGAGGACTGGAACCGCAACCCGTTCGGCGACGAGTCCGCCCGCCATGTCTCGGTCTGGGAGAAGACCGCCTAACTCCGGTCCGGGCTACGGGAAGCGTGTCCGGTCAGGCGCCGGTACCGGCTCTTCGCTGGCAGGCACAGTGAAGCGCCCGAACCCATACTTGGATTCGAGCTGAGCTGTATTGAAGCTCCTCCCCGCCCCGGCTGCCCGGGACGGGCGGGGTAAGAAGGGCGGGGGTCCGAGACTGGTTGTGGTGCAGGCGTTCTCGTGAGGAGTATCT
>NZ_JAELXW010000012.1 GCF_016428645.1 Glycomyces salinus | reverse complement strand
TTCACCACATACCCGGTCTCCGCCACCGCCCGACGCACCGCGTTCTCGGCAGCCACCGACACGTTCCCCTGGTCGTTGAGCACGCGCGACACGGTCCCCCGGGACACCCCGGCGGCCTCGGCGACATCGTGAATGGTCGGTCGTCTCCGTGCCACAGTTCCTCAACACTCCCTTGCGCTCTGATTCGATTATCTCCCCCGGGCTCCGGGGGCCCGGAGGGCTCCCGGACGGAAGCGGTTTCCACGGCGTGAGGGCATCCCACGTTGCGAGAGGCCGTGGAAGGTGTCGCATGAGATGCGCCACCGAACTGGGAACGTGCACATAAGACTGCCCGCATCTGCCCCGACTGAAATGGCACTACTGGCCCGAGAACGCGGCTTTCTCGGTAAAACGCTTCCATAAAGCGATCATAATTCGGAAACGCTGCAGCCGCTCCAGCGGGTTGCCGCCTGAAGCCCAGTCGAGTACTGTGCACGTTCACAAGCGTTTGCGCTGGATTCACAGGAGATCGACTTGAAGACCATTCGCTACGGAGGCGACTACAACCCCGAACAGTGGCCCGAGGAGGTCTGGCACGAGGACGTGCGCCTCATGCGCGAGGCCGGGGTCGACCTGGTCAGCCTCGGCGTCTTCAACTGGGGTCTGATCGAGCCGACGCCCGGCGAGTACGACTTCGGCGACCTCGACCGCGTCATGGACCTGCTGCACGGCAACGGCATCGGCGTCTGCCTGGGCACGCCCACCTCCTCGCCTCCGGCCTGGCTGCGCCGGGCCCACCCCGAGATCCGCCTGGTCGACTACGACGGCCGCGTCATGGCCGGGGGCTCCCGCCACGGCGTGTGCCCCTCGGCTCCGGCCTACCTGGAGGCGTGCGCGAGCATCGTCGAACGGCTCGCCTCCCGATACGGCGACCACCCGGCCGTGGAGCTGTGGCACGTCCACAACGAGTTCGGCTGGGCGGGCGTGGAATGCTTCTGCGCGGTCTCGGCGGCCGCGTTCCGGTCCTGGCTGGCCGAGAAGTACGGCGACGTCGACCGGCTCAACCGCGCCTGGGGCACCGTCTTCTGGGGCCTGGTGTACCGGTCCTTCGACCAGGTGGAGGCCCCCTCGGCCGCCCCGCCCGGGGTCAACCCGGCGCTGCTGCTGGACTGGAAGCGGTTCTCAGCCGAGGCCCACATCGCCTGCTACACGATGCAGCGCGAGATCATCGCCCGGCACTCCGAGGCTCCTGCCACGACCAACTTCATGATCCCCAACTGCGGCGACATGGACTACTTCCGCTGGGCCGAAGAGGTCGACGTCGTCTCCAACAACCACTACCTCATCGCCGAGCGCGAGGACAACCACGTCGAGCTGTCCATGAGCGCCGACCTGACCCGCTCGGTCGCGGGCGGGCCGTGGATGGTCATGGAGCACTCGACCTCGGCGGTCAACTGGCAGCCGCGCAACATCGCCAAGACCCCCGGCCAGATGCGCCGCAACTCCCTGGCCCACCTGGCGCGCGGCGCCGACGGGCTCATGTTCTTCCAGTGGCGGGCCTCCCGCGCCGGGGCCGAGAAGTTCCACTCGGCGATGGTCCCCCACGGCGGCACCGACACCCGGCTCTGGCGCGAGGTCGTCGACCTCGGCGCCGACCTCGAGCGGCTGTCGGGCGTGGTCGGGGCCGACGTGGCCGCCGAGGTGGCCGTGGTGTGGGACTGGGAGTCCTGGTGGGCCCAGGAACTGGAGTGGCGGCCCTCGGTGGACCTGCGCTTCCGCGAGCGCATCGAGGAGTACTACGGCTCGCTGTGGAGGCAGCACGTCACCGTCGACTTCGTGCGCCCCGAGGCCGACCTGAGCGGCTACCGGCTGGTCGTCGCGCCCTCGGCGTACCTGCTGACCGACGCCGCGGCCAAGAACCTGCGCGGCTACGTCGAGCGCGGCGGATACCTCCTGGTCTCCTACTTCTCGGGGATCGTCGATGAGCACGACGTCGTCCACCCCGGGGCGCACCCGGGGCCGCTGCGGGACACCCTCGGACTGTGGATCGAGGAGTTCCACCCGCTCACCGAGGGCGCGTCGCTGGCGCTGGACTCGGGCGCGGTCGGCCGCATCTGGTCCGAGCACCTCCGGTTGGAGGGCGCCGAGGCGCTGGCGGTCTTCACCGAGGGCCCCGACGCCGGGCGGGCGGCGCTGACCCGGAACCGGCTCGGTCGCGGCGCCGCCTGGTACGTCGCGACCGCGCTCGACGACGCGACCGGGCTGCGGCCGCTGCTGTCCGAGGTGCTCGACGCGGCCGGGGTCGACCGGCCCCGGGGGATTCCCGAGGAGATCGAACTCGTCCGCCGCGGCGGCTACGTCTTCCTGATCAACCACGGCGAGCGCGACGTCGAGGTCGCCGGCATCGAGGGCGCTGACGCCCTCGAAGGCACCGCCTACACGGGCGCGGTCCCCGTCCCGGCCGGAGGCGTCGTCGTCGTTCGGATCGCAAAGGAGCGGGTCGAGAGCGGGCGGTGACTCCGGTCAGCCGGTGGCGAGCTTGGCGGCGAAGGCGATCATGACACCGCCGACCAGGCCGTTGCCGGCCGCCGCGAGGCGGCGGCGTTCGCGGAAGGTCCGGGCGAGGCGGTCGCCGGTGATGATCAGGGTCGACAGGTAGACCATGGAGCAGATCTGGAGGATCACGCCGAGGACGGCGTAGCTGAGCGCGGGCCAGGCATAGGTCGGGTCGACGAACTGCACGAAGAAGGCCAGGAAGAACAGGATCGCCTTGGGGTTGAGCAGGCTCGCGACGAGCGCGCGGGTGAAGGGCCGCTCGGTGCGCACGGCGGTCGCGACGCCGCCGGACTCCCTTCCGGGGGTCTCGGCGCTGTCGGCGGTCCGGGTCGAGCGCCAGATCTTCCAGCCCGCGCGGATCAGCCCGTAGGCGAGGTAGGCGAGGTAGACGACTCCGGCCCAGCGGACGATGCCGAACAGCAGCGGGGAGGCTGCGAACACCGAGGCCAGGCCGGCGGCGGAGGCGACCATGAGCACCCCGTCGCCGCAGAAGACGCCTGCGGCCGCGGCGAACCCGGCCCGGCGGCCGCGCCTGGAGGCCACCGACAGCACGTACAGCGAGTTGGGTCCGGGAAGGAGGATGATCAGGATGGTGGCGCCGACGTAGCTCCACAGGTCGACGGTACCGAACATCTGCTTCCTCTGCTTCCGTTGTGAGGCGGCCCGGACCAGCCTACGACCGCCGCAGCCGGGCGGGCAAGGACGAATCGGTCACGGTCGGGACCGCCACGCGGAGGCGCGGGGCGGGACGGCTCCCGCCCCGCGTGAGTCAGCAGACGATGTCGGGTTCGGCCGGGTCTCCGGTCGCGATGAAGCCGAGGACCCGTCGGCCGTCACCGGCCCTGAAGCGGCCGTTCCATCCCAGGTCGGAGGCGTTCACCTCGGGGCCGGACTGGGACCAGTCGGCGCCCCACAGGATCTTGACGCGCTGGTCGCCGGGCCAGGTCCAGGCCAGGTCCCACCCGTCCAGGTCCACCTCGCCGGCCTCGACGGTGACCGTGCCGAGCCAGCCCGAGCCCCAGGAGTGGACCACGTCGAGGTGGGCCGTGCAGGAGTCGGTCGGTTCGGGGGCGTCGATGACGAGCGTGGTCAGCGACCGGGCCGGGATCTCGACGGCGGCGCCGGGCCCCTCGAGCGCGGTCTGGCCGACCGCTTCGAGGGAGTGCTCCTCGTCAGTGCGGTGGGTGGTCATGGTCTCCCCCGCCTGTGCCCCGGTCAGGGCCAGGTCGAGGGTGAGGTCGGACCGGCGGTTGTTGATGATGTCGACCACGCGGCTGCCGTCGGCGTTGGTGTAGGCCGAGATCTTCAGCTGCTCGCCGGAGGTGTCGGCTTCGACGCGGTGGGCGTCGGGGCGGACGAACCGGCTGTAGGCGGCGGTCGCGTACAGCCGCTTGGCGACCTCGTACTCCTCGCCGTCGAGCCGGATCGGGGCGGCGGTGTTGTTGAGGGAGGCGCCGAACCAGGTGATGTAGGCGTTGACTTCGGCGCCGGTGAGGGTGTCGTGGATGTGGTTGGCCAGAGCCAGACCGGAGTTGGCGCCTCCGGCGTCCCAGGCCGGGTTGAACTCGTCTCCGGCCGCGAGCGCGTATTCGGACATCCACACCGTCTCGTCGGTGGGCAGCGGGTCGTTCGAGGAGGAGGCGTAGCTGTGGCCGGCGTGGATGTCGACCCAGCGGTCCACGTCGGGGTCGGCCTCGATCGCCTCGGTGTATGGGACCTGCTGGTCCCAGCCGAAGGAGTCGCAGCACACGAGATTCATGTCGAGTCCGGACTGGTCGACGGTCGGGCCGAGGACCTGCACGAAGTCGTTGATCTGTTCGGGGGTGAACCGCATGGAGGCGTAGGAGGTGGTGTAGTCGGGTTCGTTGGTGAAGCCGATCTCGGTGATGTCAATGCCCTCGTCGGCGTAGAACTGGGCGTACTGGACCAGGTAGTCGGCGTAGGCCTGCCGCCAGTCGTCGGCGCAGTCGGTGCCGGTCACGCCGCACAGCTCGCCGCCGTCGGCGTCGTCGCCGTTGGTCTTCATGTATCCGGGGGCCGACCAGGCGTCGGCGTAGAAGCGGTCGACGCCGTAGTCCTGGGCGGCCTGGGCGAGCCAGAGCTGGCCGCCGTCGTAGCCGTCCCACTCGTACTGGGGTTCGGCGTCGGGGCCGCCGGGGTCCTCGGGCTGGATCGACAGCATCTTGTCGTTCTCGTAGTCGGTCGAGGAGCCGATGCCGTTGCGCAGGATGCTGAACCCGGCCCCGTTCTCGGGGTCGAACAAGAGGTCGAGGACTTCCTGCTGGTGTTCGGGTGTGAGTCCTCGGAGCCCGCCTATGTAGGCGGCGCGCTGGAACGCCCCGGAGAAGCCGAAGCCCTCGATGAGCTGGTGCTCGGCGGTGAAGTCGACGGCGGCGGTCTCCTCGCCGGGCAGGTCGTCCTCGGGCGGCGGTTCGATCTCGGTGACGGTGATGTCGTCGATGTGGTAGGAGGCGGTGGCCTCCGAGCTCTCGACGTAGAAGATCATGGCGAGCGAGGGCTCGGGCGGGGTGTACCGGCCGGTCAGCGTCGTCCAATCGCCGTCGGTGACGGTCTCGGCCGAGGCGATGCCGGTGTAGGCGGTTTCGCCGCTCGATTCGGAGGTGAACTCCATGGTGGCCGCGATGGGCGCGTCGTCTTCGCCGTCGGCGAGCCGGACGCTGAGTTCGAACTCGTAGACGCCTTCGGCTCCGAGGACGTCGTTCATGTTGTGGGCCGGGCCCTTCCAGGCGGCGTCCCGTCCGGTGGTGAGCAGGCTGTACTCGCCGCTGTGGGCCTGGGCGGTGCTCGCTTCGAGTTCGACGCCGCCGCGACTGGTCCAGCCTTCGACCGTGCCGTCTTCGAATCCGGAGGTGAAGACGACGTCGTCGGTCTGGGCGTGGCCGGGGGGTACGGCGCTGAAGAGTCCTGCCGCGAGGCCGACCGCGGTGGTCGCGGCCAGCGCGGCGGTTCTGTGTCTCATCGCGTTGCCTCCAAGGGGGGTTGAAATTATCGGAATAGATTCCGATATTTCAATGAAACTATCAGGAGGCGATTGCTCGCACAAGGTGATTGGTAAGCCTTTTCCGAACGTCTTTCGTCAGCGGACGGGCGTGACACGCGGCGCGCCGGTGTCGGGGTCGGTCTCGACCTTGACCGGCTGCCGGTAGACCTCGCCGATCCGCTCGGCGTCGAAGACCTCGACGGGCTTGCCGCACGCGGCGATCCGCCCGCGGTCCATCAGCGCGCACCGGTCGGAGTAGGCCCCGGCCAGGTCCAGATCGTGCAGGACCGCGACCACGGCCGAGCCCCGCTCGGCCAGTTCCCGGCAGAGGCGGCCGACCATCTCCTGGTGGCGCAGGTCGAGGGCGGCGGTCGGCTCGTCGAGCAGCACCAGCCCGGCCTGCTGGGCGATGATCCGGGCGAGCATGACGCGGGCCTGCTCGCCGCCGGAGAGCGACGTGAACGCCCTGCCTGCGAGGGACTCGGCCTCCGCGAGGGCCAGCGCCTCGGCGATCCGCTCGGCGTCCTCGCCGGCGGCCGGCGTGCCGTTCCAGGGCGCGCGTCCCATGGCGACGACCTCGGCGACCGTGAACGGGAAGGAGACGCGGTGGGCCTGCGGCAGGACCGCGCGCCTGCGGGCGACCCGGGCGGGGTGCCAGTCGCCGATCGGGCGGCCCCACAGTTCGACCTCGCCGGAGGCGGGGGCGAGGTCCCCGGCCAGGGCCGACAGCAGGGTGGACTTCCCGGCGCCGTTGGGGCCCACCAGGCTCAGGACCTCGCCGCCGCGCACCTCCAGGTCCAGTCCCCGCAGCACGGGCTCGCCCCCGAGGTCGACGGTCAGGTCGCGGACGGCGGCGGCCGGGTCGGGCACCGGTCCGGGCGCATCCGGTCGGGCGCGCAGTCGCATCAGGCCCATCCTCCTTGGCGGCGTCGGGTGCGGCGCAGCAGCCAGAAGAAGAAGGGGCTGCCGACCAGGGCGGTCAGGACGCCCAGCGGGATCTCGGCCGGGGCGGCGACGGTGCGGGCGGCCAGGTCGGCCCAGACCAGGACGGCGGCTCCTGCCATGGCCGACAGGGGAATGAGGGCGCGGTGCCCGGGTCCGGCCGCCATGCGCAGCAGGTGCGGGACGACCAGTCCGATGAAGCCGATGACGCCGGAGACGGCGACGGCCGCGGCCGTCAGGAGCGCGACGATGACGATCAGGTCGATCCGCATGCGCTCGACGTCCACGCCGAGGTGCCGGGCGGGGCGCTCGCCGAGCGCGAGCAGGTCGAGGCGGCGGGCGTAGCGGGGCGCCAGGAGCAGGCCGAGGGCGGCCGGCGGCAGGACCGCGAGGATCTTGGGCCAGGTGGCCTGGGAGAGGCTTCCCATCTGCCAGAAGGTGATCGCGGTGATCTCGTCGTTGTCGGCGAAGAAGATGAACAGGCCGATCAGGGCTCCGGCCAGGCCGTTGACCGCGATGCCGGTGAGCACCAGGGTGACCACCTCGGTGCGGCCGTTCGAGCGGGAGAGCAGGTAGACGATGGTGACGGTGATCAGCCCGGCGATGAACGCGCAGGCCGAGATCGTCCAGTTCCCGGCGAAGACGAGGCCGAACGCGATCGAGGCGACCGCGCCGACGGCCGCCCCGGAGCTGACGCCGATGATGCCGGGGTCGGCCAGCGGGTTGCCGAACATGCCCTGCATGAGCGTGCCCGCGCAGGCCAGGCACGCGCCGACGAGCACGCCGAGGACGATGCGCGGGAAGCGGATGTTCCACAGGACGCTCTCGCCGGTGCCCTCGACGGGGGCACCGCCGAGGCCGAGCCGGTGGCCGATCGAGGACAGGATGTCCCCGGCCGAGATCGGGAACGCCCCGGTCGCGCCGGAGGTGAGGACGCCGATCCCGAGGACGGCGACCAGCAGGGCGGCGATCGCGGACGGGACGGCCAGGCGCTTGAGCGGACCGGCCTCGGGGGCGGCTTCGACGGTGGCGGTCACTCGTCGTCGCCGCTCGGGTGGAGCTGGGAGGCCAGGTCGGCGACGACGTCGCCGGTGCGCGGACCGTAGTTGAGCATGATGCCGTCGGGCAGGTGGGCGATGCGCTCGTCCTGCCCGGCCGGGGTCTGGGCGACGCCGGGCAGTTCCAGCAGCCCTTCGAGGCCGCCGACCGATTCGAGTCCCTTGTCCATCACCAGGATCACGTCCGGGGAGGCGGCGGCCAGGGCCTCGGGGGTGAGCTCGATGAAGTCGCCGTCGAGGGCCTCGGCCCCGGCGTCGAGGCCGCCGGCGGCTTCGATCAGGGAGGTCGCGCCGGAGTCGCGGCCGCCGATCATGTAGACCGACGCCGAGCCGCGCAGGTAGAGGAAGGCGACGCGGGGCGCTTGGTCGGCGTCGACGCCGTCGAGGGCGGCCTCGATGTCGGCTTCGGTGCGCTCGACGAGCTCCTGGCCGAGCTCGTCGACGCCGAGCGCGGCGGCGACGGCGGCGATCCGGGTCGACACGGAGGGGATGCCGTCGGCGGGCTCGAAGACCAGGATCGGGACTCCGGCGGCGGCGATCTGGTCGAGCGCGGTCTGGGGGCCGGAGCTGGTCTCGGCGAGGACGAGGTCCGGCTGGAGGGACAGGACGCCTTCGGCGGAGATGTCGTGGCCGTGGCTGACCACGGGCAGGTCGGCGGCCTGCTCGAAGGTGGCGGTGATGTCGCGGGCGACGACGTTCTGGCCCAGGCCGAGTGAGAAGACGATCTCGGACAGCGACCCGGACAGGGGGACGATCGAGTCGGTCGATTCGACGGTGATCTCGGTCCCGTTCGCGTCGGTGACGACCGCCGGGAGCGCCTGGTCGGGGTCCTCGGCGATCGGTTCGACGCGGTCGACCGCCTCGGCCTCGCTCGATTCCTCGGCGGCGTCAGTTGCGGTGCAGGCGGTGAGGGCCAGCGCGGCGGCCACTCCGATCGCGACTGAGGCCCTGGTCAGGCGGCGTGGGGTCACGGGGCGGTCTCCAGTTCTGTCGATGGCGGGCGGGATACGGTGTTGATTTGCCTAACCTAATAATTGTTAGCACCCCCTTTGCTTTGGGCCCGTAACTTAGGTTAGCCTTGCCTTCATTCAATCGAATGATGGAGGTTCCCCCACATGCCCCATGCCACCGGACGCGGCCGTTCCGCCCTCGCCGCCCTGGGCGCTTCGGCGCTCGCGCTGGCGGCCTCGGTCCTGACGTGGGCCTCCCCGGCGGCCGCCGACGAGGCCGCCGGAGGCCGCCTCGACTGGGGGGTCAAGGAGTCGTTCCGCTCCTACATCACCGGACCGATCGCCGAGGGCGAGGTCAACACCGGGGACGGGGCCTCCACCGTCGGCGGCGCCTACCGCTTCCACTCGGCGACCGGCGAGTACGACCCCGATGCGGGGACGGCCTCGCTGTCCTACACGGGTTGGGTCCACTTCTGGGGCCACGACGGGGAACTGGACGTGACCTTCGCGAATCCCTCCATTGAGTACTCCGGTTCGTCGGGGACGCTGTACGTCTATGTGAACGGGACCAGGACCGACATGGCCGCCCTCTCCGGTCCCGACATCGGCGCTCTGAGCGGGACGGTGTCGGTCCAGGGCGCCTCGGCGACGCTGACCGCGGGCGGGGCCCAGGCGTTCGCCGGGTACTACGAGGAGGGCCAGGCCCTCGATCCGGTCGGCTTCACCGCCGACGTGACCGCGCCCGAACCGTCCAGTGAGGCGGCCGAGACGCCGACCGAGGATCCGACCGAGGACGCCGGGGTCTCCGGGGCGATCCTCGACTGGGGCGTCCGGGCCTCCTGGCGCGAGTACGTCAGCGGCGACATCGCGGCCGGGAACTGGGAGGCGACCGGCGGCGCACGCGACGGCGGCGCGGTCTTCCGCTTCACCGAGGGCTCCGGAGAGGCCGCGGGAGGCGACTACTCGCTGGCCTTCACCGGCACGGTGGCGTTCACCGGGACCGATGTGGACCTGGCCATCGCAGACCCGACCGTGACCGCCGAGGGCGGCCGGGGCGTCCTGTCGGCCGAGGTCGGCGGCGAACGGGTCGACCTGGTCGAATTCGAGGCCGAACTCGGCGAGCGCGACGGACTCCTCATCGCCGAAGCGGTCCCGACCGTCCTCACCGAGGCCGCCGTCGAGGTCTTCGGCGGCTACTACCAGGCCGGGGACGAGATGGACCCGCTCACCGTCGCCGTCCCGCTCGGACCCGACGCCGAGCTCCCGGCCCTGCCCGACCTCGGCGACGAGCCCGAGCCGAGCCCCGAATCCCCCTCCCCGTCGGCCATCGACGCCGACGAGGCGTCGACCGAGTCCGGCCCCGGCGCGCTGGCGTGGATCGCCCCCGCCGCGGCGCTCGCCCTGCTGGCCGCCACCGCGACGGTGATCGCGATCCGCCGGCGCGGCAAGGCGGCCCGGAGCGAACCCGCCGAGTCCCGAGACGAGCCGGCGACCGCCGGCGGACCCGAACCGAACACCCCAGAGGAACCCTCCACCGAGGGCGAAACCACAAAGGAGCAATAACACCGATGCAATCCCCCACCCGCAGAAGCCTCGCGGCCCTGGCCGCGGCGGCCTTCACCGCCACAGCGGCGGTCGGCCTCGCCGCCGCCCCCGCTCAGGCCCAGCCGAGCGAGTTCCCCATCGTCGACGGCTCGATCGACTGGGGCGTCAAAGAGTCCTTCCGCAACTACGTGACCAGCCCGATCGCCCAGGGAGAGATCACCACCGGCGACGGCGCGACCGCAGGCGACGACGGCACGTACCGCTTCCCGGTCACCGACGGGACCTACGATGTCGCCACCCACGACGTGGTCGCCCAGTCCGAGGGCCAGGTGCGCTTCTGGGGCCACGACGGTGAACTCGACCTGGCCTTCTCCGACCTGCGGGTCGAGACCGACCACGCCGCCGAGACCGGTGTCCTGTACCTGGACGTGACCGACGCCGAGGGCACCGACGAGGACGTGCCGTTCGCGGACCTGGACTTCTCGGGCCTCGAATGGGAGCAGGGCGAGTACACCTCGGTCGCCGACGTCCCGGCGGCCCTGACCGCCGAGGGCGCAGAGGCGTTCGCCGGGTTCTACTCCGAGGGCCAGGAGCTCGACCCGGTCTCGATCGCCGTCGCGGCGGGCGAGCCCGGAACCGGCGACGAGACCGAGACGCCGGACGGCGAGGACCCCGGCAGCGAGGACCCCGAAGAGTCCACTCCGGCCGAGGACGAGCAGGTCGGGGGCGTGCTCGAGATCGTCGACGGCCACGCCGACTGGGGCATCAAAGAGTCCTTCCGCTCCTATGTGACCGGCCCCATCGCCGACGGCGAGATCGACACCGCCGACGGCGCGAGCGAGAACGGCAACGGGACCTTCCGGTTCACCGGGGCCGAGGGCACCTTCGACTCCGACACCGGCGAGCTGGACGCGGCCTTCGACGGCACGGTCCACTTCACCGGGCACGACGGCGAACTCGACCTGTCAGTCTCCGACGTGGCCCTCCGCGGCACCGGCGACGACCTCTCGCTCTACGTCGGAGGCACCGAACTGGCCGAGCTGGCCGAGGTCGAACTCGACGCGGTCGACGGCGGCTTGTCCGTCTCCGGCGCCGCCGCGACGCTGACCGAGGACGGCGCCGACTTCTTCGCGGCCGAAGTGAACGGCCAGGAGACTCGCTTCTACGAGGCCGGCGAGGAACTCGACCCGGTCTCCTTCGCGCTGGCCTTCGACGAGGACGTCGATCTCGACGACCTCGACCCGGCGGGCACCGACGACGGCAACGGCGGAGTCGGCGTCCCGAAGCTGCCGACCACCGGCGCCGAGCTCACCTGGGTACTGGCCGCCGCCGGGGCCCTGGTCGCCGGGGGAGCCGCCGTGATGGTGCTGGCCCGCCGCCGCGCCCTCGCCGCCTGACTCCACTCCTCCCCCGATGGACGGGCCGCTCCGGATTCCCGGGGCGGCCCGTCCGCTTCGGCACCGGTGTCGGGCTACCTGAGCGGGTCGCGCGCGAACGCGGCCATGCCCTCGGCGAAGCCGATCTCGGCCCGGAAACCCAGCTCCTTCTCGGCCAGCTCGGGGGAGGCCACGATATGGCGCACGTCCCCGAGCCGGTACTCGCCGGTCACGACCGGCTCCGGCGCGCCCTCGTAGGCGGCGGACAGGGCCGCGGCCATGTCCCCGACGCTGTGCGGGCCGCCGCTGGCGATGTTGGCCGCGCCCTGCCAGGCCGAGTCGAGAGCGAGCACGTTGGCGCGCGCGACGTCGCGGACGTGCACGAAGTCGCGCAGCTGCCGCCCGTCCTCGAACACGCGCGGGGCCCGGCCGGATTCGCAGGCGCTGCGGAAGATGCTGGCCACCCCGGCGTAGGGGGTGTCGCGGGGCATCCGGGGGCCGTAGACGTTGTGGTAGCGCAGGGCGCACACGGCCGATCCGGCCTCGCGCGCGTACAGGAACGCCAGGTGTTCGGTGTGGACCTTGGTGGCGGCGTACACGTTGCGCGGGTCCATCGGGGCGCCCTCGGCGACGGTGGCCCATTCGAGGTCGGCGCCGCACTTCGGGCACAGCGGCTCGAAACGGCCCGCGGCCAGGTCGGGCTCGGTTCGGGGGCGGGCCCGCACGTCGCCGTGGACCGGGCACCGGTAGCGCCCCTCGCCGTAGACGACCATCGAGGAGGCGACGACGACGCGCCCGGAGAAGGAGCGCCGCCACAGCGCCCGCAGCAGGTTCGCGGTGCCCAGGTCGTTGTCGGCGACATAGCCGCCGACGTCGTCGAAGTCGACGCCCAGCCCGACTCGCGCGGCCTGGTGGCAGACCGCGTCGACCCCTTCGACGGCCGCGGCGAGCGCGCGCTCGTCGGCCAGGTCGGCGACCCGCAGGTCCACTCCGGAGGGCAGGTAGTCCGGCGGATCGTCCTGCACGGCAAGAGAGTCGAGGACGACGACCTCGTCTCCGCGCGCGGCCAGCCGCTCGACGACATGGCTGCCGATGAATCCGGCCCCGCCGGTCACCAGTACTCGCATCGGTGCTCCTCTCTCACCACGGCACCCGCAGCGTCACGGTCAGGATCAGGGCGACGGCCAGTTGCAGCGCGAGCCAGGCCCGGGCGCGAACCAGGGCGCACCCGGCCAGCAGTATCAGGGGCATGAACGGCTGCCAGATCCGCTCGACCTCCGACGAGGACATCCCCGAGACGTCCGCGATCGCGACCGCGGCGAGGGTCGAGCCGACGACGATCCACATCGCCCGGTCTCGCAGGCCCGCCAGTGCGGCCGCGATCGCCGGGCCGAGCGCGAGCGCCAGGATCGCCAGGTTGCCCAGCAGGAAGTACCAGTATCCGCGCACCGATGCCACGCCCGCGTAGTAGCGCTCGCGCGTGGCGGACATGCCGTCGAGCCACCAGTAGCCCCACAGCAGCGGTGTCAGCACCACGGCGGCGGCGACCGCGCCCCCTCCGGCGATGACCGCCCACCGGCGGCGCATCACGGCCACGACCAGGAACGGGACCGCCAGCAGGACGCTGGAGAAGGACAGCATCATCGCCGCGCCGGCGAGCACTCCCCCGGCGGCGGTCAGCCAGGCGGCCCTGGCGCCGGTGCTGCCGGTGGCCAGGATCAGGCAGGCGACGGCGGTGAGCGTGACGCCGCCGAAGATGATGTCGGCGTTGGTGTGCCAGAACGCGGCCGGGACGATGACCAGGAACGGCGCGGCGCGGCGGGCGAGAGCCTCCCCGGCGACCTCGCGGCCGATGAGCAGCGCGGCGGTGGTCATCGCGGCGGCGGCGAGCATGGTGACGGTGTTGTCGAACAGCGGCCCGGACAGGCCGATGCGGTTCGCGGCCCAGAAGAACAGGATCAGGCCCGGCGGGTGCGACTGGAGGTGGATCTTGAACTCGCCGGTCCGCTGGATGTCGGTGTAGGTGTCCAGGAACGCGGCCGGTCCCCCGGCGGCGGAGACCTCCCCGATCTGCCCCGAGTAGTGGTTCTGGACGTCGATCCAGGTCCATGGGGCCGAGTGCGCGACCGCCAGGGCCAGGCTGAGGGCGACCTGCCCGGCCGCGGTGCCCAGGACCGCCCAGCGCCACCGGGCGCGCCGCGCGATCGCCGGCAGCACGGCGACCAGCAGCGCGCCGACGGCGACCGGCACCAGCAGTGTCGGGTGGAAGTGCCATTCCCACTCGCCGAACAGCGGCATGGCCCCGAGCTTGAGGCTCGTGTCGGTGATCGCTTCCTTCCACTGGCCCAGCAGCCAGGCGACGGCGAGCAGCGCCGCCCATCCGGCGACCGCCAGGGCGGCCCGTCTCCGGTCGGTCACCGGCCGCCCCCGCTCGGCAGTCGGACGGTGAAGCTGCATCCGCCCTCGCCGTTGGCGACGGTGACCGTCCCGGCGTGGGCCTCGATGAGGCCGCGGGTGATGGCCAGGCCGAGGCCGCCGCCCCGGTCGTCCCTCTGGCGGGCGTCGTCGCCGCGGAAGGCGATGTCGAACACGCGGGGCAGGTCGGATTCGGGGATGCCGCCGCACTGGTCGCCGACCCTGATCACGGCTGCGTCGGGCTCGCTCGCGGCCTCGACGGTGACCGTCCTGCCCGGCGGAGTGTGGCGGATGGCGTTGTCCAGGAGGTTGTCGACGGCCCGGCAGAACTCGCGGGCCGAGACCTCGACCGGCGGGGTGGGGCCGAGCCGTTCGACCATGCGCACGCCCTTGAACTCGGCGGCGGTCCCGGCCCCGGCCAGGGAGTCGGCGAGCGCGTCGCACAGGTCGATCTTCTCGCTGCCGAGGCGCAGGGAGCCCGAGTTGATACGGGAGAGCTCGAACAGGTCGTCGACCAGGGCCGTCAGCCGTTCGGCGTCGGTGCGGATCTGGGAGTGGTAGCGCTTGACGGTCGAGTCGTCGTCGACCACGTCGTCGTCGAGGGCCTCGGCCATGGCCCGGATCGTGGCCAGGGGGGCGCGCAGGTCGTGGGATACCCAGGCGATCAGTTCGCGCCGGGAGGCCTCCAGGGCCCGCTCGCGCCGCTGCGACTCCTCCAGGCGGCGGGAGACGTCGGCGAGTTCGGCGGCGAGGGTGGCCAGCTCGCCGGGGCCGGTGACGGCGGCGGGGGCGCGCTCGGCGCTGATGCGGCCGTCGTTGCCGACCATGGTGCGGGCCCAGTCGCCGACCTGCCGGGCCCCGGTTCCGATGTCGTCGCCGAGCTGCCAGGCCGCGCCGAGGGCGACGCCGGTGGCGACGGTCAGGACGATGAACAGCACGACCAGGTCGTGCAGGGAGATGAACATGGCCAGGGCCGCGGTGACGACGCCCGTGGCGGCGACCAGCACCGAGGACAGGGCGGCGGTGAGGGTCTGGACGCGGGCGGGGCGGCTGCGCAGCAGCCGCAGCACGACGCCGCCGATGACGCTGGCCACGGCCGAGGCCGCCGAGGCGATGGCGATCAGGACGATCACGTCCTGGGCCGGGAAGTCGAAGGCGATCGCGATCGCGCCGGCCACCATGATGGCGGTGACCAGGAACAGGGCCGAGCCCAGGTAGCGTCGCATCATGGCTCCCACCGGTATCCGACGCCGCGCACGGTTCTGAGGTGGCGCGGCGCCGAGGCGTCGTCCTCTATCTTCTCTCGCAGGCGGCGGACGTGGACGGTCACGGTCGAGGTGTCGCCGATGCGCCAGCCCCACACCTTCTCCAGCAGCTCCTCGCGCCGGAACGCCCGGCCCGGGTTGGCCAGGAAGCACACCAGCAGGTCGAACTCCTTACCTGTCAGGGCCAGCAGGTCGCCGCCGCGGCGCGCCTCGTGGGCGCGGGTGTCGATCTCGATGCCGCCGCCGGTGAGGTTGCGGGCCTGGTCGGCGCCGCCGGAGGCGCGGCGCAGGACCGCGCGGACCCGGGCGGCCAGTTCGCCCGGCGAGAACGGCTTGGTGACGTAGTCGTCCGCGCCGAGGTCGAGCCCGGAGATGCGGTCGTTCTCCTCGCCGAGGGCGGTCAGCATGACCACCGGGATGGAGGTTGCCTCCCGCAGCCGCCGGCACACCTCGAACCCGTCCATGCCCGGCATCATCAGGTCCAGGACCACCAGGTCGGGGCGGGTGCTCAAGGCGCGGCGCAGACCGTCGGCGCCGTCGGCGGCGTAATCGACCTCGAATCCCTCCCGTCGCAGGTAGCGGGCCACTACATCGGCCAGCGCGGCGTCGTCGTCAACGACCAGCACACGCGGATCGGCCTCGAAACTCATGGGAATACCTTGACCGATGCGGACCGCCTCCGTCACCTCGCCGTGCCGAACTTTCGCGAACCGTAAGGAATTTTCGCCGCCTGCCGGGCCGCGGGCTCCGTAGCATCGGCCAGATGAAGCCGACCTGTCTCCTCGTCATGGCCAAGGCCCCGGTCCCGGGCCGGGTCAAGACCAGGCTCTGCCCGCCGCTGACCGAGGAGGCCGCCGCGCGGGTGGCCGAGGCGGCGCTGGCCGACACCCTGGAGGCGGTGGCCGCCTGCGGAGCCGACCGTCGCCTGCTGGCCCTGGAGGGCGAGCCGGGGCCGTGGCTGCCCTCCGGTTTCGAGGTGATCGCGCAGGAGGGCGAGACGTTCAACGAGCGGCTGGCCTCGGCGTGGTCGCACGCGGGCGGGCCGAGCCTCCAGATCGGGATGGACACTCCACAGGTGACTCCCGAGTTGCTGGACGAGTGCCTGGCGGTCGTCGCCGAGCACGGTGCGGCGCTGGGGATGGCCGAGGACGGCGGCTGGTGGGCGATCGGGTTCGCCGATCCGCACCCGGAGGCGTTCAAGGAGGTGCCGATGAGCCGCGACGACACCGGGGCCCGGCAGCTCGAACGGCTCCGCGAGCTGGGCATGGACGTGGCCGAACTGCCGGTGCTGCGCGACCTGGACGACATCGGCGACGCGCGGGCGATCGCCGAGGCGGCCTCGGGGACGCGCACGGCCGGCGCGGTCCTGGCGCTGGACTCGCTCCCGGCGGTGGACGTGGTGCTGCCGGTCCTCAACGAGCGGGAGGCGATCCCGTGGGTGCTCGGGCGCATGCCCGAGCAGTTCCGGCCGATCGTGGTCGACAACGGCTCCGACGACGGCTCTGCCGAGGTCGCCGCAAGGCTGGGGGCCGAGGTCGTGGTCGAGCCCAGGCGCGGGTTCGGGGCGGCCTGCTTCGCGGGCCTGGTCGCGGCGACCGCGCCGATCGTGGCGTTCATGGACTGCGACGCCTCGCTGGACCCGGCCGATCTGCCGCTCGTCTGCGGCCCGGTGGCCCGGGGCGAGGCCGACCTGGTGCTGGGGGCGCGGCGGGCCGAGGCGGGGGCGCTGCCGGTGCACAGCCGGATGGCGAACCGGTACCTGGCACGGCGGGTGCGGCACCTGGCCGGGGCCGAGGTGACCGACATCGGACCGATGCGGGCGGCCCGGCGGGAGGCGCTGCTGGACCTGGGGATCACCGACCGGCGCTCGGGCTGGCCGCTGGAGATGGTGCTGCGCGCGGGCCTGAGCGGCTGGCGGGTCACCGAGTCGCCGGTGCCCTACCGGGCCAGGGTCGGAAAGTCCAAAGTGACCGGGACGGTCGGCGGCACCCTCCGCGCCGTCCGCGACATGCGCGCCCGGCTCGCCGAGGCCGGCCGGGCCGCGAGACGACGATGAGGAGCAGACTGTGAATCCGAACCTCCCCCGAGCCGATGTGGGCGTCTTCGGCGGCACCGGCTTCTACTCGCTGGCCGAAGCGGTCGAGACCGCGGAGATCGCGACCCCTTGGGGCGCGCCGAGCGCGCCGGTGACGATCGCGACCTTCCCCGGCGAGGTCAGGGCGGCGTTCCTGCCCCGGCACGGACCCGACCACCGCTTCCCGCCGCACCGGATCAACTACCGGGCCAATGTGGAGGTCATGCGCATGCTCGGCGTGCGGGCGCTGGTGTCCCCGTTCGCGGCCGGGTCGCTCCAGCCGGGCATCAGGCCCGGCGAGTTCGTGGTCTGCGACCAGATCGTGGACCGGACCTGGGGCCGGGCCTCGACCTTCTACGACGAGTTCACGGACGGCCCGACGCACGTCCCCTTCGCCGACCCGTACGACCAGGGCCTGCGCGAGGTGCTCCTCGAAGCGGCCGGCGAGGTCGGCGTGAGGGCCCACGACGGCGGCACGGTCGTGGTGATCAACGGCCCCCGCTTCTCCAGCCGCGCCGAATCCCAGTGGCACCGGGACGCCGGCTGGCACGTGGTGAACATGACCCAGTCCCCCGAGGCCCCTCTGGCGATGGAGGCGGGCATCCCCTTCGCGGGCATAGCCCTGGTCACCGACTACGACGCGGGCCTGGAGGGCGACCCCGACATAGAACCGGTGACCCAGAAGGCGGTCTTCAAGGTCTTCGAGGCCAACCTCGACAAGGTCCGTAACCTACTCACCACCGCCCTCCCAAGACTCGCCCCTTGACCGCTCGGTCCGGTCGGTCCGCGCAGAGGGCGAGGACCGCGTGCGATCATCGATTGATGAGCGGTCCACCACACCTCGACGATGACCAGCGAAAGCACCTCGACTTCATCCAGGCGGTGATCGCCAGGATGTCGGGGCTGTCATCGACGACGAAGGGGTGGGGTGTAGCGGTCTCAACGGCGGCCTACGGGGTATCGGCTGCGGGATCGATTCCATTATTCTCGATACTCGGCTTGACCGCGGTCGGCTTCCTCTGCTATCTGGACTGCCGCTATCTTCGAGAGGAACGCCTGTTCCGCTGCCTGTATGAGGACGCACGCCACGGAAGACTCGAAGTGTACTCAATGGATCGAAGCGCCTATCTCGCTTGCTGCACTTGGTCCTCGGTGCTCAAGTCGTGGTCAGTAGTCGGCTTCTACACGCCTTTGGCGATCGCCGGAGGCGGAGCGCTGGCCTGGTCGCTCGTGCGGTTAGCCGAGGGGCAGGCGGTTCTCGGTCCGATTCACCGCATCAGCTTCAGATTTCTTCGAATAGCCGAACCGACCGATCTGAGCCGCTCCTCTGACATCGCCGTCCGCGGGGGCCAAATGCTCGGCAGCCTGTCGCCTTCCCACCTGGGGACCAAGTGAATGTGCAGGTGCATCACAGTCTGCGAGGCGACCGCGCCGTTCGACTGGATGACCGAGAGCCCGTCGGGATCCAGGACGGATCGTATCGCATGCGCCACAGCCAGGCTGGCCTCTGCGAGTGCCCCGGCGAGCCCGCTCTCGAGTTCCCATATGTCGGGGACGTGTTCTCGCGGAATTATCAGGGTGTGGCCGACCGCCGCCGGGTGCCGGGGGAAGAATCCCACGGCGGCATCGGTTCGCAGGACTTCCTCTGTATCGCTCGAGCCGGAGCCGATTCGGCAGAAGTCGCAGTCGACGCGATCGGGGTCGCCCTCCAGATCTGCGGGACGCATCGGATTCCTTCCTGGCACGGACATCGGTCTACTATGCCTGACGGCGCCGACGCCTCCCGACCTCGTGGCGGCGGAATCGCGCGACGCGCGCTAGCGAACTCGACCGCCGCGGATTCCAGTCACCTTCTGTATGACCACTTCGGCGAACTCGCGCGGTGAGACGTGGTCGGAGGAGAGAAATCCGATAGTCGGGTTCAGACCCGGGACCTCCACATCTTCCAGGAAGTAGGGCAGGAGGTATCCCTGCTGTTGATTGTTCATCCGAGCCAGGACCGCCTTCCACTCCCAGTTTCCCGCCCACTTCGACTTCAGGAACGACTTCGACAGGACCGCCACCGCATAGCGACTGCGGCGGAAGTAGATGTCCTGGAGCGTGACCGCAAGGTCCTCTCCGAGCAGAGCATGCCTGAAATCGGTGTCGAAGAAGACCCGGAGCCCGGCTGCCACGAGGTGGTCGCGAATCTCCTGAGCCACCATTCGGTCCGGTCCCCCGAAGGAGATGACTATGTCGAACCGCCTGCGGGTCCGCGCCGACTCCGCCGACCTCAGGAACTCTCTCGCACTGATGTCGGCGGCCGAGAGGTCGCGGGCCAGCAGATAGACATTGAGCAGCCCCAGGGACGAAGCCCACGAACAGGCCGTCCCGGCGGTCCGGGAGGGACCGAGCCAGCCGTTCTCCGCCGAGTCGTATGTTTCTATCAGTCGGTCCGCTATCTGGAGATTGTGGCCGGACCGCACACCGCCCCACGCCCTCGAGCATGCGTACAGCAGCGGGCTCCAGGTCACCGAATGCCAGCGCGGCTGGAGTTCGTTCTGGAGGTACAAGTCTTCGAGTCGCAGGTCGCCCGCGTCGTCGACCAGGCACGACTGCAACCGTGCCTTGCACGCCAGATACTGCGTGTGCTGCGGACCGGTCAGTTCTCCCAGTTCGGAGATACGGTCCAGAGCCGAGACGGCGAGGACCATATTGGTCGGGGCCGTCGACGGCGCGACATCGAGCAGATGCCGGGCCGTCGACCGCAGGGGCTCTGCCACCACCTCGGCGGGCGCGGCGTCAGAGCGCAGCAGGCGGTCGAACAGCAGGACCGGATAGAAAGCGAAGGAGATGTCTTCGACGTCTCCTTCGCGGAGGAGCCAGGCTCCGGTACCGCGATCCTGGAATTCGAGCAGGCGCGACAGCGCTCTGCGATAGCGAGACGACCTGACGAATCTCGAATCGGCCGCTTTCGACACCCCTAGGAGAACCTGCGCGAGAGACCAGCTGGTCGTGCCGTCGTCGGGCTGCTCATCATGTCCTTTCAAGCGCCCGTCGGGGCCGATGAGCGAGTATCCGAGCTTCTGTGTGCGCCGGCGGACTTCATACGGTACACAGGGGATCGATGCCACACCGTTCAGCACTGCCCCGGCCGACGCCGAGGAGTGCTGATCCCGGCCGAATCGTCCGGCCTCGAATCGTCCTTCGCCGAGGAGGCAGCGTTCCAGCACCGACAGGCAGAGTTCTCGGAACGACTCCACCGAGAGTAATCTGGAAGCGGTATCGAAGACCGTCTCCGACATCGCACCTCCTCACTAGCGCGACCAAACGGAACGCTCAGGCGCGAGAATCCCATTCGGCATAGAACTGCTCGAGATACGCCTCCATGAATGCGTGCCGCTGCTCCGCAATTTCTCGAGCCGATTTCGTATTGAGTCGATCTTTCAGCAGGAGCAGCTTTTCATAGAAATGGTTGATGCTCGTCCCTCGATGATCGAGATACTGTTTGGTCGTCGAGTGATGCTGGACCGGTATCAAAGGGTCATGCAGGTCGCGGCCCTTACTGCCGCCGTATGTGAAGCACCGGGCTATACCGATGGCGCCGAGGGCGTCGAGTCGGTCCGCGTCCTGCACGCACTCACCCTCCAATGTCAGCGGCATCGTGACGGTGTCCGCGCCCTTGAATGAGATCCCCGCGACATTCCCGGAGACGAGTCCGGCCATATCCTCGTCCACGCCCTGCTCGAGGAGCCAACGCTTGGCCTCACGGGCACCGGACATGTCATCGCCGGTGAACTTGAAGTCGCTGACGTCGTGCAGTGCCGCGATGAGCTCGACGGTCTCGAGGTCGGCGCCCTCGGCCCTCGCCAATCGCTGCGCCATCCGGAAGACCCGCATCACATGGTGTAGGTCATGCCCGGTGGTGTCGCCTTCCAGTTCTCGGAAAGCATGATCAATTGCCGCTTGCACCAACTCGGTCGAACCATCGATTTCATTCGCATACTTGGCTTTGAAGGTACTCATCTCTATAGCTTATAACGAGATGCTCGATCACTCGGCACAGCCGCAGTTCGAGCGTGTTGGGACTCCCTGATCTGAAGAGTCGCAACACATCACAGTGGCCTTGAATTTCGCCGGGGAAAAGTGATCAAGCAGGGGCGGTTCCGGGCTATCGCGAATGAGGCACTTGGGACACGCGATACAGGAGTTCCAATCGTATTGCCCGTTCGATATGCGCATTTCCGGCTCTGAGCGGAGCCGACTCCCGCCGCACTGTCGCCGATCCGACAGCGACCGACGGACCGGATCCCGTTCGGCCGCAACACCGCGCCTGCCTCCCCGTCGCACAGATCTCCCGTGCCCTTGTGCGGCACCGCGCGAGGCTTCGAATGCCCGTGGCAGGATGAGGCCATGCCGATTAGCCACGCCCATCTGCGTAGCGTTCTCACCTCTTATCGGGAACGATGGCCCGCTGACCGGTCGTTGATCGATGAGCTGCTCATTCACGAGTATCCGCGGTGCCTCACGCGGCAGGCCATGTCCGGCCACTTCACAGCGTCCGCGATCATCCTCGACGGACGGGGACGCCTCCTCCTGGTCCACCACCGGTTTCACAAACGGTGGCTGCAGCCCGGGGGCCACCTCGAAGCGACGGACGAATCCCTCGTGGGAGCCGCGCTCCGGGAGGCCAACGAGGAGACTGGGGTCGATCCGATGGGTCTCGAGATCCTCGACCGGGACCCGATCCTGGTAGACGCCCATTCGATCCCGGAGAACCCGGACAAGGGCGAAGGCCCGCATCGGCATTTCGATGTCCAGTACCTTTTCCGGGCAAGCCGGACGGAACTCGACCCCAGTGCGGATGAGGTGCATGCCGCCGAGTGGCGACCGCGAACCGACCTCGACCGTCCGAGGCTGCTCGAGCGGATCGCCGGCCGATAGGACTGCTGCGGCCATCGGCCTGATCGGACTGATCGGCTTTCATCGGCCCGCTGTCGATGCCGACCGCCGGGCGCATCGTCGACCGGGGCCACGCCAAGGCCGTCATGACCGCCGGCCTGATGCTGTCGATCATCGCCTGGCTGGTGATGATCCCGGCCCACGACGGCCGGATCGCCTGGCTCATCGCCGGGATCGTCCTGATCAACGTCGGGCACACCTCCATGCTCAACGCCTCCCAGAGCACCTGCTACGAACTGCGTCCGGAGGCGCGCAGCCGCCTCAACGCGGTATTCATGACCCTGTTCTTCGCGGGCGGCGCGGCCGGCGGGGCCGCCGTGTCGCCCGTCTGGTCCGACTACGAGTGGATCGGCACCTGCGTGCTCAGCGCCGCCTGGCCTGCCTGGGCCTGCTCGCGGCCCCCTCACTCCGCCGGGACTGAACGGAGGGCTCCGAGGGGCGGACGGTCGTCGGCCGGTTGTGGCATCATCGTGCGTGTGGGCAGCAGATCGGTCGATGACCAGCGGCTTCGGGATCTCGCGTTGCTGCGGCGGGTGCGGGATCGGATGGACCGGGAGTACGCGCGGCCGCTCAACGTCGCTGCGCTGGCGCGCGGAGTCAACATGTCGGCCGGGCACCTCAGCAGGCAGTTCCGGGCCGCCTACGGCGAATCGCCGTACTCCTATCTCATGACGCGCCGCATCGAGCGCGCCATGGCGCTGCTGCGGCGCGGCGGCAAGTCGGTCACCGAGGTCTGCTTCGAGGTCGGATGCTCCTCGCTGGGCACCTTCAGCACCCGCTTCACCGAGCTGGTCGGCATGTCCCCCAGCGCCTACAAGGAGCGGGAGACCGACCCGATGGAGGGCATGCCGCCGTGCGTCGTCAAACGGGTCACCAGACCGATCAGGAATCGAGAAGCGCAGGTCCCCGGCGCTGCCTAGAGTTGCTGCCATGGACATCACGATTCACACCACGTTCCTGCCGCACGACGACCCGGAGGCCTCCCTGGCCTTCTACCGCGACACCCTCGGCTTCGAGGTCCGCAAGCAGGTCGAGTACGGCGGGATGCACTGGAACACCGTCGGCCCCGCCGGTCAGCCCGAGGTCAACCTCGTCCTGCACCCGCCGGGGGCCGAGCCCGGCATCACCGATGAGGAGCGCAAGACCATCGCCGAGATGATGGCCAAGGGCACCTATCAGAGCATCATGCTCGCCACCGGCGACCTCGACGACGTCTTCGAGCGCGTGCAGGCTTCCGGCGCCGAGGTCATGCAGGAGCCGACCGACCAGCCGTGGGGCTCGCGCGACTGCGCCTTCCGCGACCCGGCCGGCAACACGGTCCGAATCCAGGAGCGCGGCTAGCCGAAAACGTCGGACCCGGAGCGGATGCTCGAAACCGAACCAACCAGGCCAGGAAACCCCGGCGGGGCCGCGCGGGCGGCCCCGCCCTACGGATGGAGAGAAGATTGAGCAAGGCCAAGCAGGCGGACAGCGCACCCCACGCCGCCGACAGCCACGACCTGATCAGCGTCCGCGGCGCGCGGGAGAACAACCTCAAGGACGTCAGCGTGGAGCTGCCCAAGCGGCGCTTGACGGTGTTCACCGGCGTCTCTGGTTCGGGCAAGAGCTCGCTGGTGTTCGACACGATCGCCTCGGAGTCGCAGCGGCTGATCAACGAGACCTACCCGGCCTTCCTCCAGGGCTTCATGCCCTCGCTGGGCCGGCCGGAGGTCGACGTGCTCAGCGGCCTGACCACCGCGATCATCGTCGACCAGGAGCGGATGGGCGCCAACCCGCGCTCCACGGTCGGCACGGTCACCGACACCAACGCGATCCTGCGGGTGCTGTTCAGCAGGACCGGGACGCCGCAGGTCGGCCCGCCGACCGCCTTCTCGTTCAACGTCCCGGCGCGCAAGGCCAGCGGGGTCATGACCAACGAGGCCACCGGCGAGAAGACGGTCGTCAAGCAGGCGGTCTACCACGGCGGGATGTGCCCGGAGTGCGAGGGCCGCGGCACGGTCTCCGACATCGACCTCGCCGAGGTCTTCGACGACTCCAAGTCACTCAACGAGGGCGCGATCACGATCCCCGGGTACAAGGCCGACGGCTGGATGGTGCAGACCTACAGCGAGTCCGGCTTCCTCGACCCCGACAAGCCGATCCGCGACTACTCCGAGCAGGAGCTGCACGACTTCCTCTACCGGGAGCCCGGCAAGATCAAGGCCAAGGGCATCAACATCACCTACGAGGGCCTGATCCCCAAGATCCAGAAGTCGATGCTGTCCAAGGACGTCGAATCGCTCCAGCCGCACATCCGCAGGTTCGTCGAGCGGGCCGCGGTCTTCAAGTCCTGCCCTGCGTGCGGCGGAACCCGGCTCAGCGAGTCGGCCCGGTCCTCGAAGATCAGGGGCAAGAACATCGCCGACCTGTGCGCCATGCAGATCACCGACCTGGCCGAGTGGATCCGCGAACTCGACGAGCCGTCGGTGGCGCCGCTGCTGGCCGGGCTCCGGGACAACCTCGACTCGTTCGTGGAGCTCGGGCTCGGCTACCTGAGCCTGGAGCGCCCCTCCGGCACGCTCTCGGGCGGCGAGTCGCAGCGCATCAAGATGCTCCGGCACCTCGGTTCCTCGCTCACCGACGTCACCTACGTGTTCGACGAGCCGACGATCGGCCTCCACCCGCACGACATCCAGCGGATGAACGACCTGCTCATGCAGTTGCGCGACAAGGGCAACACGGTGCTGGTCGTCGAGCACAAGCCGGAGGTGATCGCGATCGCCGACCACGTGGTCGACCTCGGCCCGCGCGCCGGCGCCGACGGCGGCGAGATCGTCTTCGAGGGCGGCGTCGAGGCGCTGCGGGCGGCCGACACCCTCACCGGCCGGCACCTGGACGACCGGGCCACTCTGAAGGAGTCGGTGCGGAAGCACGCCGGGGCCCTCGAGGTGCGCGGGGCCTCCTCCCACAATCTCCAGGGCGTCGACGTCGACATCCCGCTGGGCGTGCTGACCGTGGTCACCGGCGTGGCCGGGTCGGGCAAGAGCTCCCTGATAGAGGGCTCGGTGTCCGGCCGGGAGGGCGTGGTGACGATCGACCAGGGCGCGATCAAGGGCTCGCGGCGCAGCAATCCGGCGACCTACACCGGTCTGCTCGACCCGATCCGCAAGGCGTTCGCCAAGGCCAACGGGGTCAAGCCGGCGCTGTTCAGCGCCAACTCCGAGGGCGCCTGCCCGACCTGCAACGGCAACGGCGTCATCTACACCGAGCTGGGCTTCATGGAGACGGTGGCCACACCGTGCGAGGACTGCGGGGGCAAGCGGTTCGAGGCCTCGGTCCTGGAGTACAAGCTGGACGGCCGCGACATCAGCGAGGTCCTGGCGATGTCGGTGGCCCAGGCCGAGGAATTCTTCGGCGAGCGTGCGAGCCGAAGCAAAGGGCGAGGTTCCTCCGGCGAGGCCCGCACGCCCGCCGCGCACCGGATCCTCGACCGGCTCGCCGACGTCGGGCTGGGCTACCTCAAGCTCGGGCAGCCGCTGACCACCCTGTCCGGCGGGGAGCGGCAGCGGCTCAAGCTGGCAACCCACATGGGCGACAAGGGCGGGGTCTACGTGCTGGACGAGCCGACCACCGGCCTGCACCTGGCCGACGTGGAGCAGTTGCTCGGCCTGCTCGACCGGCTGGTGGACTCCGGCAAGACCGTCATCGTCATCGAGCACCACCAGGCGGTCATGGCGCACGCCGACTGGATCATCGACCTCGGCCCAGGCGCCGGCCACGACGGCGGCCGGATCGTCTTCGAGGGCACCCCCGCCGACCTCGTCGCGGACCGCTCGACCCTCACGGGCGAGCACCTGGCCGACTACGTCAAGTCCTGACGGGGGCGCCTTCTGCTAGGCGCGGGCCGCGACCGGACCACCGCCACCACCTGGGCCGAGACCGCCACGCGGCTGGTCGACGCGATCGTGGCGCTCTCGGCGGCCCCGGTGACCGAGACCGCGTGAGCCTCGACGCGCGGGCATAATCGGGCTCGGCCCCCACGGAAGGAACACCCATGCCCGACGACGACGCGATCACGGTCAGAGACCGCGTTCAGTGGCCCGGCTGGTTCGGGCTGGCGCTGGGTGTCGTGACACTCGTCGTCACTCCGCTCGCCATGATCGACGCCGGGTCCGGCACGGTCTACTACTGGAACGAGGTCACGATGGGCTACGACGACGAGTCGTGGGCCTGGACCAGACCCTTGTACTCGGGCACGGCCGCGCTCGGTCTCTCGCTGGTGCTGGTGGTCTTCTCCTTCCGGCGCTCCAAGGTGCTGCGAGCCGACGCCGAGGGGGTCCGCCTGCACGGCAAGGGCAACGCCCACGTGAAGTGGGAGGAGCTCGACCGGGTCGTGGTGTGGCGCAGGAGGGTCAGGCGGTTCGGTTTCCTCCCCGGGTGGCGGCCGCAGGTGGGGCTGGTGCGGGACACCGAGCGGACCAGGGCCTTCCAGCGGACTGCGGACGCGAAGCGGTGGGGCCCCGAGGACCTTCGCGGCAACGGCGTCCCCGAGTGGCTGCCAGGAGGGATCCAGAAGCACAGCGCCAGGCTGTCGCACCGTCTCGCCCCGGAGGTGGCGGCGGCCGTGTCGCGGTTCGCGCCGCGCCTCCGGGTGGTCGACCAGCGGGCTCCGGGCCGGCCGGTGCCGGTCAGTTCTCCCGGTCGGAGCTGAACGCCGAGTCGAAGGACGCTTCGGGCTTGTCGAAGGCCAGGTTCCTCACGTATTCGACCGCCTCGGCCGCGCCCCGCAGGCGGTCCATGCCCGCGTCCTCCCATTCGACGGAGATCGGGCCGGTGTAGCCGATGGCGTTGAGGACGCGGAAGCAGTCCTCCCAGGGGACGTCGCCGTGGCCGGTGGAGACGAAGTCCCAGCCGCGGCGGGCGTCGCCCCACGGCAGGTGGGAGGAGAGGCGGCCGTTGCGGCCGTCGAAGCGCTGGCGGGTGTCCTTGCAGTCGACGTGGTAGATGCGGTCGCGGAAGTCGTAGAGGAACGCGGCCGGGTCGATGCCCTGCCAGACCATGTGGCTGGGGTCCCAGTTGAGGCCGAACGCGTCCCGGTGGCCGACCGCTTCGAGCGCGCGGTGGGTCGACCAGTAGTCGTAGGCGATCTCGGAGGGGTGGACCTCGTGGGCGAAGCGGACGCCGACCGAGTCGAAGACGTCGAGGACCGGGTTCCAGCGGTCGGCGAAGTCGGTGTAGCCGGCGTCGATGGTGGTCTCCGGGACCGGCGGGAACATGGCCACGTACTTCCAGATGGCCGAGCCGGTGAAGCCGATGACGGTGTCGACGCCGAGGGCGGCCGCGGCGCGGGCGGTGGTCTTCATCTCCTCGGCGGCCCGCCGCCGGACGCCTTCGGGTTCCCCGTCGCCCCAGACGTGGCCGGGAAGGATGTCCTTGTGCCGCTGGTCGATCGGGTCGTCGCAGACGGCCTGGCCGACCAGGTGGTTGGAGATCGCCCACAGGCCCAGCCCGTGCTCTTCGAGCGTCGCGCGGCGCCCGGCGGCGTAGCCGGCGTCCTCGGCGGCGCGGCGGACGTCGAGGTGGTCGCCCCAGCAGGCGAGTTCGAGTCCGTCGTAGCCCCATTCGGAGGCGCGACGGCACAGCTCCTCGAAGGGAATGTCCGCCCACTGGCCGGTGAAGAGGGTGATGGGTCTAGGCATCGGTCAGGCTCCTCAGGAAGTGCAGGCCGTCGACGGCGAGGGCGTCCTGTGTGGGCGCCAGTGGTCGCCAGATCGAGGCGGCGGTGGCGATGGTGGCGTTGTGCGCGGTGAACGATTCGATCACCAGCGGCCCGGTGTACCCGGACCGGTCCAGGGCGCCCAGTATGCCGGTCCAGTCGAGGTGGTCGCGCCCGGGCGTTCCGCGGTCGTTGGCGCAGACCTGGACGTGGCCGATGCGGCCGCTCGCGCGCTCGATCGCGGCCGGGATGTCGGTCTCCTCGATGTTGAGGTGGTAGACGTCCAGGGCCAGCGCGCAGCCGCCGAGGCCGTCGAGCGCCTCCAGGGCCTGGTCGACGGTGTTGAGGACGCTGGTCTCGTAGCGGTTGAGCGGTTCGACGGCGACGGTGACCCCGCGGGCGGCGGCGTACTCCCCCACCGGCGCGAGGTGCTCGCGCAGTTCGGCGTAGGCGGCGGCGCGGTCCTCGATCGGCCAGGTCCGGCCGACCGAGGCGTAGGCGGGGCCGGCGATGACGGTCGAGCCGACCGCGGCGGCGGCGTCGACGACGCCGCGCAGGTAGTCCTGGGTGTCGGCCACGGTCGCGGAGTCGGCCTCGACCAGTTCGCGGCCAGGGCCCATGACCAGGACGACGGTGGCGTCCAGGCCGAGCTCGGCGAGCAGGTCGGCGGCCCGGCCCGGGTTCCAGTCCCCGAGGTTCTCGACGGGGAGCTCGATCGCGTCGAAGCCCCAGTCGCGGATGGTCGGGGCGAGCCGGGCCAGGGCCTCGTCGTCAAGCGGCGAGGCCCAGACCCAGGTGTTGACTCCTAGCTGACGCCTCAACGGTCCCGCCAGGCGTCGGGGAAGCCGGGCAGGTCCTCGCCGCCGAACTTGGCGTAGTGCAGCGAGGGCATGTCGGCGTTGCGGTCGAGGTAGTCGTCCAGTTCGGCCTCGGTGATCGGCTCCTGGGGCAGGACCCACTCGGCGGGGACCTCCTCGCCGGAGAGGATCATGCTCGCGGCCAGGACCGGGGTGCGCCACTGGAAGTTGGAGTAGACCGGGGCGATGGCGGTCATGCCGGTCTCGTCCCACTTGCGCATGAACGACAACTCGTCCTCGCCGGACATGACCGGGTAGGGCTGTCCGGCGTCCTCGAACGCCTCGACGGCGGCCACGGCCCCGTCTCCGGCGTCCATCCAGATGCCGTCGACGTCGCCGCGCTGGAGGTACTGGGTGACGATGTTCTTGATCTCGGCGGCGTCGCCGCCGGTGAACTCGTTGCCGAGGATCTCCAGGTCGGAGTCGGCGAAGACCTCCTGGGCGGCGGCCCAGCGGTGTTCGAGGACGTCGACGCCGGGCAGGATGCGCAGCGCCAGCACCGTCGAGCCGGGTTCGAGCTCGTCGACCAGGAACTCGGCGGCGTCGGCGCCGAAGGCGTAGCCGCCGATCGGGTGGATGAAGGTGACCGCGCAGTCGGTGTTGACGCCGCGGTCGAAGACGACGACCGGGACGCCCGAGGCGCAGGCGGTCTCGACCGCGGGCGTGAGCGTGGCGGTCGTGGACGGGGAGATGATGATCGCGTCGCAGTCGCCGGAGTCGACGAACGCCTGGATGTCGGAGATCTGCTGATCGTCGTCGTCGGCGGCGTCGGAGTGCCGGAACTCGCCGATCCGGCCCTCGTCCTGGAGGACCTCGACCTGCTGCTGCATGGTGATCCAGCCGGTGACGCGCCAGGGGTTGGAGACCGAGGCGTTGGAGAAGCAGACCGTGTGGTCGCCGCCCTCCTGGGCGTACTCGGCAGTGTCGACCCATTCGGGTTCGATGGCCTGGAGCCAGGGCGCGGCGGGGTCCCCTTCGGGCTCGATGCCGCGCTGCTCCAGTTGGCGATCGTATTCGGCCTGGTCGAACCATTCGTCGCCGCTTTCGGCGGTGGACTGGTCGTCTTCCGGTGCCGGTTCGTCCGGTGTCTCGCTGGTGCAGGCGGTCGCGGCGAGCAGGCCGATGGCGGCCGCTGCGGCGAGGGCTTGGCGGGTTCTGTGCATGGTCGGACCTTCTTCTTATGAGGGAGTTGCGGTTAGTGGCCGGGCCTCGCGTTGAGGCTTGCGGGACGTGAGTCGGCGCTGCCTGGCGGCGTAGGCGACGGCGGCGATGATGATGGCGCCCTGGACGCTGGGACGCAGCGAAGCCGGGAGCGCGAGCTGGTTGAACAGGGTGAACAGGGCTTCCAGGGTGAGGGCCCCGCCCATGGCGGCGACGACCGAGCCCTGGCCGCCGCCGAGCACGACGCCGCCGAGGACGACGGCGGTGATGACGGTGAACTCCATGCCCTCGCCGACCTGGGCGCTGACGCCGGCGAAGCCGCCGATGAGGATGCCGGCGACGGTGGCCGAGAGTCCGGAGAGGACGAAGGCGGTGGTGCGGACGGTGTCGACGCGCCCGCCGGAACGGGCGGTGGCGAGTTCGTTGTCGCCGGTGGCGATGAGGACTCGTCCGAAGCGGGTGCGCATGAGCTGGACGGCTCCGGCGCCGAGGGCGAGCATGATCAGCAGCGCCCACGGGATCTGGCCGAGCAGGGGGACGTTCTCGATGCCCATGCGGCCGGCCTCGCGGAAGGACTCCGAGAGGCTGCCGGTGGGCGCGCCGCCGGTCCACAGTCGGATCGCTCCGTACAGGACCAGCAGCATGCCGAGGGTGGTGATGAAGGACTGGACCTTCAGGGCGGTGGTGATCAGGCCGTTGGCCAGGCCGACGGCCGCGCCGAACAGGAGCATGAGCCCGATGACGGGGAGGGTGCGGGACTCCTCGCCGTCGATCAGGCGCGCGGCGATGACGACCTGGGCGCCGACCAGGGCCCCGACCGAGAGGTCGAAGTTGCCCGAGACGATCACGAAGTACTGGCCGGCCGCGAGGATCACCAGGGGCGCGGCCTGCTTGAGGAAGGCCATCAGGGAGGGGGCCTCGAAGAATCCCGGGTTGACCGCGGCCACGACCGCGAAGATCGCGATCAGGAGCGCGAAGACGGTGCCGGTGCCGCCTCCGGCGAGCGCGGCGGCGGCGCTGCGCAGTCGGCTCATGCGGGCCTCCCGGGGGTCGGTGCGGCGTCGGCCGCGGTGAAGCGGGGCCGGCGGGCGCTGCGGTCGATCTGGCGGCGGGCGTAGATGGCGACGGCGGCGATGATGATCGCGCCGCGCAGGACGTCCTTGGCGAACGGGTCGACTTGGAGGACGTTGAACACGGTGTCGAGGACGGCCAGGATGGCGACTCCGGCGACGGTCCCGGCGACGCCGCCCCGCCCGCCGAGCAGGAGGGTGCCGCCGAGGACGACCGCGGCGATGGCGTCCAGTTCGTACAGGTTGGTGTAGACCTCGGCCGAGCCGGTGCCGAAGCGGGAGGCCAGGAGGAGCCCGGCGAGCCCGGCGCACATGCCGCACAGGATGTGGGCGGTCATGAGGGTGCGGTCGGTCCGGATGCCGGACATGCGGGCGACGTCGATGTTGCCGCCGACGGCGTACATGTGGTGGCCGGTGCGGGTCGAGCGCAGGAACCAGATCCCGGCGGCGGCGACGGCGAGCATGACGAGGGTGGAGACGGGGATGTGGGCGATGCCGTCGTAGCCGAAGCGCTGGAAGTCGCGCGGGACGTCTCCGGCGGGGCCGCGGTACTGGGTGTCGAGGTAGCCCTTGATGATCAGGCCGACCCCGAGGGTCGTGATGAACGGGTTGACTCCCAGGTAGGCGACAATGGCGCCGTTGGCGGCGCCGACGAGCCCGGAAACGAGGAGGACCGCGGCGATGCCGAGGGGGATGTTCGCGACCTGTCCGTCCATGGTGGTGGCCGCGACGAGGCTGGACAGGGCGGCGGTGTAGCCGACCGACAGGTCCAGGGAGCGGCACAGGATCACCAGGGTCATGCCGATGGCGAGGAAGCCGGTGAGGCTGGTGCGGGTGAACATGTCGCCGAGGTTGGCCGGGCTGAACAGGTTGCCGCCGTCGGCGGCGACGGCGATGCCCCCGACGGCGACGACGCCGAGCAGGGCGAGGTAGATCAGGGCGGTGGTGTCGAGGCGGCGGACGCTCATCGGGGGCTCCGTCCGGTCGCGTAGGCCATGACCTGCTTCTCGGTGGCGCCGGCGGGGAGTTCTCCGGCGATGCGGCCGTCGTGGAGGACCGCGATGCGGTCGGCCAGGCCGATGACCTCGATCAGTTCGGAGGCGATGAGCAGGACGGCCAGTCCTTCGGCGGCGAGGGCGCGGATGGCGGTGTAGAGCCGGTGCTTGGCGCCGACGTCGATGCCGCGGGTGGGTTCGTCGAGGACGATCACGCCCGGTTCGGTGGCGAGCCATTTGGCGACGACGACCTTCTGCTGGTTGCCGCCGGAGAGGTATCTGACCTCCTGGTCGGGTCCGCGCGCGACCAGGTCGAGGCTGGAGAGGATGCTGGGGATCCTCTCGACGCGGGCCCGGGAGTGGGCGCGGCGGTTGGCGTCCAGGACCATGCGGGCGTTGGCGCGCACCGATTGGCGCAGGGCCAGGCCGTGGGCCTTGCGGTCCTCGGTGACCATGGCGATCCCGGCGGCGATGGCCTTGCGGGGTCCGGTGAGCTTGACCGGTCGGCCGTCGACGGCGACCGTCCCGCGGGTGAAGGGCGCGATGCCGAAGACCGCTTCGGCGATCTCGGTGCGGCCCGAGCCCTGGAGTCCGGCCAGGCCGACGATCTCTCCGGCGCGGACGGTGAGGTCGATGCCGTCGAGCCAGGCGTTGCCGCCGCCGCTGATCTCCAGGCGGACGTCGCCGTGGTCGGTGTCGGGTAGCGGTTCGGGGAAGGCGGCCTCGATGCGGCGTCCGACCATGAGGGTGACCAGGTCGTCGGGGGTGATGTCGGCGGCGGCGACGCTGTCGACCAGTTCGCCGTCCTTGAGGACGGTGATGCGGTCGCACAGGTCGAAGATCTCGCGGAGGCGGTGGGAGACGTAGAGGACGGCCACGCCGCGTTCGCGGAGGCGCTCGACGAGCCGGTAGAGCAGTTCGACTTCGGCGTCGGCGAGCGCGGCGGTCGGCTCGTCCATGCACACCAGGTCGGCGCCCTGGCTCATGGCCTTGGCGATCTCGGCGATCTGCTGGTGCGCCACGGACAGGGATCCGACCTTGGCGCCGGGGGCGAGGTCGTCGACGCCGAGGTCGGACAGGAGGTCCGCGGTGCGCTTCGTCATGGCGCGGCGGTCGATCATGCCGCGGCGTCTGGGTTCGCGGCCCAGGAAGATGTTCTCGGCGACGCTGAGGTCGGGCAGGAGGTTGAACTCCTGGAAGACGGTGGCGACTCCGGCGTGCTGGGCCTGGAGGGGGTGGGTGAAGGAGACGGCGCGGCCGCCCAGGGTGATGGTGCCGGCGTCGGCAGTGTGTACGCCGGCGAGGATCTTCATCAGCGTGGACTTGCCGGCGCCGTTCTCCCCCACCAGGGCGTGGACCTCGCCGGGGCGCACGTCGAGGTCGACCGAGCGCAGGACCCGGACGCCGAGGAACGATTTGTCGATGCCGCGCATGGTCAGCACCGTCGATTCGGTCACTGGGCCACCTCCACCCACTGGCGGTTCCGGGCCGAGGCGGCGACGGCCTCGGCGATGCGGGCGGCGCGCAGTCCGTCGGCGAAGACCGGTAGCCCGTCGGGGGCGCGTCCGGCGACGGCCTCGCCGACGTCGGCGACGAAGTCGTCGAAGCATTCCCGGTAGCCCTGGGGGTGCCCGGCCGGGACATGGGCGAGGCGGGCCGCGTCGGGGCTGAGGTGGTCGGGGTCGCGCATGACCACGGCGTTGGCGCCTCGGCCGCCGACCCACAGGGTCTCGGGCTGCTCCTGGTCGAAGGCGACGGTGTTCTCGGTGCCGGAGACTTCGAGGTAGAGGCGGTTCTTGCGTCCGGCGGAGACCTGGCTGACGACGGTGGAGCCCACCATGCCTCCGGCGGTGGCGAACTGGAGGATCACGATGTCCTCGGTGGACACGGCGCGGCCGCCGCGGCGCTCGTTGGCGGTGGCCAGTTGGGCCGAGACGGCGCTGATGCGGTCGCCGGTGACGAATTCGAGCAGGTCGCACCAGTGGGATCCGATGTCGCCGAAGGCCCGCAGGGCCCCGCCCTTGTCGGCGTCGACCCGCCAGTTGTCGTCGTCGGGCCGCAGCAGCCAGTCCTGGAGGTAGGAGCCGTGGGCGAGGGTGAGGCGGCCGATCCGGCCGGCGGCGACGCGGGCGCGGGCCTCGCGGACCATCGGGTGGAAGCGGTAGACGAAGGGGACGGCGGCGACCACTCCGGCCGCGGCGGCGGCCTCGGTCATGGTCTGGGCCGAGGCGGCGTCGACCGCCAGCGGCTTCTCGCACACCACGTGCTTTCCGGCTTCGATCGCGGCCAGCGCCAGGGGCGCGTGGAGGTGGTTGGGGGTGCACACGTGGACGACGTCGGCGGCCTCGATCAGCTCGGCGACGTCGTCGAAGACCGCGTCGGCCCGGAGCGAGGCGGCGGCGGCGCGGGCGCGCTCGGGGCTGGATCCGGAGATCCCGGCGACCTGCCCTCCGGCGGCGGCGATGGCGCGGGCGTGGACCCTTCCCATGAAGCCGGTGCCGATGATGGCGGCGCGGTACGTCGTCGGCCTGCTGATTGTGACTGGAGCCATACGGTGAGCCTAGGGCGGACTTATGACATCGAGCAAGCAAAAGTTGTGCGTCGTTATGAAATAGTTACGTCATCTCGACGTCGCAGAAGGTGTGATTCACTAGCAGAATGACGGAAGATACGGCCGCAACGCACCGACCGGCGGCTCCGACCGGGGCCGGCCCGCTGCTCCAGCTGCTGCGCGACGGCACGCCCCGTACCCGGTCGGAGCTCGCCGCCCTCACCGGCCTGGCCCGCTCGACCGTGGCCGGTCGGGTCGACGCGCTCCTGGCGGCCGGGCTCATCGCCCCATCCGGCGAGACGGCCTCGACCGGCGGCAGGCCCCCGGCGACGTTCGCGTTCAACCCGCACGCGCGCATCGCCCTCGGCGCCGACCTGGGCGCGACCCACGCCCGGTTGGCGATCACCGACCTGGCCGGGACCGTGCTGGCCCAGACCAACGCCGACCTCGACATCGCCCTGGGCCCGGAGGCGGTCCTGGACTGGGTGGTCGACCACGGCCACAAGCTGCTCGACGAGGTCGAGCGGCCCGCGTCGGACCTGCTCGGGGTCGGTATCGGCCTGCCCGGGCCGGTCGAGCACTCCACCGGGAAGGCCGTGAACCCGCCGATCATGCCCGGTTGGGACGGCTTCGACGTGCCCGCGTACGTGCGCGAGCGGTGGCCGGTGCCGGTCCTGGTCGACAACGACGTCAACATCATGGCCCTCGGCGAGCACTTCACCTCCTGGTCCGAGGCAGAGCACCTGCTGTTCATCAAGGCCGCCACCGGCATCGGCTGCGGCATCATCGCCTCCGGGCGCGTCTACCGGGGCGCCCAGGGCGCGGCCGGGGACATGGGGCACATCAAGGTCGCCGGTTCCGAGGAGGCGCTGTGCCGCTGCGGCAACACCGGCTGCCTGGAGGCCGTGGCCTCCGGCGCGGCCATCGCGGCGCGGCTGAGCGAGCGGGGCATCGAGGCGCACGGCTCGCTCGACGTGGTCGAACTGGCGCGCTCGGGCTCGGTTCCGGCCCTCAGGCTCATCCGCCAGGCCGGCCGCGACATCGGCGAGGTCCTGGCCGGGGCGGTCAACTTCTTCAACCCGTCGGTCATCGTGATCGGCGGCTCCCTGGCCCTGGCCGGGGACCACCTCCTGGCGGGCGTCCGAGAGGTCATCTATCAGCGATCGCTCCCCTTGGCCACCAGGCATCTGCGCATCGCCGCAGCCCGCACCGGGGAGACCGGCGGCGCGGTCGGGGCCGGCGTCATGGTCATCGAACACGCCCTCGACCCCGACCGCCTGGACCTCCTGCTGCGCTAGCGGCGAGCGGCCGCCTGGCGCCGGACCTTCCTGTGCGGCTGGAAGATGGCTAGGATGCGGCCATGACCACTCAACGAGCCGAGCTGCTGCGGGTGCTCCGCGTCGCCACGGGACGGCTGATCACCGCCACCGCGCGGCTGACCGACGCCGAGGCACGCGAACCCTCACTGCTGCCGGGCTGGAGCCGCGGGCACGTCCTGACCCACGTCGCGCGGAACGCCGACGCCATGCGGAACCTGCTCTCCTGGGCTCGTGACCGCATCGAGACCCCCGCCTACGTGCGCGCCGACGTCCGCGACGCCGAGATCGAGGCCGGGGCCGGCCGCTCGGTCGACGACCTGCGCGACGACGTGGCCGAGAGCGCCGAGGCGTTCGCCGCCGACGCCGAGATGCTCACCGACGCCGCCTGGCGCACCGAGGTCCGGGTCTTGGACGGCCCGCTCTTCCGCGCCGAGCTGCTGCTGCCCCGGCGGCTGACCGAGATCGAACTGCACCACACCGACCTGGGCGTGGGCTACGGCGCCGCCGACTGGATGCCGGAGTTCGCCGCGCTGGACCTGCCCGAGCCGATGCGGTCGTGGAGGGACGAGCGCCGGGGCTGGTGAGCCCGAACGGGGACTACGATTCGGGAGTGGATACCGAACGCGCCCGAATCATGGAATGCATCGACGAGGCGACCGACCGCCTGATCGCGACGGTCGACTCCCTGAGCGACGAGCAGGTCCACGAGCCCTCGCTGCTGGAGGGCTGGACCCGCGGTCACGTGGCCACGCACGTCGCGCGCTCCGGCGACGCGCTGTCCAACATGCTCATATGGCTCCGCACCGGCCGGGGCGTCCCCGGCTATCCGAGCGTCGAGGTGCGCGAGGCCGAGATCGAGGCCGGAGCCGGCCGGACCGGCCGCGAGCTCGTGGCCGACATCGCCGAGTCGGCCTCGGTCCTCACCGGTGAGATCGCGGCCAACGAGGACTGGGAGACGCTGATCGAGACCCCCACGGGAGTCCAGATCCCGGCGGTCGAGATCCCGTCCCGCCGCCTGGTCGAGGTCGAACTGCACCACACGGACCTGGGGCTGGGCTACACCCCGGAGCACTGGACCGACCTGTTCGCGTCCATCGACCTGGGCGAGCCGATGCGCACCTGGAGGGCCGATAGGCTCGACCGGTGAGCGAACTGCAAGCCGTCGTCGCGGTCATCCGGCGCGGCGAGAAGATCCTGATCATCAAGCGCGGCCCCGAATCCCGCAGGCAGGGCTACTGGGGACCGCTGTCGGGCACTGTGGAACCCGGTGAGACGCAGGCCGAGGCGCTGGTGCGGGAGATCCGCGAAGAGGTCGGCCTGGAGGCCCGGGCGGGACGCAAGGTCTGGGAGTCGGTCACCGACGACGGCCGGTACGTGCTGCACTGGTGGACCGCCGAATCCGAGACCGGCGAGCCGGAGCCCGACCTCCACGAGGTCAGCGAGGCCCGCTGGGTCACGTTGGCCGAGTACTTCGAACTGGAGCCGATCTTCTCCGGCGACAACGAGTTCTTCGAGCGAGTCCTCCCGAGTCTCTGACCTCGGAGCGGTGCCGCCGCGAGGTCGTCGGCGGCGTCGAGGATGCCGCCGGGCCGCCCGATGGACATCATCACCGCTCGCGACTCGTCGCTCGCCTGGACGTAGGGGCCGAGATCGGGGAACATCCGAGTGAAGCGGTCGGCCCGTGCCTGGAGCGGACCGGGTCCGTGCTGGGCCTCGGCCAGCCGGGAGGCCCCGAGCCCGAGGACTCCGGCCGCCCCGACGCCGACGCCCCCGAGGAACACCCGCCGCGAGAACTGCGCTCGGGCCCGTTCGCGTCGCCGTCTGGTCGAGTGCATTCTGTGGTGTGCGGACATGGCCGCCTGCCTCTCGTCATTCGAGGGAGCTTGCACATGGCACGAGGGCACTGGCACCAGGAGGTCCGAGGCGGCGCGCCCGACGAGAGCGCCCGCGACAGCAGATTGTATTTACTGCCATCAATAGACTATTTCCGATATGCCATCATGACAAGAGGTCAGACCGACAAATTTCAGTCCCGATAAGACATTCCCGCCCCAACCGACACCCTCCGCACCAGCCGGCGGAACCGCCCCTACTGACGTGCTCGTTTCAATCTCGAGTGGCGGCCTGGGTTCTCCCGGTTTGTCCTCGATCATGGGAGGTGGCGCCGGGCCGGGGGTCTGACTGAGCTGATGCGGCAGGCCGGGCGCGAGAGCGCCCCCTCCCGTGCGGCGTGGACCGACACGGGAACGGGCGCTCTTTCGCTCGGGCTTCTGAGGTTCCGAGATCAGGTGCGCCCGCCGTCACCCCAGTGACAGACTGCATAAGGATCCTTCGAGTCGCACACATAGAGTTTCACCGACAACCCTTCCGGGTAGGCCAGGTTGTGCCCGAGGCAGGTGCTGGTGCCCCTGCTCTCGAGTGTCCTCTTCGGGTAGCCGTAGACGTGCAGGTCCACTTGGGTTCGAGCGCCGTTCGGGTAGTAGTCACAGATCACGAGCCACTCGCCGTAGGCTTGGAAGGTCGCGCTGAAGGACTGCCCTTCCGAGTTCCAACACCTGGCCCAGGAGTCGTATCCGCCTGTGTCCTCTGCGGAAGGGTACGAGTCGTCGTCGCAAGGCAGGATTAGAGCGCCGACGTCCCCGTCGGTGGGGTCTCCTGGCTCGGCCGCAGCGTACAGCGGCCCGGAGAATGCGAACAACATGACCGTCGCGGCGAACACGACGAGGAGCCGTTTTCTCATCGACTACTCCCTTGCTGAGATTTCCTTGGTCTCCCTCAGCATGGACGACCCCGGCACGCCGACCGCACGTCCGAGGCACGACCTCGGCACGGCGTACCTCGACAAGGCGGATCCGTAGGCACGGCACGCTCGCCTGGATCGGTCCCGGTATGCCGTGGGTCATCCGAAAGGAGGTCGACGGCCGCCGCCTTCACGGCGCCCCATCCTGGACGCCCCTGCCCAAGCCCATGCCCGAAGAATGGGACCGGTCGGCCGCTTGGAAGGCTTCTTCCGGGGGCTAGGAGGATGCCGAGGAGGCGTGGGCGCAGAACGCGGCGAGCAGGGCCTGGAGGATCCACGTTTTGGCCCCGGCACGGCCTCGCGGCCGTGCCGGGGCGGAGGTCAGCGGCACATGTCCGCGAGCGGACGCCGCCACATCGGGAACATCGACGGTCCGCCGGGGAGCTTGAGCTCCTGTTCGGACCGTTCGAAGCCGTGCTGGCCGTACCAGGCCGTCAGGCGGTCGTTGGCCGCCTCCAGGTATCCGGCGACCCCGGCCTTGTCGAGCCGGTCCAGCCCCAGGCGCAGCAGCACCGAGCCGATGCCCTGTCGCTGGCTGGACGGGTCGACCGCGCAGAACAGCAGGTGGTGGTGCGGCGAGTCGACCGGATCGGGATGGTGGCTCTCGAAGGCCGCGTCGAGCGCCTCGAACCGCGGCAGGTGGGGCCCGCACAGTTCTTTCAGGCGCCGGTCGTAGTCGTCGGCCGGCGCGACCGACCGCTTGGTGTTGTCGTGCCACACGGCGACTCCGACGGGGTGTCCGGTGTCGTCGAGGACCGCGTCGACATGGCCTTGCCCGTTCAGGGCCGGGGCCACGAGCATCTCGAACTGCCCGGCCATGATCCGGAACCGCTCGGCCTTGTCGTCGGGAACGAGCCATTCGGCCACCGTGAGGGTGTTGAAGGCGGCCGCTACGCGCTCGGCGACGGTGCGCGCCGAGCCGGTGTACCCGCTCTGGATGATCACGCTGCTCACCGCACCGCCTCCTGGACGGGTTCGGGCTCGGCCGCGCCCTCCTCGATCGCGGCCCGCGGGCCGTCGCCGATGCGGCGGTACAGCTCGGGCCGGGACGAGCGCAGGATCAGGCCCCACACGACGCCGATCACCGCGACGGCGGCGTAGATGGACAGGACCGCCGTCGGCAGCGGCGAGTCGGGGCCGACGCCGAGCAGGTCGGGGAAGGACACGACGGCCATCGTGGTGACCCCCAGCAGGATCAGCGTGGACAGCACCGGGGCCCAGCGGCTGCTCCAGGCGGTCTCGCCGCGTCCGTCGCGGGCGAAGAACGCGACCACGGCCGCCGAGGCGAGGGTGACCAGCATCAGGATGCCGAAGCCGCCGGAGGTGCCGAACAGGTAGAACAGGTCGACCAGCGGGTCGAGGTCGGCGACGGCGTAGACGACGAGCACGATCAGCGCGACCGCCGACTGGACCAGGGAGGACCGGGCCGGCGCCCCGGTGCTGGGCGAGGTGCGCCCCAGCGACCTCGGCAGGACGTTCTCGCGCCCCAGCGCGAAGGCGTACCGGGCGACGGTGTTGTGGAAGGAGATGGCCGCCGCCACGACGCTGGTCACCAGCAGGACCTCGGCGGTGGTGGCCACGGTCGGCCCCATCTGCTCGGCGACGAGCCCGAAGAAGACGCCGATGTCGGCCTCGCGGGCGGCGGCGACGATCTGGTCGGAGCCGACCGCGACGGTCATCGACCAGGCGGCGATCGTGTAGAGCACGGCCAGGATGAGGATGGCCAGCACGGTCGCGATCCGCACGGTGCGGCGCGGGTTCTTGGACTCCTCGGCGTAGACGGTCGGCATCTCGATCCCGATCATGCCCAGGAAGCCCAGGACCAGCAGCGCGCCGGCCCCCGAGGCGACCAGGAGGGTCGGGTCGAGTGCGTCGAGGCTGAACCCGCCCTCGGCCGGGTGGCCGAGGTTGGAGGCGCTGAAGATGACGATGATGGCCATCTCGGCGGCCAGCAGGACGGCCAGGAACTTGCTGTTGAGGTCGACCGCGCGGGTGCCGAGGACGGCCACCAGCGCCCAGAGCGCCAGCGCCGGAACCCACCAGGGCGCGGCCCAGCCGGTCGCCGATTCGATCAGCGGCGCGGCCGCCTGCCCGAGCAGGCCGTAAAGGCCGATGGACAGTCCGGTGTAGGCGACCAGGGCGATCAGGGAGGCCGTGACGCCGACGACCGGCGACAGGCCCTTGGCGGCGAAGGCGTAGAACGCCCCGGCGTTGGAGATGTGGCGGGCCATGGTCGTGTAGCCGATGGAGAACAGCACCAGGATGGCGCCCATGACGGCGAAGGCCACCGGGATGCCGAGCTGCCCGGTGAGGGCCCAGCCGGTGACGGTGACCCCGGCGATCACGGTCAGCGGCGTGGCCGCGGTCAGCGAGAAGTGAAGCAGGCCCATGACGCCGAGTCGGTCGGCGGCGAGGCGGTCGGCGATGGAGCCGACCATGGGTTGTGGGGTGACGGACACAGAGAAGTCCCTTCTTGTTCCGATCAATCGTTTGGGATGGGAGGGGGGATCGGTTCACGGACGTCCGGTCATGGCGGCCTCGCCGATGAGGACTCCCAGGTGGCCCAGGAGTCTTCGGACGGCGGGGTCCAGACCGGCGGCGACCGCCTCGATGCGGCGGCGGCCGGTGTCGGTGTCGGCCAGGCGCTGCCCGAAGCCCATATGGGAGAGCAGGCCGGTGAGGAAGGCGTCGCGCCCGGTCGGGGCGTCGAGCTCTTCGCGGTTGAGGGTCTGGTGGATTCTGGCCAGCGGCCAAGCGGCCGCGGTGGGGTCGACGGGCATGTAGGCCGTGCGGCGGCCGAGCAGGCCCTGGCGTTCGATGTCGATCAGGCCGCGGGAGGCCATGCGCTCGGTGACGCGGGCGAAGATTCCTCCGGTGCCCATGCCCTGCTCGGTGAGGTACTGGAGCCAGGTCTTGACCGGCTGCGGGGTGTGCTCGGCCTTGACCGCCTCCCAGACCTCGAGCGTCAGGACCGTGGAGGGCGGCTGCGCGGTATAGGACATGACCAGCAGGTCTTCGACGATCTGGACGCGGGCGAAGGCGAGCAGCTGCCCGACCAGGCAGGCCGAGAGGCCGAGGCCGATGATGCCGGGCCTCGACATCGGTCTCCAGGTCATCTGGTCGAGGCTGCACAGTACGAGCTCGTCGGCGAGCTCGAGCGCCGCCGCCCGCTGCGCAGGGCTGCCCAGGGGTGATTCGTGGGGTGGATTCATGGACTTCAATCGAGTGGGTTGCTGTTCTCGGGGTATGTGCGCTGTGTCGCAGAGTGGCCTACTGTGTACAGCTAACCGCCCGTTGTCGGTCTTGGCAACCCCTCGAGCCAAAGAAATCCGCATGTGCGTTTTGCCGCACGATCGTTTTAACGGTATTAGACCTCGTAGTCGCCATAGGGCAGGCCCACGTAGTTTTCGGCGAGCGCAGTGGACTGTGACCGGTACTACACCACGTGGTCGAGCTTGGCACGCTGGAGACGGCGGCGCTGTCGACGATCGCTTCACCGCGGGTGGGCTCCAGGAGTCCGGCCACGCACCGAAGCAGCGTCGCCTTCCCGCGGTCCGCGGGCACCACCAGGCAGAACAATCCTTCCTCGGCGACCTCGAAGACGAGCGACGCAATTGCAGTGAAGATCCCGGTATCGGTTGAATAGTCCTTACCGAGATCATTGGCTTTCAGCACCATGGAGTCTTATCTCCACATCTTATGATACTGATTCAGGATGCTTCGGTCGAAAAGATGGAACATTGCAGCCAGGGCCCCTCCGAGCAGGCCCAGCAGGAGCGCGCCGCTCCACATGGCCGGGACGCGGTAGCTCGTCTGGAAGACCGTGGGCCAATGCGCCACCGGCTACCGTTAGGACATCGTCCTGCGCGGACCGGACCCTGTTCGAGGAGGTGGACGACTGATGGCGGAACAGGAACTCACTCCAGCCCAGACCGTGGGCCCCTTCTTCGGCTTCGCACTGCCCGACGGCGGCCTGCGGTTCGACATCCGCCCGCAAGGGCCGCAGGAGAACGTGTTCTTCGATGTCTGAACTGTTCGTCGCCGTCTTCGCGCGAGGCAGGACCGCCGAGGCGGTCTCGGACGCGGCATGGATTGAGGCGATGCTGCGCGCCGAGGCCGCCTCGGCCCATGCCGCCGCCTGGCTGCGCGAGTCCCTCGAGAACCTGAACATCCACCCAGAAGCGATGGAACGCAACCTCAGGGAGGCTGAATGATTCCCAGTTACAGCATCACCGGCTCCGGCTACCCGGTGGTCCTGGTCAATTCGCTCGGGACCGTCCGCGAGATGTGGGGTCCGCAGGTCGAACCGCTGTCCAAGCGGTTCCAGGTGGTCCGCTTCGACGCCCGCGGCCACGGCCCCACCCCGGCCCCGCTCGGCGAATGGACCGTCGACGACCTCGCCGGCGACATCACCGACCTGCTCGACGGCCTCGGCATCGAACGCGCCCACGTCGTCGGCGTCTCCCTGGGCGGGGCGACGGCCATGCGCCTGGCGGTCCGCGACCCGGACCGGGTCGACCGGCTCGTGCTCGCTTCGGCCGCACCGAGATTCGGCACGCCCGACGCCTGGCGTGAACGCGCCGCGACCGTGCTCGACTCCGGCACCGCCGCCATCAGCGGGGCCACCATGGACCGCTGGTTCAGCCCCGGCTTCCAGGCCGAGCGTCCAAAGGTGGTCGCGCAGTTCCGCGAGGCGTTCGACGCCTGCGACGCGCGCGGCTACGCCGCCTGCTGCGGGGTTCTCGAACGGCTCGACCTGAGCGACCAGGTCGACAGGATCGCCGCACCGACCCTCGTGGTCGGCGGCTCCGACGACCCGTCCACGACCGCCGCCGACGCCCGGGCCCTGGCCGCCCGCGTCCCCGGTGCCCGGCTCAAGCTCTACGAGGGAGCCCGGCACCTGCTGACCGCAGAGGCCGCCGAGGCGTTCAACGTCGACCTGATCGACTTCCTCGATGAGGGCGCATGAGCGATCGCCTGGTGGCCGAGTTGCGCGAGTCGGCCTCGATCACGTAGATGGGCCGGGTGCTGCCGGCGACCGCGGCCCGCATCGAGGCGGATCTGGCGGATGGGTCGCTGACCGGCCGGTCACGCGGCCTGGAGGACTATCGCGATCCCCGGGCCGCTACTCGGCGAAGGCTTGGCGGAGCTTGGCCTCCTGGTCGGGGCTGAGGCTGGCCGAGACCAGCTCGCCGTCGGCGAAGGCGTCCTTGAGCCGGTCGCCCACTTCGTTCTCCGAGAGCAGGAACAGCGCCGAGGTGCCGGGCGCGACCTCCTTGCCGACCCGCTCGATGAAGTCGGCCTCGATACCGACGTGGGCGAAGTGGCCGGCGACGCCGCCGAAGACGGCCCCGGCCGCCGCGCCGATGAGCGGCATGAAGAACAGGATGCCGAACAGCAGCCCCCACAGCGCGCCCCAGGACACCCCGGCCCCGGTGAGGTTGGCCAGCTGGCGGGTGCGGGGCTTCTTCGCGTCCGGTGGCCAGGAGACGGTGGCCGCGTCCAGGACGGTGATCAACTCCTTCTTGCTGAAGTCGATGAGCCGACGCTCGGAGCGGTCTGCCGCTTCCGGGTCCTTGAATCTCCATACGCTGAGCGTGGCCAAGCTCCATCCCCAATCCGACTGGTGGCGATCATGTGAAGCTTTCCAGAACCCCGACCGGCCCCGCATCGGCGGGTCGGGGCGAACACCGGCACCCCCCGCTGCGCTGGTGGAGAACCTCCGCCTTCCGGCGGCGGGTCAGACCGGCAGGGCCCGCAGCACCTCGGCGACCTGTGCCGGGGCCTCCTCGGCCATGAAGTGCCCGGCGGTGGTGGTCCGGTGGTCGAGGTCGGGCGCCCAGGAGCGCCACAGGGACTCGGCGTCGAAGCCGAGGACCGCGCCCCAGTCCTGCTGGACGACGGTCACCGGCATCTTCAGGTGGTTCCCGGCAGCGCGGTCGGCCCGGTCCAGTTCGAGGTCGACGCCGGCCGAGGCGCGGTAGTCGGCCGCGATGGAGGGCACCGCCTCGCGGCCGGCCCGAAGGTAGGCCGCCCGGACCTCGGGCGGAATCGCGGCCGGGTCCTTGGTCCAGGTGTCGAGGAAGTATCCGAAGAACTCGTCGGCGCAGGCGGCGATCATCCGCTCGGGCAGGCCGGGCGGCTGGGCCATCAGGTACAGGTGGAAGGCGACCGCCGCGTCGGCTCCGCGCAGGACCGACCACATGTCCAGCGTGGGCAGCGTGTCGAGGACGGCCAGGCCGGTGACGGCTCCCGGATGGTCGAGCCCGGCCCGGAAGGCGACCAGTGCGCCCCGGTCGTGCCCGGCGAGCGCGAACCGCTCGAATCCGAGCCGCCGGGCCACTTCGACGATGTCGCGGGCCATGGTGCGCTTGGAGTAGGTCTCGGCTCCGGCCGCGGGCTTGTCGCTGTCGCCGTAGCCGCGCAGGTCCGGGCAGATCACGGTGCGGTCCGCGGCGAGGTCGGCGGCGACGTGTCTCCACATCAGGTGGGTCTGCGGGAAGCCGTGCAGCAGCACGATCGGGTCGCCCGAGCCGCCGACGGCGACGTTGAGCGAGGTGGCGCCGTCCACGGGGACGCGCCGGTACTCGAAGCCCTGAATCATCGTTTCTCCTTCGCTGTGGTTCGACCGGTCGAGTCTGTCCGGGGCCGATGAGCATCCGATGAGCGCGCTATCGTGACAGGCTCTCAACTGGAGGCGGGAGCAGTGGGACGGATCGAGTTCGGCATCCTCGGCCCGGTCGCGGCCTGGACCGGGGCGCGCGAGCCGCTGGACCTGAAGGGTCCGCGGCACCGGGCCCTGCTGGCCAGGCTGCTGATCGCGCGCGGCCGGGTGGTGCCGGTCGACGTCCTGGTCGGCGACCTGTGGGCCGAGCCGGCATCCGGGGCCCTGGCGTCCGTGCGGACCTTCGTCGCGGCGCTGCGGCGCGCCCTCGAACCCGACCGGAGGCCCCGGAGCCCGGCCCGGCTGCTGGTCACCGACGGGCCCGGGTACGCGCTGCGCGCCGAGGCGGACGCCGTCGACGCCTGGAGGTTCGAGGACGCCCTGGCAGCGGCGGCCGCGGCGGCCCCGCGGCGCGCGCTCGACCTGCTCGAACCGGCCCTGCGGTCCTGGCGGGGACCGGCGCTCGCCGGACTGGAGGACGAGTGGTGGGCCGCCGGCGAACGGGCGCGGCTGGAGGAGCTGCGTCTGGGCGGCGTCGAACGGCGGGCCGAGGCGCTGCTCGCCCTGGACCGGCCCGCCGAGGTCGTGGCCGACCTGGAGGCCCACGCCGCCCAGCATCCCTGGCGGGAGGAGGCGTGGCGTCTCCTGGCGCTCGCGCTGCTGCGCGGCGGCAGGCAGGCCGAGGCCCTGGAGGTGGCGCGCCGGGCCTCCGACACGCTGCGGGACCGGCTCGGTCTCGATCCCGGGCCGGGGCTCCGGCGACTGGAGGCCGACCTGCTGCGGCGGACCGGACCGGCCGATCAGTCCACTGAGGTCGACAGGGTGTGGGCCGAGGCCAGCGACGCCTACGACCGCATCGTGACCGGCGGGTCGCGCTCCCGCCTGGAGTCGACGGTCGGGCTGCTTCGCAGCGCGGCCGTCACCGGCGCGGCCGGCCTGGAGGCGGGTCGCGGGCAGCGGCTCAAGGCGATCGAGGCGGCCGAGCGACTCGGCGACCCGGTGCTGACCGCGCGCGTGATCGGCGGTTTCGACGTGCCGGCGAACTGGACCCGGTCCGACGACCCGGCGCTGTCGGCGCGAGTGGTGGCCGCCGCCGAGCGCGCCCTGGCCGGGCTCGGGGACGGCGCGGGCGAGGCGGTCCGCGCCCGGCTTCTGGCGACGGTCGCCGTGGAGTCGCGCGGCACCGGGGAGCGGCGGGCGCGCGAGGCCGCCCTGGAGGCCGAGCGGCTGGCCCGGGGCCTGGGCGACGCGGCGCTGCTGGCGTTCGCGCTCAACGGCCGCTTCATGCAGTCGTTCGGCCGGACCGGTCTGGCGGGCGAGCGCGATGCGATCGGCGTCGAACTGGTCGCGCTGTCGCGGCGGCACGACCTGCCGAACCACGAGATCCTCGGCCGCCTGGTGCGGGTCCAGGCGCTGAGCGCGCTGGCCGACTTCGCGGCCGCCGACGCCGAGGCCGAGGCCGCGGACCGCCTGGCCGAGGAGCACGAGCGCCCGCTGGTCGGGGTGTTCACCGGCTGGTACCGGGCGATGCGCTTCGCGGCCCGCGGAGGGCCGGTAGCGGAGTCCGAGGGCCGCTACCGGGACGCGGCTGCGGCGCTGGCGGCGGCGGGGATGCCGGGGGTCGAGAGCGGTCTGCTGCCGCTGGCGCTGCTGTGCCTGCGGGTCTGGCGCGGCGAGCCGGTCGGGTTCGACGACCGGACCGACTGGGGCCCTTACGGGCCGTGGGTGCGGCCAATGATCCTGCTCGGACGGGGCCGGCGGAATGAGGCGGGCGAGGCGCTGCGGCGCGTCCCCGCTCCCCCGCACGGGCTCGTGGCCGAGGCCCTGTGGTGCCTGACCGCGCGTGCCGCTGCCGACCTGGGCGACGCCGAGGCGGCGGCGCGGACCCGCGCCGCGCTGGAACCGGCCGCCGCCGAGCTCGCGGCGGGGACCGGCATGCTCACCGCCGGTCCCGTGGCCGACTATCTGAGTGACCCGCGGACCCGCCCGTTATATCGATAATGTTAAATCCACTGGTCAAGCTGTTATGCCGGGAAGCTCCGCGCAGGACCACTATAGGCGAATTATTAGGAAAGTCTCTTGTGTGATAGACAGGTTCACGACTGACCCACGATCGACTGGAGCGATCCATGAGACGTTCACGCAAGATCGCCCTCGCCCTCAGCGGCGCGGGCGCACTGGCCATCGCGGCCACCGCAACCGCCATCGCCTGGGGACACGGCTACGCCGCCGACCCACCGAGCCGCTCGGCCCTGTGCGCCGACGGCGCGGTGTCCGACTGCGGCGCCATCTCCTATGAGCCCCAGAGCGTCGAAGGCCCCCAGGGCTTCCCCGAGGCCGGCCCCGCCGACGGCGAGATCTGCGCCGGCGGCAACCAACGCTTCGCCGAGCTCGACGACCCGCGCGGCGGCCAGTGGCCCGCCACCGAGGTCTCCGGCGGCGACCGCACCTTCAGTTGGACGATGACCGCCCCGCACTCCACGGCGTCGTTCGAGTACTACATCACCACCGACGGCTGGGACCCCGCCCAGCCCCTCACCCGCGCCGCGCTGGAGGCCGAGCCGTTCTTCGTCGACCACATGCACGGCGCGCAACCCGACCACGAGATGTCCCACTCCGTGCCGCTCCCCGACCGGAGCGGGCGGCACCTGATCCTCGGCGTGTGGACCATCGCCGACACCACCAACGCCTTCTACTCCTGCATGGACGTCGACTTCGGCGGCGGGGGCGGGGGCCCCGAACCCACCGAGGAGCCCTCGGACACCCCGTCCGAGGAGCCTTCGGACGCGCCCACGGACGAACCCGAGGGCTGCGAGGCGGCCGCATGGGACTCCTCGGCGACCTATGTGGCCGGTGACGCCGTCACCCACGGCGGCACCGCCTACACCGCGAAGTGGTGGACCCGGGCCGAGGAGCCCGGCACCACCGGCGTATGGGGCGTCTGGGAGGCCGCGGGATCCTGCTGACCCGCAACCGATCCCACACCCCATACGGGGGCGGGCGGCGTACAGGGAATGTGACCTGTAACAAGCAGTCGCCACTCGGAAATGAACACGGTTTTCATTTCGGTAGTGTGCCGTTCGCACCCCGCGCTCTCGTCCCCAGGAGGCCCCGTGCCCATCTCCCGCCGCTCGATCATCACCGCCGCCTCGGCCGCGCCCCTGCTCGGCCTCGCCGCCTGCTTCTCCGAATCCGGGGACGGCGCCGACGCGTCCGGGCGCATCCGGGTCGCCCACATGCAGCCGCCCCGCTCGGGCCTGACGCCGCTGTCCGACGACGCCTTCAAGCTCTCACGCTGGTCGTGCGCCGAGACGCTCGTCGTCCTCGACGAGGAGGGCAACGCGCTGCCGTCCCTGGCCACCGAATGGACCCAGGACGGCGCGAGCTGGACGTTCACCGTCCGGGAGGGCGTGGTCTTCCACGACGGGACCGACCTGACCGCCGAAGCGGTCGTGAACTCCCTGAGCGTCGCCGCCGCGGCCTCCCCCAAGCCGCGCATCCTCGACGGCGTCGACCTGACCGTGGAGGCCGACGGGAACACGGTCACGGTCACCACCGGCGAGGCCGACCCGCTGCTGCCGCAGCGCCTGTCCTCGCCCCAGCTCTCCATCCTGGCCGAAGCCGCCTACGAGGGCGACATCGTCGACCCGGTCGGGACGTGCACCGGCGCGTTCGTGCTCACCGCGGTCGACTCCACCGTCTCGGCCACCCTGGACCGCAACGAGGACTGGTGGGGCGGCGAGGTCGCCTCCGCCGGGATCGACGCGGCCTTCGTCCCCGACGGGACGGCCCGCGCGGGCAGGCTCCGCTCCGGCGAGTCCGACATCGTCGAGGCCGTCCCGGTCTCCCAGGCCGGGCTGCTGGAGCCCGACCAGATCACCGAGGTGCCGATGCCGCGCACCTGCACGCTGTACCTGAACTGCTCGGACGGGCCGTTCGCCGAGCCGGGCGTCCGCGCCGCCGCCCGCGAGGCGATCGACGCCGCCGAACTCGTGGAGGGCGTCTACGACAACCGGGCCGACCTCGCCGAGGGCCTGCTCGGCCCGGCCGTCCCGTGGGCCTCCCGCCGCGAGGGCCGCACCGAGCCGACCGCCGCGGGCTCGGCCGAGGGCGTCTCGATCACCTTGGGCACCTTCACCGACCGGGCCGAGCTGCCCGAGGTCGCCCAGGTCCTCCAGCAGCAGCTCCAAGACGCCGGGTTCACCGTCGAGCTGGACATCCGCGAGTACACCAACATCGAAGCCGACGCCCTCGACGGCGCCTTCGACGCGTTCCTGCTCTCGCGCGCCACGGTCCTGGACTCCGGCGACCCGGTGGCGTACATGCAGTCCGACTTCGGCTCCGGCGGCTCGTTCAACCTCTCCCAGTTCGGCGACGACGGCGTGGACGCCGCCCTCGACGAGGCCGCGCAGACGCCTCCCGGCCCCGAGCGCCAGACGGCGATCCTGGCCGCCGAGACCGCGATCCTCAACGCCGACGCGGCGATCCCGCTGCTGCACGAGCGCGTCATCCAGGGCGACGCGACCGACGTGGTCGGCTCGATCAAGGACCCGCGCGAGCGCGAACTGGTCGGCCCCGACACGCATCTGGCCGAGTAGCGGCCCGTGAAGTCGGCCATCGCCCGCGCGGTCACGCTGATCGCGCTCCTGACCGCCGTCGGGCTCCTGCCGTGGCTCTCGCGCAACGACCCGGCGCTGACGGTCCTGCGCGCCCAGTCCGCCGAGCGCGAGCCCACCCCCGAGGCGCTCCAGTCGATCCGAGACGACCTCGGGCTCTCCGACGGCCCGCTCGTCCTCCTCGGGCGGTGGGCCTCGGGGCTGGTGCGCGGCGATCTGGGCATCTCGTGGGTCTCCGGGGGCGAGGTGGGGCCCTCGGTCGCCGCCGGGCTGGCCACCTCGTTGACGCTCATGGGCGCCGCGTTGCTCGTCGCGCTGGCTCTGGCGGCCGCGCTGTGCGCGCCGACGCTGGTGCGCGGGGCGCGCGGGACGCTGCCGGAGGGCCGGCCGGGCGGGGCCGTCGGCGCGGTCCTGGTCGCGCTGCCGGAGTTCCTGCTGGCGACGGTGGGCCTGATCGTGTTCGGCGTGTGGCTCGGATGGCTGCCGACCTCCGGGTGGGCCGGGCCCGAGAACCTGGTGCTGCCCGCGTTCGCGCTGGGCGTCCCGGCCGGGGCGCTGCTGGGCAGGCTGACCGGCGACGCGCTTCCGGCCGCGTTCGGCGAGCGGTGGGTGGGCCTGTGGCGCACCGCCGGGGTCTCCGAGCGCCGCATCGCCTTCGGTGTGCTGCGGCGGGCGCTGCCGACACTGCTGCCGCAGCTGGGCCTGGTGGCCGTGGCACTGGTGGGCGGGGCGGTCGCGGTCGAGTCGATCTTCGGGATTCCCGGCATCGGCCGGACCACGCTCGGCGCGGCCGCATCGCAGGATCTGCCGATGTTGCAGGGCAGCGTGCTGGCGCTTCTGTTCCTGGGGCTGGGCGCGGGAGCGCTGGCGAACCTGGTGCGGCGGCGCATGCTCGGATCGGGGCTGCGGGACGAGGCGCTGAGCCTGCCCGCGCCCGCGGCCGGACCGGCCGCGGGGCGGCAGTTCGTCGTCCCGGCGGCGATGGCGGTGCTGCTGGTCGCCGTCATCGCCTGGGGCCTGTTCCGGGATCCGCTCACTGTGGACGTGACCGCGAAGCTGCTCGGGCCGTCCTGGACGCATCCGCTGGGCACCGACTCGCTGGGCCGCGACGTGCTCGCCCGGCTCGGGCACGGCGCTGCCAGCACCGTCGGCACGGCGATGGCCGTGTGCGCGTTCGGGTTCGTGCTCGCACTCGCGTTGAGCCTGGTTCCGCGGGCGGCCGTGGGCGTCGCCGACATCGCCAACGCGCTCCCGCCGGTCCTGGCGGGCATCCTGGTCGCGGCCGTGATCGGCCCCGGCACGGCCGGTGCGGCGATCGCGACCGCGCTGCTGTCGTGGCCGAGCCTGACCGCGCACGCCTCGGCGCTCACGCAGGAGGCTCGGGCGGCGGGGTATCTGACCGCGCAGCGCGCGCTGGGGGCGAGCCGGTCGTGGATCCTGTTCCGGCACGTGCTGCCGGAGGTGGTCGGGCCGCTGGCCCGGCACGCGGTGCTGCGGCTGCCCGGCACCGCGCTGGCCATCGCCTCGCTCGGGTTCCTCGGGCTCGGGACGCAGCCGCCCGCGCCCGAGTGGGGGCTGCTGCTGGACGAGTCGCGGGCCTATGTGGAGACCGCTCCGGCCGCCGCGCTCGCCCCGGCGGTGGCCTTGGCCGCGCTCGCGGCGCTGGCGGTGTCCGCGGCCGGTCTCGTCCGGGCGCCGAGCAGGAAGCGGGTGGCGTTGTGAGCGAACCGGTGCTGTCGTTGCGGGACCTGCGGGTCGCCGTGCAGGGCTTCGAGGCCGTGCGCGGCGTCTCGTTCGCGGTCGAGCCCGGGGAGGTCGTGGCGCTGGTGGGCGGTTCGGGGGCCGGGAAGTCCCTGACGGCCAAGGCGGTGCTGGGGCTGCTGCCGCACCGGTCCGAGACCGGCGGCGCCGTCCGCGTCGCCGACGGCGCGGGCCTGGGCTATGTCCCGCAGGAGGCGCTGACGGTGCTCAGCCCGGTCCACCGGGTCGGCGACCAGATCGCGGCCGCGATCGCCTCGGTGCGCGGCCTCGGGCGGGCCGAGTCGCGCCGAGAGGCCGTGTCGGCGCTGGAGGCGGTCGGCGTGCCGGAGCCGGAGCGGCGGGCCCGGGAGTTCCCCCACCAGTTCTCCGGCGGGATGCGCCAGCGGGCGGTGATCGCGATGGCCACGGTGGGCGCGCCGGGGCTGATCATCGCGGACGAGCCGACGGCCGCCCTGGACGCGGGCACGCAGCGCCAGATCATGGACCTGCTCAAGGATCGGTGCGACCGGACCGGTGCGGCGCTGCTGCTGATCACCCACGATCCGGTGGTCGTCGGCGAGTACGCCGACCGGGTGCTCACGATGGCGGGCGGGCGCCTGGTCGAGTCGCGCGCGCCGCTCGCGGCGGTGCCGAAACCGCGCCGGGCCCTCGGCGAGGCCGCGCCCGTGCTCGAGGTCGAGGACCTGGTCGTCGCCTACGGTTCACATCGCGCGGTCGACGGGGTGTCCTTCTCGATCCGGACCGGGGAGACGCTCGCGCTGGTCGGCGAGTCCGGTTCGGGCAAGTCCTCCACGGCGAGCGCGGTCCTTCAGCTGCGGCGGCCCGAGGGCGGCTCGGTGCGGTTCGAGGGCCGCGAGCTGACCGGCCTGGGCGAGCGGGAGCTGCGGCGGGTCCGTCCCCGCATCCAGCCGGTGCTCCAGGACCCGTACGGGTCGCTGAGTCCGCGGCTGACCGCCGCGCGGGCGGTGGCCGAACCGCTGCGGGTGCAGGGCCGGTGGGACGGCCGGGCCGGTCCGGCGCGGGTCGCGGAGCTGCTGGAGCTGGTCGGCCTCGGAACCGAGCTCGGACAACGATATCCGCACGAGTTGTCGGGCGGGCAGTGCCAGCGGGTCAACATCGCCCGCGCCCTGGCCGGCGATCCGGGGCTGCTGGTGCTGGACGAGCCGACCTCGGCCCTGGACGCCGACCTCCGCGACGGCGTCATCGAACTGCTCGTCGACCTCCAGGAGCGGCTCGGCCTGGCCTATCTGTTCATCTGCCACGACCCGCGGCTGGTCCAGTCGTTCGCCCACCGCGTGGCGGTCATGGAGGCCGGAGCCATCGCCTACGTCCACCATCCGGCGCACGAGCGGACCTGACGGGCGGGGCGGTCGCGGGCGCGGCGCCGGGAGTGAGAGCCTTCGGTAAAGTTACTCACCGGTACCCTTCGCGGGCGCCGACCGTGATGCAGAGGAGGACCGCATGACCGACGAGCAGCGCGAGGCCGTGGCCGCGCTCGGGAATCAGGTGCGGCGGTTGAACGAGGCGGCGGTGCGGGCCGTCGCCGCGCCGGAGGAGCTGCGGCGCCTGGCCGACCGGGCCGGGGAGCTGGCCGCCGAGCTGGAGAAGGAGCAGCGCCCTCTCGGCGTGCTCTCCGATCTCGACGACCTGGCGTCCGGATCGCGCGCCTTCAGCCCGGTGACCGGGGACGGGAACCCCGTCGCGCCGCCGGTGCCGATGGAGCGCATCGACAACGGCGCCCGGGGGCGCTTCACGCTGGGCGCGGCCCACGAGGGCCCGCCGGGCTTCGCGCACGGCGGGGTGACCGCCATGATCCTCGACGAGTTCATGGGCTGGACCGCTGGGCACACGGGCAATCCGGCGATGACGGTCGGGCTCCAGCTGTCCTACTCCCAGCCGGTGCCGCTCGGCGTCCCGCTGGCGGTCGAGGCCGTCCTGACCGGGAGGAAGGGCCGCACCATCCTGGTCCAGGGCAGGATCGCCGCCGAGGCCGACCAGGAGGCGCCCATGGTCGAGGCCGAGGGAACGTTCATCGAACTCGAGCCGGACCACATCCGCTCGCTGTTCCCCGGCCTCACGCACCTCCTGTAGGGCCGCTTCGGATCCGGCCCAGCCCATGCGGCCCACGTCATGGGGCTCGGCCGCCGCGCGCGCTAAATGCCAGCGGACCCGCAGGTTGTCGTCGTGGCCGAGCCGTTCGAGGTAGACGCCGAGGGCGTCCCGGAGGCTGCCGAGCGAGGGGCCGTCGTCGGCGCTGACCAGTAGGGACAGCTCCTCCGGGCCGTAGTTGAGCAGGCCCTCGCCCCGGCCGAAGGTCAACCGGTAGCCGCCCGGCAGCGACTCGACCGCGACCTTCTGGCCGAGGCGTTCGGCGAGCTGGTCGGCGTAGCGGGCGGCCCGATGCGTGGCGATCCTGGCCGTGGAGACCAGCATCGTGCCGCGCTCGCCGCGAATCGACGCGCCTTCGATCATTCCCGTCCTCCCTGTGTACGTTGCGAGTTGGTGTTCACGATGTGCCGGTGCGGCGCCCGGCCGGGGCGGCTCCCGCGAGGAGTCTCCGCGACTCGGGGCCGGGTATCCGATGCGCGCCTTGTTCATCCCATGAGGACAGTACACACGCCGAATCCCCGACGACCGCCGTCCGCCGACTCCTCGAATGAGCGAACGGTGCGCGAGGCGACGGCGACGCAGAGCAGCGCGGAATAACCGGTCGGCGAGCTCGCCCGCCCGATTGCAAAGGGGCTCGATCAGCAGATTAAGCGGGAACCCGGAGGTTTGTCAATGACGACAACAAATATTTGCCTCCGTGACCGGAGAGCGGGTTCCGAGCGCGGAGGCCCCGGCGCCGGGCCGCATCGGCCCGGCGCTTCGGCGGTAGTGCTAGAGCGCCGGCTCGCAGGCGCGGCCGTTGCCGTAGACCTCGATGAGCGGGGCCGGGTCGCTCGATCCGCTGACGATGAAGCCGACCTCGACGGTCCCGCCGACCGGTACCGGGCCGTTCCAGGAGGTGTTGGTCAGCTCGGCGACCGATCCGTTCTGCGTCCATTCGGCGTTCCAGACCGACTGGATCACGCGGCCGTCGGGAAGGGTGATGACGACCGTCCAATGGTGCAGCGGCTCGACCAGCGGCGTTATGGCGACCGATCCCATGTAGCCGTTCCCCCAGTCGGCGGTGACCGCGAAGGTGTACTCGCAGTAACGCTCCTGCTCGGCCTGCGGCTCGATGGTTCGGATCGAGTCCTCCAGGCAGCCGGTCATCGCCCCTTCGTGGTCGAAGGCGCAGACCTTGGCGACCACGTAGTGGACATCGATGTCCGCGTCCGGGTCGGAGGGCAGGAGGCGGCTGAACTCCTCTGCCGTCTCGACCGGTTCATAGGAGACCTCGGTCTCCTCTACCACCGAGTCGTGGTGGTTGGCGGTGAAGAGGACCCGGTACTCTCCGGCCGGTTCGATCGGGTCGCAGGGGTATTCGGGGGCGATCAGTTCGAGGACGGCGGTTCCCTCGACGCGCACGCGCCTCGGGTCGATCCACTGGAGCGTGGCGTCCACGGTCGCCCGGTGGCAGGCGTCGGGAACCTCGAACTCGTGGAAGTACGGTTGAGCCTCGTCCGCTCCGCCGTCGGGCCGGACGGTGACCTCGTCGCCGCAGCGGCCCTCCCAGCTCGATCCGTCCTCGCGGCGCTCCTGGCACACGGCCACGGTGAGGCGGTCGAACGCCGTCGCCCCGGAGAAGTCGAACTGGTACTGGCCCGGCGAGGCGGCGGCGTCGATCGGCTCGATGTGCTCCGCGACGGCCGCGCCGCCCGCGTACGCGGTGAACTCGATCTGGCGGTCGGCCGGGATCACCGGCAGGCAGTACCCCGGGGCGCCGGGCGTCTGGACCACGCGGGCCTCCCCGGAGATCTCGACGCGGTGGTCCTCGCCCGGGTGGGTGGCCCGCCACAGGGCCTCCCCGCCGGTCTCGAAGATCGTGCAGCCGTCCTCGCCGGCGTCCTCGGCCTGGAAGGGGCGCGGCGGCGGCTCGGGGTGGTCGGCGCTGGCCGGGGCGGCGAGCGCGCCGGACAGAAGCAGGCCCGCTGCGATGGCCAGGCCGCCCCTGAGTAGGAAACGGGGTGGTCTCATGGGATTTCATCACTCCACTGAAGATAAATAGATGCGTATAAATATTCCAGGCTGTACGGCCCCAGTCAACTCATCCCTTCGTCCATTTGCGGCCGAGTCCAGGGGCAAACCCGTCCGAGTAACGGATTCGGTCTTGCGCGGATCGTAGTGATTCGGTTGCAATAGAGGAGCGGACACCGATGCACGGGGAGGATCGGCCGACCCTCGGCCGATCCGCGGCGTCAGGCGCCCGAATCGAGCGAACGGAGTCAGCCGGTGGATGCCGAACTCCTCAAGATCCTGCGCGGCCTCTGCATGTACAAGGAGGTGTGGGACCGCGAGGACGAGATCGACCTCGCGGATCCCGCGAGCCGCCTCGAATACCTCCGCGTCTGCCGCGACACCGAGCGCTTCGACAAGGCCCTGCCGCTCATCGAGTCCGTTCCCGACACCGACCCGATCCCGCTCTCGGAGCGGCTGGCGGTGCTCGACCGGCTCGGTGACAGCGAGCGGCTCCGCACCGTGCTCGACACCGCGCTGGGCCGGCTCGCCGCCGCCCCGGACGGATCGCTCCCCGACCCGTTCCTCACCTGCGCGGCCGCCCGCGCACAGGCCAGTTTCGGGCGGCTCCGCGAGGGACTGCGGGTCATGAGTCCGTACGCGGACCAGATGCACTCCAGGGCGCCGGTCTTCTCGACGTACATGTTCCTGTTCATCCGCCTCGGCTGGTACCGCGCCACCCACAAGCTCATCCAACGCGTCGGCGACCTCGTGCACGAGCCCGAGGGCCCGACTGCGGCCACTCGACAGATCCGGCGCCTGGTGAGCGGCGCCCGAGCGCTCGGCCGCATCGGCGACGTCGAGACCGCCCTGGCGCTGTTCGACCGCGCTCACTGGATCGCCGATCGACCCGACTTCAATCCCGCCGGCATCCACTACCCGTGGGTCTGGCGCTGGCACGCCTACCTGCTGCGCACCAACGCCCTCTGGGAGCAGATGGACGAGTTGAAGCAGCGGGCGCGGCAGGCGCCGCTGTGGGTGTCGAACAGGAATCCGCTGCCGCGGGCCATGGTCGCCGACTCCTCGCCGTTCCAGGTCGAACTGGCCATGCGGGTGATGAACCTGTTCGACGGCACCGAGAGGGAGGCGTTAATCGAGGCCTCGGGCAGACTCGACGACTCGGAAGCGGCCATGGGCTCCTCGGCGGATCTGATCCAGGCCAAGGGCGAGATCCTGCACCAGCTCGACGACGAGCAAGGGCTCCTCGCCCTCACCCGAGAGCACCCCTACAGCGTGCCGCCGCGAATCGAGTACGTCCGCATGCTGACCGATCGCGGCATGCTCAATGAGGCCTCCGAGGCCCTGGAAGGAATCCTCGGAGACCGGCCCCGCAATCCAGAGGCGCTCCAGCTGCGGGTGGCCGTGGACGCCGACCGGCTCGCTCCCGATCCCGACCGGAAGCGACGCGTCGAATCGGCCCACAAGCTCCTCGATGAGTTCCCCGTGGACGCGCCCGCGCTCGCGATCACCGCCGAGCGACTGGCGCAGAACGGCCACTTCAATGACTCGGAGGCACTGTTCCAGCAGCTCACCCGCTACAACCCCGTCTACGGCCTCGGCTGGGCCGGGCGGCTCCGGGCCGCCACCTGGAATCACGACTGGGCCCTGGTCGCCCGGATCGAGAAGGAGTTCGAGGAACGCCGGATACCCGAGGAGGACTTCGCCGTCGAGGGCCTCGACGAGCTCTACGGGTACTGGTTCGAAGTCGCGCGCGCACTGGCGAGGGCCGCCCAGATCGACTTCGACGCCGCCGACGAGTGCATCGCCAGGGCCACCGGCTACTGGCGGCACCGCGACATCCGACCGGAGTTCAAGAGCCATTCGAGCGACCCGCTGTGGGCCTGGACGGTCGAACGCCTTCGTTGGCGCCGCCGGACCGACGCCGCCGCCGACCGCTGCGTCAGCTTCGTGGACCAGGCGCCTCGAAACCCCTACTTCCTGGTCAAGTACGGATGGGTGCTGCTCGAACGCCACGACTTCAAGGGAGCCGAGGCACAGTTTCAGAAGGCCCTGAAGATCCGGCCCGGGTCCAGCGGCGCATGGAAGGGACTGCTGCGGTCGCTGCGGTTCCAACTGCGGTTCGCCGAGGCCCACGAATACGCCGAGCGCGCCAGGCTGATCCTGCGGCCCGATCCGGACATCTGGTGCGAGCACGCGGAGCTGTGCCTGGCCGAGCACGACACCGAGCGTGCGCTCGGCCTGCTCGACGAGGCGATCCGCTTCGCGCCCAACCACGTCAACACGCTCGCGATGCGGGTGCGGTGCCTGTCGATGCGCCGGGACCACCAGAGCGCGATCGCCGAGGCCGAGTTCGCGCGGTCTCGGCGCCGCGACAGCGTCGAGATCCTCGAGGCGCACTGCAAGGCGCTGCTGCGACACGGACGCGACAAGGAGTCCCTGGAGGTCATGAAGGGGGCCCGCCGCGAGTTCGAAGACTCGCGGGGGCCCTCCGGTCCGGCCGGACCGGAGCGCGGCGATCTGTCCATCGAACTGCTCAGCGCGAGCGTATTCGCGCAGTGCGGCGCGGACCTGCCCAATTGCCGGGAGGTCATCGAGCGACTCGGGCGGCACGAGACGTGCGCGACCGCGATCGGCACCGCCGCCGGCCTCTGGCGTCTCCACCTCGAGCTGGCGGAGGCGAGTGACCTGGTGACCGGCTTCCCCGGCTGGGAGGGAGAATTCGAACTGCTCACCGAGTACGCCGAGATCGCCGCCGCCTACGGACCCGAACGCCCTCCGGCGGGATCCTCGGCGGATCGAGTCGACGACCGCGACGGCTACAGCCTCGCGGACTACCACCTCGCCCGGGCCAGGCACTTCGATCCCTACTCGATCTCGACGTTGCAGCGCCAGGTGCACCTGTGGAACGCCCAGCAGCGGTTCGACGACTCGCTCGCGCTGCTCACCGACGCCGGGCGGAGGTTCGGCGAGCATTTCATGGTCGAGCTGCTGACGGCCGAGACCCATGTGCTCCGCGGTCGCCCCGACGAGGCGATCCGGACCTCCGCTGCGGTGCTCGACCTGTTCGAGAGCCGACGCCAGCAGCCGATCAGGATGCGCAACGCGCACCTCCGCGCCGTCCGCGCCACCGGAGATCTGGACCGGGCGCTCAGGCTCGCCAGGGAACTGGTCGAGGACTGCCCCGCCAGTCGCAGGGCCCATCTGGCGCTGGCCCGGAGCCTGGAGGACTTCAACGAGTCCTCGGAGGCGCTCGAACACCTGGAGCGCAGCCTCCTTGAGCTGCCGCTGTACCCGCCAGTAGGCGAGAACGCGGCCCTCTTCTGCCGCCTGCGCGGCGAGTACGAGCGCGGCCACGAACTGATCAAGCGGGCGCTGAGGCACTACGACTACGACATGACGCCGGAGGCGGTGTTCAAGCGTGCGGATGCCGGTCTGCTCGCCGAGCTGGCGCTGACGCTCCCGTGGGTCGGCCTGGAGGACGAGGCGAAGAAACGCATCGGGGACCTCCGCGAGCGAACCGACGTCTACGCCAAGAGCCTCGGATACATCAGCTCAGGCTGGCACGAGGTGCGCGCCAAGAACCCGGACGAGGCGATCGAGGAGTTCGGGCGGGCACTGGCCACCGGGATGTGCGCGAACGAGGCGCGCTACGGCCTGGCTCAGGCGTACATGGTCAAGGCCGACCGGACGCATGACAACGACCTCGGCAACACGCTGCTCCATCGGGCGCGGGCCCTCGCGCAGCAGAACATCGACGCCGCCGACTCGGAGCGGTCGCTCATCCTCGCCGGGCGGGCCTGCTACCAGCTCGGCGACTGGAAGGAGGCCGAGGAGTGCTTCCGCGCGTCCATCACGAAGCACCGGGTCCACGGCGCCCACCTGGAGCTGGCGGTCGTCCTCAACCACATGGGGAGGCTGGAGGCGGCGCTCGCGGCCACCGAGGAGGGTCAGCGATGGGCGGCGGCGGACCCACGGCTCCTGGCGGTGCTCGGGCTCACGAAGCTGAGGATGGTCGTCGAAGAGCGGCATGACGGGAAGCTCCTCAAGGAAGGGGTCGGCGACATCGACCGGGCGCTCGACGCCGCCCCCACCGATCCGACCGTGCTTTCGGCGGTTGTCTACGCGGCCAACCACACCGACCTCTACCTGCCCACGACCGCGTACTCGTATCTGGAGAAGGCACTCGATGACAAAGTGAACCGGGCGAGCTTTTCGACCATGAAGCACCTGTACCTGATGCTGGCCGAGCTGACGCTCCGGTACCGACGGATCGACGGTCTTCGCCTGCGGTGGACGCGGGGTCCGCGGAGGTGGGCCGAGCTGGCGCTGGCCTATTCCGACGAGCCCAGGGCCCGGGCGATCGCGAAGTCGTTCTGGCCCAGGCGGCGGACCGCCAAGATCGCGGAGCGTCCCGTCGGGAAGGGGATGCAGGGCGAGGCGGGCGGGATCCAACGGCGTACCGAGGTGCCGCCGTGGCCGCGGTACACCGTGATCGGGGTGGGACTGGTGGCGTCGCTGGTCGGAGTCGTGGGCGCGGTCGTGCCGAGCGGCGGTCCCGAGGCGGTCTACGCCGCCGCGGTCGGTGCCGCGCTGGCCGGGTCCGGCTTGTTCGCCAATAGGTTGAGCGGGTTGGCCTTCCGCGGGCTCAAGGTCGACATCTCACCGGCGACCGAGATGGCCGGCACGCTGAGCCTGCCGGCCGAGCCGCCGATGCGGTCGGTGGTCATGCCGCAGACGCCGGTGAACCGGTCGGACGGGCAGTGGCGGCTCTCCGAGTCGCACCGCCAGCTCCTCGGCCCGGCGGTGGGGCCGATGATCACCGGGCACTACACGTACCGCGACGCGAACTTCCCGTGGAAGACCCGGTGAGCGGCCCGGATGTCGGCCGTGCGGGCCTCAGATCCTGCGGGGGTCGATGTGGATCTTCGGTCCCGGTCCGGCCTCGGGCGGGCGTTCGCCCGCCAGGACCGGGCCGGCTCCGGCGAGGCCGACGGTGGCGGCGATGAGCGGGCGCGGGTCGACCGAGCCTTCGGCGTAGGCGCCGATGGTGGCCTCCAGGCCTGGCGAGGCCGAAAGGACGCCCACGGCGGTCACGTCTGCGAGGACGAGCGCGCGGGTGTCGATGCGGCTCGGGACCGAGGCGAGTCCGATATAGACGACCGTGCCGCCCGGTTCGACCAGTTCGAGCGCGAGTTCGGGGAGGTGGGCGGCGTTTGAGGCGTCGATGATCGCGTCGAAGGGCAGGTCGGGAACGGTCGCCTCGGTCCAGGTGTGTTCGAAACCGAGGCTCGCGGCGAAGGCCGGCGAGCTCTCGGTCAGGCCCATCAGGTGCACTTCGGCGCCGGTCGCCCGGGCGAACATGGCCGTCAGCAGCCCGATGGTGCCCGGCCCGAGCACCAGGACCCGGTCTTCGGGGCCCGGGTCGGCCCCCTGGACGGCGCGCAGGGCGTTGCCGCCCGGCTCCACCAGGGCTCCGAGCGCGGCGTCGACCGCCTCGGGCAGGGCGTGCAGCGAGGAGGCCGGGACCGCGAGGCGTTCGGCCAGGGCCCCGTGCCTGCCGCCGCGGATGCCGACCTCTTGGCGGCGTTCGCACACGTGCTGGAGTCCGCGCCGGCAGCGGCGGCAGGTGCCGTCGCCGAGCATCGTGTCGCCCATGACGCGGCGGCCGATCCAGGCCGGGTCGACCCCTTCACCGACGGCGGCCACGCGCCCGGCCCACTCGTGGCCGAGCCGCATGGGGTACGACGAATGCCCGTCGTGGAGGTACTGCATCCCGCCGGTGTAGAACTCGACGTCGGTGCCGCACACGCCGACCCGCTCGACCTCCACCACCGCCTCACCGGGGGCGGCCTCCGGTTCGGGGACCTCCTCGATCGAGTACTCCCGGGGTCCGGTCAGGACGAACGCGCGCATCGGCGGCTCCCTCCGGTCGCGTCGGCGGCGCCGAAGGGCCGGGCGGTCATCGGTTGCCCTTTCCCAAGGGGCCGAGCAGTTCGCGGATCTCCTCGACTGAGGCGGCGAGCCGCTCCAGCGGGGTCCGGTAGGTCAGGGCGCTGACCGAGACCGCGCCAGAGGGCAGGCTCGGCGAGTCGGTGTAGACCGGCAGCGCAATGCAGCACACGCCGGTCTCGCTCTCCTGGTCGTCGACGGCGTAGCCGCGCTCGCGGGTGGCCCCGAAGTCGCGGTGGAGCTCGGCTGCCGTGCACAGGGTTCGCGGGGTGCGGCGGCGCAGCGGCACCGCGCCTATCCACTCCTCGACGGCCGCGAGCGTGTCCAGCCGCAGCGACAGCAGGAGCTTGCCGACGCCGGTGGCGTGCGCGGGGTTGCGGCCGCCGACGGTCGAGGTGAGGCGGGCGGCCCCGGACGGAGGGTCGGCCTTGGCCCGGTAGACGACGTCCCGGCCGTCGAGCACCGCGTAGTGGGCGGTCTCGCCGAAGCGGCGGGCGAGGGCCTCCAGCACCGGGTGCACGCGGACGTGGTCGGGCCGCGCCTCGTGGTGGGCGAAGGCGATCCGCAGGAACTCGTCGCCGAGGAGGTAGCGGCCCCGCTCGTCCTGATCGACCAGGTCCGCCCGGCTCAGGGAGGCCAGCGCGCGGTGCACTGTGGACTTGGGGCTGGCCATGGCGCGGGTCAGCTCGTCGAGCCTGATCCCGTCGGGGTGGCGGGCGACCTCTTTGAGCACGGCGAGCACCCGGTCCGAGCCGACCAGACGCGCCTCAGGCGCGGCCCGGGGGGCTTCCGTTTCCGTGGAGTCCTGCGTATGCTTCATGACGTTCCATAGATTAGACCATTGTTCCGATTATCGGGAGGAGAGGTTCGTGAGCCTCCGCAGCGACCAGTGGTACGCCGGTTCCGACCGCAACGCCTATATCCACCGGGCCTGGATGCGGCGCGGTGTGCCGGGCGACGCCTTCGACGGGCGTCCGCAGATCGCCATCGCCAACACCGCCTCGGACCTCAGCCCGTGCAACCGGCACCTGTCCGAAGTCGCCCGGTCGGTCCGCGACGGCGTGCACGAGGCCGGCGGCATCCCTCTGGAGCTGCCGGTGATGTCGCTGGGCGAGACGCAGGTGCGGCCCACCGCGATGCTGTGGCGCAACCTGGCGGCGATGGAGACCGAGGAGATGCTGCGGGCCAACCCGATCGACGGCGTGGTACTCCTCGGCGGCTGCGACAAGACCATTCCGGCGCTGCTGATGGCGGCGGCCTCGGTGGACCTGCCGGCGGTGGTCGTCCCCGGCGGGCCGATGCTCAACGGCACCTTCCGCGGCGAGCTGCTCGGCTGCGGCACCGGCGTGTGGAAGCTGTCGGAGGAGGTGCGGGCAGGGACGCTCACGCAGGAGCAGTTCGTGAAGTCCGAGTCGGCGATGATCCGCAGCCGGGGGCACTGCAACACAATGGGCACGGCCTCGACGATGGCCCTGGTAGCCGAGGCCCTGGGGATGGTCGTGCCGGGCTTGGCGGGGACTCCGGCCCCGGACAGCCGCCTGCTGGAGGCCGCGCACGGCACCGGCAGGCTGGCGGTGGAGATGGTCGCTTCGGGCCGTACGCCCTCGACGTTCCTGACCGAGGGGTCGTTCCGGAACGCGATCGTGGCCTTGGCGGCGATCGGCGGCTCGACCAACGCCGTCGTGCACCTGCTGGCCATCGCCGGGCGGCTGGGGATCGAGCTGACGCTGGACGACTTCGACCGGATCGGCTCCCGCGTCCCGGCGCTGGCCGACCTCCAGCCGGCCGGGCGCTTCCTCATGGAGGACCTGCACCGAGCCGGAGGGTTCCACGCGGTCCTGCGGGAGGTCCGCGACCTGCTCGACTCCGAGGCGGCGACGGTGACCGGGCGGCCGCTGACCGACTACCTCGACGAGGCCGAGATCTGGGACCGCGAGGTCATCCGCATCCGCGAGAAGCCGCTGGTCGCCGAGGGCGGCATCGCCGTCCTGCGCGGCAATCTCGCCCCCGACGGCGCGGTCATCAAGCCCGCCGCGGCTTCGGAGCACCTGCTCCAGCACCGCGGCCGGGCGGTGGTCTTCGACTCCATCGAGGACTTCCGGGCCCGCATCGATGACCCCGACCTGGATGTGGACGCCGACTCGGTGCTGGTGCTGCGCGGCTGCGGCCCCAAGGGCTACCCGGGGATGCCGGAGGTCTCGAACATGCCGCTGCCGAAGAAGCTTCTGGCCCAGGGCGTGCGTGACATGGTGCGGGTGTGCGACGGGCGCATGAGCGGCACGGCCTACGGCACCGTGGTCCTCCACGTCTCCCCCGAGGCCGCCGCCGGAGGACCGCTGTCGCTGGTGCGGACCGGCGACGTCATCAGCCTCGACGTGGCCGCGCGCCGCATCGAACTCGACGTTCCCCGAGACGAGCTCGCGGCCCGCACCCCGAACCAGGCCACGCTCGACGGCTACGCCGCGCCGAAGCGGGGTTGGGAGCGGCTCTATATCGATCACGTCAACCAGGCCGACCGCGGCGCCGACCTCGACTTCCTGGTCGGCTCGTCCGGTTCGGAGGTGAGCCGTGAATCCCACTGAGCCTCAGAACGATCCGAACAGGAGCGATGCCATGGCCGCCGGAACCGCCAGGACCGCCGTCGTCACCGGAGGCGCCAGCGGCCTCGGCGCGGCCGCCGCAGCACGGCTGCGCGCCGACGGCCTCAAGGTGACCACGCTCGACCTCGACGGGGCCGACCTCAATGCCGACGTCACCGACGCGGCGGCGTTGGAGCGCATAGCCGAGGAGGTCGGGCCGGTCGACGTGCTGGTCAACTCGGCCGGAGTCATCGGACCGAACGCGCCGCTGGTGGAGACCGAGCCCGAGCAGTGGCGGCAGGTGCTGGACGTCAACGTGGTCGGCACGGTGAACACCATGCGCGCCTTCGTGCCCGGCATGACCGAGCGCGGCTGGGGCCGGGTGGTCAACTTCGCGAGCATCGCCGGCAAGGACGGGAACCCGAACCTGTCGATCTACTCGGCGTCGAAGGCCGCGGTCATCGCGCTCACCAAGTCGGCGGGCAAGGAGTTGGCCACCAGCGGGGTCCTGGTCAACGCGATCGCACCGGCCGTGTTCGCCACGCCGATGAACGCCGACACCGCCCCGGAGGTGCTGGCGCACATCACGAGCCTGATCCCGATGAAGCGGGTCGGCCGCCCCGAGGAGGCGGCCGAGCTGGTGTCGTTCCTGGCCTCGGAGAGGGTCAGCTTCTCCACCGGCGCCGTGTACGACCTGACCGGTGGCCGCGCCACCTACTGAGGGGCGAGCGAGAAGAACACCCCTCGCTCGGCCGTCCCGTCCGGCCAGGTCCATCCGGCGACGACATGGGCCGAGGTCGGCGTGCCCTCCTCCGGGCGCAGGACGCGGTTGTATCGGAGGTCGGTCCCGCCGCCGGTGCCGTGGACGGTGACGGTCGGGTCGGGGGTGTCGCTCTGGGACTGGTGCTGGGGTTCGGCCTCGCCGCGCAGGAGGGCGAGCAGTTGCGCCGTGACCACCGGGTCGTGGGCGCCGTCGTAGATCCACCGGGTGCCGAGCACCCCGTGCTCGGAGGTCCCGACGAGCGCCTCGGCGGGGGCGCCTTCGATCGGCGCGCCGCGGTAGCCCATAGGCGCCAGGTAGGCGACGGGTTCGGGCCCGGCGGAGTCGACCACGACCTGGATCTCGATGCCGACTTCGCCTTCGGGGTCGTCCAGGCGGAAGCCGCCGCCCTTGTGCAGTTCCGGTGCTCCCCCGCCCGCGTACCAGGGCTGCTTCGGCAGCCAGTCGGTGAGCAGTTCCAGCTTGGTGGGGGTCATGGTGGTGGCGTGGATGGTTGCCATGCGTTGTCCCTCAAGGTAGGTCCGGCTCCGTCGTCCGACGGGGCGGGGTCGAGTGTAGTCGCGCCGGGCGCGCTGCCGGATGCTGTGACTGGTGTCTTTCTCATCCCCAGAGAGGGTCGACATCTCCACTGGAGCCGTCCGCGACCTCACCGATGGACGCGCGATCTAATGAGTTCGGGAGGCATCGGCGGGAACCCGTGCGCCGGATGGTTCAGGGACGGCAGCGCCACCGGTCAGTGACCCATCGCACAACAGTAGACGCGAATATACCCCTGGGGGTATGTTGGGCCAATGCAGATGAACGAAGCGCTGGCGGGCGATGCCCTCAACCGGCTCAAGCGGGCCCAGGGGCAATTGGCGGCGGTGGTCGACATGATCGAGGACGGGGACGACTGCCAGAAGGTGCTGACACAACTGGCCGCGGTGTCGAAGGCGATCGACCGGGCCGGCTTCAAGCTCGTGGCCTCGGGCCTGCGGGAGTGCCGCCGAGCCGCTGAAAACGGCGAACAGGAGCCGCTGACGGAGCAGGACCTGGAACGCATGTTCATGGCCCTGGCCTGACATGGTGCGCCCGGCGTACGCCGGGCGCATATTTTTCGAGATCAGATACCCCCTGGGGTATAGAAGGGATTTAGCTGTGCCGATCGAAGAACCACTGCACCGCTTCCGCGCCGCCCACGGGCGCGGTGAACCCGTCGTCGATGTCCGCGAGCCATCAGAGTACGCCGCAGGCCATGTGCCCGGCGCACTGTCGTTCCCGCTGGGGCGCCTTCACAACGCGCTCGACGAACTTCCCGCCGGGCGGCTCCACGTCGTGTGCGCCAGCGGCAACCGCAGCATGGTCGCCGCCGACCTGCTACGCCACATCGGGCGCGACGCGGTTTCGGTAGCAGGCGGCACCGCCGCCTGGAGCCGTGCCGGCGGCCGCCTCGCCTTCGGCACCGCCGCCTGATACGCCTGGCTTTCAGCGCCAATTTGTCAATCTATTATACCCCCCGGGGTATGAATGAGAACTCGAGAGGAATCCATGGAGATCATCTCCTTCCCGACCCCAGGGCTCGGGGACACCAGCTATCTGCTCGTCCATGACGGCACCGGTGTCCTCGTCGACCCGCAGCGCGACATCGACCGGTTCCTGCGCGAGGCGGAGCAGCGCGACGTCGAGTTGCGCTTCGTCCTGGAGACCCACTTGCACAACGACTACGTCTCCGGCGGTGAGCAGGCCGCTCTGCGCTCGGGCGCCGAACTCGTGGTCCCGGCCGCAGCGGCTCCCGCCTACCGCCACACACCCGCGTTCCACATGGAGGACATCAAGACCGACTCCGGCTTGAGGCTGCGACCGATCCACACCCCTGGCCATACCCCTGAGCACACGAGCTACCTCGTGCTCATCGACGGCGAGCCCAAGGCGGTGTTCTCCGGCGGAAGCCTGCTCGTGGCGGCGGCAGGACGCCCCGACCTCCTCGGTCCCGAGCGCGCCGAGAGCCTCGCCAGGCTCCAGCACGGATCCGTCCAGCGCCTCGCCGACCTGCCGTCGGACGTCGCATTGCTGCCCACGCACGGGGCAGGTTCGTTCTGCACCACCACCGGCGCGTTGCGCACGACTTCGACCATCGGAGAAGAATGCGAGTCGAACCCGCTGCTCTCACTGCAGACGGCCGACGAGTTCGCCGAGCGTCTCATGGCCGCACCGGCTCCGATCCCGGCCTTCTACCGGTATATGGGTCCGGCCAACACTCTCGGCGTCCCGCCGATGCCGCCGACCGCTCCCCCGACGATGCGATCGTCCGACCTGGACGGCCTGCCCGAGGATGCCGTGATCGTCGACCTCCGGGACCGCCGGGCTATGGCGGCGGGGTTCGTGCCCGGTTCGGTGCTCATCGAGTTCGGCGAGGATCTCGGGTCGTGGACCGGATGGCTCACTCCCCGAGGCGCACCGCTGGTCCTGGTCGCCGAAGCCGACCAGGACCTGGCCGAGGCGGTCACGCAGCTCGCCCAGATCGGCCTCGACAACGTGGTGGGCGCGGTCACCGATCTCGGCAGTGCCGCCACGGCCACCTTCGAGGTCTTGGGCCTGCAGGACTTCCTGCGCCGGCTGCGCGAACCGGACGCCCAGCTGCTCGACGTGCGCATGCCATCCGAGTACGAGCAAGCAGCAGTCCCGGGCGCCGCCCGGCGTTTCCTGCCGGATCTGTTCACCGCGGGGGTTCCCGAAGCGCTCGACTCGAGCCGGCCGGTGCTGGTCGCGTGCGGGTCGGGCCGCCGGGCCGCCATCGCAGCGGGCCTGTTGCATCGCGAGGGCTACCGGCCGATCGTGCTCACCGGAGCCGGCATCCCCGACCTCGCCGCCGCACTCGAAGGAGCGAAATGACTTCCATCGATCCGGTCTCGGCCCGTGAACTGATCACTGCCGAACCCGACACGCTCGTCGTCGACGTCCGAACCGCCGCCGAATTCGCGGGGACGCACATCCCCGGAGCGATCAACCTCCCGCTCGATCAGGTCGACGCCCACTTGCAGCGCATCGTCGCCGACGCGGGCGGCCACATGATCCTGGTCTGCCATAGCGGCCGCCGCGCCTCCCAGTGCCAGACCACACTCGCCGCGGCCGGGCTGCCGGGCACCGCGGTGCTTGAGGGCGGCATGGTCGCTTGGACCGCGGTCGATGGGCCGGTCGTCTCCGGGAATGGCCGCTGGGACCTCGAACGGCAGGTCCGGCTGGCGGCAGGGACACTGGTGACGGTCTCGATACTTGCGAGCCTGCTCTGGACTCCGATTCTGGTCCTCGCCGGGATCGTCGGCGCGGGTCTCACGTTCGCCGGTCTGAGCGGATCCTGCCTCCTGGGGGCACTGCTGGCGAAACTGCCGTTCAATCGTTCCGGCGCGCCTTCGGTCGAAGACTCACTGCGCCGACTGTCGAAGGCCCCTGAGTGAGCGCCGCACTCGTTGCCGCGCTGGTGGCCGCCGTCGCCATTGGCATCCTGCTGGGTCTGCTCGGCGGCGGCGGCTCGATCCTCACCGTCCCCGCGCTGGTCTACCTCGCCGGTGTCGAGGCGAAAGCAGCGATCGCGATGTCGCTGTTCATTGTCGGCGCCACATCGTTGGCCGCGATAGGCGTCCACGCTCGCGCCGGACGCGTGCGGTGGCGGACCGGACTGCTGTTCGGGGCGGCGGGCATGGTCGGGGCCTACTCCGGCGGCCGGATCGCCGAGTACGTCCCCGGTCAGGTTCTGCTCGGAGGCTTCGCAGTGATGACGGTGCTGACCGCCGTCGCGATGATCCGCCGCCGGACCGATCCCGATCCCGAGGTCGCACCAGCCCGCCGACCGATCGCGCGGATCCTTGCCGAAGGCATGGCGGTCGGACTCGTCACCGGGTTGGTAGGGGCCGGCGGCGGATTTCTCGTCGTACCGGCGCTGGTGCTGCTGGGAGGGCTGCCGATGTCGGCGGCGATCGGTACCTCGCTGCTGGTCATCGGCGCGAAGTCCTTCGCGGGACTGGCCGGATACCTGCACGCGACTGCGATCGACTGGCCGCTCACGCTCGCCATGACTGCGGTGGCGATCGCAGGAAGCCTGGTGGGAAGCGGCCTTGCCGGTCGGATCGATCCGGCCCTCCTGCGGCGCGGGTTCGGGTGGTTCGTGGCAGTCATGGGCATCGCTATGCTCGCGGGGCAACTCACAGCCGCCTGACCCGAGCTCGGGACCGCGATCCCGCGGGCACGGGAAGAGGGACCAGGCTGAAGTCGCTCTCCTCTTCCCCGCTCCGCTCGATCAACGGGCTCATCGCCTGGTGCTCGGTGTGTGCAACCGCCGCTTGGCCACCAGATCCTCCGGCGACAGCCTGACAATGTGGACACGGCCGGGCAGCAGCACGGACAGGGCCACCGCGAGGTCGATGAACTACTGGAGGACCGCCTCGGCCACGGGTGCGCGCAGTCCGGCAGCGGCGGACACGGGGTCGCCGCGACCAGGACCGCGACCGCTCGGAGGGCCGCGTCGGACATCGCCCAGGCGAGCGCGGCGATGGCCGGTGTCAGCCTGCGAACCGGTCGGCGACGCGCACGAGCGGAGGTGACCACCGCCGCGAGCAGGGGAGCTTCGGCCGACTCGAGGTCCGCGCGCCGTGGCGAGTGCGGCCGACCTAGGAGGGACGCGGGGGGGGACAAGCGTCCCGAGGGCCACCGGTAGGCACCGTTTCGGGTCATCGCGGGGCAGGTCGAATCCCCACCGATCGACCGGCCCCGCAGGCTCACCCGGTCGGCTAATCGGGGTTGGCGATGAC
>NZ_JAELXW010000119.1 GCF_016428645.1 Glycomyces salinus | reverse complement strand
TGTGTCGTGTGTGTGCTGGCCCCCGCCGCGGGTGCCTCCCGCGGCGGGCGGCGTAAGAAGGGCGGCGGTCCGGGGTCGGATCGTGTTGCGGTGCAGGCGGTCTCGCGAGGCGAGTCCTGCTCGGGTTCGGGGCGGGGCTCGGGTGTAGTCGGGGAGGATCGTCCGGGTCCCGAGCGCGGTCGGGGTGCGGTGGTTCGTCCGGGTTCCGAGCGCGGTTCGGGTTCGGGTGCCGGTGTTCTTGTGTCGCTGCGCGCCTCGACGTTCTCGGTGGTGAAGCGTGCTCGTGCTTGGGCGCGTGCGGCTTTGGCGGCGGCCCAGGCGCGGTCGGTCTCGTGCTGTTCGGCGGCGCGGTTGAGGTCGTCTTTGAGTGTTTCGGCCCATTCTTCGGGGTAGAGGCCGGTGTCGAAGAGGTTCGCGGCGTCGGTGGCGAAGTCGGTGTCGAGGTCGGTGTCGGTGCGCCAGTCGGCGCACCCGCACCCGGCCTCGGGGTCGCCGTACTCGGCTGCCATGTCGGCGGGGGCCGGTTCGTGGCCGTGGTGGTGGACGATGACCGCTTGCCCGGGGCCGGTTTTGGTGA
>NZ_JAELXW010000118.1 GCF_016428645.1 Glycomyces salinus | reverse complement strand
GCAGACGAGGTGGAGGGTCGCGGTGTGGCCGTGCCGGGTGGGGGCGGCCGGGTCGTCCCCGAACGAAGCGATCATCTGATGCAGTGCCTCAGCGTTCCGGCCCGCCTGCGGCGGCAACACCGTCTCGGTCTCGGCCGCGGTGTCCGTCCCGTCATTGCCAGTACTGCTGTCGGTCTGCTCGACCTCGCAGTCGTCTTGTCGGGGCGGGGCCACGGCGGTGGTGAGGAGTTTGGCGAGGAGGGCGCCGGTATCAGAGGCGAGGAGGCCGTCGACGGCCCACATCCCGTTCTCGGTCTCCCACACCTCCAGGCGGGCCAGGGACTGCTCGGAGAGGCCCTCCAGGAGTTCCTCCTGGTCTTTCAGGGCCGCCTCGATCTCACCGAGCAGCCGCGCCAGGTCGGCGTGGGGTGCGTGGATGGAGTACTGGGCGATCAGATCCTCCGGCGTCACACACTGCACCTCGGGGTCGTACGGTGAGGCCACCGGCTTCCGGTAGGGGGTGGTCGCGTAGAGCCGCATCGCCGCGGTGCGGGACAGGGCACGGGAGGCGAACGCGACCTGGTCGATCCGCGCGGCACCCGACACGGCGGCTTCGGTGAGGACACGGAACTTGCGGGATTGGCGGGCGATCGCGGCCAGGTCGGCGGCGGTCTTGTGGTGGAAGTCGAACTTCGATACCAGCCAGTCCCGGAGCGCGGAGAACCCGTCGACGTCGCGGTGGATCTTCCAGGCTTGGGCCTCGATCACCCCGGACAGCACCCTGGCATGAGCCGCGTTGATCAGGGCAGCGGCATCATCCAGACCGGTGTGGATGGCGCGGGCCTTCTCGGTCCGCTCTGCCGGGTTCACGCTCCTGGCCATGTGCCACACCCCCCTTGATCCGAGTCGTCGATCATCCGGTCGGTTTCCGTCTGGTTGTGCTACATCAATGGTGACAGCCGAACCAGCGTTTGCCATCACCCGCAGGGTTGGAGAAGACTCATGTTCACCGCCCGGGACCGGTGGCGTCCCAAGCGATCCACGCCCGGAACCGTGCACACCCGCCAGGACGCGAGCCGCCTTCACGTCATCCCGGGGTCACTCGGCCCGAGGCACGCCACCGACACCAGCCCTCCACACACCTCACCGTCGCCGCCCGACTGAAGCCCGACCCACTCCGGCCGGAACTCCTCCACCGAGCCCGGCCTACCACTCGCCTCCTCATCGCTGCCACGACTTGACGGACATAGAAACGTCCTGAAGCCGGACCCACAGCCGCACATAGGCATTCGCATCCGACCGTGAGGGGCATCCGTGCGGAATACGTGCAGAATTCATGCATTCTGCCCGAAGAATGCAGACCATCCGAAGCTTTCGGATTTGAGATCAAGAGGGCGTACCGGTCATGAGGTACGCCCGCAGGACGAGACGAAAGTGGTCATGATGAAGAAACGCATGGCGGCCTGCGCGGTCGCGTTCGCAGCATCCGCGATGGTCGGCTTCGGTGCTCCGGCCGCGGCAGCCCAGGCCGAAGCGCACTCGACCGAGACGACCGAGATCACTGCGCAGGCGTACTACAAGGAGGGCACTTACAGCTCGGAAGCCGCCTGCCGCACGGCCGGCTCGTACTACAGCGGGATCGGTCAGCCGTGGTACTGCGAGGCGGTGGACACAGGCGGACGACCCAACTACGAGCTCTGGGTGGCCGTGGGCTGACCCTCCCGGTCGACCGCGCCCGCCCGGGCCGGGGCGGGCGCGGAGGTGGCGCGCACCTGGTGCTCCGGTGCGCGCCGTCGCCGTCTCATCCGGACGATCCGGGCAGAGTTCAATCGAACCGGTCGAAGTGGCAGGCCACCTTGTGGCCCTCGGCCACCTCTCTCCAGACAGGGGTCTCCTCGGCGCAGATGTCCTGGGCCCAGGGGCACCTGGTGCGGAAGCGGCAGCCCGAGGGCGGGTTGGCCGGGGACGGCAGGTCGCCTTTGAGGATGATGCGCTCGCGGCTCGCCTCCACCTCCGGGTCCGGCTGCGGGACGGCCGACAGCAGGGCCTTCGTGTACGGGTGCCGGGGGTTCTCGTAGATCTCCTCGGAGTCGGCCTCCTCCACGATCTTCCCCAGGTACATCACCCCCACGCGGTCCGAGAGGTGCCTGACGACCGCCAGGTCGTGGGCGATGACCATGTAGGTCAACCCGAACTCGCCCTGGAGCTCGTCGAGCAGGTTCATCACCTGCGCCTGGATCGACACGTCCAGGGCGCTGACCGGCTCGTCGCACACGATCAGGTCCGGACGCAGCATCAGGGCGCGGGCGATGCCCAGCCGCTGGCGCTGGCCGCCGGAGAACTCGTGCGGGTAGCGCTCCAGGACCGAGGTCGGCAGGCCGACCGCGTCGAGGGTCTCCTCCGCGAGCCGCCGCTGCTCGGCCCGGTCGTTGATGCGGTGGACGCGCAGCGGTTCGGCCAGGAGCATCTCCACGTTGTGGCGCGGGTTGAGCGAACCGAGCGGGTCCTGGAAGACCATCTGCATCCTGGAGCGGAACCGGCGCAGGTTCTCGCTGCGCAGCGCGGTCACGTCGGTGTCCCCGAGGTGGACGCTGCCGCCGGTCGGCTCCTCCAGGCGCAGCACCGCCCGGCCCAGCGTGGTCTTGCCGCAGCCAGACTCGCCCACCAGGCCGTAGGTCTGCCCGGCCCCGATGCTCAGGCTCACGCCGTCGACCGCCCGGACCGCCCCGATCGTGCGCTCGAAGATCACGCCGCTCCGGATCGGGAAGTGGACCTCCAGGTCCTCGACCTCCAGCAGGGCCGTGGAGGTCGGTGTGCTGGTCTCGGCGCTCATGCGATCTCCTCTGCCATCACGCAGCGGTGGGCGTGCTCGGTGCCGACCAGGGCCGGTTCGCCCTCGACGCATTTCTCGGTCACGCTGTCACACCTGGGGGCGAACGCGCAGCCGTCCTTCCAGCGGATCACGTCCACGATCGAGCCGCGGATGGGGTGCAGCGGCTCGTGGATCGGAAGGTCGAGCCGCGGGATGGACTTGAGCAGGCCGACCGTGTACGGGTGGGTGGGGCGGGCGAACAGGTCCCGGGCCGGGGCCGATTCGACCACGCGTCCGGAGTAGAGGACGTTCACCTCGTCGCACAGCCCGGCGACCACGCCCAGGTCGTGGGTGATCATGAGCAGGGCGGTGCCCTCGGAGTCCACCAGGTCCTTGAGCAGCTCCAGGATCTGGGCCTGGATGGTCACATCCAGCGCGGTCGTCGGCTCGTCGGCGATCAGGAGGCGCGGCGCGCAGGCCACGGCGATCGCGATGAGGACCCGCTGGCGCATGCCGCCGGAGAGCTGGTGCGGATACTCCGTCAGCCTCCTGGTCGGGTCGGGGATGCCGACGCGGTCGAGCAGGTGCGCGGCCTCCTTCCTGGCGGCCTCGCCGCGCAGGCCCCGGTGGCGCTCGAGGACCTCGGTGATCTGGACGCCGATCCGCACGACCGGGTTGAGGCTGGAGAGCGGGTCCTGGAAGACCATCGCCAGCTCCTGCCCGCGGCGCTTGCGCATCTCGTTGCGGGGCAGCGTCAGCAGGTCCTTGCCTTCGAAGCGGGCCCGGCCGGAGACGGTGACTCCCCCTCGGTGACGCTTGCGAGCCGTAACTTTGCTCTGTCGGGGCAGCAGTCCCATGATCGCCAGGCTGGTGACGGACTTGCCACAGCCGGACTCGCCGACCAGGCCGACGACTTGGCCTTCGTCGACCTGGAAGTCGACGCCGTCGACGGCGGTGGAGCCTCCGAAGGCGACGCGCAGGTCTTCGACTTCTAGCAGTGCCACTACTGCTCCCTCCTCAGCCTCGGGTCCAGCGATTCGCGCATCGCCTCGCCCAGGAGCGTGAAGCCCAGGGCGGTGATGATGATGCCGACGGCCGGGTAGATCGCCAGCTGCGGGGCGCCCGCGAGGAACCGCTGGGCGTCGGCCAGCATGGTCCCCCACTCGGCGCTGCCCGGGTCCGGGTTGCCCAGGCCCAGGTAGGACAGGGCGGCGGCCTCGATGATGGCCGTGGCCAGCACCAGGGTCGCCTGCACGATCACCGGCCCCAGCGAGTTGGGGAAGATGTGCGAGATGACGATCCGGCTCTTGGGCACGCCCAGCGAGATCGCGGCCATGACGTAGTCGGAGTGGGCCTGCGCGAGCATCGATCCGCGCAGCAGCCGGGCGAAGATGGGGATCTGGGCGACGCCGACGGCGACCATGACCGTGGTCAGGCTCGGACCCAGCATCGCGGCGATGCTCAGCGCCAGCAGCAGCATCGGGATCGCCAGGGCCACGTCGACCGAGCGCATGATGACCGACTCGATCCGCTGGCCCCAGCGCCCGCCGAAGATACCCGAGGCTGCGGCCACGCCGCCGACTACGGCGCCCGCGGCGAAGCCGATGAGGGTGGCGACCACGCCTACCAGCAGGGTCTGGCGGGCCCCGACGACCATGCGCGAGAACATATCCCGGCCCAGGTGATCGAGTCCGAACCAATTCTCCGCGCGGGGCCCGGGGAAGATGTTGCGGTTGAGGAAGACCTCGTCTCCCCATTCCTGGGCGGTGGAGCTGTGCGGGGCGATCCACGGCCCGAGGATGGCGATGAGCAGGAACAGGCCGACGATGGCGGCGCCGGTGATCGCCATCGGCGAGCGTCGCATCCGCCGCAGCGACTGGTGCCAGAGGGAACCGCCCTCGGCGGTGCGGGCCTCGACGCCGGCCTCGACGAGCCGGTCCAGCTTCTCGATCTTGGCGAGTGTCACGAGCGCACCCTCACTCTCGGGTCGAGGAAGCCGTATGACAGGTCCACGATCAGGTTGAGCGCCACGTAGGAGACGGCGATGACCAGGATGAAGCCCATGAGCGCCGGATAGTCGCGTTCGGTAGTGGCGGCGTAGACGAACGAGCCGACACCGCCGAACGAGAAGACGCTCTCGGTGAGCACGGCTCCGGCGAACAGGCTGCCGAGCAGGAGCCCGATGACGGTGACGACCGGCAGCATCGCGTTCTTCATGACGTGGCGGCCGCGAATGGTCTGCGCCTTGAGCCCCTTGGCGTCGGCGGTGCGGACGTAGTCTTCGCCGAGGACCTCGAGCACGCTGGCGCGGGTGATGCGGGTGATCACGGCCAGAGGGATCGAGGCGAGCGCGATCGCGGGAAGTATGAGGTGCATGGCCGCGTTCCACGCGACGTCGAACTCACCGGTTATCAGCCCGTCGAGCACGCGCAGCCCGGTCACGTCCGTGTAGTCCGTGCCAGGAGTGAGCCGGAACGCGGTCGGCAGCCAGCCCAGGTTCTGGGAGAAGACCACCTTGAGCATCGCGGCCAGGAAGAACACGGGCGTGCAGATCCCGATCAGGGACCCGGACACGGCCGTGAAGTCCAGCCAGGTGCCGCGCTTGCGGGCGGCCAGGTATCCCAGCGGGATGCCGACGCCGATGGCGATGGCGATGGCCCACAGGGAGAGTTCGATCGTGGCGGGGAGGCGGTCGGCGAGTTCGGTGGAGATGGGCCGCCCGCTCGACAACGAGTTGCCGAAGTCGAGGCGGACGGCCCGTCCGAGGAATTCGCCGTACTGGGTCCAGACCGGCTCGTCCAGTCCCAGCGCCTCCCGCAGCGCCTCCCGCTGCTGGTCGGTGGCGTTGTCGGGGAGCATGCGGTTCTCGGGTCCGCCCGGGAGGGACTTGAACCACGCGAACAGCAGCAGCGACAAGCCCAACAACGCCACGACCAGCTGCAGGAGTCGTTTGACGGTATAGCGCAGCATATTCCGCTATCTAGTCGGTGTTCGGTTTACTCTGCGGCGGCGAAGTACAGCTCGGAGAAGTCCTCCTGCGTGAGCGGGGAGACGTCCGGCGGGTAGACCTCGGGTGCGAAGGCGATCGACGGCGGCGAGCTGGAGATCGGCAGACCCGGCAGCTCCTCCATGATCATCTCGTTGAGTTCGATCCAGTGCTCGGCCCGGACGTCGGCGTCCGGCTCGGAGGCCGCTTCGGCGAGACCGTCGAAGATCTCGGGGTTGTCGAAGCCCCACTCGGTGGTCTCGGTCTGGAACCAGGTGCCGAGGAAGTTGTAGGCCTCGTTGAAGTCGCCGGTCCAGCCCAGCAGGTACAGCTCGCACTCGCCTTGGTTGGTCGCGTCGATGTAGTCGACCCACGTGATCGGAGTGGCCTCGACGGTCACCCCCGCGTCTTCGAGGTTCTGCGCGATGATGTCGAAGATGTCCTTCGGGTTCGGCATGTACGGCCGCGAGACGTCGGTCGGGTAGCAGAACTCCAGTTCGAGGTCCTCGGCTCCGGCGTCGGCCAGCAGCTCGGTGGCCCTCTCCGGGTCGTGCTCGTATTGGACGACGTCCTCGGACCAGCCTTCGAGGCTCGGCGGCATGAACTGGGTGGCGACCGATCCGCCCGGCGGTAGGACCGAGTTGACGATGCGCTCGCGGTCGACCGCGTAAGACAGGGCCTCCCTGATCGCGTGGTCGCCGAGCGTTCCGCTGACCTGGTTGTAGCTCAGGTAGAGGATGTTGAACACGCCGCGGGTCGGCACCTGGAATCCGGCGTCGATGAGTGGCTGGACGTCCGCGGGCGAGACCAGGTCGTAGCCGTGGATGTCGCCGGCTTCGAGCGCCTGGCGGAGGGCGTTGCCGTCGCCGATCTGGCGGAAGATGATCGTCTTGACGCCGGCCGGGTCGCCCCAGTAGTCGTCGTAGCGCTCCAAGGTGACGGCGTTCTCGCTGTGGTCCCACTCGACGTACTTGTAGGGGCCGGTACCCGCGAGGACGCCGGCCTCCTGGCTGTACTCAGGAAGCGGGGAGTCGGGGGCGTCCATGTCGTCGTCGGTGAGCTGCTCGAGCGACCCGGGGCTCACGATGGCGGTGGTGGCCATGGAGAAAGCGCCCGGGAAGTTCGCGGTGTACTCGCTGATCCTGATGGTCGCGGTAAGGCCGTCGGCCTCGCAGCCGTCGTAGATCGACTCGCCCTCGACGCCCATCTCCGGGTCGCTCTCGGCGAAGCCGCGGAAGAAGTTGGACCAGTAGTAGGTATTGCTCGGTGACTGATAACCGCCGGTGAAGTTGTTCCACCGGTCGAAGTTCGCGCAGACGGCCTCGCCATCGAGTTCGACACCGTCGTGGAACGTCACGCCCTCACGCAGGTGGAAGGTCCACTCGGTGCCCTCGTCGTTCTGCTCGTAGCTCTCGGCGAGGCCGGGAACCATGTCGGTGCAGTCGTGGTCGAGGAGGGTGTCGAAGACCTGGCGGGTGACGCGGAACGTCTCACCGTCCGAGGCCAGGACCGGATCTAGGGAAGTGGGGACGCCGGGCGTGCCGAAAATGAACGGCTGCTCTTCGTTCGCGGCCTCGTCAGGGGCCCGCTCGCCGTCCTCACGTTCGGGGCATTCGAAACTGAAGTCCTCGGCGTTCTGAGTGTCTTCGTCTTCGCCGTCGCCTTCGCTGCCGCATGCGGCGAGGGCACCGAGTGCGATGACCGCACTCGCAGACGCGGCGACGGCCCGTCTGGCCAGAGTGGTTCGAGACGTGCGCATAAGTATTCACCCGTCGTTCGTTGGGTACTCGGAGGTACAGCCAGCGTAGAGCCAGGTGAGCTGGACCACTGTTATGCGTTATGCAACCGTGACCAATTCGGCAACTATTGTTACCTATAGCGCGCAACTCTCATTGATCTTCAGACACATTGCGGCCCAACGCGTTTCGCGAACGCGGCCGGCGGCGCCGGTCAGCCGTCGATGTCGCGGCGGCCGGAGAAGGCGCGGCCGAGCGTGACCTCGTCGGCGTACTCCAGATCGCCGCCGACCGGCAGGCCCGAGGCCAGCCGGGTCACCCTGAACCCCATGGGCTTGACCATCATCGCCAGGTAGGTGGCCGTGGCCTCGCCCTCGGTGTTGGGGTCGGTGGCGAGGATCAGCTCCTTCGTCTCGCCCTTCTGCAGCCTCGTGAGCAGGGAACGTATGCGCAGGTCGTCCGGCCCGATCCCCTCCAGAGGATTGATCGCGCCGCCGAGGACGTGGTAGCGGCCGCGGAACTCGCCGGTGCGCTCGATCGCCAGGACGTCCTTGGGCTCCTCGACCACGCAGATGAGCTCCTCGCTGCGGCGCTGGTCGCGGCAGATCGCGCACTGCTCGGACTCGGCGACGTTGCCGCAGGTCTCGCAGAACTTGACCTGCTGCTTGACCCGAGAGAGGGCCGAGGTGAGCCGCTCGACCTCCACGTCCTCGGCGGCGAGCAGGTGGAAGGCGAGACGCTGGGCGCTCTTGGGGCCGATGCCCGGCAGACGTCCCAGTTCCTCGATCAGATCGCCCAGTGCCCCGTCGTACACGCTGCTCCTCAGTTTCCGATGTCTCTAGCCGATGCCGGGCAGGCCCATGCCGCCGCCCATGCCGCCGAGCGCGTCGCCCAGCGGTCCCATCTTCTCCGAGGCCATGCGCTTGGCGTCCTCGGTCGCCGCCTGCACGGCGGCCAGGATGAGATCCTCGAGGGTCTCCACGTCCTCCGGGTCGACGGCCTTCGGGTCGATCTTGACCCCCTTGAGCTCGCCGTCGCCGGTGACCGTCGCGCTCACCAGACCGCCTCCGGCCGAGGCGGTCACCTCGGCCTCCTGCAGCTCTTCCTGGGCCTGCATGTAGTCGGCCTGCATCTGCTGCGCCTGCTGCAGCAGCTTCTGCATGTCTCCGCCACCGGGGAACATTGTCATCAACTCCTTGACGCCGGTTTCCTTGGTCTAGGACCCACCCTAGTCGGTTCGTCCCTACATGCGCTTCGCGCCGAAGGCGTCGGAGAGGAGCTTGACGGCCTGCTCTTCGCTGGTGCCGATGGCCCCCGGCGCGACCGGGTCGTCGGCCGACGGCTCGGCCTCGGGCTCCGGCGGAGGCGGCGGGACCCGGTCAGACTCCTCCCGCGGCCTCGGGGCCGGGGCCGCTTTTGGGACTTGCGCGGCCTCCCCCACCTCGCAGCGGACCTTCCAGGTGCCGCCGAGGACCTCGCCGAGGACCTCGGTGACCGTCGAGTAGGCCGGCTCCTTCTGGAGCGCCCCCGCGTGGAAGGCGTGCTTGAAGGCCAGGACCACCTCGCCGTCGGAGGCGTCGGCGACCGTGGCCTCGGACAGGATCGCCGCGGTGGTCTTCTTGCGGTCCTTGATGGCCATCATGATCCGGTCCCACTGCCGCCGGATCGAGGCCGCGGTCACCCCGCCGCCCTCGGCGGCCGGTGGCGGGGCCTGGGCCGCGGGCGCCGGTTCCGGCACGGGCTCGGGGACCGGCTCCAGGGCCGGGTCCGGACGCTCGGCCGGGGCGGCCTCTCGCGGTGGTTCGGGTTCGGCGCGCGGCGCGGGCGAAGGGGCGGGCGCCGGTTCTGGCGCCGCGCGGCGCGCGGCAGGTGCCGCGACGGCGTTCGCGCCGCGCTGCTCGAGCGTCTCCAGGCGCTGGAGCAGCCCGGCCATCGACTCGTCGGTGCCCGGCAGGATCGCGCGCACGCAGGCCAGCTCCAGCAGCAGCCGGGGCGCGGTGGCCCCCCGCATCCCGGCCAGGCCGTCGGCGACGACCTCGGCCATGCGCGTCAGTGTGGCCGTGCCCATGCGGGTGGCCTGGCTGGTCATCTTGGCGAGCTGGTCGGCCGGGGCGTCGATGAGCCCCGAGGAGCCCGCGTCCGGCACCTGGACCAGCACGATGAGGTCCCGCAGGCGTTCGAGCAGGTCCCCGGCGAAGCGGCGCGGATCGTGGCCGCCCTCGACGACGCGCTCGACGACCTCCATGACCGCCGCCCCGTCGGCGGCGGCGAACGCCTCGCACATCTCGTCGAGCAGCCCGGCGTCGGTGACCCCCAGCAGTGCGGCGGCGCGCTCGTAGGTGACGCCCTCGGCCCCGGCGCCGGCGATGAGCTGGTCCAGGACGCTGAGGGTGTCGCGGGCCGAGCCGCCTCCGGCGCGCACGACGAGGGGGAAGACGTCCTCGGCCACCTGGGCGCCCTCCTCGGCGCACAGCCGCTTGCACAGCTCGCGCATGGCCGGGGGCGGGATGAGGCGGAACGGGTAGTGGTGGGTGCGCGAGCGGATGGTGGGCAGGACCTTGTCCGGCTCGGTGGTCGCGAAGATGAACAGGACGTATTCGGGGGGCTCTTCGACGAGTTTGAGCAGCGCGTTGAAGCCCGCCGCGGTGACCATGTGGGCCTCGTCGATGATGTAGATCTTGTAGCGCGACTCCACCGGCGCGAAGACGGCGCGTTCGCGCAGCTCGCGGGCGTCGTCGACGCCGCCGTGGCTGGCCGCGTCGATCTCGATGACGTCGACCGAGCCGCGCCCGTCGGCGGCCAGGGACTTGCAGGAGTTGCACTCGCCGCACGGCTGGGGGGTGGGGCCGGCGGCGCAGTTGAGGGAGCGGGCCAGGATGCGGGCCGAGGAGGTCTTGCCGCAGCCGCGGGGCCCGGAGAAGAGGTAGGCGTGGTTGAGCCGCCCGGAACCGATGGCGTTGATGAGCGGTTCGGTGACGTGCTCCTGGCCGACCACCTCGGCAAAGGTCTGCGGCCGGTATTTGCGGTATAGCGCCAGTGCCACGACTTCCTCCCAGCTGCTCCGACGGCCCTCTTCGCCCTCCCGCAACGATACGGGCTGACTCCGACGCTCCGGGCTCCGACCGGCCCGGCCGGTCGTGAAACACAGGAACGCGCGCTTTCGGCCATGGCGCCCCTCACTGGCAAACGGTATCCTAATAATTCCAACATATTCGAATACATCGAATAGGAGAACACCTTGAGCACTCCCCCACTCCGGCGGCCGGTCCGATGGCCGTCCGTCTTCCTCGCCGCGGTCCTCGCCGCGACCGGGTTCACCTTCTTCGCGGGCGGCGCCCACGCCGCGGTCGAGACCGGCAGGTGGTACTCGATCGTCAACGTCCACTCCGGTCTCGCCGTCGACATCGAGGGCGCCTCCTCCGAGTCCGGGGCCGCGGCGCTGCTGTGGACTCCCACCGGCGCGGACAACCAGCAGTTCCGGTTCGTCGACGCAGGCGACGGGCACTACCGCATCGAAGCCCGGCACAGCGGTCAAGCGCTCGACGTCTACGCCAAGAGCACCGAGGGCGGCGCCGACGTCGTCCAATGGCCGTCCAACGGCGGGACCAACCAGCAGTGGCAGGTGAACGAGCAGTCCGACGGGACCTTCGAGCTCGTCAACCGCAACTCCGGCCTGGCCCTCGACAACTGGGAGGGGGCCACCGAGCCCGGCGGCCGCGTCTCCCAGTACGAGCGCAACGGCCTCGACACCCAGCGCTGGCGGCTGACCCCGGCCGACGACGACGGGCAGTCCGGGGACGGCTCGGCCTCCGATCCGAACCTCCAGTACTACGGGCGCTGGGCCGACGCCGGATCCTGGCGCACCATGGGCTGGGCCGGCGGCTACGTCGAGGCGGCCTTCACCGGCTCGGCCGTCGGCGTCCACCTGCGCGGCACGATCGACATGTACTACTCGATCGACGGCGCGCCCGAGCAGTGGATGCGGAACGTCTCCGGCGACGTCACCGTCGCGAGCGGCCTGAGCGGCTCCCACACGATCCGCATCGGGTTCCGCGAACTGGCCGGCTCCTACAACGGCGACCCGGCGTTCGGAGGGTTCATCCTCTCCGGCGGCCAGACGCTCCCGATGGAGCGGCCCGAGCACCACATCGAGTACATCGGCGACTCGATCACGGTGGGACAGCCGAACGGCGACCGCCCGTTCACGACCTACCCGTGGCTGACCGCCGAGGCCCTGGGCGCCTCCCACATGCAGGTCGCCGAGGGCGGCGCGTGCGTGTCCACCTACGACTGCCGCGGCATGGTCGAGTGGTTCCTGCGCACCGATAACCAGGACTATGACCGGCTCTGGGACTTCTCCTCCTACGACACCGACGTCGTGGTGATCAACCTGGGCACCAACAACCGGGTGAGCGCCGCCGAGTTCGAGGCCGACTACCTGCTGCTGCTGGAGCGGGCCCGCCAGGCGTACCCGGACGCGGAGATCCTCGCCATGGGCGTCTTCCGCGAACGGCTGCTGACCGAGGTCCAGAACGCCGTGGCCGACCGCAACGCCGCGGGAGACCAGCGGGTCCACTACGTCGACACCACCGGCTGGGTCGACCCCGCGACCGACACCCACGACAACGTCCACCCGACCGACGCCGGGCACCGGAGGATCGCCGATCTGCTGATCCCGGTCGTCGACCAGTACCTCTAGACCGGACCGGAGACGTGCCCGCCTCCCCGTGCGGGGAGGCGGGCACCGCGCGCCTCAGGGGCTCGCCGGCGCGGCGGTCCTGGAGGTGGAGAACTCGGGCCCGTCCGTGGCCGCCTACGAGGTCGAATCGCCCTTCGAACCGTTCCGCCGCCTGGGCGCCGAACGCGTCGCGACCGGCGACGGAGCCGGGCTCGGCCTGTCCATAGTCAGGGCCGTGGCCAGGGCCCACGGCGGCGAGGCCAATGCCGAACCGCGCCCCGAGGGCGGCCCGAAGGTCACCGTCACCCTCCCGCCCGAGGCACCGCAATGAAAAAGACCCCGGTCTCCCGAGGTCTATAACTGAGCCGCCTGACGGAATCGAACCGTCGACCTATTCATTACGAGTGAATCGCTCTGCCGACTGAGCTAAGGCGGCTGGGTCCCTCACGCACCCGCCAGAGCCCGCTTATCCTTGCTGCCTTCCGGCCCTGGGGAGGTTCACAAGATGACGCCGCATGAGGGACGGACAACAGGTTACCTCACTACGGCCGCCGCACCAAGCCGGGCGCGGCGCCCGAGTCGCCGAGGTCACCGCCGTTCACCCTCTGGGAACCCGGAGACGGTATCGGGTAAGCTTCCCGGCGGAGGATTCGCATAGTGGCCTAGTGCGCTCGCTTGGAAAGCGGGTTGGGTGTGAAAGCCCTCAGGGGTTCGAATCCCCTATCCTCCGCCACTTGAACAGGCAAAACGCCGGGGCGACCTTTCGAGCCGCCCCGGCGTTTTCTATGTCCGTCTCAACGGCGGGGTGCGTCCGGGTTCATCTCTCGGCGCGCGAGGCGACGTCCTCGACGGCTTCCAGGGCGAGGTCGGGCGCGTCGACGTAGATGTAGTGGCCGCTGCCCTCGGCGGTTTCGAGGCGGCTGCCGGTGGAGACGTCGAGCCAGTCGTTCTGGCCCGCGGTCCAGTCCTCCTCCAAGCCCTCTCCGTACTCGGGGTCCGCCTGCGCGAGGTACTGCACCCCGTGCTGGATCACCCGCACCGGGATGTCGCCCGCCGACTCGACCTCCCCGTCCGTGAAGACCAGCTGCTCGGGGTTCTGTCCCGCGTAGATCGCCAAGGTCTGCTCCCGCAGCGCGGCGGAGGCCTCGGGCGCGTCCTTTGGAATCCGGTCCTCCATGTCCGCCACCACGGTCGGCGAGGTGGCGTCCAGCAGGACCAGGCCGGCGACCAGATCCTGGTGGCCAGGGGCGTACCTGGCGGCGATCAGGCCGCCCATGGAGTGGCCCGCGAGCACGACCGGGTCGCCGCCGGCGACCTTGTCGATGACGCCGGTCAGGGTCTCCCCGACTGCCGCATAGTCCTGCGGGCCGTCCGGCTGGTCGCTCGAGCCCGCGCCGAGCCGGTCGTACGAGCACACCCGGCGGTCGGCGCTGATCGCCTCCTGGAAGTCGGCCATCGCGGTCAGGTCGTCGCCGCCGCCGTGCAGGAGCAGGACGATCGGCCCGTCGGCCTCGGGGTCGCCGGAGCACGAGATGTTCACCGTGTGGTCCCCGATCGTGAACGTCTCGGTGCCGGTGAACAGCGCGGCCTCGACGTCCTCGACCGCCTCGTCCATGTCCGACTCGAACTCCTCGACCGCATCGCCCATCTCCGAGCAGCCGGCGATCGCCGCACCCGCCAGCAGGAAGCCCGCCACTGTGGTCGCCGACGTCCCGATCCTCCTGCGGTTCATGCCGTTCCTCCAAATTGCGGTAGGCGTCTGAGCTCTTGGTCCCGGCGGTCTCGGGCGCCGAACCCGCATACGAGGCTATGGAGGCGGGGCCCCGGCATCATCCCCGTTCGGTGGACACTCTCCCGTCGCTCGCGCGGGGGACGAGTCGCTCCGGTGGCGGGACCGGTCCCGCGGGAGCATCGGGTTACCGGCGAGTTCGCCTGCGTATCATGGGCATGGTGAATTCGGGAGTGAGATGAGACTCGATCGCGAAGCAGTCCTGAAGGACGCCTCCCTGATCCTGCTCGACTTCGACGGACCGGTGTGCGGGGTCTTCGCCGGCCGTCCGGCCGCCGCGGTCGCCGCCGAACTGGTGGACTTCATCGGCGGGTTCTCCTCGTCCCTGGCCGCCGACCTCAAGGGCGTGTCCGATCCGCTCCAGGTACTGCGCTCGGCCGCCGAGGCGCTGCCGCGCAAGTCGGTCCACAGCGTCGACGAGTTCCTGTGCCGCGCCGAGATGGACGCGGTCGACACCGCCTCGGCCACGCCCGGCACGCCCGAGCTGATCGCCGAGGCGCACCGGCTCGGAAAGGCCGTGGCGATCGTGAGCAACAACTGCCCGCGGGCCATCGGCAAGTACCTGCGCGGAGCGGGCCTCGACCGCTACCTGTCGGCCGTGGTGGCCCGGCCCTACGGCCGCCCGCGGAGGATGAAACCCGACCCGTACCTGCTGTTCCAGGCGCTCGGTTCGACCGGCGTCGACGCCTCGCGGGCGTGCTTCATCGGCGACTCGGTCACCGACATCGAGGCTGGCCGCGCCGTCGGGGTGACCACGATCGGCTACGCCAACCGCCCCGGCAAGGCCGAACCGATGACGGCGGCCGGGGCCTCGCAGGTGGTCACCGAGATCTAGGCGGCCTCCCGGGTCTCGGCCACGACCCAGCGGTGGTAGGCCGGGCTCGCGTCCTGGACGGGGAAGGACACGACGCACGGGACCTCGTACGGGTGGAGGGCGTCGATGCGGGCGGACAGCTCGCCGAACAGCGACGCCCGCGTGTGGAAGCGGATGCGCTCCTCCCGCTCGTGGTCGACCTTCCCGTCCCACTGGAAGGTCGAGTGAACCCAGTCGGAGCGCTGCCCGCAGGCGACCAGCCGCTCCTGCAGCAGGGTCTCGACCATGAGCTGCATCATGGACGTGCGGGGGCCGGTGACGACCACCTCGCAGATCGGTTCGGGCCTGGCCGTTGCTTCCACCGCTCCTCCTTCGAAAGGCGCGGGGCGGAACCCTCGCAGGTCCCGCCCCGGCCGGTCGTCCTCTTCAGTTCTGCGGCGCCGCTACGCGCCGCCCTCTCCGGCCATGCCGCCGCGCGGCCCGGTGCCCGGGCTCTTGGGCGGCATCGTGCCGGTCCCGGCGCCGGGGCTCTTGGGGGCCCGCTCGCCGGCCAGCTCGGTCGGCGGCACGTCCGGGACCCCTTCGGGCTTGTCGGCGCCGCGGAAGGTCAGACGCGCGTTCTCGATGTCGGTCGGTTCGCCCTCGACGTCGACGAGCACTATCTGACCGGCCACGAACTCGTTGAACAGGATCTTCTCCGAGAGCTCGTCCTCGATCTCGCGCTGGATCGTCCGACGCAGCGGCCGGGCGCCCAGGACCGGGTCGTAGCCCTTGTGGCCCAGGTACCGCTTGGCGTTGTCGGTGAGCTCCAGCGCCATGTCGCGGTTGGCCAGCTGCGTCTCGATGCGCTCGACCATGAGGTCGACGATCTCGACGATCTCGGGCTCGGACAGCTTCGGGAACACGATCGTGTCGTCGATGCGGTTGAGGAACTCCGGCCTGAAGTGGTTCTTCAGCTCGTCGGAGACCTTCTCCTTCATCCGCTCGTAGTCGTTCTCGGCCTCGTCCCCGGCCTGGAAGCCGAGGGTGACGGCCTTGCCGACGTCCCGCGAACCGAGGTTCGTGGTCAGGATCAGCACCGTGTTCTTGAAGTCGACGATGCGGCCCTGGCCGTCGGTCAGTCGGCCGTCCTCGAGGATCTGCAGGAGCGTGTTGAACACGTCCGGGTGGGCCTTCTCGATCTCGTCGAACAGGACCACGCTGAACGGCTTCCTGCGGACCTTCTCGGTGAGCTGCCCGCCCTCGTCGTAGCCGACGTACCCGGGAGGGGCGCCGACCAGGCGGGAGACGGTGTACCGGTCGTGGAACTCGGACATGTCCAGCTGGATCAGCGAGTCCTCGGAGCCGAACAGGAACTCCGCGAGGGCCTTGGCCAGCTCGGTCTTGCCGACGCCCGAGGGGCCGGCGAAGATGAACGAGCCCGAGGGCCGCTTCGGGTCCTTCAGGCCGGCGCGGGTGCGCCGGATGGCCTGGGAGACGGCCTTGACCGCGTCGGTCTGGCCCACGATGCGCTTGTGGAGCTCGTCCTCCATGTGCAGCAGGCGGGAGGTCTCCTCCTCGGTGAGCTTGTAGACCGGGATGCCGGTCCAGTTCGCCAGGACCTCGGAGATCATCTCGTCGTCGACCTCGGTGACCTGGTCGAGGTCGCCGGCCTTCCACTCCTGCTCGCGCTTGGCGCGCTTCTCGTGCAGGCGCTTCTCGGTGTCGCGCAGGCTCGCGGCGGCCTCGAAGTCCTGGGCGTCGATCGCCGACTCCTTGTCGCGGCGGGTCTCGGCGATCTCCTCGTCGATCTCCCGCAGGTCCGGCGGCGCGGTCATGCGGCGGATGCGCATCCGGGCGCCGGCCTCGTCGATCAGGTCGATGGCCTTGTCCGGCAGGAACCGGTCGGAGATGTACCGGTCGGCCAGGGTGGCCGCGGCCACCAGCGCGCCGTCGGTGATCGAGACCCGGTGGTGGGCCTCGTAGCGGTCGCGCAGGCCCTTGAGGATCTCGATGGTGTGCGACAGGCTCGGCTCGGCGACCTGGATCGGCTGGAAGCGGCGCTCGAGCGCGGCGTCCTTCTCCAGGTACTTGCGGTACTCGTCGAGCGTGGTCGCGCCGATCGTCTGGAGCTCGCCGCGGGCCAGCATCGGCTTGAGGATGCTGGCGGCGTCGATGGCGCCCTCGGCGGCGCCGGCCCCGACGAGCGTGTGGATCTCGTCGATGAACAGGATGATGTCGCCGCGGGTCTTGATCTCCTTGAGGACCTTCTTCAGGCGCTCCTCGAAGTCACCGCGGTAGCGGCTGCCGGCCACCAGGGCGCCCAGGTCCAGCGTGTAGAGCTGCTTGTCCTTGAGCGTCTCGGGGACCTCGCCCTTGGTGATCGCCTGGGCCAGTCCCTCGACGGCGGCGGTCTTGCCGACGCCGGGCTCGCCGATGAGCACCGGGTTGTTCTTGGTCCGGCGGGACAGCACCTGCATGACGCGCTCGATCTCGCGCTGCCGGCCGATGACCGGGTCGAGCTTGCCTTCGCGGGCGGCCTGGGTCAGGTTGCGGCCGAACTGGTCCAAAACGAGCGAGCCGGACTGCTGCGACTCCGAGGAGGTGCCCCCGGCGGTGGCGCCGGCCGGCTCCTTCCCCTGGTAGCCGGAGAGCAGCTGCAACACCTGCTGGCGGACCCGGTTGAGGTCGGCGCCCAGCTTGATGAGCACCTGCGCGGCCACGCCCTCGCCCTCGCGGATCAGGCCCAGGAGGATGTGTTCGGTACCAATGTAGTTGTGTCCCAGTTGCAGGGCCTCGCGCAGGCTCAGCTCCAGCACCTTCTTCGCCCGGGGGGTGAAGGGGATGTGGCCGCTGGGCGCCTGCTGGCCCTGGCCGATGATCTCCTCGACCTGCTGACGGACGCCTTCCAGGGAGATGCCCAGGCTCTCCAGGGCCTTCGCCGCCACGCCCTCGCCCTCGTGGATGAGGCCGAGGAGGATGTGCTCCGTGCCGATGTAGTTGTGGTTGAGCATCCTGGCCTCTTCTTGAGCCAGGACGACCACGCGTCGGGCACGGTCGGTAAACCGTTCAAACATGCGCTTCTGCTCCTCGCACTGCAAATCTACGGCTCGCAAGCTTCGCCGAGGTGGCGCCGCTTCTCGTCGATTCTCACTGGTCGTGGCTTATAGAACCCTGTGGGTACACCTTATCTCCCGAGGCCGTCGGCCGCCGGTGCCACATGGCTGAACAACAAGTGTGCTCGTCCGGGCATTCCCGGAGAAATGCCGTTCGCTGTGAGCGCAATAGTGCCTCACGGGTGCGACGACCGGAGATTCGCCCGAGCGGGCCGCGTACGGCGAACGCCCGCGACCGTTCCGGTCGCGGGCGTCGAGCCGATGGGGCCGCCGGGCCTCTAGCGGTGAGCCGCGTTGTATTCCTCCACGATGCTCTGGGGAATCCGGCCGCGCGGTGACACCTTCTTGCCGTTGCGCTCGGCCCACTCGCGGATGGCCTTGTTCTGCTCGCGGTCGACCGCCTGGCGGCGCCCGGAGCCGCCGCGGGCCGGTCCGCGGGTGATGCCAACGCTGTAACGTCCCAGCCGGGTGCCGTGCTCCTGGAATTTCGCCAGGGACTCGCGCAGTTCATTGGCGTGCGAGGCGGAAAGGTCGATCTCGTAGGCCTGCCCGTCGATAGCGAATTTGACGGTCTCCTCGGCCTTACCGCCGTCGATATCGTCAATCAGGATGACCTGTGTCTTCTTCGCCATGGCAAATTCCTCTCGCTGTGAAGCGACTCGCGCTTAGCGGCTACCGTTGTTAGTGCCAGAGCATATACGAGTCCCTTAGAGAACCGAAAGAGGGCCCCTCTCGGGAAATCATTCTGCCTCCTCGATGCCGCTCGCGAGGCGAATTGTCTCTTCGGGAGCGTTTGAGCGAAAGGGAAGGCCCCTCTTTCTTTATTCTGGTTTCACCAGCGGGAAGAGTATGGTCTCTCGGATGCCGAGTCCGGTGAGCGCCATAAGCAGGCGGTCGATTCCCATGCCCATACCGCACAGCGGCGGCATGCCGTATTCCATCGCCCTGAGGAAGTCCTCGTCGACGCGCATGGCCTCGTCGTCGCCCCCTGCTGCCAGCCTGGCCTGGGCTTCCAGGCGTTCACGCTGGACGACCGGGTCGACCAGCTCGGAATAGCCGGTGGCCAGTTCGAAACCGCGGGCGTAGAGGTCCCATTTCTCGGTCAGTCCGGGAGTGGCGCGGTGACCGCGAGTGAGCGGACTGGTCTCCTCGGGGTAGTCGAAGACGAACGTGGGCGCATCCAGCTTGTCGACCACGAGGTGCTCGAACAATTCCTCGGCGAGTTTCCCGGGGCCCCAGAGCGGGTCGACGTCCAGATCGACTTTGTCGGCATAGGCGCGGAGCGTGTCCAGCTGAGTGTCGACGGTCACTTCCTCTCCGAGCGCTTCGGAAAGGGACCCGAAGAGGGTCGTCTCCGCCCACTCGCCGCCGAGGTCGTAGGCCGAACCGTCCGCGAGAGTGACCGCGGTGGAGCCGAACACGGACTCGGCCGAGCCTTGAACGAGCGATTTGGTCAACTCGGCGATGGTCCGGTAGTCGCCGTAGGTCCGATAGGCCTCGAGCATCGCGAACTCCGGCGAATGGGAGGAGTCGGCGCCCTCGTTGCGGAAGTTCCGGTTGATCTCGAATACGCGGTCGATCCCGCCGACCACGCACCGCTTCAAATAGAGCTCGGGGGCGATTCGCAGATACAGGTCCATGTCGTAGGCGTTCATGTGCGTCACGAACGGCCTGGCGGTGGCCCCGCCGGGCTGGACCTGCATCATCGGGGTCTCGACCTCGACGAAGTCCTGGCCGTGGAGCTGGTCGCGGAGCGAGCGGATGACCGCGGCGCGGTTGCGGGCGTTGTCGCGGGCCTCGGGGCGCACGATGAGGTCGACGTAGCGCTGGCGGACCCGGGTCTCCTCGGCCAGGGGCTTGTGGGCGACCGGGAGGGGCCGCAGGGCCTTGGAGGTGACGGCCCATTCGTCGGCCATGACCGACAGCTCGCCGCGGCGGGAGGCGACGACTTCGCCGGTGACGCCGATGTGGTCGCCGATGTCGACCAGGTGCTTCCACTCGTCCAGGGACTCCTTGCCGAGCTTGCCCTGGGAGAGCATGACCTGGAATTCGGTGCCGTCGCCCTCGCGCAGGCGCGCGAAGCACAGTTTTCCGGCCTCGCGCAGGAAGATGACGCGGCCGGTGGTCGAGGCGGTGACGCCGGAGGACTCGCCGGGCTCGAGCTCGGCGAAGCGCTCGCGCAGCTCGGCGAGCGTGTGCGTGCGTCGGTAGCCGAGCGGGTAGGGCTCCTTGCCGGACTCGAGCAGCTCGGCGCGCTTGGCGCGCCTGATCTTCATCTGCTCGGGAAGGTCGTCGCCGGTCTCGGTGGTCTGCTGCTCGTGCTCGGTCACGTATTCAAGGGTAGATGCCCGGTCTCGGGCCCGGCATGCGAGTTTCGCCGCGGACCCCGCAGGTCACAGGCGGGGCGAGTCGATGGCGAAGACGGGGTACCCGACCACGCGGTCGGTCTGCCCGGTGGCGTCGGCGGAGGTGGCCAGGGCCAGGCGGCGGGGGCGGCGGCCGGTCGCGTCGGCCCAGGCGACGGTGCCCCTGAGCGCGAAGACGCCGCAGGCGTCGGAGGTGGAGATCTCGCGGGGCCGCAGGGCCTCGATCGAGGCGGCCGTGGACTGGTCGAGCCGCCGGGCGGTCTCGTCGTCGTGGTAGTGGGACAGGTCGGTCGAGCACAGCAGGACGGTGCCCTCGCCGGCCTCCTCGAGCAGCGAGGAGATGGCGCGGGCGGTGTCGGGCGTCTGGCTCATGCCCACGGCCACGGGCGTGACCTCGAACCGGTCTCCGAGGGCGACCTGGAGGAACGGCAGCTGGACCTCCAGGGAGTGCTCGGCCTCGTGCGGCAGGCGCGAGGAGCCGACGACGCCGGTGGGCGCGGCGTTCACCCGGCCCAGCGGGGTCTGCCAGGCCGAGTACGGGGCGGCGGCGTGCCCGCGCAGCGGGTGGTGGTGGGACGGCCCGACGAGAACGACGCGCCGGATGCGGTCGCGGTGGGCGGCCAGGCGGGCGTAGACCTGGGCCGCGACGGCTCCGGAGAAGCGGTAGCCGGCGTGCGGAACGATGTAGGCGTCCTCAAGCCGCTCGCCGGGGTCGGTCTCGACTGCGGCCAGGAGCCCGGTGATCTCGGCTCGGAGCCGGTCGGGGTCGGCGGAGTAGAACCGTCCGGCGACGGCCGGCGGTCTCACGGTGTCTGATTTCGTCGAGGGCATAGTTCGTCTGTCTCTCGCGTGCGTGTGGTCGGTTCCTGTTACTTATGTGACGGCGCGGCGAGTCGGATCGGTTGCCGCCGAGGTCCCCAGTCTCCGGCCGGACCCTCGTAGATCCCGGGAATGCCGGTGCCGCAGAACGAGCATTGTCCGGAATCTGACAGATCATAGCGGTCGATTCGGTACCAATCCCTCACTACGAGAGCTTCACCACAGCTCGGGCAGTAGGTCGTCTGGTTCGCCGGGTCGTGGACGTTGCCGGTGTAGACGTACCGCAGCCCGGTGCGCACTGCGATCTCGCGGGCCCGCCGCAGGGTCGCCGGCGGCGTCGGCGGGACGTCGCGCATCTTGAAGTCCGGGTGGAAGGCCGTGAAGTGGAGGGGCACGTCCGGTCCCAGCCGGTCGGCGATCCACTCGCATTCGGCGGTTATCTCGGAGTCGGAGTCGTTGTGGCCGGGAATCAGCAGGGTGGTGATCTCGGTCCACGCCTCGGTCTCGTGCACCAGGTATTCGAGGGTGTCGAGCACCGTTCTCAGCGAGGCGAACGCGATCTTCTTGTAGAACTGCTCGGTGAACGCCTTGAGGTCGATATTGGCGGCGTCCATATGGGAGTACAACTCGCCGCGGGCGCCCGGATTGATGTATCCGGCCGAGACGGCCACGGCCCTCAGGCCGGCCTCGCGGGCGGCGTCGGCGCAGTCGGCGGCGTACTCGAGGAAGATCGTCGGATCGTTGTAGGTGAAGGCGATCGACTCGCAGCCAAGGCGCTTCGCGGTCTCGGCGAGCGTCTCGGGGGAGGCCGAGGAGGTGAGGGTGTCGATCTCGCGGGACTTGGAGATGTCCCAGTTCTGGCAGAACCGGCAGGCCAGATTGCATCCGGCGGTGCCGAAGGAGAGCACCGGGGTGCCCGGCAGGAAGTGGTTGAGCGGCTTCTTCTCGATCGGGTCGATGCAGAAGCCCGAGGAGCGGCCGTAGGAGGTCAGGACGATCTGGTCGCCGTGGCGGGCCCGCACGAAGCACAGGCCGCGCTGGCCGTCCCGCAGACGGCAGGCCCGCGGGCAGACGGTGCACTCGATGCGGCCGTCGTCGAGCGCACGGTGGTGCACGGTGCCGACGGTGTACTCGTCGGCCCCCGCCACGCGCGGCCGTTGCACTCCAGGGGCGGCCATGTCCTCAACCGTAGCGCTGGAGACGTGGAACGGACCGCGCGGGAGAGCCCGCGCGGTCCGCCAGGAGGAGTGCCTTAGTTCAGGCGGTCGCCGCTCGAGGCGTGGAAGACGTGCTCGTGGCCCGGTTCGGGGACCACGTACACCGTCTCCGACAGGCGCGGGACGTTGGCCGACTCGGTGCGCACCACGAAGCGCTCCGAGGCGCCGTCGTAGGCGGCGTGGCCGTAGACGTAGGCTTCCGAGCCGAGCTCTTCGACCAGGTCGACCTCGATCGGGATGCCGCCGGAGGACTCGCTGCCGAGCTTGCAGTGCTCGGGGCGGATGCCGATGGTGACCTCGCCGTTGCCGTCGCCGTTGGCCGCGTCGCGGACCTCGCGGGACAGCGGGAGGGCCGTGTCGCCGAACATGGCGCCGGACTCGGTGAGCGAGACGGTCTTGATGTTCATCGCCGGCGAGCCGATGAAGCCGGCGACGAAGACGTTGGACGGGGTCTCGTACAGCACGCGCGGGCTGTCGCACTGCTGGAGGAGGCCGTCCTTGAGCACCGCGATGCGGTGGCCCATCGTCATGGCCTCGACCTGGTCGTGGGTGACGTAGACGGTGGTGATGCCCAGGCGCTTCTGGAGCGAGGCGATCTGGGAGCGGGTCTGGACGCGGAGCTTGGCGTCGAGGTTCGACAGCGGCTCGTCCATGAGGAACACCTGCGGCTCGCGCACGATGGCGCGGCCCATGGCCACACGCTGACGCTGACCACCGGAGAGGGCCTTGGGCTTGCGGCCCAGGTAGTCCTGCAGGTCCAGGAGCTTGGCCGCCTCGTCCACGCGCTGCTTGATGTCGGCCTTCGGCATGCGGCGCAGCTTGAGGGCGAACGCCATATTGTCGAAGACGCTCATGTGGGGGTAGAGCGCGTAGTTCTGGAAGACCATCGCGATGTCGCGGGACTTCGGGGGGAGGTTGGAGACGTCGGTCTCGTTGATGAAGACCGAGCCCTCGTCGATCTCTTCGAGGCCGGCGAGCATGCGGAGCGAGGTCGACTTCCCGCAGCCGGAGGGCCCGACGAGAACGAGGAATTCGCCGTCCTGCACCTCGAGATTGAGGCGGTCCACGGCGGGCGTGTCCGAGCCCGGATAGATGCGCGTGGCATCCTGATAGGTCACTGTGGCCATTTTATGGTCCTTTCACTGGCAGGTACGTGCCAGACGATCCGTTGTAAAAGGCGTGCTTGTACCGGCTGCAGTGCGGACCTCGCGGAGCGCGGCCCTGCGCTGCGGCTCTCGCCACGGGCGGATCGACCGCGGCGTGGCGTGTGGCGAGCCTAACGGTTTGGGAATGCCTTTGCCAAGTCCCCGGTGGACATTTGTCCGGTTCTCCGTGAATGGATGCAGAACCGTTACCGGGCTCACTCCACGCGGAGGGCCTGGAGGAGGACCTCGTCGCCGACGACGTCGCAGATGCCGAACGGGAGCCGGCCCCACAGGGCCAGGGCGATGTCGGAGGCCGATCCGGCGGCGCGGGCCTGAAGCTCGGTGCGGGGGTCGGGGTGGTCGAGCAGGGCGATGTTGCCGTCGCGCAGCCGCACGAACCAGGAGGCGTCGGCGTCCTGGGCGAACAGCTGGACCAGGCCGCCGTGGTCGGATTCGCCGCGGCGGTGCCCGGCGGGGATGTGGGCCTCGAAGACCTCGGAGATGGCGTCGGTGGCGAGCGCGGCCGGGATCGGGGCGGTGGCGCCGACGGCCATCTGCACGTCCCAGCGGGACAGGCCGGTGGCCACGACGGTCCGGCGGTGCCAGAATTCGGAGCGCCACTCGACCGGCGCCCAGGTCCAGGCCGGGGCCTCGGGCGGGTGCGATTCGAGGGCGTCGACGACGGCGCCGAGCGCCTCGTCGAACTCCTCGGGGTGCTCCACTCGCACGGCCGGGGGCTCGGGTATGTCGGGGGCGCCGTCGGCCTCCAGCGCGTCGGCGGCCCACCGGTAGAGGCGCACCAGTTCGGCCAGGATTCCGGCCACGGTCGCCTCGGGTCGGGAGGGCACCAGACGCGGGAGGACCTCGGGGCCCGTGATCTCGCGCAGGCCGCCGGCCTCCTTCTTCAACTCGGTCAGGTAGTCCGTGATCCTCGGCTTAGACATGGTGACCGCCGTTCCTCGTAGCCTGCATAAAGCTTAGGCTTTGCGGCGTGACGGACGCCAGCCACCGGCCGACCGCGGGCTACGCAGCGGGTCGGATAACCGACAAAACGCTCGGACAGTACACGACGCTGCGGGTCGGGGGCCCGGCGCGCGAACTGGTCGAGACGGCCTCCTCGGAGGAGGCGGTCGAGGCGCTGCGCGTCGCCGAGGGCTCGACCCTGGTCCTGGCCGGGGGCAGCAACGTGGTCGTCGGCGACGCCGGTTTCGACGGGACGGTGGTGCTGCTGCGCGGCGGCGGGATCACCGAACTCGGCGGGGACGCGGTGCGGGTCCAGGCCGGACAGAACTGGGACGAGTTCGTGTCCTGGACGGTCGAGAACGGGTACGCGGGGGTGGAGTTCCTCAGCGGCATCCCCGGCTCGGCGGGGGCGACCCCGATCCAGAACGTGGGGGCCTACGGGCAGGAGGTCGCGCAGACGATCGTCCGGGTCGCGGTCTGGGACCGCCGGACCGACCGGATCCGCGACTGGTCCGCCGAGGAATGCGCCTTCTCGTACCGGCACAGCGCCTTCAAGCACGACGACCGCTACTTCGTGATGCACGTCGACTTCCAGCTCGAGCGGGGCGCGTCGTCCCGGCCGGTCGCCTACGCCGAGGCGGCGGGGCGCCTCGGCGTCGAGGTCGGCGACCGGGTTCCGCTGCGGGCGGCCCGCGAGGCGGTCCTGGAGCTGCGGCGCGGCAAGGGCATGGTGCTCGACGAGGCCGACCACGACACCTGGAGCGCCGGCTCGTTCTTCACCAACCCGGTCATCGCCGCCGAGCACTACCGGAAGCTGACCGAGCGGACCGGCGGCGAGGCGCCGCACTGGCCGGTCGGCGACGAGGTGAAGGTCTCGGCGGCGTGGCTGATCGGCGCGGCGGGCTTCGAGAAGGGCTACCGCAGGGGCAACGCGGGCCTGTCCACCAAGCACACGCTCGCCCTGACCAACCGGGGCGGCGCGACCGGCGCCGAGGTGCTGGCGCTGGCGATGGAGGTCGCCGACGAGGTCGAACTCAAGTTCGGCGTCCGGCTGCGCCCCGAGCCGGTCATCGTCGGCGCGAGTCTGGCCTGAGTCAGTCGCTGATGCCGATGCGGGCGTGGAGCCTTCGCAGCGGCGCCGGCGCCCACCAGTTCCAGCGGCCGGTCAACCGCATGAGCGCCGGCAGCAGGACGCCGCGGATGACCGTCGCGTCGACGACCACGGCCAGGGCCATGCCGATCCCCAGCATCTGGAGGAAGACCACGTCGCCGGTGGCGTAGACGGCGAAGGTGAAGGCCAGCACGAGGGCGGCGGCGGTGACCAGCGGGGCGCTGCGTCCGAGGCCGACGGCGATGGAGCGGACCTCGTCGCCGCTGCGGTCGCGTTCCTCCTTGATGCGGGAGAGCATGAACACCTCGTAGTCCATGGACAGGCCGTAGGCGATGCAGAACATGAGGATGGGGATGCTCGGCTCGAACGAGCCCTGCGGGGTGAAGCCGAGCAGTCCGGAGAGGTTCCCGTCCTGGAAGATCCACACCAGCGCCCCGAACATGACCGACAGCGACAGCGCGTTGAGGACGGTGGCCTTGAGCGGGGCGACGACGCTGCCGGTCATGAGGAACAGGATCGCGAAGGTGACCAGCACGATCAGGGCCACCACGAGCGGGAGCCGGTCGAGCAGGGCGTCGCGGAAGTCGGCCAGGTCGGCCGGGTACCCCGAGACCGAGACCGCGAAGGGCGCCTCGACGGCGCGGACCCGTTCGACCATGCCGTAGGGGTCCGCGCGCATGGCGTCGCCGGAGGGGACGGCCTCGATCCAGGTGCGGTCGTCGGCGGCCGCGAACCGGGCGGCGTCGCCGTCGGCGACCTGCTCGCCATCGACGAACCGGCCGGCGGCCGAGTCGACCTGGACGATGCCGGGGACGGCCGAGACCTCGGCGGCGTATGCGGCCAGGTCCGGCCCGGGGTCGGTCACCAGGATCTGGAGGGCGTCGGAGGCTTCGGCGGCGAAGTTCGCGGTGACCTGGTCGGCGACCTGGCGGGAGTCGGCGTCCTCGGGGAGGGCGCGCTCGTCGGGGACGCCGAAGCGGACGCCGAGGAACGGGGAGGCCAGCAGCAGCACCAGCGCCAGGGCGGTCGCGCCCCACAGGATCGGGCGGCGCATGACGGCGTCGGCGAGGCGGTACCAGCGGCTGCGCTCGACCGGTCTCGCACTGCCGCGCGACTCGACCCGGTGGCCCCATAGGGCCAGGGCGGCCGGGAGGACGAGGACGGCTCCGATCACGGCGGTGAAGGGCACCAGGATGCCGGCGTAGGCGAAGGAGCGCAGGAACGGGAACGGCATGGCCAGCAGCACCGAAAGGCTGACGGCGACGGTGACGGCGCTGAAGACGACCGTGCGCCCGGCGGTGGCGACGGCGCGGGCCACGGCCTCGGCGCGTTCGAGTCCGGTCTCGGTCTCCTCGCGGTAGCGGTTGACGATGAACAGGCAGTAGTCGACGGCCAGGCCCACGCTCATGACCAGGACGATGTTGGCCGCGAAGGTGGAGACCTCGGTGGCGGCGGCGATCGCGCGCATGAGGGCGAGCGAGGCGGCCAGGGAGAACAGCCCGACCCCGAGGGTCAGCAGCGCGGCGACCGGCCGCCGGTAGAGGACGACGAGCAGGATCAGCAGTCCGGGCAGGACGATCGCCTCGGCGACCAGGAAGTCGGAGCGGGCGGTCTCGGCGGCCTCGCGGAACAGCTCGTCGGAGCCGCCGACGGCGACGGCGACCGCCCCCGACTCACCGGTGAAGTCGTCTTTGAGCTCGGGCAGGACGTTCTGGCGGATGTCGGTGACGTCGCCGGGGATGTAGGCGAGGATGAGCGCCTGCGAGCCGTCGTCGCCGCGCAGGCTCGGCGCCTGCGCGTCCCAGTAGGAGTCGACGGTGGCGGTGCGGGGGTGCGCCTGGAGGGCCGCGGCCAGTTCGGCTCCCGCCTCGGCGGCTTCGGGCGAGTCGACGTCGCCGTTCTCGGCGGTGACCAGGAGCAGGAAGTTGGCCGAGCCGACGCCGAACCGCTCGTCGAGCTCGTCGCCGGTGACGATTGACTCGGAGCCGGGCGCCTCGAACCGGGAGAGCACGAGCGCGTCGAGGGTGCCCGAGCCGACGGCGGCGGCGCCGATGAAGAACAGGAGCGCGGTCGTGAGTATGAGGCGGGCGCGGCGGACGGTGAAGCGGCCGAGGCGGTGCAGGGCCGAGGGCGCCTGGGTCGGCTGCTGCTTAGGATGCTGGGCGGTGGAGGTCATGTGGGGTCTCCCGACCGACGTATGCTTAAAAGACGAGTGATTGCTCGTATTAAAAATACGAGCACTTACTCGTGTTTTCGATACCGAGAGGCGATTCGTGACCGAGGACACGCCCAAACCGGCGCGGAAGCGGCAGGCGCGCGGCCAGAGGCGCATGGAGCAGCTGCTGGACGCGGCCGCCGAGGTCTTCGCCGAGAAGGGGTTCAAGGGCGCCAGCACCAACGCCGTCGCCGCGCGGGCGGGGGCCTCGCCGGGGACGCTGTACCAGTTCTTCGGCAACAAGGAGGAGCTGGCGGAGGCGCTGATGGCCCGCTACGTCGACCGCCTGAGGGCCGCGCACGGCGAGGCGTTCGACCCCGCGCTGGCCTCGCTGCCCCTGGACGAGCTGATCGACCGGGTGATCGACCCCCTGATCGCCTTCGACCGCGCCAACCCCGGCTTCCCGGCCCTGCTGGCTGATCCTGACCTCTCCCCCGAGCTGGCGGGAGCCAAGAAACCCGCGCAGAACGTGATGTTCGACCGCCTCGACCTGATCTTCAAGACCCGCGCCCCGCACCTGGAACCCGACCAGCGCCACCGGACGGCGGAGGTCGCGGTCCACCTCTTCAGGGGCCTGCTACCCCTGATCATGGGCGCCGCCGAAGGCGAGGAGCTGGCGGCGGTGACCGCGGAGACGAAGCGCGCTCTGGGCGCCTACCTGTCATCGGTGATCGGCTGAGCCCGGCGGGTGCCGAGCGCGTTCACCTTGAGCTTCACCCGGGCGGCGACGGAGCACGGAGGAGTCGGCTGGGGTCGGTGGCCGGGTGCGGGTCGTGTCGGGCCCGGCTTC
>NZ_JAELXW010000117.1 GCF_016428645.1 Glycomyces salinus | reverse complement strand
ACATCATCGTCTACGCAGACCCCTAACCGAACGGCATTGGGAGTAGACGGAAGTGGGCCCGGGGAGTCGCTCCCCGGGCCCTTCCGAACTTCTAGCCTTCGTAGTGGATCGTCAGACGCGTCCACGCCCCGATGTTGAGGTATGAGCCGTCGCCGAGCGGCACCTCGATGTTCGGTGCCAGCGGCTCGTCCGAGCCGTTGAGGAACGTGCCGTTCGAGGAGCCGACGTCCATGATCGTCCACGAGCCGTCCGGCTTGGAGAACAGCTTGGCGTGCTGGGCGCTCACGCCCGGGTCGGCCACGTCGCCGGACAGGTCGATGTCCGGAGTGACGCCGCGCTTGGCGCTGTAGCGGCCGATGGTCAGCTCGGGCCTGTCCATCGGGAAGCGCCGCGGCTTGGCGAACGACGGGTACTGGAGCTGGGAGGCGCCGTCCGAGGCGGCCACCTTGTTGAAGTAGCCCTGGTCGGCCGTTGCCGCCACCACCCAGCGGGTGGCCGTCTGCTGCCCGGGGGCGGCGTAGTTCGAGGCCACGTCGTGCGGCTGGGAGTCAGGGACGCTGAAGCCGCCGGTCGACGGGGCCGAGGGCGGCGCCGAGGTCGGGGCGCCGAACGGCGCGGCCGGGACGCCCGGAGGCGGTCCGGGCGGCTCGGAGACCGGCGCGGGCGGCGCCGAGGCCGGAGCGCCTCCGTACTGCTGCTGGGCGTAAGGGTCTTGCTGCGGCTGCCCATAGGGGTCCTGCTGAGGTTGACCGTAGGGGTCCTGCCCGTAGCCGCCGGGCTGCGGCTGCTGCCCGTAGGGATCCTGCTGAGGCTGCCCATAGGGGTCCTGCTGGGGCTGGCCGTAGGGGTCCTGCCCGTAGCCGCCGGGCTGCGGCTGCTGCCCGTAGGGATCCTGCTGCGGCTGCCCATAGGGGTCCTGCTGAGGTTGACCGTCGGGGTCCTGCCCGTAGCCGCCGGGCTGCGGCTGCTGCCCGTAGGGATCCTGCTGCGGCTGCCCATAGGGGTCCTGCTGAGGTTGACCGTCGGGGTCCTGCCCGTAGCCGCCGGGCTGCGGCTGCTGCCCGTAGGGATCCTGCTGCGGCTGCCCATAGGGGTCCTGCTGAGGTTGACCGTCGGGGTCCTGCCCGTAGCCGCCGGGCTGCGGCTGCTGCCCGTAGGGATCCTGCTGAGGCTGCCCGTAAGGGTCCTGCTGGGGCTGGCCGTAGGGGTCTTGCCCGTAGCCGCCGGGCTGCGGCTGCTGCCCGTAGGGATCCTGCTGGCCGTAGCCGCCGGGCTGCTGCGGCTGGCCGTACGGATCCTGCTGCGGCGGCTGCCCATAGGGGTCCTGCTGCGGAGGTTGGGCGTACGGGTCGTTCGGCGCGTAGCCCTGGCCGAAGCCCGCGGGCGACTGCGGGGCCTGGCCGCCTTGCTGCCAGGCTGGGTTCGGAGTGCCGCACTGCTCGCAGAACTGCCCTTGCGGGAATGCCCCGCAGGCGCACTGGTAGCCGCCCGGCTGTGGGGCCCCGCCGCCGGGATAGGCTGGCTGGTAGGTCAAGGTCTTCCCCCTCCAAGCAGTTCGGTGTAATCGGCTTCGCCGGCGACGTCGTCCGGCGAAGCGGAGTCCTCGTCCTGACCGGAACCCGGGTCGGCATGTTCCTGCTCATGCATTTCGACCTGGACTGAACCGGGGGATTCGAGCTCCAGAACCGCGACACTGATGTTGTCGTGCCCGCCATGTGCGAGCGCCTGTCGTGTCAACGCTACAGCCTTGTCGCCAACACCGCCGTCCGGCAGGGGCAACAGGTCCGCATCGTCCGAGAAATATCGTGACAGACCGTCGCTGCACACTACGACATGTCCGCCGTCGAGTGCAACCCGGAGAAGGTTCGGATTCAGTGCGGGGGCATCGGCGCCGAGCCAGGCCAGCAGTGCCTTCGCGTACGGGTTGTTGTACCGCTCATCGGAGGGGTCGACGCCCTGGTACTCCAGCCGCGCGTGGATGGTGTCGTCGACTGTGAGGCACCTCGCCTCCTTCTCGCCGGCCCAGTAGGCCCGGGAGTCGCCGACCCAGCACAGCACGGTCTCGTTGCCCTCGACGATCGCCGACACGTACGTCGACGACGGCGGCGATTGCGGGTACTGCTTGCCGACCGCGGCCACCGCCTGGTGGGCCGCGGTCACGCCGCGGCGCGAGGCGTCCTCGGCCGACAGCCCCTCGCCCAGGGCCTGCCTGATCTCGGTCACGGCCGCCTCGACGCCCGCCAGGGACGCCCGCTCGGAGTCGCTGGCGCCCGAGACGCCGTCGCACACGACTGTGATCTTGCGCCCGTCCTCGGCCAGCGCGATCGCCAGCGAGTCCTGGTTGTAGTGGTGCCGCTTGCCCACGTCGGTGGCCGCGCCGACGCCCGGAAGCGAGAACGCGGCGTGGTCGTCCGAGCCGCCGGGGTGGTCCGGGTTGTCCTCGGTCGCGGCCGAGGAGAGCCAGGCGGGGGTCTCGGCGACCTGCTCGTGCTCCTCGAGCTCGCCGCCGCACACCTCGCAGTAGCGGCCGACGTCGGCGGCGAGCCCGCAGGCCGTGCAGTGCTTGGCCGGGCCTTGGGTGGCAGTCGGTGAGGGCTGCATGGTCGGCTCCTTCGCTACAACATCGTCCGGGGGCGGTGCCGGTTGGCCTGGTCGAAGTAGTAGACCTGGTCCTCGCGGTCGGTGCAGGTGTGGGCGAGCCTACGGTAGGCCTTCTCGAGGGCGGTCCGCAGCTCGCGTTCCTCGGGGCGGGCCTCGAAGATCGTCGGCGCGGCGGCCGGGCCCGCCCGCTGGACCAGGTCGATCGCGGAGTGCAGGATGCGGGTCGCGACCAGGTTCCGCCGCCGCGGTTCGAGCCCGAGCTCGTCGAGCCGCAGGGCCATGTGGTGGAGGTCCATCAGGCTCGGCGGGGTGGTGCGGCTGTGCAGCGAGGTCTGGATCGCGGCCGTCTGGGCGGTCCCGTACTGCGAGGAGGTCTTGGGCACCTGGTGCAGGGCGTTGATCGCCTCGGTCGAGTTGCCCTCGGCGTCCAGCAGGCGCGCCCGACCGTAGGCGGCCGAGACGAACCGGTGGTCGCACGACCAGATCCGGGTGTAGTGCGGCAGCGCCAGGTCGGCTCTCCCGGCGGCCTCGGCGCAGGCGGCCAGCGCCAGGCGCGGGGCCAGCTCGCCGGGCAGGTGCGAGTAGACCGCGTCGAAGTGCGCCGCGGCCGTGTGGAAGTCGGCCGCCAGCAGCGAGACGATCCCGCGCATCCAGGTGACCTGCCAGGTGTTGCCCTCGGCGGCCGCGAACGCGTCCAGGGCCGCGGCGGCCTGCGGCAGGTCGCCGACGGCCAGGAGCGTGCGCACCCGGCGCAGCTGCACCTCCGGGCTCTGGACCGGCGCGGCGGCCAGTTCGGCGAGGATGGTGGCCGCGTCGGTGCCCTGGAGGGTGGCCAGGAAGGCCGCGGCGGGGTCGGCCACGTCCACCATCGGGGTCGGCAGGGCGTGGGCGAGTTCGAAGTGGTCGCCGACCTGGGCCAGGTCGCGCTCGACGTCGGGCTCGCCGAAGACGGCCTGCTCGCCGCTGAACAGTGTCGAGGGTTCGAACTTGGGCTCGCCCAGGCGCATCGACTGGACCTCGTGGAGGACGCCGCGCACCTGCGTGCGCATCTCGTCGGCGTCCTGGAACCGCGAGCGCGGGTCCACGTCGCAGGAGCGCAGCAGCAGCCGGTGGTAGGAGCCGAACCGCTGGAACAGCGGCGTGTCGGCCGCGGCGGGGAACGAGTCCTTGAACTCACCGGTGAAGCCCTTGAAGTCCAGCGACAGCACCGCCATCGAGCGGCCGATCGTGTACAGGTCCGAGGTGATCGAGGGGCCCACCGAGAGGATCTCGTCGTTGGGCACCGAGTAGCCGGGCGTGCCGTAGACGGCCGACTCCTCGTCGTCTACGCGGCGGACCGCGCCGAGGTCGATGAGCTTGAGCCACGTCTCCACGTGGATAACGTTGTCCGGCTTGAAGTCGCAGAACAGCAGGCCCCGGTCGTGCAGATACGAGAACGCCGGGAGCAGCTCGGCGGTGTAGGTCAGGACCTGCTCCAGCGGCAGCGGCTCCCGCTTGCCCTCCTCATCGGTCGTGTCGCGGATGTCCCGCAGGGACTTGCCGGCCACGTACTCCATGACGATGTAGGACTGGAGCTGCCCCGAGCGCGGATCGGCCGCGGTGACGAAGTCGTGGATGTTGACCACGTTCGGGTGGTCGATGCCGACCAGGAACCGCCGCTCGTTGATGGCGGCCTCGATCGCGTCCTCGTCGGTGGTGTTGATCAGGCCCTTGATGACCACCCACCGCTGGGTGAGGTCGTCGGCGAAGTTCTTGTCGTTGGCCAGGTAGATCCAGCCCAGTCCGCCGTGCGCGATCGCGCCCAGGATCTCGTAGCGCTCCGAGAGGATGTCGCCGGGCGCCAGACTGGGGGTGAACCAGTAGCGGGAGCGGCAGTACGGGCAGAAGCCCTCGACCCTTCCGCCGCGGCCGGCCTGCGGCCTGCCGACCGGCTTGCCGCACGAGCCGCAGAACCGCTTGTGCTCGGGCACCTGCGGGCTGTCCATGACCGCCTCGGCCGGGTCGCGCGGCTCGACCGGCGGCATGTCCGACAGGCCGCCCCGCTGCCGGGAGCTGGAGGTCGTCGAGCGGGTGACCGGCCCGGTGATCGGCTGCGGCAGCGGCGCCGCGGGGGCCCGGTACGGGGCCGGAGGCGGGGACGGGACGCTGCCGGTCATCGGCACCTGCTGGGAGACCGGCTGCGACACCGGCGGCTGCGGCGCCCCCGATACCGGCTGCGGGGAGTACCCGGGCGGCGGCGCGGGCGGCGTGGTGAGCTTCTTGCGCACCCGCAGCGTGTCCGACTCCGCCTCGGACTCGACCTGCCCCCGGGACGGATCGACGCCGTAGCGCATGGTGTGGTCGGGCTGCTGGTCGCTCATGGCCTCAACCTTCAATCCTGGTAGGTCGTCGTCACGGGCGGCGGGTCCGGCTGGTCCAGCGGGGTCGCCAGCCACCGCTCGTAGATCTCAGCCCACGTGCCGTCCTCGATCATGTCCTCCAGGACGCCGTTGACGTACTGCGCCAGCTCGGTGTTGCCCTTGGCGAAGGCGATCCCGTAGGGCTCCTCGGAGAACGGCTCGCCGACCACCGCGAGCGTCGGGTCCTGAACGGCCATGCCGGCCAGGATCGTGTCGTCGGTGGTGATCGCGTCGACCACGCCCTGCTGGAGCAGCACCAGGCAGTCGTTGAAGTCGGGGACGGTCACCGGCTGCGCCTCGGAGAGCCGGTTGATGTTCCCCGGCGAGGTCGAGCCCTCGCCGGTGCACACCTGGTGGTCCGCGGTCAGGTCCTCCAGGCCCTCGATGCCCGACTCGGACTGGACCAGCAGCCGCTGCCCGGCGTGGTAGTACTCGGTGGAGAACTCCACCTCCTGCCAGCGCTCGCAGTTCATGGTCATGGTGCGCACCACCAAGTCGGCCCGCTCGGAGTTGACCGCCTCCTCCCGCTCCGAGGAGGTCATCGGTACCCACTGGACGGCGTCGGCGCTGCCCATGAGCCGCTCGGCGATCTCGCGGGCGATGTCGATGTCGAACCCCGAGAGGTCGTTGCTGACCGGGTCGCGGTAGCCCATCAGGTTGGTCGACTGGCTGATGCCGATCCGCACCAGGTCCGGTTCTGCCAGGGTCTCGCGGGCCTCCTCGGCCGTGACCGAGCCGGGCCGGTAGGAGGCCAGCGGGTCGCAGCTGTCGTCGGGGGGCTCGGTGCTCAGGTCCGGGTCGAAGTCGATGCCCTCGGGCAGCGGCACCGGCACCTCCACGTCCGGAGGCGGCGGGTCGGAGGGCGTGGCGCAGGCCGCCAGCAGCAGGCAGGCGGCCGCGGCGGTGGCGAACTGGATCTTCTGTCTCATCATGCGTGGTACTCCGCCACTCGCAGCTGGATGCCGATCGCCGTGCAGACCATCGCCAGCAGCGCCAGGACCGCCAGTCCCGCCGCCGCACCGGAAAGGGACCGCTCGGCGTCGGCCGTGGCGCCCACGAACCGCTCGGCGCTGATGTCGGTGGCCTCGGTCAACGCCTCGTTGAGCTGGTCGAACGAGGTGGCCAGGCTGTTCTCGTCCTCGCCGACGGCCATGTCGACCGCCTCGGAGTAGGAGCCCTCGCGGGCGAGCTTGATGACCTCGTCGTGTCCGTCGCTCCAGGCCGACGCCGACTCATCGGCCTCGGCCAGGGGCCCCGACAGGCCCGAGTCGTCGCCGAACGAGTCGTTGAGCTGCTCCAGCAGCCCGCCCTCGCCGGTCAGCTGCGTCATCTGCTCGGCGTAGCGGTCGGCGGCGTCGCCGTCCTCGCCGCGGGCGATGAGCAGGAGCGACTCCTCGGCGCGGGCCTGCTGGGCGGCGATATGGGCCTCCGAGAGCAGCTCGAGCGGGTCGGCGCCCTCCTCGTGCGAGCGTTCGGTGTGGCTGGCCGAGGCCAGCGCCGACAGCGCCAGCCACCCGGCGAAGCCGATCATCGCCACCGTCGCCCCCACCAGGCCGAGGTTGAACACGCGGTTGGTCTTGCGGCTGAGCCAGATCTGCGACCAGACCAGGACCCCCAGCGTCAGCACCCCGAGCGCGGCGGCGATCCACGGGAAGGACGCCGCGTCGTCCCTGGCCTCGCCGAGATCACCGATCGCGTTGCTCTGCAGCGTGTTGGCCGCCGGGAGCATCTCGGCTCGCATGAGCGTCGACGCCTGCCTCTGGTAGGTCGCGCCCACCGGCTCGCCGAGCCGGTTGAACGTGCGCGCCGACTCGACCAGGCCGGTGTAGACCGGCAGGCGGGCGTCGATCTCGGCCACCAGCTGGGCGTCCTCGGTGGTCTCGACCTCCCCGGCGGCGGTGGTCAGCGCCACCGAGGCGTCCCGCAGCGCCTCCTGGTAGGTGATGCGGACCGTGTCCGAGGCCGTCCCCGCAGTCAGGAACGAGCTGGCGGCGGTCGCGTCGGCCTGCGAGAGCGCCTGGTAGAGCTGGAGCGCCGCCACCGACAGGCGCCCGGACTGGCTCGTGGTCTGCTCGATGACCGCGGATTTGCCGAGGATCGCGGTCATGCCGGTGACACCGGCGCCGAGGATCAGGACGACCAGGACGGTCAGCAGGCCGCGCAGTTGGCCGGGCGTGTGCCGCAGGGCCGCCAGGGCGCGCGAGACCCATGAATCTCCGGGTGGGGCGCCCGGCGTCTTCGGTGGAGACGCCTGTGGCGGGGCGGGAGGGGACTGGACGGTCAACTTCACCTCTCAGCAGGTCTCGCGGGGGCAGCCCTCATGGTATCGGCCCGTGGCAATTTACGGCTCCGCAGGCGTCGCCGTGAGGCGGCGAGGCCCGCGACGCCCGTCCTCGCGCGCCGCGCGTTGTAGATTGAGCACGTGCCGATCTCCGAATCTGACGCCCGCTGGATGGCGCGGGCGATCGAGCAGGCCGAGCAGTGCCCGCCCTCGACCACGGCGTTCAGTGTGGGCGCGGTGATAGTAGTCGACGGCCGCTTGGCCGCCGAAGGCCACTCGCGGGCGGAGGAGCCGGCCGACCACGCCGAGGAGGTCGCCCTGCGCCGCGCCGCCGGACCGGTGTCCGGAGCCACCGTCTACTCGACCATGGAACCGTGCGGGAGGCGCGCCTCCCGGCCCGATCCGTGCGCGCGGCTGCTCATCGAGGCCGGCGTCGCCCGCGTCGTCTACGCCCTGCCCGAACCCGAGCACTTCGTCGACTCGCCCGGCGGCGACCGCCTCCTGCGGGAAGCGGGCATCCGGGTCGAGGTCATGCCCGAGTTCGCGGCGGCGGCCGAAAGGCCCAACGCACACCTCCGATAGCCTGAAACCCATGAGGCCATTGATCGGCGCCGACGAGGTTGCCGCGATACAAGGGCCGGTCCTGCTCGACGTCCGATGGACGCTGGGCGGGCCGCCCCAGGAAGCCGAATACCGCGAAGGGCACCTCCCCGGAGCGGTCTGGCTCGACTTCGAAACCCGCGTGTGCGGCCCCGCCGGCCCCGTCGGCGGACGCCACCCCCTGCCCGACCCCGGCGACCTCCAGGAGGCGCTGCGCGAGGCGGGCGTGAGGGAGGACTCGACCGTGGTCGTCTACGACGGCGGCGACGGCCTGGCCGCCGCCCGCACCTGGTGGACCCTCCGCTGGGCCGGCCACGAGCGGACGTTCGTGCTCGACGGCGGCCTACCCGCCTGGACCGCGAGCGGCCGGAGCCTGGAGATCGGCCCGGTCGAGCCCGAGCGCGGCGACCTCACCGTCCGGCCCGGGGCCCTGCCGGTCCTCGACGCCGAAGGGGCCGCCGCGGCGGCCTCCGGAGGCGACCTGGTGGATGTCCGAGCACCCGAACGCTTCCGGGGCGAGAATGAACCCATGGACCCCGTCGCCGGGCACATCCCCGGCGCGGTCAACGTCCCGATGGGCCCCCGGGCCCGCTACGACGAGCACGCCGAGGCGGCCTTCTACTGCGGCTCGGGGGTGGCCGCGTCGAAGGCCGCGCTGGCGGTGGCGGCCGGCGGCGATGCCGTACCGCCCGTATACATCGGCTCGTGGAGCGACTGGATCTCGCGCGGCCGCCGGGTCGCCACCGGGGAGGAACGATGAGAAGGATCGCCGCGGCCGCCGCCGCTGCCGCGCTGCTCGCGATGGGCGCGTGCAGCGAGGAGAACCCTGACGAGCCCTCGGACGAGGATCCGGTCGAGACCGCCGCCAACGGCGAATCGCCCTCCGAGGACGAGACCGGGCCGGTCGAGCTCAACCTCGAGGACGCCGAGGGCGCCTGCCCCTACATCGACTCCGAGCTGCTCGACTCGACCACCGGCGAGGAGTTCCGCTTCGCCTCCGGGGCCCCGACCAGTGCCGACCAGGAGGCCGCCGAGGAGGACGAGTCGGACGTGCCCGACCAGGCCACCTGCGCGGTGCAGACCGGCGAGGCGGCCTACCCGGACCTGACCCTGTTCATCATCGGCACCGAGGCCGGCGCCGAGATCTACGAGGACGAGCTCTCCGACGGCGCCGAGAGCGTCGACGACCTCGGCGAGGTCGCCTACTGGATCGTGCACACCGAGGACACCGGCGCGGGACCGGCCCTGGAGATGGGCTGGTACGACGACGGCGACATCTACGAGCTGCGCTACACCACGCCCGAGGAGACCGAACCGGCCGCGGTCGAGGACCTGGTCTCGGGCTTCACCGAGCTGGCCCGCTCGATCAACTCGGCCGCCTCGGAAGAGGACTAGGGCCCGTTTAATAGCTCCGGGCGAGGTCGTATCCGAGTCCATTTGTTCGCTCGCAAGGCGGAAGGTAGTCCGGCTACCGGGGTTGTAACCGGGCTGCCTGGCAACGCAGTGAGCGGGCGAATGGGCCGGATACGGCCCGGTCGGGGTTATTAAACGGGCCCTAGAACGCACAGGCACCCTCCGCGCCCGAAAGGACGGGGAGGGCGCCTTGGTGCGGAGCAGGGCCCGGCCGGTCACTCGACCGGCGAGGCGAACACCTTCGCGGCGTCGTCGACCGCCAGACGCAGGGTCCGGCCGTCCCCGTTGATGACTATCTCCCCTTCGACGCGGTCGATCGCGACCTGCGCGCCGGGGTCGACCCCGGCCTCGTGCAGCGAGGTCAGCAGGTCCGGGTGGGTCTGCACCGACTCGCACAGGCGCGTCACGCGCACCTTCGAGCCCGGCGCGACCACGCTCAACGGGCGCTCGTCGCCGTCGGCGTCGGTCTCCCGCGCCTCGGAGTCGAGCTCCTCCAGCCCCGGGATGGTGTTGCCGTAGGGCGAGCGGGTCGGGTGTTCGAGCAGCTCGTAGACGCGCTTCTCGACCGAGTCGCTCATGACGTGCTCCCATTTGCACGCCTCTTCATGGGCTTCGACGTAGGACATCCCGATCACGTCGACCAGGAGCCGCTCGGCCAGCCGGTGCTTGCGCATCACCGAGACCGCCTGCCTGCGGCCCTCCTCGGTCAGCTCCAGATGGCGGTCGCTCTTGACGTTCAGCAGCCCGTGCCGCTGCATGCGGCCCACGGTCTGGGAGACCGTAGGCCCGCTCTGCTCGAGTCTTTCGGCGATCCGGGCCCGCAGGGCCGGGACACCCTCCTCCTCGAGCTCGAGGATGGTCCGCAGATACATCTCGGTGGTGTCGACGAGGTCCGTGGTCACAGCTTCGTTCCTTCGTTAGGTCCGCTCCCGTCTTGCCGAAGCCTGCGAGCCGTATATCGGCTCGGCTTCCGGAACGGAATGGGTCAGGTAGCCGCCAGACCCCCTGTCGAAGACAATGATATATCCCGGTCACGCCACATAGTCGGCGAGCCGTCCCGCGTAGTCGGGTTGGCGCAGGCGGTGCAGGGCGTTCTTCTCGATCTGGCGCACCCGCTCCCTGGAGAGCCCGAAATCGGCCGAGACCTCTTCGAGGGTCCGCTGGCGGCCGTCGTCGATGCCGAAGCGCAGCCGCAGCACGGTCTGCTCGCGCTCGGGCAGGCTGGCCAGGACCGAGGCGATGTGGCGGCGCAGCAGGGCGTAGGAGACCGATTCCTCGGTGGCCTGGTTGCGCGGCATGTGCGCGACCAGGTCGCCCAGGGCGGTCGAGTCGTCCTCGCCGACGGTCTGGTCCAGGCTCACCGGCTCGCGGTCGTAGCTCATCAGCTCCAGGACCTTCACCGGCGAGGTCTCCATGGCCTCGGCGATCTCCTCGTAGCGCGGCTCGCGGCCCAGCTCGGCCACCAGTTCCTGCCGCACCCGGTTCATCCGCTTGATCTGGTCGACGGTGTGGGCCGGGACGCGGATCGTGCGGGACTGGTCGGTGACGGCCCGGTTGATGGCCTGCCGGATCCACCAGGTGGCATAGGTGGAGAACTTGTAGCCCTTCTGGTAGTCGAACTTCTCGACCGCCCGGATCAGGCCCAGGTTGCCCTCCTGGATCAGGTCGAGCAGGCTCATCGCGTGCCCGGAGTAGCGCTTGGCCACGCTCACGACCAGGCGCAGGTTCGATTCCAGCATCCGCTGCTTGGCGGCGCGGCCCTCGGCGGCGATCTTCGCCAGGTCGCCGCGCAGGTCGGGATCGGTGGTCTCGGAGATGCGCTTCCCGGCGATGAGGCCGGCCTCGATCGCCTTGGCGCATTCGACCTCCTCGGAGGCGGTCAGGAGCCGGTGCTTGCCGATGCCGTTGAGGTAGGCGCGGACGGGGTCACCGGAGTACTCGGCGGCGCGCTGGGCCGGCCGCTGACGGATGCTGTCGACGGGTGCCATCGTTGGTTCGCCTTTCGCTGCTGTCCCTCGCTTGGGGTGGTTCCGCACCGTCCGGAGGGCGCCGGGCCGGTGTGATTTACCAGCTTGCAGCGGAAATCGGCGAATGGGATCCCTCAGTGGGAAGGGTGGCACGAACCCGGGATACAGCCTCAGAATTTCGGTTTCGGGGCTTCCCAGCGATACCTGATGGCAACCAGCCGTATAACGAAGACGACTACCGCGCCGGCCGCGATCAGCGACAGCTCGCCGATCCGCGACTCCCACCTGGCCCCGATCGCGACGATGATCGCCCCGACCGTGGCCGCCAGCGCGTAGAAGTCGGCGCGCAGGACCACCGGTATCTCCCGGGTGAGGACATCGCGGAGGATGCCGCCTCCCACACCGGAGAGTACTCCGACGATGCAAGCCGCGTAGACGCTCAGCCCGTAGTCGAGGCCCTTGGCGGTCCCCACCGCGGTGAACAGCGCCAGTCCGGCCGCGTCGAGCACGAGCATGGTCGTGCGCAGCCGCGAGAGTGCAGGGTGGAGCCAGAACACGGCCAGCGCGGCCGCCACGGCGGCCACCGGGTAGCGCCAGTCGGTCAGCAGCAGCGGGGGGACCGCGCCGATGAGCACGTCTCGCATCGCCCCGCCGCCGAGGGCGGTGATGACGCCGATGACGGCCACGCCGAACAGGTCCAGGCGCTTGCCGACGGCCGCCGAGGCGCCCGAGGCGGCGAACACGGCCGTGCCGACCAGCTCGGCGACCAGGGTCAGAGAGAAAGGCTCCACCCAGGCGTTATAGCAGGCGGAGCCATGGGACGCCCCCGATCCGGACTGCCGGGCCGGGTGCGTTACTTCTTCATCTTGGCGTAGATCTCTTTGCAGGTCGGGCAGATGGGGAAGCGGTCGGGGTCTCGCGTGGGCACCCACATCTTCCCGCAGAGGGCCTTCACGGGCACTCCGTCGACCATGGCGGCCATGAGCTTGTCCTTCGGCACGTAGTGCGAGAAGCGCTCCTCATCGCCTTCCTCAAAGGTGTACTCCGGCTGGACCTCGGTCTGCTCGTCGAGCATCGTCGATCCACCAGTCGTGGGAAGCTCGCTCACGTCAACTCACTCCTCGTTCACGGTAAGGACCTGTCAAGTTTGCCACGTCTCCGGCCGATCACTCGGACTCGAGCGTCCGATGTTCAGATTGAGACGTTCGGCCGCTCGGGAGGGCCCTGGCGCCGCGCCGGTGCGGGGAGAAACCGCCGCGCTTGCGGGGAAGGCGGTCGTTGGCCATGGAGACCGCCAGCCAGGGGAGGGCGGCCATGCCGACCAGGACGAGGGGGAGCCACAACCAGATCCACGGCATTCGGAGCATCAGGAACACCCCGCACAGCACCACCAGGAATGCGCGGATAGACATCATCCACACATATCGGACCGTGCGGATGCGGCGCTCCTCCTCCGGGGACATCTCCGCGGTGGTGATGAGCGCTGCCTTCTGTCGCCGTCCCACCCTTCGACCCTACTCCCGGTCGATGCGCGATCATCGTCGGCATGAGAGCAGTCATCCAGACCGTCAGCGAAGCCGAAGTCGACGTCGACGGGGAGGCGGTGGGCGCGATCCGGGACGGCCTGCTGGTCCTGGTCGGCGTCACCCATTCGGATGGTCCCGCCGAGGCGAAGTGGATCGCCGAGAAGATCTGGAAGCTGCGGATCCTTCCCGAGGAGCGGTCGGCATCCGATTTGGACGCCCCGATCCTGCTGGTCAGCCAGTTCACCCTCTACGCCGACACCCGCAAGGGCCGCCGTCCCTCCTGGATGGCCGCCGCCCCGGGCCCGGTGGCCGAACCGCTGGTCGAATCGGTCGCCGAGGTACTGCGCGACCTCGGAGCGCACGTGGAGACCGGCAGATTCGGCGCCATGATGGAAGTCCGCAGCGTCAACGTCGGCCCCAACACCATCCTGCTGGAGCGGTGAACGTGACGGGCCTCGCGCCTTAGAATCGAGCGGGTCGTCAGTCCCGAAGAAGGTAAGGAGCCCGTATGATCCCGGCCGCCCCGCCCGAATCGCTTCCGTCGCTTCGGGTCTGGCAGCGAAAGGCGATGGTCGCCTACCATCGGGGTCAGGCCAGGGACTTCCTCGCGGTGGCCACCCCCGGGGCCGGCAAGACGACCTTCGCGCTGCGCATCGCCTACGACCTGCTGGCCGACGGCACCGTCGACACCGTCACCGTCGTCTGCCCCACCGAGCACCTCAAGGTCCAGTGGTCAGCGGCGGCGTCCCGGTTCGGCATCGAGCTCGACCCGTCGTTCCGCAACGCCGACGTCCACAGCGCCGCCGACTACCACGGTGTGGTCCTCACCTACGCCCAGATCGGCGCCGACCCGGCCGTCCACCGCCGCCGCACCCTGTCCCGCCGCACCCTGGTGATCCTCGACGAGATCCACCACGCCGGCGACTCCCGCTCCTGGGGCGCGGGGGTCCAGACCGCCTTCGAGGAGGCCGAGCGGCGCCTGGCGCTGACCGGCACGCCCTTCCGCAGCGACGACAACCCGATCCCGTTCGTGGAGTACGAGCAGTTCCCCGACGGCTCCCAGCGCTCCCGCGCCGACGCCCTCTACGGCTACCGCGACGCCCTCGCCGACGGCGTGGTCCGGCCGGTCATGTTCATGGCCTACTCCGGCGAGGCCAAGTGGCGGTCCAGCGCCGGCGACGAACTGGCCGTGCGCCTGGGCCAGCCGCTGACCAAGGACCTGACCAGCCAGGCATGGCGGACCGCGCTCGACCCGGCGGGGGAGTGGATCAAACAGGTCATCGGCGCGGCCGACCGCCGCCTGTCCTCCCTGCGCGCGGCCGGAATCCCCGACGCGGCCGGGCTCATCATCGCCTCCGACCAGAACACCGCGCGCTCCTACGCCGGGATCCTCAAGCGCGTCACCGGAAAGTCCGCGACCCTGGTCCTCTCCGACGACGCCGGCTCCTCGGACCGCATCGCGAAGTTCTCCGAATCGGACGACGAGTGGCTGGTGGCCGTCCGGATGGTCTCCGAAGGGGTGGACATCCCGCGTCTGTCGGTGGGCGTCTACGCCACCAACGCCCACACGCCCCTGTACTTCGCGCAGGCCATCGGCCGCTTCGTGCGCTCCCGGCGCCCCGGCGAGACCGCCTCGGTGTTCCTGCCGAGCGTCATCCCGCTGCTCGAACTGGCCGAGGGCCTGGAGGCCGACCGCGACCACGTCATCAAGGCCAAGAGCGAGGACACCGACCCCGAACTGCTGCTCGAACAGGCGCAGCGCCAGCTCAACGAGGGCACCGAATTGGACGGCCAGCGCGAGACACTGGAATCGAGCGCCGAGCTCGACCAGGTGATCTTCGACGGCGGCTCGTTCGGGACGCCGGTCCAGGTCGGCAGCCCCGAGGAGGAGGAGTACCTCGGCCTGCCCGGGCTGCTCACGGCCGAGCAGGTCCACCTGCTGCTCCAGAAGCGACAGCGCGAGCAGCTCGCGAAGCAGAAACAGGCGCGGCCCGAGAAGCGGGCCTCGGCCGAACCCCCGATGACCAACGCCCAGCGGCGCCTCAAACTGCGCAAGCAGCTGAACGCTCTGGTGGGCGCCCGTTCGTTCGCCACCGGCGAACCGCACGGGAAGATCCACGCCAGGCTGCGCTCCTCCTGTGGAGGACCTCCGAGCGCCCAGGCGACCATCGAGCAGCTCGAGGAGCGGATCGCGACCATCCGGTCCTGGTAGGCCGCAGGAGGCGCGGCGGCCGGCGGACACGGAGAAAGGCCCGGACGGATCTCCGTCCGGGCCCCTCCAAGCCTCTAGTTCTGCGGCTCGCTAGTTCTCCGACGCCATGAGGTCCATGCCGCGCCACTCGAATTCGGGGGCGACGTTGAAGTCAATGGCGATCGGTACGAGCTTCTCGGCGTACTGGTTCGCGTGGTGGCCGCAGAAGACGAGATCGCTGCCTTCCGCGAGCATGACACGAAGCTTGGCCGCGGCGCTACACCGATCGCAGCGCTCGCCCGCGATCGGACGTTCCTCCGTCTTGGGCGGGGGCGTCAGGGTGGAAGTCATACCAGGTCCTCCGCTGCGTTCGGTAGTGGTCGGTTTCCTAGGTCGGTCCGTTGACCGGCTCGTTCCGTTCAACGCCTGCACTGTACTACCTCTTCCCTAGCGTGGCTTAGTGAGACTCGGCTCACTTGCCCGCTGGTTCGCGATAGTTGCTCCACACCGTAGCCGACGATCGGGCGAACGGCAACTTGGCAATACGTGCGGATTGTGCTACTAGACACCCCCGCGAAGGCCGCCGGAAGCGCCGCTCGACGCCTGGCGGACGTCCCCGGCCGGACCGCTCGACGCCTTGGGCGCACCGTGGAACCCGCCCGTTCGAGTGAACCCGAAGGGGCGCCGGACCGGCGGTGCGGCGGTCCGCTCAGTCGAGGTAGTCGCGCAGCACCTGCGAACGCGACGGGTGGCGAAGCTTCGACATCGTCTTGGACTCGATCTGGCGGATGCGCTCGCGGGTGACCCCGTAGACCTGCCCGATCTCGTCGAGCGTGCGCGGCTGGCCGTCGGTGAGACCGAACCGCAGCCGCACCACGCCCGCCTCGCGCTCCGAGAGGGTCTGGAGCACCTGCTGGAGCTGGCCCTGCAAGAGCGAGAACGAGACCGCGTCGACGGCCACGATCGCCTCGGAGTCCTCGATGAAGTCGCCGAGCTGGCTGTCGCCCTCGTCGCCGATGGTCTGGTCCAGGCTGATCGGCTCGCGCGCGTACTGCTGGATCTCCAGGACCTTCTCCGGGGAGATGTCCATCTCCTTGGCCAGCTCCTCGGGGGTGGGCTCGCGGCCCAGGTCCTGGAGCAGCTCGCGCTGGATGCGCCCGAGCTTGTTGATGACCTCGACCATGTGCACCGGGATGCGGATGGTCCGGGCCTGGTCGGCCATGGCCCTGGTGATGGCCTGCCGGATCCACCAGGTGGCGTAGGTGGAGAACTTGTAGCCCTTGGTGTAGTCGAACTTCTCCACGGCGCGGATGAGGCCGAGGTTGCCCTCCTGGATCAGGTCCAGGAACGCCATGCCGCGTCCGGTGTAGCGCTTGGCCAGCGACACCACCAGCCGCAGGTTCGCCTCCAGCAGGTGGTCCTTGGCGCGTTCGCCGTCGCGGATGATCCACTCCAGATCGCGGCGGATCCGCGTGGGGACCTCCTCGCCGGACTCGCGGAGCAGCTTGAGGCGCTCGACGGCGTACAGTCCGGCCTCGATGCGCTTGGCGAGCTCGACCTCCTGGGCCGCGTTCAGCAGCGGCACCTTGCCGATCTGCTTGAGGTAGGCGCGGACCGAGTCGGCCGAGGCGGTCATCTCGGCGTCCTTGCGGGCCTGCTTGAGCGCCTCGGAGTCCTCTTCGTCCCACTCGAAGTCGTTCTCGTCCGGCTCGTCGCCGTCGGCGTCCTTCTTGCCCTTCTTGGCGGTCTTCTTCGCCGCCTTCTTGCGGGTCGCCTTCTTCTTGGGCCTGGGGGCCGCCTCGTTCTCGGCCTCTTCGGCGGCGATCGCGGCGAGGGCCTCGTCCTCGCCGTTCTCGTCGGTCGGCTGCTTGGCCGCGGTCTTCTTGGCGGCCTTCTTGGCCGTCTTCTTGGCCGCGGTTTTCTTCGCGGCGGTCTTCTTGGCCGTCTTCTTGGCGGGCTGGGTCTCCTCGGCGTCCTCGGTGGAGGCGGCCGCGGTCTTCTTCGCCGTCTTCTTCGCGGCGGTCTTCTTCGTCGCCTTCTTGGCGGCCTTGGCCGTGGCGGTGCGCGAGGAGGTTGCCGTGCGGGCCGCGGGGACGCGTTTGCGGCTCGAGGAGGAGCCGTCGACCACTACCGTGACCTCGGCCTCGGCCAGTGCCTTGAGGACCCGCTTGCCTTCGGCGGGGGTGGCCTGAGCCGACTCCAAGACCTGAGCGACTTTCGCTGAAGTCAGTTGACCATTGCTCTCTCGGGCCAGGGAGAGCAATGAGTCGGTCAGGGAATTGACGTCAGTGCCGTTGGGACGTGCGTCAGTCACGAGCAACCTTCCGAGGCAATGGCGGGCACGGCGAAGCCGGGCTCCATGGTGGGTGAGCGTTGAGTATTAGGTCGGCAGCCCTGGTCGGAACACGACCGGGCAGGCGTGAATTGTAGCGCTGAAAAACGCCATCGACCCGTCCGCGTGGCCGTTTCGAGCTGTGTTTCCGTATTTTCGATGACAATGTCGCTGGTTCGGGGGTGTGCCGACGATCTATTCTACCGGGCAGGTGCCGTCGGGCGGCGTGATGTTGCCCTGGGCGAACGACTGCCGGGCGTCGGAGGTCGTGCGCACCTCTTTGAAATCGTCGCCGAGGATCACTGTAACCGGACCTTCCCACTCGGGGTCGAAGTCGTCGTGCCCCTGATAAAAATAGGCGTGGGCGTGCAGGCCGGCGGCGTAATGCTCGGGGCCGTACTTGATCAGCGCCGAGCCGTCCCAGGTCTCGTCGGTGTCGCCGACCTCGGTCACCTCGAAGCCGCGGTCGGCCAGCTGGCTCGCGGCCTGGTCGGCCAGGCCGGGGCGGTCGGTGCCGTTGAGCACCACCAGCTCGATCTCCTCGGGAGGGGGAATGGGGGAAGTCCTGATCTCGACCGCGCCGGGTTCGCACTCGCTGCCGCCCGCGAGCTGGGAGTCGTTCCTGATCGCCCAGAGCGTAATCGCTCCCGCTGCCAGCGCCAAGACGCACAAGACGATCAACGCGCGGATACGAGCGATTCGCACAGCGGCCTCCCCGGTTCTCGATGTTGGTCCAAAGGCTATCGTGCGCGGTATGCCCTCGTGGTCGAGAGGCGCTACACTCGCCGCCCACGCCACTGACGTGTTTCTCGCCACAGAGGGGATGAAATTCGTCCCCTGATGGTGTATACGAATGGACTGCACGCGGTAAGGTTCGCCGCCTGCAGGGACCGACAGAGTCCAGGGAACCCAATGGGAGTGGAAGACGATGGCAACCGACTATGACGCCCCGCGTCGGGACAAGGAAGAGACGCCCGGCGCCGACAGTATCGAGGCGCTCGCCAAGGGCCGCAGCGATCAGTCGGGGTCGGTGGACGTCGATGAGGCCGAAGTCGCCGAGAACTTCGAACTGCCGGGGGCTGACCTCGGAGACGAAGAGCTCTCGGTCAAGGTCCTGCCGATGCAGAACGACGAATTTCGTTGCTCCTCTTGCTTTTTGGTCCACCACCGGAGCCAGTACGCCAAGGAGAAGAACGGCCTGCCGATCTGCAAGGACTGCGCCTAGGAACCGACGACCCTCAGACCGTCTCGGCAGGCGCCCGAGCGGCAAGCGCCTCCCGCAGCCTCTCGGGGTTGCGGGAGGAGACCACCCAGTAGGGCGTCGGGTCCTCCGGATCGTTCAGCACGATCCGCACTCCCCGCCTGATCCACGGCCTCTGCACCACGAACGCCAGTGGATGCAGTGCCACCCCCAGCGCGTCCGAGTAGGCGACCGGATCCAGCGCCTCCACCCGCTCCACCGCCGACATCGGCAGCTTCGCGTCGTCGACGTGCAGCCACACCTCGCCGCCGCGCTCGACCACCCGCACCGGAAGCCGCCCCAGCCACCAGGCCCCGACCAGCGGAGCCACCAGGATCACGACGCTGATCGACACCCGCCACCAGCGCAGATCCCCGAAGTTCGACAGCCCCGCGGCCACCACCGCCGTCACCGCCGTGGCCAGCCAGCCCGCCGCCGGCATCCGCATCCGCTCGGCGTGCCATTCCGTGCTTTCCATGTCTGAGACGATAGTCCTCCAGCGAGAGGAGACTGAAGACTGTGAACGCCGACGTGCCGGTCGCCATCCGGCGGCTCGACCCCGACCTGCCCATCCCCGCCTACTCCAACCCCGGCGACGCCGGGGCCGACCTCTGCGCCGCCACCGGCGTCGAGCTCGAGCCGGGCCGGCGGGCCCTGATAGGGACCGGAGTGGCCGTGGCCATCCCCGACGGGTACGTGGGCTACACCAACCCGCGCTCGGGCCTGGCCCACCGGCTCGGCGTTACGATCGTCAACGCCCCCGGAACCATCGATTCGGGCTACCGCGGCGAGATCAAGGTCAACCTGATCAACCTCGATCCCGAGCGGACCGCCGTCATCGAGCGCGGCGACCGTATCGCACAATTGGTCATCCAACCGGTTGTTCGAGCCCGATTCACCGAGACCGACCGACTCGCCCCGTCCCAGCGCGGCGAGGACGGCCACGGCTCCACCGGCGGACACCGCCGACTGGCAGAGGAGATCGAAAGTGTTTAGACGGCGACGGTCGTCGAAGAAGCAGCGCCCGAGCGAGGGCGCGGTGCTCGACTCGCTGGCCGAGTCCGGCGAGGACGAGGTCCAAGAGGTCACCACCGGCCCGTTTGACATCGCCGACGCCCCCGAGGAGGGCGAGACCCGCCGTCTCGACCTCGGCGCGATCCGCCTCCCGATCCCCAAGGGCGTGGGCTTCCAGGCCCAGACCGACGCCAAGGGCAACATCAGCCAGGTCCTGCTCACCACCGGCTCCTCGGCCCTCCAGCTGCTGGTGCGCGCCGCGCCGCGCACCGAGGGCATCTGGGAGACGATGCGCGAGGACCTCACCGGCCAGGTCACCGGCCAGGGCGGCAAGGTCGAGCAGGTCGAGGGCCGATGGGGCACCGAACTGGTCGCCGAGGTCGCCGGCAAGAAGGGCACCAACTCGGTGCGCTTCGTCGGGATCGACGGCCCCCGCTGGTTCGTCCAGGCCACCTTCCAGGGCCAGCGCGCCCTCGACGAGGACGCCGCCCCCGAACTCGACCAGGCCCTGCGTGAGCTGGTCGTCGACCGCGGCACCGACGCGATGCCGGTGCGCGAGCCCCTGCCGCTCAAGCTCCCGCCGAAGATGGCCGAGGAGGCCGCCGCCCGCATCGCCAAGCGCAAGGCCGAGGGCGGCGACGGCTCCCGCGCCATCGTGGCCGCGGGCGACACGCCCAAGCCCGCGGTGCGGCGCAAGCCCTCCCCGCGCCCCCGCAAGCGCTAGGGCCGGACCGACCCATGGTTGGCAGCCCCGACGACGGGGTGGCTCGGAGCGAGGGCGGGCGAGGCGGCTTCGGCAACTGGGTCCGGCGGTTGGCCGCGCCCTCGCAGGAGCTGTTCGCCGAGGGCGTCAGGCACGAGACCGACGTCGAGGCCACCCCCGTCGATGAGCTCCAGGCGCGGCAGCGGGTCACCGTCGCCGGACGGCTGCGGACGGTCGTGCTGCGCATCGAGGGGCGCTCCCCGTCGGTCGAAGCCGAGTTGTTCGACGGCACCGGGCAGGTGCTCCTGGTCTGGATGGGCCGACGGCGTATCGTGGGACTGGAGCCCGGGACCAGGCTCGTCGCCCGGGGCCGGGTGGCGCAGAGCCACGACGGACGGCTCGTCATCTACAACCCGACCTATGAGCTCCGCCCCTCGGGGCGCTGAAAGAGGCACGCTTTGAGCACCGAGACGCCGACTCGCGACGACGACCCGGATCAGCTGCCACCCTTCACCGAGCAGCTCTCCCAGCAGCTGGGCGGTGTCAGGGGCGTGGTCGAGGCGGCCATCCCCATCACCCTGTTCGTGATCCTCAACCCGATCCTCGGCGACCGCGTGCTCGGGCCGCTCACGGGCCTGCAATGGGCGATCGTCCTCTCGGCCTCCAGCGCGGTGATCATCGCGGGCTACCGCGCGGCCCGCAAGGAGCCGATGCGGTTCGCCCTCAACGGCCTGTTCGGCGTCGCGCTCGGCTCGTTCCTGGCCTGGCGCAGCGACGACGCCGGGGACTACTACCTGCCCGGGATCATCCAGGGCGGCATCTACGGCTTCCTGCTGATCGGCTCGGCGCTGCTGCGCCACCCCATCATCGGCTGGATCTACGCGGTGGTGGCCCAGGGCGGCAAGAAGGACTGGCGCGAGAACCGGCCGCTGGTGGACGTACTCAGCCGCATCACGATCCTGTGGGGCGCGGTCTTCATCGTCAAGAACGCGTTCAGGCTGTGGCTGTACTCGGCCGACATGGACACGGCGCTGGGCTTCGTGACGCTGTTCGGCGGCTGGCCGGTCACGATCGGGCTGACGGCCCTGACGATCTGGGCCGTGCGGCGCAAGATGAAGGCGGTCCAGGCCGAGGAGGCCCGGACCGCCTGATGACCAGAGCCGTCGGTTACCCGATGGTGCAGGTCAGTTCGGGTTCGTTGTTCGAGCCGGTGTAAGCGGCGTTGAACCCGAACGATGTGGATGCTCCGCTGGACAGCGTCGCGTTGTAGGACGCTCCACTCGCGGTCACCGACGAGCCCGATTCGCTGATCGTGCTGGACCAGGAGTTGGTGATCTGCTGGTCACCCGGCCAGCTCCAGCTCACTTCCCAGGCCCCGGAGCCGCCGGTGGCGGTCACCTCGACATTGGCGGTGAAGCCCGAGCCCCAGTCGTTGGCGACCGAGTAGTCGGCCTCGCACTCGCCCGATCCGCCGGGATCGGTCGGGTCCGGGTCGGTCGGGTCAGGCTCGGTGGGATCCGGATCCGTGGGGTCGGGGTCGGTCGGGTCCGGGTCCGGCGGGCCGCCGTCACCGAACCACACGTCGGAGCAGGAGTAGAAGGTCTGGTCCAGGTGGCTGGCCTGCCAGATCACGTAGACCACATGCTGCCCGGTGCGGCTTCCGGCGTTGACGGGGATGTCGACCGGTTCGCCCGGCTCGTAGACGCCGGTCTCCACGACTCTTTCGAGATCGCCCCATCCCAGGGGCTCGCTGGTGACGTCGAAGCCCTGGTGGGTGATGTACACCCAGTAGTAGTCCCCGCCGTGCGTGGCGGCGTCCTCGTAGTGGAGCGTGAACTGGTTGTCTATCGGGGTCGCGTGCCAGGGACCGACCTCGTCGAGCGAGTCATAGCGGCCGCCCTCGGCGTTGCCGCCCGAGCAGAGCGTGCCGTCGGCGATGCGCTGCTCGTGCTGGCCCTGCATCCCCTCGCGCAGCAGGCCGTTCCAGTTCCACATGGTGTTGGGGTTGGCCTGCCAGGCCTGCCAGCACATGGGGTCCTCGTCGGCCATGTCCGGGTTCTGGAAGTCGTCGCCCCAGCGCTCCCAGCAGCTGTAGTGCCGAGAAGGCGGGTAGGTGGCGGTGCCGTGGCCCGCGGCGGGCTGGAGGAAGAACAGCGCCGAGGTCCCGGCCACGGCCATCGCCGCCACGGCGATGATGACCGTTCTGAATCTCTTGATTCTCTGTCTGAGCATGGTATCGCTCCCAAGTAATGGAAACATTGATAACTATCAATGTAGCGACACGCGGCCCGGATGTAAACCCCTCAGTAGGAAAACCGGTTAATCAGCGCGTTTTGCCCAGAACCACCGCGCGCGTGGCGTCCTCGGCGTCCTCGTTGCACACGAACACCAGCTCGTCGCCGGACTCGAGCGTGTCGTCCGGGCTGGGAGCGATGACCCTCCGCCCGCGGATGATCGCCACCAGCGCCACGTCGTGCGGCAGGGGCGCCTCCTCGACGGTCCTGCCCACGTGCGGGGCGTCCACCGGCAGCGTGATCTCGACTAGGTTCGCCTGCGACTGGCGGAAACTCATCAGCCGCACCAGGTCGCCGACGCTGACCGCCTCCTCCACCAGCGCCGCCAGCAGCCGCGGCTTGGACACCGAGACGTCCACGCCCCAGTCCTCGTTGAACAGCCACTCGTTCTCGGCCCGGTTGACGCGCGCGACCACGCGCGGCACCGCGAACTCGGTCTTGGACAGCAGGCTGACGACCAGGTTGACCTTGTCGTCGCCGGTCGCGGCCACGGCCACGTCGCAGGTCTCGAAGTGCGCCTGCCGCAGGTTCTCCAGCTCGCAGGCGTCGGCCAGCAGCCACTCGGCCTCCGGCACCCGCTCCGGGCGCATCGCCTCGGGCTCGCGCTCGATCAGCAGCACCTCGTGCCCGTTGCCGACCAGCTCCGCCGCGATGGAGCGGCCCACGTTCCCGGCCCCGGCTATCGCCACGCGCATCAGAGACCTCCCTGCGGGGCACGACCGGCGATCTCGGCGACCTTCTCGGCCCCGTCGTCGGTCACCAGCATGTAGACCTGGTCGCCGTCCTGGAGCACCGTCGAGGCCGTCGGAAGCGTCGCCCGCCCGAACCGGGCGATGTAGGCCACCCGGTGCCCCGTGGCCGCCTCCAGGTCGCTCAGCGGCACCCCGACCCAGCCCTCGTCGCACAGGACCTCCACCATCGACAGCGTCGCGGTCGGGTCCCGCCACAGCGGCGCCTGGTCCTCCGGCAGCAGATGGCGCAGCAGGCGGTCGGCGGTCCACCGGACCGTCGCCACCGTGGGGATGCCGAGGCGCTCGTAGACGGTGGCCCGCTGGGAGTCGTAGATGCGGGCGATGACGTTGCGCACCCCGTAGTGCTCGCGCGCGACGCGCGCGGCGATGATGTTCGAGTTGTCGCCCGAGGAGACCGACACGAACGCGTCGGCCCGCGAGATGCCGGCCTTGGCCAGCACCTCCCGGTCGAAGCCGATGCCCTTGACGGTCGTCTCGTCGAAGTCGGGTCCGAGACGGCGGAATGCCTTGGGGTTCTGGTCGATCACCCCTACCGTGTGGCCCAGGTCCACCAGGCCCCGCGCCAGCGTCGAGCCGACCCGGCCGCAGCCCATGATCACCACGTGCACTCGGCATCCTCCTTCCGTCGATGAGACGATACCGCGCTCCCGGCGCCCGTAGCGCCCACGCTACCGCCCGGACCGGCCCGCCCGGCCCGACTCGGGGCGTTACGATGCGCCCGTGACCCGGTCCCTGTCCGTCTTCAAGCGCCTGCTCGTCGGCGAGCCGTTCACCTCCGAACGGCAGCGCGCCCTCGAGCTGTCCAAGCGCTACGCCATTCCGCTGCTGGCGGTCAATCCGATCTCCTCGGTCGCCTACGCCCCTGAGCAGGTGTTCCTGGTCATGGCCCTGGCCGGTACGGCGGCGTACGCGTTCTCGGCGTGGACCGGGCTCGCCGTGGCCGTGGTCATGCTGACCGTCATCGCCTCCTACCGGTACACCGTCCAGGCCTATCCCGGCGGCGGCGGCGACTACCGCGTCGTCACCGCCAACCTCGGACAGCGAGCCGGCATCCTCACCGCCGCCGCGCTGCTGCTGGACTACGTCCTCACCGTCGCCGTCTCGGCCGCCGCGGCCGTCTCCAGCCTGGCGGTCGTCCTGCCGGGCCTGCGGGAGTGGCGCGAGGTCGCGTGCGTGGTGGCCATCGCCGTGCTGGCCGCGTTCAACCTGCGCGGCGGGCGCGTGGCCGGGAAGTTCGCCGCGGCCATCGCCCTGGCCTTCGTGGTCGGGATCGCCGCGGTGGTCGTGGTGGGCCTGATCCGCATCGCCGCGGGGGAGGAGCTCCACCCGACCTCGGCCCAGTTCTCCTCGGTCGGCGAGGCCGCCGAGTGGTCGGGGGCGGCACTGTTCGTGCTGTGCGCCCGCGCCTTCGCCGCCGGATCGGTGGCCGTGACCGGCATCGAGACCTTCACGACCCGGGTGCGGTTCTTCCGGCCGCCGCGCGGCCGCAACGCCGCCTTCGCCATCACCGTGGTCGGCGGCGCCACGGTGGCCTTGTTCGTCGGCATCGTCGTCTTCGCCTACGCGGTCGGGGCCCAATCCAGTTCGGACCCGCGCCACCAGTTGGCCGGGGTGCCCGAGGACTACGTGCAGAACCCCCTGATCGGGCAGCTGGCGGGGGCCGCGTTCGACTCGCTGGCGCTGCTGATGTGGCCGGTCATGCTCGCCACCGCCGGGGTCCTGCTGCTCGCGGCCAACACCGCGTTCGTCGGGTTCCCGCAACTGGCCTCGATCTTCGCCCAGGACTCCCTGATGCCCCGGCAGCTGCACAAGCGCGGCGACCGCCTGGTCTACTCCAACGGCATCATCATGCTGGCGGTGGCCGCCGCGGTCCTGGCCGTGGCGTTCGGCGGGGCGACCTTCCGCCTCATCGGCCTCTACATCGTCGGGGTGTTCCTGTCGATGATCCTTGCCCACGCGGCGATGGTGCGGCACTGGCGCCGGGTCCTGGCCGTCGAGCGCGACCCCGGCCGCCGCAAGCGGGCCCGCCGCGCCAGGCGCACCGCCTTCGCCGCCGCGGCCATGTGCGCGATCGTGCTGTTCATCGTCGCGGTCACCGACTACGAGCGCGGCTGGGTCGGCGCGGTCATCATCGCCGCCGGCTATCTGCTGATGTGGTACGTCTCGCGCCACTACACCGACGTGGCCGCCGAGACCGAGCTGCCGCCGGGCAAGCCGCGGCTGCCTTCGCGCAACCACGCGATCGTGCTGGCCTCCAGCGTCAACCGGCCGCTGATGCGGATGCTCGCCTACGCCAAGGCCACCCGGCCGGACACCATCACGGCCCTGACCGTCAACGTCGACGCGACCGCGTCCAGGGGGCTGCTGGCGGAGTGGGAGCGCCGCGGCATCGGCGTGCCGCTGACCATCGTGGATTCCCCCTACCGCGACATCACCGCGCCGATCGTCGACTTCGTCAAGGCCAAGCGGCGCGACGCCCCGCGCGACGTGGTCACCGTGTACATGCCCGAGTACGTGGTCGGTCACTGGTGGCAGCGCAAGAACTTCTCGCGGAACTACTTCCCGTGGTCGACCAACCTGCTCCACAACCAGACCACGAAGGCCATCCGCCGCCAGCTCAAGTACGAACCGGGCGTGATGATCTGCATAGTCCCTTGGATTCTCGGCGAGAACATGGAACCGCCGCCGCTGCGGCGCGTCCGGAAGTAGAGTCATCCCATCGAACGGCTGTCAAGGACGTAGCGTGCTTCCACTAGCATGAACTGGACCCGAGTGCCCACAACAATCCATTGAGGACACAATGAGTTCAACCGAAACAGAACATAAGAGGCCGGTGATGGAGAGGGTTCGCGAATCGATCGCGCCGCGGGTGTTCTACCCCAGCGCCCTCATTATCCTGGCGTTCGTGCTGGTCGGGACCCTTTGGCAGACCGAGGGCACCGTAGGCGACGAGGGCAAGGAGATGGACTTCTCCGTCGTCCTCGACAACGTCAACACCTGGATCACCCAGAACCTCGGCTGGTACTACATCTTCGTCGTCTTCGGCTTCGTGCTGTTCGCCGCCGGCGTCGGCGTCTCCAGGCTCGGACGGATCAAGCTCGGCCCCGACGACTCCAAGCCCGAGTTCTCCCGCACCTCCTGGTACGCCATGCTGTTCAGCGCCGGCATGGGCATCGGCCTGGTCTTCTGGGGCGCCGCCGAGCCTCTGGCGCACTTCGCCTCGCCCCCCTACGCCTCCCCCGAGACCGAAGCGGCCGCGCGCGACGCGATGCACGCCTCGTTCATGCACTGGGGCCTGCACGCCTGGGCGATCTACATCGTCGTCGGCCTCGCCCTGGCCTACGCCGTCCACCGCAAGGGTCGCCCGCTGTCGCTGCGCTGGACCCTCGAGCCGCTCCTGGGCGACCGGGTCCGCGGCCCCATCGGCGACCTGATCGACATCACCGCCGTCGTGGCGACCCTGTTCGGCGTCGCGACGTCGCTGGGGCTCGGCACCCAGCAGATCAACGCCGGCCTCGACGCCCTCGGCCTCGCCGACGCCCCCGCCGACTCCTCCGAGACCAACGCCGTCCAGATCGGCATCATCGTCGTGATCACCGGGATCGCGATCTGGTCGGTGATCACCGGGGTCAAGAAGGGCATCAAGTGGCTCTCCAACATCAACATGGTGCTGGCCGGGGCCGTCCTGCTGTTCGTCTTCATCACCGGACCGACCCTGTTCCAGCTGCGAGAGCTGTTCACCTCGATCGGTTACTACTTCCAGAACATCCTGCAGACCTCGCTCGACGCCGGGGCCTTCCCGGTCGAGGAGAGCGGCTACCCCGAGGCCGGCGGCTTCCAGGCGGCCTGGACGGCCTTCTACTGGGGCTGGTGGATCAGCTGGGCGCCCTTCGTGGGCGTGTTCATCGCGCGGATCTCGCGCGGCCGCACCGTCCGCGAGTTCTGCCTGGGGGTCCTGCTGGTGCCCACGGCCATCTCGTTCGTGTGGTTCGCGGTCATGGGCGGCACCGCCCTGCACCAGGCGATGGGCGGGGCCGACATCCTCGGCCTCGACGAGGCCGCGGCGCTGTTCGCGGTGCTCGACAACCTCCCGGCCACCCAGATCGTGACCGGACTGGCGACGCTGCTGGTGGTGACCTTCTTCGTCACCTCCTCCGACTCCGGCTCGCTGGTGATCGACTCGCTCGCGTCCGGCGGCAACCTCGAGCCGCCCAAGCCGACCCGCGTGTTCTGGGCCGGCGCCGAGGGCGCGGTGGCGATCACGCTGCTCGTGGTCGGCGGCATCATCGCGCTCCAGACGGTCTCGATCGTCACTGCGCTGCCGTTCTCGATCATCATGATCGCCATCTGCGTGGCCACGGTCAAGGCGCTCGGGAAGGACCCGGGCGCGGTCCGCCGGTCCAGGCGGACGCCCAAGTCCGAGGCTCCGGCTCCGACCGAATAGCCGAGCGGACCCGGGCTGGGCGCCGCTCTACGCGGGGCCCGGCCCGGGCCCGAGGTAGGCTGTCGGCCGTGCTCGGCTCGGCGACGCTTTCGAGCCAGGAATCGGCGGAGAAGGCAGGGAAGCATGATCGTCACGGTAGGGGACATCGCCGCGGGGGGCCACTGCGTGGCCCGGGTGGACGGCGAGGTGTACTTCGTGCGCCACGCCCTGCCCGGCGAGCGGGTGCGCATCGAGGTGACCGAGCGCAAGAAGCGCTTCGCGTTCGCCGACGCCGTCGAGATCCTGGAGGCATCGCCCGACCGCGTGGAACCGCCGTGCCCCTACGCGGGGCCCGGCAAGTGCGGCGGCTGCGACTTCCAGCACGCCGCCCCCGAGGCCCAGCGGCGCCTCAAGGCCCGCGTCCTGGCCGACCAGCTCACCCGCATCGGCGGGCTCGACGCCGAGCGGTTCGAAGGACTCGAGGTCGAACCGCTGCCCTGGGAGGAGGGCGCGCTCGGCTGGCGCACCCGCATGCAGTACGCGGTCGACCGCGACGGCAAGGCCGGACTGCGCAAGCACAAGTCCCGAGAGATCGTCCACATCGACCGATGCGCGATCGCCACCGAGCGAATCCGGAACTCCAATGTCCTGGCGCGCGACTGGAAGGGCATGGGCGCGGTCGGCGTGGTCGACGCCGACGACGCGAAGCCGGCCGTCTACACCCAGCTGCGCCGCACCTCCCGGCCCCACCACCGGAGCGGCCCGAAGCTCGTCCACCAGCGGGTCGGCGACCACGAGTTCGAGATCGGCTTCGACGGCTTCTGGCAGGTCCACCCCGCCGCCGCCGGTGCCTTCCTGGAGTGCGTGCTCGATTTCCTGGAGCCGCGCGAGGGCGACGCGGCCTGGGACCTGTACGCGGGCGCCGGGATCTTCGCGGCCGGGCTCGCCGAGGCGGTGGGGGACCAGGGCCGGGTGGTGGCCGTGGAGAACTCCGCGTCCTCACGGACGGCCGCGAACCTGGCCGACTGGAAGAACGCCGGGGCCATCGACGGCGACGTCGCCGGGACCGTCCCGGCCCTCGGCGGAGTCGACCTCATCGTCCTCGACCCGCCGCGCAGCGGCGCCGGAGCCGAGGTGGTCCGGGCGATGGCCGAGGCCGGCCCGAGAGCGATCTGCTACGTCTCATGCGACGCGGGCGCCCTGGCCCGGGACGTGAAGACCTTCGCCGAACTCGGCTGGCACCCGACCCGCATGCGGGCCTTCGACTCGTTCCCGATGACCCAGCACTTCGAAACGATCGCCCTCTTCGAACCCATCACGTGAGTATTCGCCAGAGGATGCCGAAGCGGTTCACGTCGAATTGGAGGACGCGCTGCCCGTCACCGGCTACATCCAGTGCGAACACCTCCGAACCGTCTCGACCGAGCGACTGGCCCGCCGCGTTGGAGCGGTCGACACCCCGGAAATGATGAAGATCGAACTGATTCTGCGTCGGATGCTCTGCTTGACTTAGCCCCGGTCGCCGACGGGTGTCGGCGACCGGCGGGATCGAGCGGCTCTAGTGGCAATGCCGTTCGGTTAGGGGTCTGCGTAGACGATGATGT
>NZ_JAELXW010000116.1 GCF_016428645.1 Glycomyces salinus | reverse complement strand
GGGCGCATTCACACCGGCGAGTGGGTCGTGACCAAGACCGGCCCCGGACGGGCGGTCATCGAGCACCGGGCCGACGGCACCCGCGACACCGACTGGGACCTGTCCGACGAGGAGACCCCCACCGGCCTGTTCCCCACCGAATGGTCCAAGAAGTACCAGGACCGGCTCTCGGACTTCTCCGGCTGGTATGCGATGGAGACCGCCGCTGCCGCGATCAAGGCCGCCCGCGAGCGATGCCGAGCCGGACCCACCACATCCGGCGCCCAGGCCGCTCCCGACATCGAAGCCGAGTCCGAAGCGACCGAGTCGAGCGGCGCACTCTTGAACCGCCAAGCAGCCCAACATAATCGGGTATCGACGGACCTCCCCGGAGCAGCACCCGACCGGTCACCCGCACCGACCAGTCCGCCCCCGATGATCCTGGGGGAGCGAGGCTCCGCCCTCGAACCCATCCCCGGCGACGGCTGTGCTGAATTCGAGCAGCCTTCGGCCGAGATCGATGGCGAGGTCGGGGTCGATGACGTCGGATCGGTCGTAGACGGCGTCGGCGAGCGATTCGAACTGCTCGCCCAGCTCGGTTGCGGAGAGCCCGTGCACCAAGACGCTGATGTCGATGTAGTGACGCTCCATTGTTCGTGCTTCCAGCGAGGCTGCCGCTCGAGCCGTTTTCGGGTCCAGGTCAGAGCAGGGCGCCGATCTCCCGTGCGATGATGCTCGCGTTCACGCCCGAGTTCGGGCAGCCGCCGAAGTGGTGGAGTGCCACCACCTCGTGGGTGTCGCGCGACAGGACCGGGGAGCCGGACGAGCCGAACTCGGTGTCGCAGTAGTAGGCGACGTCGCTGCCGGCCACGTAGCCGTCGTACCTGGGGTCGGACACCACGCAGTTGCCGCCGTCGACCGAGGACTCGAGGGCGATCTCGGTGGGCCGGCCGGCCGGATGCTGCGGGATGTAGATCGCCTGGCCCCGGCGGGCGGGCTCGTCGGCCAGTTCGAGGGAGCCGAACCGCTCGATCGAGGCGAAGTCGTCGAGGGTGAACAGCGTGTAGTCCAGTTCCTCGCTGGTGGCCAGGACCCGCTCGCCGTCGACCTTGATCGGGTTGGTCTCCCCGCCGCCTTCGCAGGCGGCGCAGTCGTAGCCGAACCACACCTCGGTCCGCCGGGCCTCCCAGCCGTCGGAGAGGCAGTGGTTGTTGGTGAGCATCCGGTTCCGGTCGCCGACGCGGAAGCCCGTGCACAGGACCGTGCCGTCGATCAAGAGCCGCGCCACCGGATCGGCGCGGTCGACGACGTCGGGATAGGAGTCCTCGTAGCACGGGGAGGGGCGCTTGTCGTTCGTCTCGCAGATGCTCTCGGTCGGCCGCGCCTGGCGGCTCTGCTCCTCCACCAGGGCGTCGACGATGTCGGTGGGGAAGCCGAACGCGGCGCGGTCGATCAGCGCGCCCAGCCCCGAGGTGTCCGGGCCCGCGGCGGTGCGGTGGAGTTCGACCACGGCGGTGTCGCCGGTGATCGAGGTCGCCCACTGGTCGACCCCCGACTCCTCGTACCGGTACGACTCGGAGCCGTCCGGGCTGGAGACGGTCACGTAGTCGTCTCCGGTCAGCAGCAGCCGCTCGAAGTGGACCTTCACGTAGGCCGCGTCCGGGTCGTGCAGTTCGATCGTCCGGTCCTCGTCCGCGTAGGTCAGCGACTCGGCCAGCTCGGTCACCTCGCCGACCTCGATGATCCCCAGCAGCGCCTCGTCCACGGCCAGCGGCCCCGAGTCGGCGCCGAGCCCGAGGAGGCCGTCGTCGGCGAAGGCCTGAGGGATCGTGATCGCCGCCGCCACTACCGCCGCCGCACCCGCGGCCGAGACCAGCGCCGCCCGGCGCCGTCTGCGAGTCCTCCCTGGAATCCGCTCTCGCGCGTCCACCGCCGACCCCTTTCGATTTGAGAGATGTGTCGGAGGATCAACGAGCGGCGTGCCCTAAAGTTTCGCCCCGGTGCCGGGAGCGGTGCGGGAGCGCTGGCAGCGCTCGAGGATCTCCTGGAGGCCCTGGGTCGTCGCCAGCACCAGCAGCTTGTCGCCCGCCTGGATCCTGAAGGCCGCGTCGGGGTTCCAGCGGACGCCGCCGCTGGCACGCCGGACGGCCAGCGGGATGTGCGAGCCGTTCGAGGTCGCCTCGTGGACCGCGCCGTCGTCGAGCTGCGCGCCCGACTCGACCACCACCTCGCCGATGTAGGCGACGCGCCCCCGCACCGGGATCGTCTCGAGGATCTCGTCGTCGGTCAGCGCCGCCGCGAACGAGGCCGCCGCGACCACGGCGGGACTGTAGGTGGAGTGCTGGCCCGCCTCGCTGGGCTTCTGCTGCCGGTTCAAGTTGCGCCGCACCAGGCGCGCGAACTCGGGATTGTAGATCCGCAGGACCGTGCTCAGCTTCGCGTGGCATTCCAGGCCCGACAGGGCCGCCTCCAGGTTGGCCGAGTCCTGTTTGGCCATCGCCACCAGCGACCGGCAGTGCTTGATCTCGGCCTCCTGCAGCGTCTCGGTCCGGCTGGCGTCGCCCAGCAGCACCTGCGCCCCGGCCGAGCGCGCGGCCTGGATGCCGACGGCGTCGCGGTCCTTCTCGACGGCCACCACCGGGACCCGCCGCCGGCGCAGCTCCTCGACCACCCGCGTGCCCAGGTTCCCCAGCCCGACGACGATGACGTGGTCGCGCACCCGCTCGACGATCCGGCCCTCCGAGAGCGCGTACCGCCGCGCCACCAGCGCCTGCACGATCGCACCGGTGACCACCGGGATCAGCAGCGACCCGGCCAGGACCACCACCCCGTGGGTGATCATCACCTCGGGCGCGGCGTTCGTGTCCGGGTCGATGCCGCCGCCGGCGATCAGGGTGATCACGTACAGCGCGTCCCAGCCGTTGTCGATCCGGACGTCGCTGGAGTCGAAACTCGACAGCGCCCAGATGCCCGATCCCAGGATCGCCATCAGCACCAGCGCCACCACCCGCAGCTTGGTGTCGATGGTGCGCCGCAGCCCCCACATCGAGCGGCGCAGGAACCGCAAGAGCGCCTCGGGCCGGGACTGGAACCAGCGGACCTTGTTCTCCGGCTCCAGGCACATCACCCGGACCGTCTCCCCGCCCTCGGTGGAGAGCATCTCGACCGCGCCGCCGTTGCCGCTGGCGACCGGCCACTGGGCCTGGGCCCGGATGTCGGGCTCGCGCTTGAGGTACAGGCGCCGGCCCCAGATCTCCATGTCGCCGGGCGCGACCTGACCCAGCGCCGAGGCCGCGAAGGTGCGCGAGACCATGTCCGCGTCGGACTCGACGTAGACGCCCTCGGCGCCCAGCAGGGTCCGGATGCGGTCGCGCAGTTGCCGGTTGTACATCCGGATGACCAGCTTCGGCAGCGTCTCGTCGGCCATCCCGTGCGACATCTCGCGGAGTTTCAGGGCCAGATGCAGGTTCCCGACGTCGTCCTGGGCCATCAGCGCCACCGCGTACGCCTCTATCAGGCCCACCTCGCGAATGGACTCGGCGGTGATGCGGCCCTGCTCGACGATCTGGAGCCGCATGTTGTCCTCCGCCTCCCGGCGCAGCTCGTCGCGCTGCCCGCCGGGTCCCTTCGCGATCAGCGCCACCACCCGGTAGCCGAACCGGGAGGTCAGATTCCGGATGAATCGCAGCGTCAGCCCGTTGTCGCCGACTACGATCACCAGGCGTTCGGAGGGTGTTCCGTTGACGCCCTTGGGGTCGGTGGGCAAGTAGTTGGGGTACATGTATCGAGTCTAGGGAAGGGGTTCAAGCTCCGCTGGACGCGCGGGCGAGTAGCTCGGCCACGTCGGCCTCGTAGTCGTACCAGTCGACGTCGTGGGCGAAGCCCAGCTCGGAGTTGATCCAGCGCACGTCGTCGGCGTGCTGCATCGTCCAGGTCTGGACGTCCACCAGCTGCGGCTCGGCGCGGCGCAGCTCGGTCAGCAGGCGGGCCTTCATCGACATCGCCAGCCCGTAGGAGCGGTGCCCGGGGTCGACCACGGTGTCGTACTGGTCGGCGCGCGTGGGACGCTGGGCGGCCACGACCAGCTCGGTCAGCCCGACCACGTTCCCGTAGGGCTCGGCGAGGGCGACCACGATGTGCGAGCGCATGCCGCGCCGCTCCAGGGTGGACAGGGAGTCGCGGAGCCGGTCGGCCTGGGCCGAACCGCGCCACTCGGGGACGATCGCGTAGTCGGTGGTGGTGCGCAGGTTCGCCTTGACCGAGGCGTAGGAGTCCACCAGGCGCTCGGGGACCGCGCCGGCGTGGTACTCGAGGCGGTATCCGGCGGCCAGCCGCCCGGCGGCGTGCTCGATCTTCTCCCAGTCGACCTCGCCCCAGCGCAGCAGGTGCCGCTGCTCGACCACGGCGCGCTCGAAGCCCATCCGGTCGTAGAAGCCCACTGCGGGGGTGGTCGCGATGACCTCGACCGAAAGGGTCCGGCAGCTCTCGGCGGCGGCGCACTCGGCGACCGCGCGCAGCAGGGCCCGCCCGACCCCCTTCCCGCGGGCGCTGGGCCGGGTCGACATCTCGATCACGCCGGTCCCGGCCTGCTCGCCGCCGAACATGATCAGGCTCGCGTGGCCGGTCAGGTCGCCGTCGTCGTCGCGGTGGAGGAAGACGTAGCGCCGGTCGTCGGGGAGGGTGGCGGTCAGGTAGTCGCTCAGCCGGTCGGTGCGCCACCGCGGCTCGCCGGGCATGTCGGCCGCGGTCATGTCGTTGAGCACCGAGCACCAGTCGCGGATGTCGTCGGCCGTCATCTCGCCGGGGTCGAGCTGCTTCAGGGGCATCTTCTATCCTTACCCGATCTTGTCACGCCGCGAAACCCCCAAACTACCCTGCGGAGCGCCCGCGGGGGCCGCCGCGGTCATTGCGGGGCGCTCTTGCGCCCGTAGTCGTCGGCCCGGTCGTAGACCTTCTGCACGTAGGAGTCGACGGGGTTGTAGCTGTGGACGGCGTCGTACCAGTCCGCCGGGTCGGTCAGGTCGCGGCCGCCGGTGCACAGGTAGTTCGCGGCGGCCGTGGTGGCGTCGTCGATGTTGTGGGGGTCGGCGACGCCGTCGGCGTTGCCGTCTGCCTGCCAGACCTCCCAGGTCTCCTCCAGGAACTGCATCGGGCCCATCTCGTTGTGCTCGGGGCCGATGATCTCGGTCAGCGTGGTGCCGTCGGCGGTGATGCGGTTGCCTCCGGTGGTGCCGTGGTTGGTCTCGGTCTGCCCGATCCCGGCCAGGGTCGTCCACGACAGGTTGCAGTCGGGGTTCTGGCGGGCCGAGAGGATCTCGGCGCGTCCGTACGAGAGCAGGGCCCGCTCGGGGATGCCCAGGTGGTCCAGGCTCTGCGCCCAGGCCAGGAGGCCGCCGGCGGCGTCGGCGGGGGAGTCGGTCTCCTCGCCCCCGCCGGGCAGGCCGGTCTGGTCGGACTGGGGCTCGGTCGGGGCCGGCAGGCCCGCGTCCGGGGCGTCCTCGGGGGCCAGCACCAGCGGCGGCTCCTCGGGCTCGGGCTCGGGTTCGACCCCGAAGGACCAGGCCGGTCCGGCCGAGGGGACCAGGTAGTAGCCCGCCCCCAGTCCGGCGGCGACCACCACGGCGGTCACGGCGCACTGCACCGCCAGGCGCCCGGCGGGGGACCGCAGGGCCCTGAAGCAGGCGCGGACGCCGCGCCCGACGGCCTTGAGCGCTCTCCAGGGGAGCAGGGCGATTTTTCGGAGGAGTGTGAACCACACGGAAGCGAGTATTCCTTACGCCTCTTCGATAGGGCAACGCCCGCCGCGAACAATTCTGTTTCCAGGCCGCTACCGGCGGCCTCGATGATCGTTCTCCATTCGGATCGCCGGTGGCCACGAGCCGCCGGGAGCGGGACCGCGGGCCGATCCACCTCACAGCCGCGACTGGGGCGACCCGGCCAGACGACCGGCGTCTGAATGACCATCACATCCGGTAACCGACTGAGATGGGGGAGACACTGTGAGGCCGCTGGGTTGTGCCCGCGCTCCAGCGCGCCACAGCCCGGCATACGGGGGCTGAACGAAAGTTGATCGACACGTGGATACGACTACGGCAATTACAGCACCGAATACCGCACCGACGCCCAACCACAAACAGCCCGCTCGAGTAGTGCTTCCCGCCGGTGACGTGACCTTCATGTTCACCGACATCGAGGGGTCCACACGCCTGGCCTCGGGCCTCGGCGCCGAGCCCTACCGGATCGTGCTCCACCGGCACCGGGCGCTCATACGAGAAGTACTGCGGCAGCACCGCGGCACCGAGATAGAGACCGAAGGCGACTCGTTCTTCGTGGTCTTCGGCGACGCCGCCGACGCCGCCGCCGCGGCCGTGGAGATCCAGTCGTCCCTGCGCGAGGCCGACTGGCCCGACCTCGGACTCGACCGCGGACCGATCCGGCCGCGGGTGAGAATGGGCCTGCACACCGGGGAGGCCTGGCCCTCGGCCGGCGGCTACGCCACACCCGAGGTCCACCGCACCGCCCGCATCTGCGCCGCCGCACACGGCGACCAGATCCTCGCCTCGGCCCAATGCGCGGTCGCGGCCGGGCTCGGCGAGGCCGAGGCGGTCGGGCTCGGCGAGTTCGAACTGCGCGGCCTGCCGGGGACCACCGAACTGCGCCAGCTGCGCTCGCCCGGCCTGCCCGAGTCGTTCCCGCCGCCGCCGATCGTGCCGCACCGCCACAACCTCCCGGCCGACCTGAAGACCCCTGTGGACCGGCCCGAGGAGTACCGCGAGCTCGACCGGGCGTTCGCGGGGCACCGGCTGGTGACCGTCACCGGGATACGCGGCTCCGGCAAGTCCACATTGATCAAGTCCTGGGCCGGGCTGCGAGTCCAGGCCCAGAGAGACGGCGTCTGGTACTGCGTCCCCGGCGACGACCTCGGCTCGGCCGTGCTGGCCTCGATCGGCAGGCAGCCCGACCCCTTCCGGCACCCGGTGGAGGCCGCCGTAGACCACTTGAGAACCAAGGAGGCCCTGCTGGTGCTCGACGAGGTCGACCGCGACCACGCCTGGGCGGTGGAGAAGCTGCTGCGCCAATGCCCCCGCCTCACAGTGCTCGCCGCGGGGGCCCGGCCGCTGGAGCTGCCCGGCGAGGCCAAGCGCGCCCTGCCCCCGCCCCCGCCCGAGGTCGCCGCGGCGATCCTGGCCGGGTTCTGCGAGGACCGGGGCGCTACCTGGACCCCGGCCGACTGCCGGGCCCCGGCCGAGGCGGTCGAGGGCCTGGTGCCCGCGCTCAGCGCCGTGGCCGACGTGACCGCGTTCGGGTCCCCGGCCGCGGCAACGCGCCGCCTGCGCGAGGACCCGGTCTCGACCCTCGACTCCGCCGGGGGCTTCCGCGCGGCCATCGACGAGGCGGTGGCCCGCATCTCGGGCCCGGCCCGGGCGGTGCTGCTGGAACTGGCCGCCCGCCGCGAGGGGGCCTCGGTCGACGAGGTCCTGGACCTGTGCCGCCAGCGCGACGGCAGCCTGGAGGCCCTGGTCGAACTGGTCGACGCCGCCCTGGTCGTGATCGAGCGCCCGGCGGTCGACCAGGCCCTCTACCGGGTTCCGACCCCGATCCGCTGGCTCCTCCACGGTCCGTCGGCCTCGGCTCCGCCGCAGGTCCCGGCCTCCCTGGGCCGACTGGTGAACGCGGTCAAGATCGACACCGCTCTGGCTCGGAGCCGCTGAGCCGTGTGAGAGGCTGAGGCGGTGACTGACAGGCAGCAGCCCGAGGGCGCGACCTCGGCCTCTCTCATCGAACGGGCGTCCCGAGTCATACCCGGCGGCGTCAACTCGCCGGTACGGGCCTTCCGCGGGGTCGGGGGGCACCCGGTGTTCATCGCCGAGGCCCGGGGCGCCTACATGCGCGACGTGGAAGGGAACTCCTACCTCGACCTGGTCGGCTCGTGGGGGCCGCTCATCCTCGGGCACGCCCGCCCCGAAGTGGTCGCGGCCGTGACCGAGGCGGCCGCCAAGGGCACCTCCTTCGGCGCCCCCACGGTCGGCGAGATCGAGCTGGCCGAGCAGATCGTCGCCCGCACCCGGTGCGAGAAGGTCCGCCTGGTCTCCTCGGGCACCGAGGCCACCATGAGCGCCGTCCGGCTCGCCCGCGCCGCGACCGGGCGCGAGGCGATCATCAAGTTCGCCGGGTGCTACCACGGGCACGCCGACTACTTCCTGGCCGCGGCCGGCTCCGGGGTGGCCACGCTCGGCCACCCCGACTCGCCCGGAGTCCCCAAGGCCGCCGCCGCCGAGACGATCGTGCTGCCCTACAACGACATCGACGCCATCCAGGCGGCCTTCGAGCGGCACCCGGACACGATCGCGGCGGTCATCACCGAGGCCGTCCCGGGCAACATGGGCGCCGTCGCCCCCCGCGACGGGTTCAACGAGAGGATCTACGAGCTCGCCCGCGCCCACGGGGCGCTGCTGATCTCCGACGAGGTCATGACCGGCTTCCGCGTCGGCCCCGGCGGGCTGGGCGCCCCCGCCGACCTCTACACGTACGGCAAGGTCATGGGCGGCGGGCTCCCGGCCGCGGCCTTCGGCGGCCGGGCCGACCTGATGGACCTCGTCAGCCCGGCCGGACCGGTCTACCAGGCCGGGACCCTCTCGGGCAACCCGCTCGCCGTGGCCGCCGGGCTGGCCACCCTCCGCCTGCTCGACGACGACGCCTACCGCAGGCTCGACGCCGTCGCCGCCGAGATCCAGCGCATGGCCGGCGAGGCGCTGACCAAGGCCGGCGTCCCCCACCTCGTCTCGGCCCCGGCGAACCTGTTCAGCGTCTTCTTCACGGACCGCGAGGTCCGCGACTTCGAGGACGCCTCGGCCCAGGACGCGGAGGCCTACGGCGCGTTCTTCCACGCCATGCTCGACCAGGGCGTCTACCTGCCGCCGAGCGCCTTCGAGTGCTGGTTCGCCTCGACCGCGATCGACGAGGAAGCCCTGTCACACCTCGAACGGGCCCTGCCGCGCGCGGCCGAGGCGGCGGCTAGGGTGCGGTCATGAGCGGCAAGAAGACCATCGTCCATCTGCTGCGGCACGGCGAGGTGCACAACCCCGAGGGCGTCCTCTACGGCAGGCTGCCCGGCTACGGGCTGTCCGAGCTGGGGCAGGAGATGGCGCTCGCGGCCGCCGAGCGGCTGGCCGGGCGCGACGTCGTCCACGTCGCCGCCTCCCCGCTCCAGCGGGCCCAGGAGACGGCCGAGCCGATCGCCGCCTCCCACCGCCTCGACACGGCCACCGACGAGGGCCTGATCGAGGCCGGGAACTCCTTCGAGGGGATGCGCGTCGGCGTCGGCGACGGGGCCCTGCGCAACCCCAGGTACTGGTGGCGGCTGCGCGACCCGTTCACCCCCTCGTGGGGCGAGCCGTACATCGACATCGCGCGCCGCATGATGGCCGCCGTCGAGGACGCCCGCAAGAGCGCCGAGGGCTCCGAGGCCGTACTGGTCAGCCACCAGCTGCCGATCTGGACCGTCCGCCGCTTCGCCGAGCGCCGGCGCCTGTGGCACGACCCGCGCAGGCGCGAATGCAACCTCGCCTCCCTGACCAGCTTCGTCTTCGACGGCGGCAGGATCGACCGCGTCGAGTACTCCGAGCCCGCCGCCCACCTGGTGCTCAAGTCCGAGACGGCCAGGCGGGCCAAGGGAGCCTGAGATGGGACTGCCCAGGCGCGCGCTGATCGCGACCGCGCCCCTGCTGGGGGCGCTCGCCGCGTGCTCCGACGACGGGGCCGACCCCAATCGGGTCAACCAGATCAACCGCGACCGGTTCGTCTCCGGCGACGGCGCCAACTACCGCTGGGACGACCCCGACGAGCGCCCCGAGGCGCCCGTCATCACCGGCGAGAGCCTCGAAGGCGATCCGCTCGACACCTCCGACTGGGCCGGGGACGTCCTGGTGGTCAACTTCTGGGGCTCCTGGTGCGCCCCCTGCCGCTCCGAGGCCCCGTTCCTGGTGGAGGCGGTAGACCACTATGAGGAAGCGGACGTGCGGTTCGTGGGCGTCAACATCCGCGACACCGTCGACGCCGCCCTCGCCTTCGACGAGCGCCACGGCATCACCTACCCGTCGTTCAACGACTCCGGCGGCGAGATCGCCCTCCAGTTCCTCGACTACGAGGTCGCCCCCAACACCATCCCGGTCACCTTCGTCATCGACCGCGAGCAGCGCATCTTCAGCGTCTGGCGGGAGGACTTCAAGGACTCCGAGACCCTGATCGCCGACATCGACCAGGTGCTCGGGACGTGACCCTCGCGCAGACCGGCCTGGCCGAGACCGCCGCCTCCGGCCCCATCCTCCTCGCCTTCGGCGTGGCGGCCCTGGCCGGAGTCGTCTCCTTCGCCTCCCCGTGCACGCTCCCGCTCATGCCCGGCTACGTCTCCTACGTGACCGGGATGTCCGGATCCGACCTCGCCGAGGGCGGCCGGAAGGGGCGGATACTGGCCGGCTCGCTGCTGTTCGTCGCCGGGTTCACCGCCGTCTACACCACCATCGTCTTCGCGCTCCAGAGCGCCGGGCGGGCACTGCTGGCCAACACCTCCACGCTCGAGACCGCCGTCGGGATCTTCATGATCGTTATGGGCCTGATGTTCATCGGGCTCATGCCGCTGGGCCGCGGCTTCGCGCCCCGGTGGCGCCCGGCCGTCGGCCTGGCCGGCGCGCCGGTGTTCGGCGCGGTCTTCGCGCTCTCGTGGATCCCCTGCACCTCGCCGGTGCTGGCCGCGATCACCGGCCTCGCGGTCATCCAGGACGGCACCGCCCGCGGGATCGGCCTCATGATCGCCTACTGCGCCGGGCTCGGCCTGCCGTTCGTCCTGTTCGCCGTCGGCGTGCACCGGCTCGCCAGGGCCCTGGACTTCTTCAAGCGCCACGGCCGGGCCGTGTCCATCGCCGGGGGCGCGATGCTCATCGCCGTCGGCCTGATGCTCGCCACCGGCGCCTGGACCGACTTCACGAACTGGCTTCGCGCCACCGTCGGAGCGGGGGAGATCTGGATTTGAGCGCTACTCCGGTGAGGAAACTCCGCTCCTTCGGGCGGCGGTGGTGGCACCAGCTGACCTCCATGCGCACCGCGCTGCTCCTGCTGCTGGCCCTGGCCCTGGCCGCCATCCCCGGCTCGACGTTCCCGCAGCGGTCCATCAGCCCCGCCGACGTCGACGCCTACTACGAGCAGTACCCCGGCTGGGCCCCGCTGCTGGACCGGCTGTGGGCCTTCGACGTCTACACCTCCCCGTGGTTCTCGGCGATCTACCTGCTGCTCACGATCAGCCTCGTCGGCTGCATCGTCCCGCGCCTGGCCGCGCACCTCCGCGCCCTCCGCGCCGCCCCGCCCGAGGCCCCCAAGCGGATGGACATCCTGCCCCACCACCGCCGCCTCGAGGTCGAGGCCGACCGGGAACGGGCCGAGGCGACGCTGAAGCGCCGCCGCTGGCGCACCGCCGTCCGCGAGGCCGAGGACGGCACCGTCGCCATCGCCGCCGAGAAGGGCCACCTGCGCGAGACCGGGAACCTCCTGTTCCACACCAGCGTCATCTTCATCCTGGCGGGCGTCGCGATCGGCAGCCTCTTCTCCTGGTACGGCAACCGCATCCTCTCCGAGGGCCCCGAACAGGCGTTCTGCTCCAGCCTCCAGCAGTACGACGAGTACGGCCTCGGCGCCTACGTCGACGAGAACCGGCTCCCGCAGTTCTGCCTCCGGCTCGACGACTTCGAGGCCGAGTTCACCGACGGCGGCCCCACCGCCTACGACGCCGACCTCACCTACACCTACGAAGGCGAGGAGGACGCCTACGACCTGCGGGTCAACCACCCGCTGGGCTTCGACGGGACCAACGTCTTCCTCATCGGGCACGGCTACACGCCCGTGGTCACCTACACCGACCGCTACGGCCTCACCCAGACCCTCCGCAACCCCTTCCTGGCCATGGACGCCGCCCTCAACTCCGAGGGCGCCTTCAAGTTCCCCGACGCCAACCTCGACCCCGAGACCGGCGAGATCGACCCCGACGCCGAGACCGGCTTCGACGCGATCCTCGTCCCCACCTTCGACGACTCGACGGCCATGCTCATCGGCGACGACCCCGAGCTGAACAACCCCGTCCTCGCCCTGACCGCCTACCAGGGCGACCTCGGCATGGACGACGGCATCCCCGAATCGGTCTACAGCGTCGACGAGGAGCAGATCGCCTCCGGCGACCTCGAGAAGCTCAACGACGAGGTCGAGGTCATCGGCCTCGGCGACACCATGGAACTGCCCGACGGCTCCTCCCTCACCTTCGAGGACGTCGAGCAGTACGCGGTCCTCCAGGTCCGCTACGACCCCGGCGGGCCCATCGTGCTCGGCGGCGCGGTGGTCCTCATCGCCTCGCTGCTGCCGATGCTGACCGTTCGGCGCCGGCGCTACTGGATCCGGTGGAACCCCGACGGCGGCGTCGAAGTCGCCGGCCTCAACCGAAACGACTACGACGGCCTCGACGAGGAGTGCGACGAGCTCACCGCCGACATCGCACCGGACTTCGAGCCGCCCGCATCCAGATCCGACCTCGAAGAACCTATCGGGAGCACGCCATGACCGGTGCCGAAGCGGCGAACGCGCTGTTCGTCGGGGCCATCCTCTTCTACGCGACGGCGATGTTCGCCTACGCCGTCGAGTACGCCTTCGACAGGCGCGCCCCCAAGCGCGCCGATGAGCGGCGGCTCGTCGCCGCCGGCGGAACCGCCGACGACCCGCCCGAGGACGACGCCGCCGCGGTCCCGGCCGTCAGCCCGGCCGCCGCCCGCGCCTCCGGGCGGGTCGCCCTGATCCTGACCTACCTCGGGACCGCCGTCCTGGCCGCCTCCATCGTCACCCGCGTGATCCACACCGGACGGTGGCCGTGGGGCAACATGTTCGAGTACACCGTCGGCGTCGCCCTCGCCGGCATGATCACCTGGCTGGTCCTGGTCGGCGCCGGAGGCGTGCCGCGCCGCCTCGGGCTGTTCGCGACCTTCGCCGTCACCATGGTCCTGGGCACCTCGGTGCGCGTCTACACCGAGGCCGGACCGCTGGTCCCGGCCCTGGACTCCTACTGGATCGTCATCCACGTGACCGCCGCGATCGCCGCCTCGGGCGTGATGCTCATCGGCTGCGTCTTCGCGCTCCTGCACCTGCTCAAGCGCCGCTACGACCGGCAGGAATCCGACGGGCGGCAGGTGCGGTTCCCGCTGAACGTCGCCGAGCGCCTCCCCGACGCCACGCTCCTGGAGCGCCTGACCTTCAAGATCCACGTCCTGGGCTTCCCGCTGCTGACCTTCGGGATCTTCGCCGGCGCGGTCTGGGCCCACTTCGCGTGGGGCCGCTACTGGGCCTGGGACCCCAAGGAGGTCTGGGCCTTCATCGCCTGGGTCGTCTACGCCGCCTACCTCCACGCGAGGGTCTCGGGCCGCTCGGCCCGCGCCTGGGCCCCGTGGATCGCCATCACCGGCTACGCGGTGATGCTGTTCAACCTGACCGCGGTCAATCTGATCTTCAGCGGCCTGCACTCCTACGCCGGAGTCTGAGGCGGGGCCGACCGGCTGCGAGGCATCGACGGACAGCGATGCGTCGTGCGCGGTCGGTGAGGGGCCTGGGTATTGAGGAGCCTAGGCATTGCGGGGCCCCAGATCTTGCGGGGCCCCTAGATATAAGGCATCAGCGGGCCGGGCGGCGCGGCAGCGGCCGGTCCGGGACCGCTTGGCCCGCACCGGGTGAGGGACGCCGGCCGGCCCCGGCCGGGCGGCGCGGGGCGACCACGTTCGGGGAGACCGGAATGACGCCGTCCTCGTCGGTCTCGTCGACCTCCAGGCCCAGTTGCTCCCGGCGCGTCACCGGCTTCGGAGTGCCGCCCATGAGGGCGAACAGCAGCACGATGATGCCGATCGTCGCCACGCCGAGGATCGGCAGGATCAGCATGATCGGGTTGATGCCCTCGACCGCGTTGCGTCCGCGGTCGAAGAGGGTCACCCGGACCCCGGCCATGCCGGTGTAGTGCATGCCGCAGATGGCGAAGGCCATCACCACGGCCGCCGAGGTCTGCCAGCGCCAGCCGTCCAGGTACATCCCGCAGAACAGGGCTACCGTGGCGGCGACGACGGCGATGGCGACCGAGGCCCAGAAGTAGGTGCTGTCGTGGGTGATGTCGCCGGAGATGTTGATGGCGGCCATGCCCGAGTAGTGCATGAACACCACGCCCAGGCCCGTGATGGGGCCGGCCATGAGGATCTTGGCGATGGTGTTGCTGCGTCCCATGCCGGCGACGGCCAGGCCGAAGAAGACGGCGGCGATCGAGACGGCCAGGCTGACGAAGGTGATCGCCGGGTCGTAGGCGATGTCGGACTCGGTGACCTGGAATCCGATCATGGCGGTGAAGTGCATCATCCAGATGGCGGTGCCGCCCAAGGCGAACGCGGCGAGTATGATCCACCGCAGCCGTTTGGCCCCCGATTTCACCGATCCGACCTGTCGGCGGGCCTGGGCCATGCACATCAGGGCCAGGATCGACCCGGCGAAGGCGAACCCGAACCCCATGATGGGGTTGACCCACCCGTAAGCGAAGTGGTCGACGTGCTCCATCCGCGGTCTTCCTCCCCAGGTCGCCGCTTGCAGGCAGAATGTTGCATTTTTGCGATCTACGCGATTCGAAACGCTATACGACTACGTTCTGGTGGCATTTGCCAGACGGACAGTTGACCCGTCCCTTGGGCCCGTCTCGTCCCGGTAGTCCAAATTGGGGGCGCTGAGGACGCATATCACCAGGCTGACGATGGCGACCATCGCCAGCAGCAGGATCGGCAGCATGAGCACCAGCGGGCTGACCCCCTCCACCGGCCGCTCGGCCGCGGTCTCGATGCGGACCGCGGCCATCCCCGTGTAGTGCATGCCGACGACCGCCACGCTCATGACCGCGGCCGCGGCCGCCATCGAGCCGCGGCGGTCGACCACGGCCGTGAACCTGAGCGCCACCGTCGCGGCGACCACAGCGATCGCCGCCGAGGCCAGCACCAGGCCCGTGTCGTACCTGACGACTCCGGCCGTCGAGACGGCCGCCATGCCGGTGTAGTGCATGCCCACTACGCCCGCGCCGCACACCAGGCCGCCCAGGACCAGGCGCGGCCAGCCAGCGCCCCTGGTCCCGGAGAGCGACAGTCCGATCCCGACCGCCAGGACCGCCAGCGCGAAGGACGCCACGGTCAGGCCCAGGTCGTAGCCGATGTCCGAGTCGACGACGGTGAAGCCGATCATCGCGATGAAGTGCATCATCCAGATGCCGACACCGCCGATGGCCAAGGAGGCCAGCAGGATCCAGCGAAGACGGGCGGCGGTGGCGGTGGCGGCGCGGGCGTAGCGGGACGCGGACAGGCCCAGATACGAGCCCGCCGCGGCGAAGGCCAGGCCCATCGTCGGGTTGACCCACGCGTAGGTGAAGTGGTCGTGTTCGAGTACTGCGGCCAATGAGTCCATGGGCTGGGCGCCTCCTGAAAGGTTCCCCACCACCGTGCCCCGCGCCGGGACCGGTCCATCGCACAGGCTGTGCGAGATCCGCACGGATTCCGAACGCTCCGGCGGCCCGCCGGGCCCGCCTCCGGCGGCCGCATCCCCTTTAGATGATCTGAGTCGAGGTCGCATCCCCGGGCGGTGCCGGTCTCTGGCACACTGCGGGGTGAGGATTGCTCAAGTGGGCTCGTCTGTGAGGCTCGATTTGAGCTCCGAACGTCTGAATACCGGGCAGGTATGTGTCCGGAATTATGTGGTTTTGGATGAATGGGCCCGCGACGCAGTCGGTAACGTGGTCGACTTCGGAACTCCAGTACGCCCCTGGATTTCGGAGCCCACTTTCGTCATGATGGAATCTGCTGGGCTTCACATGCCGACCCGCCGCCCCGGCGGCGGAACGGCCGCCGGCGCGCGCCGGCCCGCGACAGCACCGGTCCCCACGCCCGGGACCGGTCTGACATAGAGGACCACCCCAGGAGGCTAGAAAAGGTGAGCAAGCGCAGCTCGAACCGAGCGGGTTCAGCGGCCCGACGAGGCCCGTTGGGCATCCCCCGCATCGCCGACATGCGAATCAGGTCCAAGCTGGGCCTGATTCTCCTGGTTCCCCTCCTCGTGCTCGTGGCCGTGGCCGGTCTCCGCCTCTACGACCTGGCCGACCGCGTGTTCGGTGCGGACGACATGGTGAGCCTGGTGGAGTTCAACACCGTGACCGCCGAACTGCGGTACCAGCTCCAGAACGAACGCAGCCTCATCGTCACCTACCTGCGCAAGGACGACGACCACGTCGACGGCATCGACCCGGCCGATTACGACATCGAGGAGCTCGAGGCGCAGCAGGCCCTGACCGACGAGGCCCTGGACCGGTTCAACGACCAGGCCGAGCGGCTCCCGGACCTGTCCGACGACATCTCCAACCGGATCGGCGCGGTCGGCACCCAGTACGACAGCCTCGTCCAGATCCGCCAGGCCGCGGCCGACACCCCCGAGACCACCTCCATCGACGCGACCTCCCGCGTCTACCAGCGGCTGGTCGACGAGCTGGTGACCATCACCGACGTCTCGGCCCGTATCGTCGGCGACGCCGAGATCGCCCGCCAGCTGCAGGCCATCGCCTCGGCCACGATCGTGCTCGAGCAGCTCGAGGAGGAGCGCGCGATCGCCATCAACGTCGGCGACGGCAACCGATTCCTCAACAACACCCGCTGGACCAACTTCGTGACCTTCGCCGGCACCCGCAACCGGGCCGCCGACGAGTTCAAGACCGTCGCCGACCGCGACGAGCAGCTCGCGTTCTTCTACAACCCCGGCGGTCTGAGCACCGACGAGGCCCAGCCGGCCCTGGACTTCGAGACCGCGACCGTCTCGGCCGGCACCGACGGCAACCTGACGGTCAACGCCGACATCCTCGCCTCCTACGACGCGATCCTCGACAACGGTCTGAACTACGTCACCGACGAATCCGAGGCCGTGCTCGAACAGGCCCGCGCCGACCGCGACTCGCAGATCTTCCAGCTGCTGCTCGAGGCCATCCTGATCCTGGCCGCGTTCGTCATCGCCACGGTGATCGCCCTGATCATCGCCCGCAACATGGCCAGCGGCCTGCGCCGCCTGCGCGAGGGCGCGCTGGACGTGGCGCACGTGAGCCTGCCGCAGGCGGTGGCCCAGATGCGCGACGCCGAGTCGATCGGCAACCGGACACCGGACGAGGTCGCGGCCGAGTCGGGCGCGGTGATCAGCCTCGACCAGCGCGACGAGGTCGGGAACGTGGCCCACGCGTTCAACATCGTCCACACCGAGGCGATCCGCATCGCCGCCGAGCAGGCGGCCCTGCGCGCCAACGTCTCCCAGATGTTCATCAACCTCGCCCGCCGCTCCCAGAACCTGGTCGACCGGCTCATCGGCCACCTCGACCACCTCGAGCGCGGCGAGGAGAACCCCGACCGCCTGGCCGAGCTGTTCCAGCTCGACCACCTGGCCACCCGAATGCGCCGCAACGACGAGAACCTGCTGGTGCTCGCCGGGGCGGACTCGACCCGCCAGGAGCGGCACCCGGCCCCGATCAGCGACATCCTCCAGGCCGCCCAGTCCGAGGTGGAGCAGTACACCCGCATCGAGTTCGGCCACGTCGAGGCCGAGCGGGAGGTCAAGCCCGCCGCGGTCAACGACCTGGTCCACCTGGTCGCCGAGCTGATGGACAACGCCACCGCGTTCTCCCCGCCGGAGGCCGGAGTCCTGGTCACCGCCGACCAGATGCGCACGGCCGACGCCCCGATGGGGGCGATCCGGGTCCGCATCATCGACCGCGGCATCGGGATGCCCGCCGACCAGATCGAGGCGATCAACCGCCAGCTCGGCGAGTCGGCCGACGTGATCGACCTGGCCTCCTCGCGCATGATGGGCCTGGTCGTGGTCGCCCGCCTGGCCAGTCGCCACAACGTGGCCGTGGAGCTGCGGCCCGGCGAGCAGCAGGGCATCGTCGCCGAGGTGATCCTCGGCGAGGAGGTCCTCACCGAGCCGCGGCTGCCCGAACGCGGAAGGGGTCCCGGCTCCGGCGAGACGGTCTCGCTCGACCGCGGCACCGGGCCGCGCGGCGAGCTGTCCGCGGCCGACACCGGCGCCCTGCCGCGGGTGCCCGAGAGCCCGGCCGGGCTGTTCGACACGGTCGCCCCGCACAGCCTCCAGTCCCCGCCGCCGGCCGAGCAGCAGCCGCCGCCGTACCGGCCCAGCGAGCCGACCGCCCCGCCGATGCCGTCCCAGCCGCCGGCCGGCCACCGCGAGCCGATGACCGGCGAGCACCCCGTGCAGGAGTCGGCCGAGCCGGGCTTCATGTTCCGGCCCGGAGGGGTCAACGAGCAGCAGCACCGCTCCAACGGCAAGGTCATGGAGGTGACCGGGGAGATCGTCTCCTCCGAGCACGTGGCGCTGCCGAAGATCCAGCTGGAGGCGGCCCCGCAGGCCGAGCCGGAGCCGCAGCCGCCGTCGTGGCCCGAGGCCGCCGGCGGCCCCGGCACCGAGGCCCCGCGCAAGACGATGCGCTCGGACCGGGTCTCGGCCGTGGACGCGACCACCGAGCTGCCGATCTTCCGCGAGGTCGAGTCGGCCTGGTTCAAGGCGGTCACCCCGGCCCCCAAACCGGTCGAGGACCCTGAGCCGCAGGCGGCTCCGGAGCCCGCCCCCCGGCCCTCTGAGGTGGCGGACGGGCCCGGGCTGAGCTACGGTGAGCGGAGTGCGGAGGACACCCCGGTCTCCGCTCTGGAAGACGCCCAGCCGTCCCCTCCGCAGCCCACGGAAGGCGCGAACATGTACACCTCGCCCGCGAGCGCCGAGCCTCCCCGAGCAGAGCCGAGCGCTCCGCCCGCACCGAGTGTGGAGTCCGGGTTCGAGCGCAGGCGCCTGCAGTCCGCGGAAACCGAATCGAACTCCGGTGACTCCTACGCCTGGCGGACGGCCGCCGACGACGGGTGGAGCCGGGTCAACAACGCCTTCGCCGAGTCGGTCGGCAGTGAAGAGACCACTTCGGCGGGACTTCCCAAGCGCCGGCCCATGGAACGGCTCGTTCCGGGCGGCGTGCAGGAGACACAGGAGACCGTCAGCGCGCAGAAACGCAACCCCGAAGGCATTCGGGGCCTGCTGTCGGCCTATCACCGTGGAGTGCAGCGAGGACGTGGCAATGATGGCAACTGAGCCGCTTTACCGCACGGTCGACGCTAAGGAGCGCAAACGATGAGCACTGGTGGAACTACGGTCCAGGACCTGGGCTGGCTGCTGGCGGGGTTCGCCGAGCGCGTGCCGGGAGTGGCGCACGCCGTGGCGGTCAGCGCCGACGGCCTGCTGCTGGCCTCCTCGCGGGACCTGCCGAGGGACCGCGCGGACCAGCTGTCCGCGGTGACCTCGGGTCTGGTGAGCCTGACCCAGGGGGCCTCGCGCTGCTTCGAAGGCGGCGCGGTCCTGCAGACGGTCGTCGAGATGGACCACGGGTTCCTGTTCCTGATGTCCATCAGCGACGGTTCGTCGTTCGCCGTACTGGCCTCGAAGAACTGCGACGTGGGCCAGGTCGGCTACGAGATGGCCCTGCTGGTCGACCGGGTGGGCCAGGCACTGACCCCTTCGGCGCGAAGCTGAACGTGGCTCTCCGCCGCGGCGGGGCCGTCCCGGACGTCCTGTGCGACCAGTGGCCGCTTGGCGCGTGGGACGCTGACACGGTAGGCTCCACTCGATGCGGTTAGCACACGAGCGGGTCGAACTGAACAACCCCTCCGTCGCACCCCCAGGCGACGGGACCGCCTCCGCAGGCGGCGGTTACGGATAACTGACAGGGCTGCCCGGCAGGGATTGTGGGATCCCGGCCCGGGCGGTTGGAGGTAGAAATGGTCCTCGGTGGTGATGAGCCTACCGGCTCACTCGTCAGGCCGTACGCGGTCACGCGCGGCCGGACGCGACCCCAATTGGAGATCGCCCTCGAAGCGTTGGTGGAGACCACCGCGCGCGGCCGGTCGGGGCAGTTCCTCGGCGGTCGTGAGCAGAAGGTGATCGTCGACCTCTGCGGCGGCGGCAGGCTGCAGTCGCTGGCGGAGATCGCCGCCCGTATGGAAGTGCCCCTCGGCGTGGCCCGCGTCCTGGTTGCCGACATGGCGGCCGATGGCTTGTTGGCAGTGCACGAACCCACCGGATTCGGCGACGACGCCGCCGACGAAACGGTCGGAACCGAACTCCTCGAGCGCGTTCTCAGTGGACTCAGGAGGCTTTAGACCCTAATGAACCAACCCGCAGACACCTCTCGCGTGACCTCCGCGAAGATCGTCATCGCCGGCGGATTCGGCGTCGGCAAGACGACTCTTGTCGGATCGGTCTCCGAGATCACCCCGTTGACGACCGAGGCGATAATGACGTCGGCCTCAGAGGGCGTCGACGACAACAACCTGGTGCCCGACAAGGCCACAACGACCGTCGCGATGGACTTCGGCCGTATCACCATCGACCAGGATCTGATCCTGTACCTGTTCGGCACGCCCGGCCAGACCAGGTTCTGGTTCATGTGGGACGAGCTGGTGCGCGGCGCGATCGGCGCGATCGTCCTGGTCGACACGCGACGTCTGGCCGACTGCTTCTCGGTCATCGACTTCTTCGAGCACCGGAAACTGCCCTACCTGGTGGCCGTGAACTGCTTCGACGGCGAGCGGCTCCACGACCTCCAGGACATCCGCGACGCACTCCAGGTGTCCCCGGACGTGCCGCTGCTCTACACCGACGCGCGGAACCGCGAGTCGACCAAGCAGACGCTCATCAAGCTCGTCGAGTACGTGCTGTCGATGCGTCGCACCCGCACCGTCGGCGTCGGTTGATCGCCCACACTACCGACGCCGGCCCTGGCGGGGTCCGCGAGTCGTGAGCCGGCGGCCACGGCGAGGCTCGCGCCCCGCTGAACGGACATGTCCGGGCTGACCCATCCACCTGGACCAGAACCGAACGAGGGGCCCCGAGGCGAAAGCCTCGGGGCCCCTCGTTCGGTTCTGTCACACGACCTTCGGTATCGACCCGGTGTTGGTCAGCGCCTCGTTCAGCAGGGGGCCGACCTGCATGGTGAACTGGCCGAGCTCGTAGCCGAGCTGCTCGCGGTCGCACCGGGACACCGCCAGCAGCGTCAGGCAGATCTGGGGGCCGACGGGCGCGGCCAGCAGCACGCCCTCGGCCATCTCGACGATGACCTGCTGGGTGGGGCCGTGGCTCATGGCCCTACCGGCGCCCTCGCCGATCGACAGGAGCCCGGAGCCGATGCTGGCCAGCTGGTCGGCGCGCTCCTTGGGGAGCCCGGACGAGACGGCCAGGGGGATGCCGTCCACGCTCACCAGGACCGCGTGCGACAGGCCCGGCGTGCGGGCCACCAGCGACCCCAGGAGCATGCTCAGCGAGCGCTCGTAGACGCCCAGGTTGGCGCTCATCGCGCCGCCATCCTCTCATTCCGGCGGCCCGCGGCACTGCCGCCGCGCGCCCTGCCCCAGCCCTTGAAGTAGCCGGAGGTGTTGTGCGCCAGCATCTCCGCGTCGCGCTCGATCGGCTCGTCGGAGACCGGTCCCTGATCGGGGATGACCGAGCCGGGCACGAGGTTCGCCTGCGGCTTGCGCCGCGGGAGCCCGGACGGGGTGGTCGGCTCCTCGGCCTCGGGCGCGTCGCTGACGTGGCGGGCGGTGCGCCAGCCGTCGTCGCCGGGCAGCTGCCAGGCTTCGTTGTCCGGCTCCTCGCTCTCGGGGCGCTTGAACCAGGCGGACTTGGCCTGGCCGAAGATCAGCAGTCCGTCGTCGTCGCCGCCGAGCGCCTCCAGAGGCGGCGCGTACTCCTCGCGCGACTGCGCGGGCTCGCCGACCGGCAGCCCGGCCGGTTCGGCGCGGCGGCGGCGGATGCTGCGGGTCGAGCCGGTGTCGTCGACCGCGCGGTCGTCGGGGAGGACCTGGGTGGCCTCCAGGTCGGGGGAGATCAGCGAGTGCAGCTGCGAGGCCGGGTCGAGCGAGCGCAGGCTCTCGCGGTCGGGGAGGTCGCCGGGGAGGCGGACGGTCCGGTGGGTCTCGGCGCTGCGGCGGTGCCGGCGGCCCTCTGCGGGCTCCTCGGCCTCGAGGGCGCCCGTGGTCTCGGGTCGCGGGCGGCGGGCCTGCAGCAGCCCGATCAGGCCCTCCAGCGAGCGGTCCCAGGCGGCCACCGCCTCGGCGGTGGCCGAGACCGAGGGGGCCACGGTCGGGTCGTCGCCGCCGCCGATCTCGCGGATGGCCTCGGTCAGGGCGCCGGCCATGGCCGCGACCTGCCCGGGATCGGCGATGGTGGCCAGATCGGCGGCCAGGTCCTCGGTGGAGATCGACTGGATCGCGCCGGGCTGGGGGAGCCGGGTCAGGATCGCGACGGCGTTGGCCTCGCTGGGGTCGTCCCAGGCGGCCAGGGCCGCGGGGAAGACCGCGCGCAGCAGGCAGGTGAGGGCCTCGGCGGCGTCGCGGCGCGCCTTGGCGGCGACGGTGACGGTGTCGAGGATCGGGCGCATGGCCGCGATCTCGGCCCGGACGCCGAAGGGGGAGGTGCACCGCACCTCGCCGGTGGCCAGGCCCCGGGCGAGGGCGACCGCGGAGTCGAGGGCGTCCTTCGGGTGGGCCGAGGGGCTCTCGGCCTGGACGACGAGGTTCCCTGAGGCGGCGGCGAACTCGGCGAGCGGGCCCACTTCGCCGTCGATCGCGATGGTCACCGGGAAGGAGTCCTTGGCCTGACGGGCGAGCAGGCAAGCGAAGCGGACCCAGCCGCGGGGATCGTCGGTGAAGGTGTCGGTGGCCAGCAGGCCGCCGCCGGCGACGACGAGGGCGACCGCGCACGCGGCGTCCCCATGACCCGAGGAGGGATCGGCTCTATGGTCTGTGGTGATGCCGCAGAAGACTTGCACCCGCAGAACTCCTCTCGTAGGGCGGTCCGGCAGGCGCCAACCCCGTCGCTGCATGGACATTCGCCCGGCCCGTTTATAAGTCCGTTATCAGTTTTCCGCAGAATACCCTCAACCGCAAGCCGGAGGTGAGTGCGGTTCGCGACCCCGCCGGGGCGCTATAGTGCGCCATTCCGTGCTTATTCGGACTCGCCGTGCCATTCGACGGAGCGGTTGATCTTGGCGATCACTCCGCGCCACGCGATGGCCGCGCTCTCGGAGCCGGTCTTGCGAAGTCGGCGTTTGGCGAACATCCCGCGCACCCCTCCGTCCACAATGGCGCGAAGTGCCTCGTCGACGTCGTCCAGCGGCGATCCCGGCGCGAGCGCCTCTATCACCGAGGTGTTCTTCAGCGCGTACCCGAGGTCGCGGCCGATCTCGGCGGCCTTGATGAGCAGCTCCGGATCCCACGCGTCGTGCCCGCCGCGCAGGTTGGTCGTCACCAGGTCCAATTCGTAGATGTCGTCTTCATCACAGGTGATGTCGTCAGCCGAGAGGCGCTTCTGGAGATCGGCGTACTCGTCGATCGCGGTCAGGTCGTTGTCGTCGGAGGAGCGCACGTACTTCACCAGCGACTCGGCGTCCCGGAACAGCTGGAGCCTGCCCTTGCGGGTCAGGAACACCGGGACCTCCTCGGGCACGGCGTCGAGCACGTCGACCTCGTCCTCGTCCTCGAACTCGGCGTCGTCGGGAACGTCGCCCGACTCCTCGTCCTCGGGGTTCTCGGCCACGTCGGGACGCTCGTCGTCCTCCTCGCGCTCGGCGGCCGCGGCGGGCGCACCCGGCAGGGTGTCCGACATCCGGTAGGCGCGCAGGGTGTAACCGGAGTCCTTGCCCAGATGGATCTCCACCGGGTCGACCCCGGTCTCGTTCCAGAGCTTCTCGGATTCGGCTGCCATGTCGCGGTCCTCCCGTAGTCGTCAGCTGGGAATCAGCCTACGACCACCACACATCCGGCGCGCCACCCGGGCTGTGCGTCGCCTCCCGGCGCCGGGGCCGCGCGCGCCGCGGCGCCGGAGTGGACCGGACCGACTACAGTGAGCGTCCGGATCGCCCTCATTCGGGCCGAAAGGCCCCGCCCCCGAAAGGACGACCTGTGTCCGGAGCCGACGTGTTCACAATGGAACCCGACCGCGTCCACCGATCGGTGGAGGTCCTGTTCGACGTCGAGTCGACCGTGGACCGCCAGACCGAGGCCATATGCGAGCGGACCGCGACCGTCGCCGACGACCTCCGGGACGGCGGCGCCGCCCTGGGTCCGGCGCTGGCCGGAGCCGCCGAATGGTGGCGCCTCGACCGGGCCGGCGGCTTCACGGGCCTCGCCGGCCACACCGGCGAATACCTCGCCACCTGCGCCGAGGAGGCCGTGGAGGTCGACCGGTTCAACGCCGCCGCCTTCACCGCCCACGCCGACCTGGACCGCTACCCCGGGCGCGAGGGCGCGAACGACTCGGCCCGCCCCGAGCACTAGGCGCGGTCCATGAGCGAGATGACCTGGCAGCAGCTGCGGGACCTCGACTGCGGCCCCGTCCGCGACCTCGGAGAGGCGTGGAAGGCCCACGCCGAGGCCATGGCCGAGCAGACCGAGCGCGTCCGCGCCGACGTGATCGAGGGCCACCTCGGGCCCGACCATTTCGAGTCCGACACCGCCGACCTCGTCCGCGAACAGCTCGGACTCACCGCCGACCGCTTCGACGACGACCTGTCCGACTACGCGACCGTGCGGATGGCGACCACCCTGATGGAGACCGCCGACGCCCTCGAGGCCGAGCAGCGCGAACTCGGTGAGCTGATCCCGCTCATCGAGTCCCACGGCCTCGAGATCGAAGGCGGCCCCGGCGGCTACGACGTCGGCATGACCGGCGACCTCAAATGGTCGATCGCCCGGCTCGATCCGCCCCAGTGGCTGTGCGACCGGGTCGGAGTGTCCAAGCCCGACGGCGTGCTCGACCCCGCCCGCCTCGAGAGCCTGTTCAACGCCGCCGACCTCATCGCCTCGGCCTCCGGCCTGGCCGACCAGTACGGAGACTGGCTGCGCGCGATCATGTCCCGCGCCCACGACGCCGACGACGAGGCCGCGGCGGCGATGTCGGCGATGCGCGAGAACCCGCCCGGACTGCCGCCCCGGCTCGGCGCGTCCTACGACGACCTCGTCGACGACTACCGGAGCGGCCTGAGCGGCGAGGCCGCCGAGGAGCTGGAGGCGATCGCCGGCGGCGACGCCGAGCTGTCGCCCGAGCAGGTGAGCCAGTGGTGGGAGGGCCTGAGCGAGGCCGAGCGGGAGGCCCTGATCGAGCGGCACCCCGAATGGGTCGGCCCCGTCGACGGCATCCCGGTCGACGACCGCGACACGGCCAACCGGGCGTGGCTGGACGAGCGCATCGAGGCCCTGGAACCGGGCGAGGAGACCCGGGACGACCTGATCCGCCTGCGCGACCGCATCACCGATGCCGACGGCTCTCCGGCCTCGTCCGGCGAGACCGGTCAGCCGTACTGCCTGCTCGGCTTCGGCACCGAGGGCAGCGGGCAGGCGATCGTCTCGATCGGCGACCCGGACGCGGCCGACAACGTCAACACCTACGTGCCCGGCACCGGGGGCGGCCTGGCGGGAGCGACCGGCCTGCTGGACCGCGCCGAGTCCATGGCCTTCGACGCCGACAGGTACGGGACCGGGGAAGAGACGGCCACGGTGATGTGGATGGGCTACGACGCCCCCGACGACCTCCTGGAGGCCGCCGACGACAAGTGGGCGAGGGAGGGCTCGGAGGGACTGGAGTCCTTCACGAGGGGGCTGAGGGCCACCGGCGAGGGCGACCCGGCCGAACTCACGCTGACCGGCCATTCGTACGGCTCCACGATGGTGGGGACCGCCGCGAGCACCGAGGGAGTCGAGGCCGACAACGTGGTGTTCGTCGGCTCTCCGGGCGTGGGCACCGACACGGCCTCGGCGCTGGGGGTCGACGAGGACGACGTCTGGGCCACCAGGAACGACCAGGACGTCATCAGGTACGGCATGGTCCACGGCACGGACCCGACCAGTGCCGAGTTCGGCGGCAACGAGTTCCGAAGCGACTCACCTAGGGAGAACAGCGAGTGGTGGAGGTTCTGGGAGGCCCCGATCGGGAACCACAGCTCTTATTGGGACGAGGAGAACGAGATCAGCCGCAGGAACCAGTCGCTGATCGTGACCGGCCAGGGGAGCGGTGTGCGATGACCGAACCGACCGAGACCCCGCCGGCGAGCGCGTACACCCAGGCCGAGGTCTACGCCCCGATGGAGGCCGAGGTGGCCGACCTGGTGGAGGCGCTGCCGGACTTCCCGGGTTTCGAGCGGCGCTCGTGGGCCGAACTGCCGTGCACCCACGACGGGATGCGGGTCCCCGGCTACACGAACGTCGAGCTGCGATACCGCCTCTCGATACCGGACTCCGAATCCGACCTGGTCCGCCAGCGGTACACGGACATCGCGCGGACCCGCTGGGCCGACCGGGGCCTGGAGATCACGGCCGACCTGGAGACCGACCTGGGGCACCGAGTGGACCGCGAACTGGTCGCCGTCCGCGACGACGGAGTGAAACTCTGGTACTCCGTGGCCCGCTACGCCGCGCTGATGGTGCAATCCGGCCCGGTCCCGACCAGCGGCGAGACCGAGATCGAGTACATCCCGCCGGCGGGCGGCATCACCCCCGGCGGACCGGGCGACAAGGTGAGCCGCTACTTCCCGGAAGGCATCCCGGCAGAACCGGCGACCCCCTTCGAATCCCCTGAACACTACGAGAACGACCTATGACCGGCCCCGCCGCGAGCCCCGCCGTTCCAGGCCGCGGTGGACGGCCATAGCGATCGGACCGATCGCCTTGGCCCCCGGCGGGTTCCTCCTCCCGGCATCCGCCGCTCCACCGCAATATCGATGAACGGAGTCCGCCGGACGCCGGTAAACGCGATCTGGTCTCGTCGAAGTCGGAGCGGCTCGCCTGGATCGTGTCGGCGTTGCCGCGGATCCAGTCGAACATCGCGGCCAGGGGCTCGCTTGTGCCCTTGCCGAGCGCGGTCAGGCCGTAGGTGACCTTCGGCGGGGTCGTCGGCTCGACCTCCCTCCACACCAGGCCGTCGCGGACCAGGTTGCGAAGCGTCTGGGACAGCATCTTCTCGCTGATGCCGTCGATCCGTTCGCGGAGTTCGAAGAAGCGGGCCCGCCCGTCGCGCAGCGCCATCAGGACCCACACGCCCCAGCGGCTCGTCACGTGGTCGAGCACCTGCACGGCCGGGCAGTTGGAGTGAAACACCTCACGACCGTCCGGCGGCCCCCATGCGTCGAGCTGTTTTCCTCCCGCCATGTCATGAGCTTACTTCAAAGTGCGTTCTTCCCGATCCCGTGCGGGCTTTCTACCTTGGGGTTCGGCAACAGCGTCGAAAGGAAGCGCCATGATCGCAGTAACCGGAGCCACCGGCAACATCGGACGCCCGCTAGTCGAGATCCTCACCGCCGCGGGCGAAGCCGTCACCGCCATCTCCCGCAACGCGGCCGAACTGCCCGCGGGTGCCGTGCACGTCGAGGCCGACCTGTCCGACCCGGCGAGCCTGCGGCCCGCCTTCGAGGGCGCCGAGCGGCTCCTCCTGCTCACTCCCGGAACGCAGTTCGACCTGCCCGCGATCGTCGCCGCCGCGAAGGACGCGGGCGCCGAGCGGGTCGTGCTGGTCTCCTCGCAGCGCGTCGGATCCCGGCCCGAGGAGGGGCTCGGAGCCATGGAGGCGGCCGTGACGGAGTCGGGTCTGGAGTGGACCGTGTTGCGGCCCGGCGGGTTCGCCTCCAACGCCTACCTGTGGGCCGAACAGATCAGGGCCGAACGGGCCGTGGCGGCGCCGTTCGGCGACGTGGGTCTGCCGGTCGTCGACCCGGCCGACATCGCTGATGTCGCCGCGATCACTCTGCGCGAGCGCGGACACACTGGACGGAGGTACACCCTGACCGGCCCGGCCCCGGTCTCCCCGCGCGAGCAGACCGCGGCGATCGCGGCGGCACTGGGCGAGCCCATCGAGTTCGTTGAGCAGACCCGCGACCAGGCTCTCGAAACGCTGAGCCGCATGTGGCCCGCCGAGGTCGTGGAGGCGATCTTGAAGGTCCTCGGATCACCGAATGAGGCGGAGCGGGCCGTCAGCCCCGAGATCGAAAACCTCACGGGCCGCCCGGCCCGCTCCTTCGCCGACTGGGCCCGGCGAAATACAGCCGCATTCCGCTAGAGGCCAGCTCCGCCGACCGGAACACCCTCGCGAACCGAATCGACGACCGAGGCCCTTTCCACTGACACTGAAACAGGCGATGATCCGGGATCGGCCCTCGGTGGAGGGCTCATGTCGGGGTCGGTGTCTGGCTGTCGGGCTGTGTGGGACCGGCTTCAGGCGATCGGCGACGACGAGCGAATTGGAAGGTCGGTGTCGGTTCCTGACCGGCGGTTCGCAGGGAGCGCGGTTGCTGAAGCAGCGGCAGTAGGGACAGTGAAAGCAGGGGCGGCGGTTCGGGGCTCGTGTCCGGTGCCGGGGACACGGAGAAGGGCCCGCCGGGTGTACCTGGTCGGGCTGCGATGGTGGAGTGGGTGGCGGTGTGGTGTCGCGGT
>NZ_JAELXW010000115.1 GCF_016428645.1 Glycomyces salinus | reverse complement strand
CGGTTCGCAGGGAGCGCGGTTGCTGAAGCAGCGGCAGTAGGGACAGTGAAAGCAGGGGCGGCGGTTCGGGGCTCGTGTCCGGTGCCGGGGACACGGAGAAGGGCCCGCCGGGTGTACCTGGTCGGGCTGCGATGGTGGAGTGGGTGGCGGTGTGGTGTCGCGGTCGGCTGTCGGGTCGGTTTCGGTGGGGCTTCGCCCGGGCGGCGATGGCGTGGTGTGGGTGGCTTGTCGGGGATGGTCGGCCGGGTGCGGGCACGGCGAGGGCCCGAACCCGGTCGGGTGGGTTCGGGTTGGTGTGTCGTGTGTGTGCTGGCCCCCGCCGCGGGTGCCTTCCGCGGCGGGCGGCCTAAGAAGGGCGGGGGTCCGGGGTCGGAGCGTGTTGCGGTGCAGGTGAAGACGGGTTCGGGAGGAGAGTCCTGCTCGGATTCGGGGCGGGGTTCGGGTGTGGTCGGGGAGGATCGTTCGGGTCCTGAGCGCGGTCGGGGTGCGGTGGTTCGTTCGGGTTTCGAGCGCGGTTCGGGTTCGGGTGCCGGTGTTCTTGTGTCGCTGCGCGCCTCGACGTTCTCGGTGGTGAATCGGGCTCGTGCTTGGGCGCGTGCGGTCTTCGCGGCGGCCCAGGCGCGGTCGGTCTCGTGCTGTTCGGCGGCGCGGTTCAAGTCGTCTTTGAGGGTCTCGGCCCATTCTTCGGGATACAGCCCGGTGTCGAAGACGTTCGCGGCGTCGTTCTGGAAGTCGGCCTCGAGGTCGGCCTCGGTGCGCCAGTCGGCGCACCCGCACCCGTCCTGCCCCTCGTGTTCGGTCATGTCGGCCGGGGCCGGTTCGTGTCCGTCGTGGTGGACGATGACCGCGGTGCCGGGGCCGGTTTTGGTGACGGTCCATCCGGGGGTGTGGATGCGGCCGTGGTGGAACCGGCACAGGAGGATGAGGTTGTCGGCGTTGGTCTCGCCACCGGCCCACCATGCGCGGATGTGGTGTGCTTCGGTCCAGTGGACCGGCCGTGAACAACCCGACCAGGCGCACCCGCCGGGTTGCTCCAGCTCCAACTTGCGGCGCAGGGCGGTGCCCGGGAGGCGTCGGGTGCGGCC
>NZ_JAELXW010000114.1 GCF_016428645.1 Glycomyces salinus | reverse complement strand
TGGGCGTCGGCGGGATCCAGTATCGGGTCGGCCGAGATGAAGCTGCCCAGGGTCGGGTCGTATTCTCTGGCGCCGAGGTGGGTCAGGCCTGAAGGATCTCGGGTGCCGTCGAGGAAGCCGTGGTCGTCGACCCAAGTGGCCGCGGGTGTGCCGCGCTCGTTGCCGTATATGTCGAAGTAGCGGACCTGGGTCTGGTGCGTGGTCGCGTTGATT
>NZ_JAELXW010000113.1 GCF_016428645.1 Glycomyces salinus | reverse complement strand
GATGGACCAGGTCCTCACCGGCGGTGCCGTATGGAGCGGCGGCCCGGTCGCGTTGCCACAGGGCGTGGTCGACCGCGTCGAGCACCAGCTTGGTGTGCTTGGTCGTCGCAGCGGCCCACCCGTAGATCGCGCGGGAGTACACATCGACGACGAAGGCGACATAGGCCCGCTTGCCCTGCCAGAGAGCGACCTCGGTGAAGTCGGCTGAAGGACTCCCGTTTCCGTAGACACTCTCCATACGAGACTGGAGAGGAATACCGCCATCATGGCGAACCGCACCTACACCGCCGAGTTCCGCGCTCGGGCTGTCGAGCTGAGCTGTCTGCCGGACAAGACGGTCAAGGGCACTGCCCGTGACCTCGGCATCAACCCCAAGACCCTGCACTTCTGGCGACACCAGGCCCGCAAGAATGGCAGCATGCCCGAAACCCCCACCGCGGCCGCCGCACCCGAGTTGCCGCCCGAAGTGGCCGCTGAGCTGCGTGAGCTGCGCAAGAAGGTCCGAGAGCAGGCCGAGGAGATCGAGATCCTCTCAAAATCAACGGCCTGGTTCGCCGCCCGAAGCCAGAACGCTTCACGTTGATCGCCTCCATCGACGAGGCGAACCAGGCCCGACCCGCCACCGAGCGGGTCTCGATCCGGCGCGCCTGCGCGCTGCTGGAAGTCAGCGCCAGCGGCTACTACGCCTGGCGCGACCGTGGCCCCGCCGACCGGGAGGTCGCCGACGCCGAGCTGGCCGGCATCGTCAAGGACGTACACGAGGACAAGAAGCGCCGGTACGGGATCCGCCGGATCCGGGCCGAGCTGGCCCGGCGGGGACGACACCACGGCGAGGCGCGCCTGCGCCGCCTGGTCCGATCCCAGGGCCTGGCGTGCGTGCATCCGGCCTCGGGACCGAAGACCACGGTCCCCGACGGCCGCAGCGCCGACCTGATCGACTTCATCGGCCGCGTCTTCGCGCCCGCACGGCCCGGCGAGGTGCTGTATACGGACATCACCTACATTGCGACCGCCGAGCAGGGCTGGACGTATCTGGTCCTGTTCACCGATGCGTGCTCACGACGGATCGTCTCCTGGGAGGTCGACACCGTCATGGACACCCCGTTCGTACTGCGCGCCTTGGACAAGGCCCTGGCCGACCTGGCTCCCGAACCTGGACAGCTGATCGTCCATAGTGACCGAGGCGGCCAGTACACCTCGAACGCCTTCCGCGACCGCTGCTTCGACGCCGGGGTGATCCCCTCGGTTGGGCGCACCGGCTCGTGCTTCGACAACGCCCAAGCCGAGTCCACGAACGCGACGATCAAGAAGGAACTCATCAACCTGCGAACATGGAAGAAGCTCGATGAAGTCCGGCTCGCGTTGTTCGAATACATTCAGGCCGACTACAACCGCGACCGCATCCAGCAAGCACTCGGATTCCTCACACCCGAGGAGTTCGAACAACTGCACCCCGTAGAGTTCACACCCGCCGCATAACCCACATCGGAGAGTGTCTACTTTTTCGAACGTCCTCCACCTAGCCGCCCAGGGGACGTGATGGTCAGACGCAGATGAACTCGCACGGCGGTTCCGCCGAAATCCAACAGAACTCCCCACGCATGAAAAATATTCTTGACTTATCCTGACTTCGACCGCTTACACGAAGTGAGGCGTATACTACTAGTATGTGGACAGTTCTCTGGATCCTGATCGTCGCCTGGGTGGTGCTTTCGATCATCGGCATCGCCATCGAGGGGCTGCTCTGGCTGGCCGTCATCGGCATCGTGCTCTTCATCGGCACCATCGTCTTCGGTCTCATCAGAAGGCGGGCGGGCCGAAGCTCGGCCTGACCCGCCGAATCCGACCACGGCTGCTCGACCGATTCGGCGAGCCGGGCTCAAATGGCGACGCCGAACCGGTACTCAGCTAAACCAGCCCCCGACGAAACCCGCCCACACGACGCGGACGGCACCGCGTCCGACTGAACCGAACCGGCCCCTCCGCCCAGATCGCCGCAACCAGTCACCCCGAAGCAACAGCGCTACAGCCCCTTTGAGTCAGGCCCTGCCCCTAGCGGCAGTCGACAAACGCTGCGGAGTCTCACTCCGTACTGCTTCGCAAGCAGTCGTTTGGGCACGCCAGCTCGGGCCGACCCGAGCAGCTGCTCGTATACTTCGGGCGAGAACCGGTCGCGGATCACTCGGGGCTGACCGTTGCGGCACCCGAGCGCGAGTTGGGACAATTGAGGTGCATGGTTCATGCCAGTTTCGGGCGTCGATCGCCGTCACCAGCCGCCGCAGGCTTGCCAATAGGTCTTTGACCTGGTGTTTTGAGTTGCAATAAGCGACTGAAAGGTCCGCATAATCGGACATATAGGGAGTTACATCCTATATCATATGACCTGATCTTGGTTATGCCTTGTTATGACCAGAACCCCCTCTGAATCGGACGTTGGCGCGTGAGCGGTTATCCGTCGAGGACCGCCTGCGTTGTTCCCACGGTGATGGCGGGCGAGATCTCCTCCGTCCGCGCACAGAATCTCAATGCTGTGGTCGTCGCGCGAGGCGGGACGGCCACCAGGTGGTCCGGCCGATGCCGAGTGTCAGTGCGGGGACCAGAAGTGAGCGCACCAGGATCGTGTCGAGCATGACGCCGAAGGCGACCACGAAGGCGATCTGCGCGAGGATCAGCAGCGGCAGGACGGCCAGGGCCGAGAAGGTCGCGGCGACCGCGTCGAGCCCGGCGGCGTCGGCGACGACGATCGCGGGTGCCCCCGAGCCGCCAGGGAAGTGCTCCGCGAGCACGTCCTGGGCCTCGACGGAGTCGACGTCGGTGAACACGTCGGTCTGTGCGGTGCCGTCGGCACGCAGTTGGGGCATGAACGCGGCGGCGGCGACAACGAGGCCCGCGGCCGTGGTGGTCCAGACCAGGCGAGGCCGGGCGGCGACGGCACCCGCCACGCGGGCCCAGAGCCGGGAGGGCCGGGCGTCGGCGGTGGGGCGGCGGGGCCAGAACGCGGCGCGGCCGAAGAGCGACGCACAGTCGCGCGGTTCCTGCGCCGTTCCACCGACGCCATGCGGTCGGTGCTCGAGGAGGGGTAGCCGGTCCGCTAGAGCAGCCATAGTCCCAGGGCGGTCATCGCCGCCGCCGCGGCGGTGTGGGGCCCGTACGAGCCCGGCGACCTGACTCGGGCGCGGGCGAGCACGAGGACGTCGCCGACCGGAATGAGCACGGCGGCGAGGACCACCGAGCCGAGCGCGGTCGACCCGCCGACCGCGGAGACGGCCAGGATCATCGCGCCCGCCGCCGCGTCGCGCCACCCTGCCGCCGCCGCCCACGACTGCGCGAGCGGGCCTTCGGCCGCTATCCCGTAGCCGCGGGCCGCGGCCCGCGGTCGCACGACGGCCACGATGCCGAGCAGCATGAACGCCGCTCCCAGTCCCGCCGCCAGCCATACCTGCACCATCGTTCCTCCCGCCGACCGGTCTTCGAAGAGGATTCGGAGCCTCCCTTTCGGCGGATCGGTCACGATGCGAATTCACGCGCCCGCGACCCCATCCGCACGCCGTTCGGCCGCGAATAACCCTCGAACACACCTCGGAGGGGAAGCATGAGCGCAACGGGACGCCGCATCGCCGTCATCGGTTCCGGCGTGGCCGGCCTGACGGCGGCCCATCTGCTCCAGCGAAGCGCGGCGGTGACGCTGTTCGAGTCCGACGACCGCATCGGCGGACACGCGCACACCCATGACGTGCGCGACGGGACCCGTTCGCTGGCCGTCGACACCGGATTCATCGTGCACAACCGGCGGACCTATCCGCTGCTGTGCCGCCTGTTCGACGAGCTCGGAGTCCAGACGCGGCCGACGGAGATGTCCATGTCGGTGCGCTGCCTCGGGTGCGGCCTGGAGTACTGCGGCGCGCGCGGCGCGCGGGGCCTGTTCGCGCGGCCCGCGAACGCGGTCGACCCCCGGTTCTGGTCGCTCCTGGCGCAGGTCCCGCGTTTCCACGCCCGCGCCCGGCGGCTGCTGGCCGATCCCGGAGCCGGGGAGCCGACACTCGGGCAGTTCCTCGCTCGCGGCCGGTTCGGCCACCACTTCACCGCCCACTTCGTGGTCCCGCTGGTGTCGGCGGTCTGGTCGTGCGGGCCGCACCGGGTCCATGAGTACCCGGCCCGGTACCTGTTCGCGTTCTTGGAGAACCACGGCCTGCTGTCGGTGACCGGATCGCCGGCGTGGCGCACGGTCGTTGGAGGCTCGCGCACCTACGTGGAGCGGATCGCGAAACGTCTCACGGCCGTCCGGACCGAGACCCCGGTCGCAGCGGTGACCAGGCACGCCGACGGCGCCGAAGTCGCCCTCGCCTCCGGCGCGTCCGAGGACTTCGACGCCGTGGTCGTAGCCACCCACCCCGACCAGGCGCTGCGACTCCTCGCCGACCCCACCCGCGAGGAGGCCGCCGTGTTGGGCGCGTTCGAGTACTCGCGCAACCGCGCCGTCCTGCACTCCGACCCCGCGCCGCTCCCGACCCGTCGGGGCGCCCGCGGGTCCTGGAACTACCTGCTGCCCGGCTGCCGGCCCGGCGCCGGGGCCGTCGAGGTCAGCTACGACATGCGGCGGCTCCAGCGGCTGGACGCCGGGCGCGAGCTGGTGGTGACCCTCGGCGGCGCCGACCGGATCGACTCGGGCCGCGTCATCGCGTCCATGGTCTACGAGCACCCGGTCCACACGCGCCGGTCCCTCGACGCGCAGCGGCGGCTCCCGGCGTTGAACACCTCTGTCACCGCCTTCGCCGGCGCCTGGCACGGGTGGGGCTTCCACGAGGACGGCTGCCGGTCCGGGGCCGCGGCCGCCGCATCGCTGGGCGAGTCGTGGTGAGGGGGCCGCGATGAGTTGGACCCGGGGCGCTGCCATGTACGAGGCGACCGTGGCACACACGCGGCTTCGCCCGACCGTGTACCGGCTGCGCCACCGCACCTGCTACTGGCTGGTCGACGTCGACGACCCGCCGCGCCCGCCCGCGTGGCTGCGCCCCCTCGCGGGCTTCCGCGACATGACGGGACTGCGTGCGTCGGTCGCGCGCTTCACCCGTGAGCACGGGGTCGACATCGACGGCTGCCGCGTCACGATGCTCGCGCACGCCCGCGTCCTCGGCTACGCGTTCAACCCGCTGACGGTGTACTGGTGCCGCGCCGGCGACCGGCTCCGCTGCATCGTCGCCGAGGTCCGCAACACGTACGGCGGCAGCCACCGCTACCTGCTCGAACCCGACGCGCGCGGTGCCGACCGCGTCGGCAAGGAGTTCTACGTCTCGCCGTTCATGCCCGTCGCGGGCGAATACCGGATGCGCCTGCCCGAACCCGACGACCGGCTCTCTCTGACGGTGCGACTCGACGTCGACGGCGAGGCGATGCTCGTCGCCACTGTCGAGGGGCGCCGCCGCGAAGCGGGCACGGCCGCCGTGTTGGCCGCCGCGATCCGCTACCCGCTGAGCACCCTCGCCGTCTCGGCGGCGATCCGGTTCCACGGCATCCGCCTGTGGCTCCGGGGCCTGCCGATCACTCCGAGAGACCGAACGAACCGAAAGGGCCACCGTGACCGCACCGGCTGAACCACGCACCGACTCCATCGACACCGGCCGCTGGCCCGATGTCGCCCGCGTCCCGCGCGCGCCCGGCCGTGCCGCTGTCGCCGGGGCGCTGTTGCGCCGTCTCGCGCGCCGCCTGCCGATCCGCGTCGCGACCCTCGAGGGCGTCTCGGGCCCGGTGGGCGCGCCGACGCTGCGCCTGCACCGGCCCCGACACTTCCTCCACCGCGTCGGCACGAGCGGACTCATCGGCTTCGGCGAGTCCTACCAGGCCGGCGACTGGGACAGCGACGACCTGCCCGGCCTGCTGACCGTGCTCGCCGCCGACCTCGACACGCTCGTCCCCCGCCCTTTCCAGGCACTGCGGCGGCCCTTCACTGGGGCGCTACCCGAACGGCACGACAACAGCCCGCGCAACGCCCGGCGCAACATCAGCGACCACTACGACCTGTCGAACGGGATGTTCGCGCTGTTCTTGGATGAGACCATGACCTACTCGTCGGCGCTGTTCGACGGGGACGAACCGAGCTGGGGGCGGCTCGCCGAGGCCCAGCGCCGCAAGATCGACCGCCTCCTGGACGGCGCCGGCGTCGGCCCGGATGCGCGGGTCCTCGAGATCGGCTCCGGCTGGGGCGAAGCCGCCGTGCGCGCGGCCGAACGCGGCGCGCACGTCCGCACGATCACCCTCTCGAGACGCCAGCTCGAACGGGTCCGGCGCCTGGCCGCCGACCGCGGCGTCGCCGACCGAATCGACGCCGAACTGCGCGACTACCGCGAAATCGAGCCTGGACCGCGCTACGACGCGGTCGTCAGCGTCGAGATGATCGAGGCGGTCGGCGAGCGGTATTGGCCCGCCTACTTCCGGGTGCTGCGCCGCTCGCTCGCCCCCGGCGGGAAGATCGGGCTCCAGGCGATCACGATGCGGCACGACCGGATGGTCGCCTCCCGGCGCGGCCGCACCTGGATCAACAAGTACATCTTCCCCGGCGGGATCATCCCGTCCCCCGAGTCGATCCAACGCTGCTCGCACGAGGCCGGGCTCGCCATCACCGCCCACCGATGCTTCGGCGCCGACTACGCCGCGACCCTGCATCTGTGGCGGGACCGGTTCGACTCCCACGCCGACCGCCTCGCCGAGCTCGGCTTCGACGAGGTGTTCCGCCGCACCTGGCACTTCTACCTCGCCTACTCCCAGGCTGGCTTCGAGAGCGGCCGTCTCGACGTTCGACAATGCATTATGGAGGTCCGGCGATGAACCTCGCTACGACGCTCACCGACTTGGCCGCCAAGGCCACCGGCATGACCCCGCCGTTCCGGCTGCGCGCCTGGGACGGGTCCGAGGCCGGCCCCGACGACGGCGGCCCGGTCCTGTGGGTCCGCGATCCCGACGCCCTGCGCCGCCTGGTGTGGCGGCCCGGCGAACTCGGTCTCGCCCAGGCGTACGTCCTCGGCGAGATCGACGTCGAAGGGGACCTCGCCGACGGCCTGCGCCGGCTCCACCGCGCCGCCGGCTCGGTCCGGGCCTCGACGGGTCTGCGCGCCGGTACCGCCGCCATACCGTTCGCGCTGCGCCACCGCCTTCTCGGCCCCCGCCCGGCCCAGGCCGGACCCGAGGCCGCCGTCTCCGGGAGGCTCCACAGCCGCGACCGCGACCGCCAGGTCATCAGCCACCACTACGACCTCTCGAACGACTTCTACGAGCTCATCCTCGACCCGAACCTCGTCTACTCGTGCGGGTACTGGACCTCGACCGACCCCGGATACACCGTCGCCGAGGCCCAACTCGACAAGCTCGACGTGATCTGCCGCAAGCTCGGGCTCGGCGACGGGTCCCGCCTGCTCGACGTCGGCTGCGGCTGGGGCGCGCTCGCAATGCACGCCGCCGAGCACTTCGGAACCCGGGTCACCGCCGTGACGCTCTCGCAGCGGCAGCACCGGTTCGCAACCGAGCGCGCGAAGACCAGGGGCCTGTCCGACCGGGTCGAGTTCCGGCTCGCCGACTACCGCGAGATCGACGGCGAGCGGTTCGACGCAGTCAGCGCCGTCGAGATGGGCGAGCACGTCGGCCGACACGGCTACCCGGGCTTCGTGAAACGCCTGCGGAGCATGCTCGGGCCCGGTGGGCGGCTGCTGATACAGCAGATGTCCCGGCGCGGCCGGTTCCCCGGCGGCGGGCCGTTCATCGAGACGTACATCGCGCCCGACATGCATATGCGTCCAGTAGGGCAGACCGTCGACCTCATCGAGGGCGGCGGGTTCGAAGTGCGCGACGTCGAGGCGATGCGCGAGCACTACGGCCGCACCATCCGCGCCTGGCACGCGACGTTCGAGGACCGCTGGGAGCGGGTGGTGGACCTGGTGGGAGAGACGACCGCGCGAGTGTGGCGGCTCTACCTGGTGGGCGCGGCGCTGGCGTTCGAGGACGGTCGCATGGGCGTGGACCAGATCCTCGCGGTGGTGCCCGACGGCTACGGCGATGCGGCGATGCCCGCGACCCGGCGCGGGCTGCTCGGCGAGGGGGCGTGACCGTGGACTGGGGAGCATTGGGGATCAACCTGGCCGTGTCCGCCGCGGCGGCCGCGGCAGTCCTGGGCGCGACCGCCGCGATCGGGTTCGCGAAGCGGCGGCACCGGGTCGTGGACGGGGCCTGGGGGCTCGGATTCGCGGCGGTGGCGGCGGTGACGTTCGCGGCTTCGGCCGGCGACGGCGACCCGGTGCGCCGCTGGATCGTGCTGGCCTTGACCGCGGCGTGGGGGGCGCGGCTGTCGGTGCACCTCATCGTCCGCAACTGGGGCGAGCCGGAGGACCGGCGCTATGAGCGGATGCTCGAGGGCGCGGGCCCGGCCGTGGTCCTGGCGAAGGTGTATCTGCTGCAGGGGCTGCTGGTCTGGTTCGTGTCGCTGCCGGTGCAGGTCGCCCAGTACGACCCGGACCCGGTCGGAGCCCTGGCCTTCCTCGGTGCGGCCGTGTGGGCGGTCGGGATGGCATTCGAGACCGTCGGTGACGCCCAGTTGGCGGCGTTCCGGCGGGATCGGGTCAACGAGGGGAGGGTCCTCGACTCGGGGCTGTGGCGCTACACGCGGCACCCGAACTACTTCGGTGACGCGTGCGTGTGGTGGGGCTTGTACCTCCTCGCGTGCGGGACGTGGCCGGGAGTTGCGATGGTCCTATCGCCGCTGGTCATGACGTGGTTCCTCGCGTCGAAGACCGGGAAACCGCTCCTGGAGGAGCACCTGTCGCGGACCCGGCCGGCGTATGCCGGCTACGTGAGGCGCACGAGCGGTTTCATCCCGCTGCCGCCGAAGTCCTCCCCGAGCCAGCGCTCCCGGTAGGCCCCGTGGGGGTCGAACCGGCGGGCCTGGCGTTCGGCGTTGAAACCCCGGTTCGGCCGGGTGTCGTTGCCGGTCCCGGCGGTCCACTGCCAGTTACCGCCGTTGTCGGCGACGTCGAGGTCGACCAGGTGATCCTCGAAGTGGGCGGCGCCTTCGCGCCAGTCGAGCCCGAGGGTCTTGGTGAGGTACCCGGCGGCGATGAGCCGGGCCCGGTTGTGCATCCAGCCTTCGGCCAGGAGCTGGCGCATGGCGGCGTCGACGATGGGCACGCCGGTCTCGCCGCGCCGCCACGCGTCGACCGCGTCAGGGTCGTCGGCCCAGTCCTCATCGTCGCCCCGGCGATAGGCGCGGCGGTCGAGGTCGGGGAAGTCGGCGAGGACCTGGTGGTGGAAGTCGCGCCAGCACAACTGCCGGACCATCGCGTCGGGGACGCGCGGGTCGGCGGCCAGCGCTCGCGCCGAGAGGCAACCGAACGCCAGGTGGGGGCTGAGCCGGGAGGTGGCGTCGGCGGCCAGGTCGTCGTGGACGGCGGCGTAGTCGACACCCCGGACGGCCCAGCCGTCGAGGTGTCCGAGGGCGGCCGTCTCGCCGCCGGGCGGGACCCGGGCCGCCTCGCCTCCCGTGGCGATGACGGCGGCCGGGTCGTCGCCGTGGACGCCCTCGGGCAGCGCGATCCGGCCCGGTTCGGCGGCGATGTCACGCAGCCGCGAGTTCGACCAGGCCCGCCAGTACGGGGTGAAGACCCGGTAGTGGTCACCGCCGCCGGCGGGTCGCAGGCGGCCGGGCGGGACGACGGTGACGCCCGGCAGGAGTCGCAGGGCGATCCGTTCGCGTTCGCACGCCTCGCGGAGGCTGCGGCGGGTCCGGGCCGCCTCGCGTCCGTAGTCCTCAGCCGCCGCGAGGGCTCTCGCGCCGGTCGCGCGGCACACGGCCATGACCGCCTCGGCGGTGTCGCCCCGTCTGACGAGGAGGTCGGCGCCGAGGGCCCGGAGCGAAGAGCGAAGGTCGGTCAAAGCGTCGAGCAGGAACCGCCGCCGGTTCGCGTTGCGGGTCTCGGCGGGGTCGTCGACGTAGAGGGGAACGACCCTCTCGCCTGCGTCGCACGCGGCGGCGAGCGCGGGGTTGTCGTGGATCCGCAGGTCGCGCGTGAAGAGCATGACGGCGGTGCGCATCGCGAGGTCTCCTAGCGTTCGTTCCGGCAGGGCGCAGGGCCGCCCGTCCCCTGTGCGGGAACGTGCGGCCCTGCTCTCAGTCCTCGACTCAGGGCATGAGGACGGTGTCGATGATGTACACGGTGGCGTTGGCGGTCTGGACGTTGCCGCAGACCACGTTGGCCTCGCCGTTGACGGTGAAGTCCTCGCCGGAGCCGGTCACCTCGAGCGTGCCGCCCTGGAGCGTGGTGAGCGGGCTGTCGGCCGCGAGGTCCTCGGGAGCGATTCTCCCGCTGACGACGTGGTAGGTGAGGATGCTCGTCAGCGTGTCGGTGTCGGCCAGGACCGCCTCGAGGTCCTCTTCGGGGATCGCGGCGAAGGCGTCGTCGGTCGGCGCGAACACGGTGATGTCCTCGGAGGAGTTGAGGGTGTCGACCAGGTCGGCCTCGCCGACGGCGGTCACGAGCGTGCTCAGGACCGGGTTGTTGCTCGCCGCGGTGGCGACCGGGTCGTCGGCCATGCCGGCGAAGCTGCCTTCGCCGTCGGCCGGGACGGCCGAGCAGGCGTCGCCGAACTCGCCGGAGGCGGCCATGTCGTCCTCGGTGGTTTCCTCCTCGGTCATCATCTCCTCGGACGTGGTCTCCTCGTCTGCCATGTCGTCGTCGCCGCCCTCGTCGGAGGAGCAGGCGGACATGACGATGGCCAGGCCGGCGGCCGCGGCGAGCGCCCCGGTGCGTGTCAGGAGTCGTTTCATCGGTCTTGCCTTTCTCGATAGTTTCCCGGGCGAGCCCGGGCGGTTCCTTCGGTTCTTCGGCCGACCTCGCGGTCGGTCGGTCATTGCGCGGTCACGACCACGGAGTGCCATCCGGTGGCGCCGTCGGGGAACGGTTCGGTCCGCTCCTCGGGCTGGGTCGCACCGTCGCCGTCGGTGGCGCGGACTTCGAGCTTGTGGCGGCCCGGTGCGGGCTCCCAGGTCCAGTGCCACTGCCGCCACGTGTCGTCGCCGATCACCGGCGCGAGCTCGGCGTCGGCCCATGCGCCTCCGTCGACGCGGACTTCGACACGGTCGATGCCGCGATGCTGGGCGTAGGCGATCCCGGCGACCGCGATCGGCCCGGTGCCGATCGTGCTCAGCGGCTTCGGCGTGTCGATGCGGGAGAATGTCTTGACGGGTGCTTCGGCGGCCCAGTCGCGGCGCACCCAGTAGGCGTCGAAGTCCTCGAACGAGGACAGTTCGAGCTCGACGAGCCATTTCGTGGCCGAGACGTACCCGTACAGGCCCGGCACGAGCATCCGGACGGGGAAGCCGTGCTCGAGCGGCAGCGGCTCGCCGTTCATGCCGACCGCGAGCATCGCGTCGCGCCCGTCGGTGCAGACCTCGGTGGGCGTCCCGGCGGTCCAGCCGTCGGCGGAGCGGCCGACGACCTGGTCGGCGCCTGGCTCGGGCCCGGCTTCCTCGATGAGGTCCTTCAGGGGCACGCCGAGCCAGCGGGCATTGCCGGAGAGGTCCCCGCCGACCTGCACCGACACGCACGAGAGGGTGATCTCGCGTTCGATCAGGCCGCGGTCGATCAGGTCGCCGAAGGTGAGTTCGAGCGGGTTCGCGACGCGCCCGGTGACGCGCAGCCGGTAGTCGTCGGGCGCGAGGCGGGGCAGGACCAGAGCGGTGTCGACGCGGTAGAAGTCGTCGTTGGCGGTGATGTAGGGGGTGAGGCCGTCGATGTCGAGGCCGGTCCCTTCGGCCCCGCTCGAGACCGGGTCGGGGAGCCGGACGCCCTCCCGGGCGGCCTCGATGTCGCCGGTGCCGCCGAGCCGCCATCCGACCGCCCCGGTCAGCCCCGCTCCCGCCAGTGCCACGAGGACCCCGCGGCGGTCGACGACCCGTCCCGGCCGAGGAGCGGCGTCGGAGGGCGGGCGGCGGAAGAGCACCCACAGCACGGCCGCTCCGACCGCGGCGCCCGCAACGGAGGGGACGGCCCATGCCGGGCCGGCGGTGGGACGGGAGAGCGCGGCGGCCGCTCCCACCCCGCCGAGGACGGCCAGGGCCGTGTATCCGAATGCGATCCTCCTGCGGGAGAGGACGCCGACCAGGGCGGCGGCGACCAGCAGCGCGGTGCCGATACCCAGGAGCAGGACGAGCTTGTCGTGGACGCCGAACGTGCGGATCGCGAAGTCCTTCACCGGTTCGGGGACGGCGTCGACGACGACCGCGCCGACCGCCGCGACCGGGGCGCTGCCCGGCGCGATGGGGACGGCGGCCAACTGGGCCGCCGCCACCGCGCTCGCGGCGCAGGCGATGCCTCCGAAGGCTGCTGTCGTTCTGCTCGTCATGCCCGGTATTCGCGGCCCGACGGGCGCCGGATGGGTCGGATCGCCGATAAATTCAGGAGCAAGCAGAATTCCGCACATAAGACGAGCCGGACCGGGTGCGCACACCCGGTCCGGCTCGTCGGTTCTCTCGCGGTTCGCCCTCGCTCGGCTCCTACGCGCCCAGCTCAATGTCGGCGATCATCGGCGTGGTCGGCGCCTCGGAGCCGCCCGCGGGCTCCTCGGTGACGCCGATGACCTCGGCGTCGCCCACGCCTTCGACGAGCATCGTCGCCGAGTCGTCGCCCGGTTCCATGACCCCGGCCGAGACCTGCCCTTCGGGTTCGACCAGCCACACCTGGTAGGACCGGTCGTCCGTGACGTCGGCGAGGTCGGCGACGACGACCACGGCCTCGTCGAGCGACGGCGAGTGGACGACCGTGACGCGGCCGCCCCCTTCGGCGTCCTGCGTGGACACCCGGGCGTCGGCGGCCTCGAGGACCGCCGCGATCCGATCGGACTCGCTCGTCCCCGGGTCCTGCGCGAGGGCCCAGGTGACGACGCCGCCCGCGAAGCCGATGAGGACGGCCGCGGCGAGTGCGAACAGACGTCGCATTCGCGGGATCCGCTTCGGCGCGGCGGGGGCGGGCCCGGCGTCCGGGCCGGGCTCGGACCGGCGCTCGGGCGGGGCCTCTTGGCGGGTGCGACCGGCCTCGGTCAGGACCCGGTCGCGAAGCCGCTGCGGCGGCTCGGCCACCGTGATGTCGGACAGGCGCCAGACCGCTTCGCGCAGTTCGGCGGCCTCGCGGGTGCAGGACTCGCATTCGGTGAGGTGCTGTTCGACCTGTCGGTGCTCGTCCTCGTCGACCGCGTCGAGCACGTAGGGTCCGATCAGGCTGTGGACGTCGGCGCTCATCGTGCCACCTCCAGGCAGTCCCGCAGCTTGATGAGGCCGTCGCGGATGCGGGACTTGATCGTCGGCAGTGCCGTGTTGAGCAGGGTCGCGACCTGCCGGTAGGTGTGTCCGCCGAAGTAGGCGAGGGTGACGGCACGTCGCTGCAGCTCGGTGAGGGTCCCCAGGCACCGTCGAACCTGCCGGTGCTCGAGTCGGCTCGCGGCGGTCTCGGCGACCGAGTCGTACTCGGGTTCGGCGGCCTCGGCGGCGGCGCGCCGCTCCCGATCCGCGGAGGCCTGCGAGGAGCGGACCCGGTCGACGGCACGGCGGTGCGCGATCGTGGTGATCCAGGCACCGGCCGAGCCGCGCTCGGGGTCGAAGCGGGTGGCGGTGCGCCACACCTCGATCAGGACCTCCTGGGCTACCTCCTCGGCCTGCGCCGGGTCGCGCAGGACCCGCAGGCACAGCCCGTACACCCGCGGCGCGGTCCGATCGTAGAGTTCGGCGAAGGCCTCCTCCTCACCGAGGGCGGTACGGTGCAGCAGGGCCTCCGTGCTGTCGTCGGCGGGATCCGGGGCGACGGCGAGTCGCGGTTGGTCGCGGCGCGGCACGCCGCCTCCTGGTTCGGGCATCCTGTGCTCCCGCCCTCCGGGTTCGGTGGTCAAGCTCTGTTCTTGTACCACTTTCGGAGCCACAGCCGAGGAGGATGGCCCGCAACAGCAGAGAATTCAAAGCCGACCGCACGACGCGGCCGGCGACCTGCCCCGCCCCCGTCAGCACGCTGGTTTGGCTCGCTCGTTCGGACCAGGTACCGCTGCCTCGGCTTCGGAAGGGTAGTCACTTCAACAACGACGCACCCCCGTTCGAAGAATCGAAATCTGACGAACAGCCCCGAAAGTGTGGCAGCAGTACCATATATCACCAACTTTCGCCCATATCATGACATAACGCCCGCGACCACACCAGACACCTACCATTCATCGAAATAGCCACATGACCGTCATCAGCGACTCTCACCCCCACCCTGGCCTTCAAGTGCGATCGCGATCGGCACTGAATGCGTTCGGTGACGGACCGCCGCGCCGTGCCTTCGAACTCGGCGAGCAGGCTTTCCCGCAGTTCGACGAGGCACCGGCCGATGCCCGAGTGATCGGGCCCCGCTTCACCCTTGAGCACGGCGGGAACGCCGTTGTCCGCCAAGCCCTGGCCGGGATGGGCGGGCCGGCGATCGCAGCCCCCGCTGCCGGGATCCTCCAGTGCGGATCAGTCGTTTGATGCCGGGGATCCTGATGTCGTACTTGTCGGTCAGTGCGGCCTTCAGTCGATGGTGCGGCGGCCCAGCCCGTGGACGAGGCCGCCCAGCAGCAGGTAGGCCAACGCGGCAAGACCGTAATTGATCAGGGCCTGGACCTTGGCGTTGTCCACTATGAACAAGTCGTGGAACAGCCAGGCGAACCAGTCGGCCAGCGCCCCGACGAAGTCGACCAGTGGATTGGCCGGGTTGGCGTCCAACAGGATCAGGAGCAGGTAGACCAGGATGATCGCGGCGATGATCGTGAAGATCGCCGTGAGGATCCTGACTCCGAGCGAGTAGTAGCGGGTGCGGTGCAGGACCATGGTCGTCTCCTAAGGTCATGCGTTGGGGGATCGGCCGGGGGACCGCGTACAGCCGATCGTCCATAGTCATCACAGTTCGCGTACCCGCTCAGAACAGGATTAATCCTCGCCAGCGTCTCGGCGGTCGTCGAACCGATGCGGTCGGGCACGGTCTGTCAGTCGACCAGGAGCAGCGGCGCCAACAGGTTGCGGAATCTCGACCTGCGATCAGCGGCCGTCTACGATCCAACGGTCCCGGGATACTCCGTGATGATCGCAAGACCGTGCTCGGCCGCGTAGCGGTGGCAGGCCGCCTGCTGGGCCGCCATCGATGGAGTCCAACTCAGATTGAAGGGGCCGCTACGCCATTGACACGCCGGGATCCTTTCAGCTGGACCAGTGAGGAACGCATCGAGCGGGCCGGCACAGCGTCGTCGCCGGTTGGGACATTCCGGCAGAGCACAAGACTTTGCTCACCGAGGTCGGGATTCCGCAGAGCGACATCGTCGAACACACCGTCTATCAGCAGGAGACCGCTCCAGCACTCACCACCGCCAACGGCGACCCTCTCTATCGGCTGACGGTGGCCGACCAGGACTCCGACGGCAGGTTCGGGCTGTCGTTCGGCGTCGAACCAGGCGCCGGGACCGCGGGAATACAGATTTCGGTCTCCCGCTCTAATTCGCGGACTCATTCTCGGAGTTGGCGCAGATCAGCGGCTGCCTCTGGACGACGCCGGCTGGTGAAAGTGACTAGCGGCGCGCCGACCGGATGTCGGTGACCGCGTACACGGCCAACAGCGGCGCGATCCGGTTCTATGAGCGTCAAGGCCCCCCGCGAGGACCAGCTTGAAGCGACCCTCACCTGAATAGCGCGAGCATGGGTCGTCGGAGGTCGGTGACCGGATCGGAGACTCACGCCGTACGGGTTCGCGAGTCGGTGCGTCGAAGGGTCGGTCAGGTCGTTTCGGTTTGGGTGAGGTGCATCTGTGCATAGCGGCCGGAGGCCTTCAGCAGCTCGCCGTGCGTGCCCTGTTCGATGATTCGGCCCTGGTCGAGCACGACGATGCGGTCGGCTCGGCGGATCGTGGAGAGCCGGTGCGCGACCACCAAGGTGGTTCGCCCCCGCATGAGTCGGCCGAGCGCCTCCTTGACCAGTTCTTCGGCCTCGGGGTCGAGCGCCGAAGTCGCCTCGTCGAGCAGCAGGATGCGCGGATCGCGGACCAGCGCCCGCGCGATCGCGAGCCGCTGGCGCTGCCCGCCGGACAGTCGCGCACCGCGCTCGCCTACGACCGTGTCGAGGCCGTCGGGCAGTTCTCGAACGAACTGCCAGGCGTTGGCATCGCGTAGAGCCGGAATGATCTGCTCCTCGCCCGCGTCCCCCATGCCGTAGGCCACGTTCTCCCGGACGGTCCCCTCGAACAGGACCGATTCCTGCGGCACGACGGAGATGGACCGGCGTGCCGTTCGCAGATCGAGCCGCTGCATGTCCACGCCGTCGAGCAGGATGCGGCCCGATGTGGGCCGCGAGAACCCGAGTACGAGGTTGAGCAGCGTCGACTTCCCGGATCCGGAGGGTCCGACGAACGCGACCGTCGTCCCAGGCTCGATGTCGAGCGAGACCTCCCGCACCGCCTCGGTCTCGGATTCGTGGTAGCGATGAGAGACCCGCTCGATCGTGATGCGGCCGGCCACGGTGTCTACAGCCCGCTTGCCTTCGTTCTGCTCGATGTCCGGCTCTTCCAACACCTCCGCGATCGAACGCACCGACTCCAGTCCGCGCGCCCCGACCGGGATGAGCATCATCAGTTGCGTGAGCCCCTGCGTCAGCAGTGCGAAGTAGGTCGACAGCAGCACCACTTCACCGGGGGAGATCGGCAGCAGCCCGGTGAGCGAGAAGGTCGCCGCGAGTACGAGGCAACCCGCGCCGAGCAGTTGCATCGTGACCCACGATATCGAGGCCACATGCCCGTTGAGCATGTCCAGGTGCAGACCGGCGCGCCGGACGTTCTCCGCGCCGTTGGCCACTCGCGAGACCGCCGTCTGCTCCAGACCGTGCGCCCGTGTGACCGGAATGAGCGAGGCCATCTCGCCGACCCTCGCCGCCAGGCCCTCCATTTCCCTTCGGAACACCTCGTTGCGGGCCCGGGACCGTCTACGCAGGCCCGCGCGGAGCCCGATCGCGATCGGCACGGCGAGAGCGTATACCGGCAGGAACTGGGGCACGGCGATAGCGGTCATGGCGAGCGCGCCGATCAGCACCATGGCCGCGGACAGCAGCGGATGGGTGACCTGTTGGAGCATGAGCTCCACATTCTCGACGTCCCGGACGACCTTCGTCTGCACTATCGAGGCGCTCACCCTGGAGTGGTAGCCGATCGACAGGCTCTGCAACCGTGCGGCCAAGGCGTTGCGCAGGCCGGCTCCGGTGTCCCGCACCACGGTCATGAAATTGCGCGTGTAGATGATGTGGTTGGGATAGTTCTGCACCAGCAGCAGCACCGCCACGGCGAACCATCCGAGGACGGCCGTCACCGACCCGTCGGCGGCCACCAGGTCGATGATGGCGGCGGTCACCACCGGCAGGAACCACAGCGGCACCTCTTTGAAGGCGAACGCGGTCACCGCCAGCGACATCCGCCACGGGCGACGCATGAGCAGGCGGAGCACCGACCGGGCCGGATGGGAGCCATTGAGCAGCACCGATGGCTCTGCAAGCGCTCTCATGGACATGCGCCGATCATACGTTACGCTGCGAGCCTCGATGAGCGCCGCAGGCGGTGACGCCGAGCTTCGGGTAGGTCTTGTAGAGGTGGTGGCCGACCGTGCGCGGGCTCAGGTAGAGCCGCGCGGCGATCTCCTTCTGCGGCCGGGTCGGACAGGCTGGCGTCGTCCTCGCTTCGGGCCGATCCGAGCTCGATGATCGCCAGGGGGAGGCCGGCGGATTCCCCGAGCACGCGGGCCCGCAGGGGGGCGGCGAGTTTCGGAGTCGGATTCGATCCCGGTTCCGCGGACGACCCTGAAGCCATCGGATTCGGCCGCCGACACCGCATGGCGGAGCAGCGCCGACTTGCCGATGCCCGTCTCGCCCCGCACCACCAGGGCGCCGCTGCGCTCCTCGCGTCCGCCAGCAGGCGTTCGATCCCCGCCAGTTCGTCGCCGCTTCCCACCAGCGACATGCGGTCACCATAGCCGGTCCGGTGGGTGTCAGCCGGACTCCGGACTGGTCTTCTCGTCCGTCCGGTCGTCGCGTTCAGGGGGCGCCGTGGCGGGCTTGGTGCTCTTGTTCGAGCGCGAGACTGTGGTCGAGGAGCGCCTGGTAGTCCTGCGCGGCGCCTCGCAGGAGCGTCTCGATGGCGCTCTGGGCTTCGGCGTCGGTCAGGTGCCCGCCGAAGAGCGCCCGGTGGTGGACCAGCGCGCCGATGAGGTCGAGCAGTTGGTCGCGGTCGGCGTCGGTTCGCAGGTCGCCGCGGGCGATCGCCCGGTCGAGGGTGCGGCCGACCGCCCGGCGGGACGGTTCGACGACCGTCTCGAGGTAGCGAGCCTTCAGCTCGGCGTCGGGCTCGCATTCGAGGTAGAGGGCGTTGAGCACCTCGGGGCGGATCGTCCGGTAGGCGGCGAGGAAGACATTGAAGCTCTCGTCGAGATCGCAGAGGGTGCATCCGGTGTCGGGAGGCGACGGGACGTCCAGGCGGGTGGCGATCGCGTCGAGCACCAGCGGGGCGCGTCCCGGCCAGCGGCGGTAGATCGCCGGCCGGGAGGTGCCGGCGCGCCGGGCCACCTCTTCGAGCGTCAGCTTCGTGTAGCCGAGTTCGTCCAGCAGCTCCAAGGTGGCCGACAGCAGGGCGCGATCGATTTCGGGGTCGCGCGGTCGCCCCGCTCCGGTGGCCGAACCGCGCTCCTTGGACATGGCGCCCACTCTACCGGTGGTGTTCTCGCCGGTAATCGATCTAACGCCGGGCCGGAATGGCCGCCGGCGCGAACTTCTGTTACGTTACGAGTCGTAACGTAAAAGGACTCGAAGGAGACCTCCCATGGCCGTTCCCGAAGGCCAGTCCCCATCCGGAACCTCCGAGCGCGCATCGAGGCGCGAGTGGGGCGGCCTGGCGCTGCTGGTGCTGCCCATGCTCATGCTCGCGACCGACCTGACCGTGCTGTTCTTCGCGCTCCCCACCCTCAGCGCCGATCTGGATCCCTCGCCGACCCAGGGGCTGTGGATCGTCCACATTTATGGGTTCTTGATCGCCGGGTGCCTGGTCGCCATGGGGCGCTTGGGAGATCGCATCGGCCCGCGCAAGCTGCTGCTGACCGGTTCGGCGGCGTTCGCCGCACTGTCGGCGCTCGCCGCGTTCTCGGTCAGCGCCTCGATGCTCATCGCGGTCCGGGCCCTGCTGGGCATCGCCGGCGCGACCTTGATGCCTTCGCTGTACTCGCTGCTTCGGGTCATGTTCCGCGACGAGCGCCAGCGCCGCCTCGCGATCGCCATCATGTTCAGCGCCTTCTCGGTCGGCGGCGCGGTCGGCCCGCTCATCGGCGGTGCGCTGCTCGAGTTCTTCTGGTGGGGATCGGTCTTCCTGATCAACGTGCCGCCGATGCTCCTGCTGGTGCTCGTCGGCCCCCGGCTGCTGCCCGAACGGCGCGAGCTGGTCCGCGTCAGAATCGATCCGGCCAGCGTCGCGCTGTCGGTGACGGGAATGCTCGCGGTGGTCTACGGCCTGCAGGAACTGGCCGCCGGCCAGGAGACCGGTTCGGGTTCGGTCTGGCCGAACCTCGCGATCGCCGTCGGCGGAATGCTCGTGCTGACGGTGTTCATACGCCGGCAGCGTCGGCTGAGCGAGCCGCTGTTCGACCTGTCGCTGCTGGCCAACCGCCAGGTGGCGGTCTCGCTGGCGACGCTGCCGATCGTGGGCATCGGCGTGACCGGGCTGTTCTACCTGTTCACGCAGTATCTCCAGTGGGTCGCCGAGCTCTCCCCGCTGGCCGCCGGGCTGTGGACGCTGCCGTTCATCGCGGTCAACATCCTCGGAGCGATGAGCGCCCCGGCGCTCGCCGCGCGGTTCGGTGCGCCCGCCGTGGTCGCCGGCGGGCTCGCGGTGGCGGCCCTAGGTGCGGCCCTTGTGGCCGGAGTGGTCGACGTGGAGGTGTCGCTGCCGGTGCTGATCGGCGCGTTCGCGATCGTCGGGCTCGGGCAGGGGGCGGGGTTCTCGCTCGTCAGCGACTTGATCATCTCCGGCGCCCCGACCGAACAGGCCGGTTCGGCGGCCGCGGCGCAGGAGGTCGGGGGCGAGTTGGGCACGGCCTTGGGCGTGGCGGTCGGTGGTGCGGTCGGCGTGTTCGTCTACCGGACCTCGCTGCCGGACTCCGTGCCGCCGGATGTGCCGGAGGCGGCGGCCGAGGAGGCACGATCCAGTGTCCACGAGGGAGCAGACATCGCTGAGAGCCTTCCCGCGCACGGCCCCGAGCTGCTCGCGGCCGTCCAGGAGGCCACGGCGCAGGGATTCCAGGTGTACGCCGTCGTCGGCGCCGTGCTCACGGCGGCCGCCGCGGTCCTGGTGAAAGTCACTCTCGCCAGGCGCTCGGACAGGGCCGGGACGTGATCGACGGTCGCGGTCCCCACCGCGGGCTCAGGGCACGGTGACGGCGATGTTGCCGCGTGCGCGGTGGCTGAACATGCGCGCCACGGCCTTCGGGATCTCCTCGAACCCGTAGGTGCGGTCCAGCACGACCTTCAGCCCGCCCGATTCGAGCAGCCCGGCCAGGACGGAGAGGTCCTCCCGGTTGTGCTCGGTGGACACGAACCTCACGTCGGTCCGCCCCAGGCGGCCCATCAGGGCCGCGCGGCCCATCCGCGGCAGCCCGGCGAGCAGGCCGCCGCTGTTGCCGACGCTGTTGGGCATGAGGACGCCGCCCTCGGCCAGGGCCCGGGCGACCCGGCGCGGCGGATGGTTCATGACGTTGTCGAGTATGACGTCGTAGTGTCCGGCCTCGGAGGTGAAGTCGCCGCGGGTGTAGTCGAGGACGCGGGCCGCGCCCAGCTCGGCGACCAGGTCGACGTTAGACGGCCCGCAGACGGCGGTGACCTCGGCGCCCTCGAGCGCGGCCAGTTGCACCGCGAAGGTGCCCACACCGCCGGAGGCGCCGTTGATCAGGACCTTCTGGCCCGGCCGCGCGCGGGCGGTCTGCCGGATGGCGCACAGGGCGGTCAGGCCCGACATGACCGCGGCCCCGGCTTCGACGGTGTCGATCGCCTCCGGCAGCCTCATCACCCGGTCGGCGCGCGCGACGGTGTACTCGGCGAAGGTGCCGGTGGTGGTGATCTTGCTGGTCCAGACCGATCCGAAGACGCGGTCGCCTTCGCGCAGATCGGTCACGTCCGCTCCGATCGCCTCGACCACGCCGGCGAGGTCGGTGCCGCGGATCGCTCCCGGTGCCCGCAGGTCGGACCGGCGCCTGAGCATGCGGGGCTCGCCGGCGATCGCGATCCAGTCGGGCGTGTTGACGCCGGTGGCGGCCACTCGGACGAGGACTTCGCCCTTGCCGGGGACGGGTCGTTTGACTTCGGCCGGGCGCAGGACCTGCTCGGGCGGGCCGTATGCGGTTTGAACGATGGCCTTCATGGCTCCTCCATTCCCTTACTTCGTAAGGCCAAAGTATCCTTACCCTGTAAGGCTGTCAATGGGCGTGACGTGCCGACATCCGAAACCGCCGAATCCGATCACTCCCGGCCGCGCAACCGGTCCAGACCGTCCAGAATCAGATCCAGCGCGAACTCGAACTCCGCCTGGTCGTCGCACCAGCCCAGCCGCGTGTCGGGCTGATCGTGCACCGCTGCGGCCACCATCGCGGCCAGATTCGGAACCTGATCGGCCACCGCCTCCAGCGACCCGCCGTCATCGTCGCCGCCGGGCCGGAACATCTCCTGCGAGAAACCCAGCGCCCGACTCTCCAGGGCGTGCAGCGCCCGATGGGCCAGGCCGTAGGAGAACCCGCCGCGCACCATCAGACCCACTACGCCGTCCAGATAGCGCACGATCGAGAAACTCGCTTCGCCGCGCGACTCGATCAACCCCGGCGCCCACGGATGCCGGAGCATCACCTCCCGGGCCGTCAGCACCCGGACCCGCATCGCGGTCTTCCAGTCCCGTTCCGGCTCGGGCCCGTCGGCCTCGGCGACGGCCCGTTCGATCTCGGCCATGACGAGGTCGACCAGTCCGTCGAGGACGGCCTGCTTCCCCGCCACGTGGTGGTACAGCGACATCGCCTCCACCCCGAGCGAGGCGGCCAGGCTCCGCATGGTCAGCGAGGCGAGCCCGTCCTCGTCGGCCAGCGCGCACGCGGCCTCCAAGACCCGGCCGCGGGTCAGCCGGACCTGCGCCTCGCCCCGCCTCGCCACGGCATCAACTCCTCGTCCGTGAAGCTACCGTACAAAGTAAGGATCCCCGACATAGCCCGGTTCGGATCGATCGGAAGTTCAGAACCGGCGGATTGCCTTCGTCAAACATAGGGGCGCGTATTCAACCGGTTGGTTGACAACGGTCAGAGGTCGGACTAGGGTCTTATTCAACCGATTAGTTGAGGATGATCAGTGGACGACAGTACGGATCAGCTCGATCGGGCGTTCGGGGCGCTCGCCGATTCGACTCGGCGGGACCTGGTGGCCCGGTTGGCTGTTTCGGACGCGACCGTGGGTGAGCTGGCCGAGCCCTATGACGTGAGCCTCCAGGCGATCTCCAAGCACGTGAAGGTGCTCGAGGAGGCCGGACTGGTGACACGCAGCAGGGACGCCCAGCGCCGACCGGTCCATCTGAACGCAGGGGCGCTCGACTCGATGACGACGTGGATCGAGCGCTACCGCCGAGAAGCCGAGGAACGCTACCGCCGCCTCGACGCCCTGCTGAGCCGGATGGCCGAGGGCGACGATGAGCGGCCGACCGACCAGGAGGACACACCATGACCAGGCAAGAGACAACGATCGCGGCCGACCCGAAGGTGCCGACGATCGAGATCACCCGGGAGTTCGACGCCGCGCCCGAGCAGGTGTACCGCGCCCACGTCGATCCCGACCTCTACACGCAGTGGGTCGGGCCGCGCTCGATCACCACGCGGATCATCCGGTGGGACGTCCGCACCGGCGGCGAGTGGGCCTTCGCCAACGACCGCGCCGGCGAGGAGGTCGCCGCCTTCTTCGGCAGCTTCCACGAGGTGCGGCCGAACGAGCGGATCGTGTGGACCTTCACCTACGAGGGTGAACCCGACGGAGTCGCGCTGGAGACGCTGACCTTCGAGGCGCTCGACGGCGGGCGCACGCGGCTGCGGGTGCTCAGCGTCGTCGAGGACTTCCAGGCCCGCGACGGCATCCTGGCCAGCGGCATGGACGAGGGCGTCCGCGAAGGCTACGAGAAGCTCGACGAACTGCTCGCCAAGGAATCCGAGTAGATGCCCGCGCAAGACGGCCCCGCCGAGCGGCACGCGCGGGACGCCGCCCGGTTCACCGCGCTGGTCGAAGCCGCGGCGGTCGAGGACTGGGCGCGCCCGAGCCCGGTCGCGGAGTGGACCGCGTTGGACGTGGTGAAGCATCTGATCGACTGGTCCCGCGGCTTCCTCAAGGGAGCGCGGATCGAACTGGAACCCCTGGACGTCGCGGTCGATCCGGCCGCCGCCTGGAGGCGGCATGTGTCCGACATCCAGGGCATCCTCGACGGCCCCGCCGGGCGGGTGCTCCACAACCCGCACACCGGCGACAAGCCCGTGGACGAGGCGATCGACGAGTTCTACACCGCCGACGTCTGGATGCACTCGTGGGACCTCGCCAAAGCGCTCGGCCGCGAACCGGAACTGGGCCAGGAGCGCTGCCGCGCCGCGCTGGCGGCCATGGAGCCGATCGAGCGGATGCTGCGCGACAGCGGCCAGTTCGGCCCGGCCGTGCCGGTCCCCGACGACGCCTCCCCGCAGGACAGGTTCGCGGCCTTCATCGGCCGCGACCCGTCCTGGCGGCCCGAAGCCTGACCGGCCCCCGCCGCAGGCCCTCGACCTGAGGCGGGGATTCGGCTACAGGGTCGGGCCCACGTCGGCGGCCTCTTGGATGATGTCGACGATCTCGACGGCGGGTTCGCTGAACGCGCAGCCGCCCTGGGCGTTCGTCACCGTGTCCTCGCCGACGGTCAGGGCCCAGCCATAGGACGGCTCCACTGCCGTGCACATCAAGTCGTTGTCGAGGTCCTCCGGGAAGTCGGGGTCCTGGGACAGTTCGTCGATGCGCGCGACCTGCTCGGCGGTGAGCGAACCCGAGTCGGGCCCGTCCCCGGTGCGCTCCCAGGAACCGTCCGACTCGATCTCCACGGTCGCCTCGAATACGACCTCGAGTTCGTCGTCCGTCTCGGTGACGCTGAAACTCGCTTCGGGCATCGTCGGGGGCGCGTCGCTGCCGGAGCCGTTGCTCGGGTCCTGGCTCGAGCCGCCACCGGAGCCGTCGCTCGGGTCCTGGCTCGAGCCGCCGCCGTCTTCGGCCTGGCCGCAGGCGGTCAGGGCGAAGACGGCGGCGGCGAGGATGCTGGTGATTCTCAACTTCATGCGTCTGAGACGCCATGGCCGCCTTCGCGGTTCCCGCTCATCGACGCCCGCGTCCGAGGCGCAGGACGAGGACGACGGCCATCACCGCGACACCGAAGACGCCGACCGCGCGGAACCCCGAGACGAAGGCGTCCTGGACATGGCCGAGCAGGACCGGGTCCTGCTCGGCGGCGGCCAGGCCGAAGCCCTCGACCCAGGATCCGGTGGCGCCGCCGGTGCTGGAGGTCAGCGCCGAGCGGTAGACGACCGTGCCGATGCTGCCGAGCACGACCATGCCGGTCGCGATCCCGATCTCGTTGGCGGTCTGCACCAGCGACGCGGCCGAGCCGGCCCGCTCCTGCGGGGCGCGCGAGATGACGTCGTTCATCAGGAACGGGACGACCGCTCCGATGCCGGCGGTGCTCAGGACGCTCCCGCAGACCATCGCGGCGAGCCCGGCCGCACCCTGTGCGACCAGCGCGAACGCCAGGAAACCGGAGGCCATGACCAGCGGGTCGGCCAGGGTGCGCTGGCGGCGGACGAAGATCGCGCCCAGCGCCAGGCCGACCGCGGCGGCGGCCACCGGGCGCCAGGACAGGCCCTCCCCGACGGCCAACTTGAGCGCGCCCACGGTGAGCAGGATCGAGGACAGCGACAGGGCCGCGCTCGGCAGGTCCGGGCGTCCGGCGGAGGTGGCGCGGTACTCCGGCAGCACGCGCGGCGCCGCGATCAGGACCACCGCCATCACCGGGACTCCGAGCAGGAACACCGAGCCCCACCACCAGTGCTCGATCATCACCCCGCCGACCAGCGGCGCGACCGCCATCCCGCCCATGAAGCAGGTCATGTACGCGCCCATCGCGGCCACGTTGCGCTTCGGGTCCGGGAAGAGTCGGCCGACTCAGGCGAGGCGCCCTTGACGGCGCCCTCACCACTACGTCGAAGCGGAATCGGCGGATTCGACATCGCGCCTGAAGAAATCCCGCGCCGCTTCCCGACCGGATCCTTCCGAGCGCGTTCGGCACCGGCTCCCGGATCAAAAACGGACACGAAGCGATAACATGCACATAACGAGTAGGTCTCTTCGATTGGTGGCGCGGTTTCTCGTTCGCGCCCTCGACTTCACGACTTCGCCCGCTTATGGTGGGGTGTGAAACGGCCCACATAAGGCAAACGGGCTGCGCCGCGGCCCGTCGTGGACCCACCTGGGAGGTCTCATGCGCGTGGTCTACGTGCTCGGACGCGGGCGCAGCGGAAGCACGCTCATCGGGCAGGTGCTCGGGGCGCTGGACGGATGGTTCTCGGCCGGCGAGATCCGCGTCCTGTGGGATCCGGTCCTCACTCACGACTCGCCATGCGCGTGCGGCGAACCGGTGCGGCAATGCCCGATCTGGTCGCGGGTGCTCGACCGGCTGGAGGACATGGACCGCGAGCAGGTGGTCCGCTGGCAGCACGAGGTCGTCCGCGAGTCCCGCCTGCCCTGGCTGCTGCGGGGAGGCGACTGGCCGGCGCTCGACGGCTACCGGAACGCCATGGCCCGCGTCTACGCCGCGATCGCCGAGGTCACCGGCTGCCGGACCATCGTCGACACCTCCAAGCGGCCCTCGTACGCGATGGCGGTGCGGGGCCTGCCGGGCGCTGACCCGTACTTCGTCCACTTGGTCCGCGACCCCCGGGCCTGCGCGTACTCCTGGCGGACCCGCCGGTACATCGGCGCCGCCGGCGACCCGGTGCGGACCCCCGGCACGGTCGACGCGACACTCCGCTGGGACCTGCTCAACCTCGGCGCCGAGGCCGTGCTGCACAGCGCAGGACCGGATCGGGCCCTCAGGTTGCGATACGAGGACTTCGCCGCCGCGCCTCGCGAGGCGGTCGACGCGGTCACGGCACTGGTCGGCGAGCCGCCGCCCGACTCGGCGTTCCTGGACGAGCGCACCGTGCGGGTGCCCGAGCGACACGAGATCGCGGGCAATCCGTCCCGGCGGGCGACCGGACCGGTCACCGTCCGGCCCGACGGCGAGTGGATGGACGGCCAGAGCCGCGTCGACCGGTGGCTGGCCAGCGCGGTCGCGCTGCCGCTGCTGAGGCACTACGGCTACCCGATATTCGCCCGCGCCGCCCACGAATGACGCGCGCTCGTCGGACCGGCGGGGCATGATCGATGCGATGACCGAATCCGTACGCCCGACCCCGACCGAGGACCAGAACCGGCGGCTCCTGCGAGCGCGGGACGCGATGGACCGCGACTTCGCACTCCCCCTCGACGTCCCGGGGCTGGCGCGGATCGCGCTCATGTCCCCGGCCCATTTCAGCCGCCGGTTCCGCGACACCTTCGGCGAGACGCCCCACCGCTACCTGCAGCGGCGCCGCATCGAGCGCGCCTGCGCCATGCTGCGCGAGGGCACCCGCTCCGTCACCGAGATCGCCCTCGCCGTCGGCTTCGACAGCCTCGGCACCTTCAGTCGCACCTTCACCTCGATCATCGGCCGCACGCCGACCCGCTTCCGCGAGGAGGCGATGCCGGTCCACGTCCCGGTCTGCTTCGTCAAAGCCTGGACCAGACCGAGCAGTTTCGGATAAGCGGCACCGGTCGACACGCGTTTAGGCTGGTCGCATGCTCAAAGGAATCAGCATTCACACCGTATTCGTCCTCGACCAGGAGGAGGCTCTGGAGTTCTACGTCGGCAAGCTCGGCCTCGAGGTCGGCAGCGACGTCGACTTCGGAGCCATGCGCTGGCTGACCGTCCGCGTCCCCGGACAACCCGACCGCGAGATCCTGCTGGAGGTTCCAGGACCTCCTCATTACAGCGAGGAGATCGCAGCGCAGATCCGCGACCTGCTCACCAAGGGCTCCCTGGGCGCCGCCGCGATCCTGACCGTCGACGACTGCCAGGCCGAGTACGAGCGTCTCGTCGGGCTCGGCGTCGAGTTCACCGAGAAACCGACTCAGCAGTCCTACGGGATCGACTGCGCGCTGCGCGACCCGTTCGGCAACCACATCCGCATGACCCAGCTACCCGACTCGGCCGAGTAGCGACCGAGAGCGTCCGGCGGTCCCGTGTCCTCCCGCGGACCGCCGGTGGTCTCACAGCGCGGTCGGGACCTTCGTGGTCAGCAGGCCCACGTCGCTCAGGAACCGCTCCAGTGCGATGGTGGCGATGCCGACCGCCACCGGCATCGTGTCGGCGCCGGCGGTCACTGAGCCCTTCCGCACGGACGAGACCTGGATGGCCAGGTCGGCCGCGGAGTCTCCGGGGGATTCCTCGCGCACCCAGCGCCGCACGGCCGGGACTAGGTGGTCGCCCAGCGCCCACGCCGTCCATCCGGTGAGGGTGATCATCTCGGGGTTGATGATCGCGACCAGGTCGGCGATCGAGGCCCCGAGGTAGCGGGCGGTGCGCTCGATCGTCTCCGCTACGGCCCGGTCGGGCGTCGGCGCCTCGAGCGCGGCGGGCAGGGCCTCGATGAACTCGCGCTGCATCGGCTCGGCCGCGAGCGGGTGGCCGGGGTCGATCTCGGCGAGGGTCCGCTGGATCCCGGCCACGCCGACGTACGCCTCCACGCAGCCCTGCCTGCCGCACCGGCAGCGGCGACCGCCGAGGGCCAGGAGGCTGTGGCCCCACTCCCCCGCGGTGTTCTGCGCCCCGCGCAGGACCTTGCCTTCCAGGACGATCCCGGCGCCGACGCCGGTGCCGAGGTTGACGGTGATCATGCTGGAGTGCCGACGCCCCTCGCCGAACCACAGCTCGGCCGTGGCGATCGCCTTGAGCGGGTTGTCGACGACCACCGGCAGCCCGATGCGCTCGCGCAGCCGGTCGAGGTGGTGCCAGATCTCATTGGGCACCACCACCGACACCGACGCGCTGCGCTGCATGCCGCCGGGGAGCGAGACGCCGACGCCGAGCACGTCCTCGCGCGCGGCGCCGACCCGCTCCAGCGCGGTCTCGAGCGCGCGCACGACCGCGTCGATGATGTAGTCGGTCCCACCGCGGTGCTCGTCCGTGGCGACCTCGGCCGCGCCGAGCTCGGCCAGTGCCGCGTCGAACACGGTCGCCCTGACGTAGGTCTCGGCCACGTCGACGCCGACGACGCGTCCGCGGTCCCCGTTGAGCCGCAGCGTCGTCGCCGGCCGGCCGATGCCGCCGCTCTCGGTCCTGACCTCGGAGACGATGCCGCCGGAGAGCAGGTCGCCCATGACCGTGGCGACCGTCGCCGTGCTCAAGCCCGTGACCCTGGCGAGGTCGCTGCGGCTGGCCTCCCCCGCCGCCAGCAGGGCGTGGAGGACGTCGAGCCGGGACTCGCTGCGGATGTCACGGGAGGTGCGCCTGGCGAGGGCCCTCTCTCTCCTGGGCATGGACACTCCTGCTCTGTGGGCTCACTCCGGCGAGGCGGCGGCGGTCACGCGCTCCAGGCGCGGGCCCGCGTCCCCTGTGGTCCCGCGGACCAACAGTCGGACCGTACCCGAATTCCACTCGCTCGGCAGCCATAGCCTTCCGGGGTCGCCGCCGGTGAACCGCGGGCGAGCCGGGTCCTCCAGCCAGACCCTGCCCAGCAGTTCCCCGTGGGCGAAGGCGCTGACGCGCGCCTGCCGGCCCTCGAACCGCAGGGAGAGGCCCCCGGTCGGCACCGCCAGGTCGAGCCACGCCTCCTCGCCCGGGGCGGGCTCGAACGGCAGCTCGATGTCCCGCCCGCCGCTCCGGCGTCCGGAGAGTGTGAGGATCGCCTCGTCAGGCTGCGGTTCGACCCGCCAGTCCCGGACGGGGTCGAGGCGGAGCAGCACCGCTCCGCCTTCGGAGACGGGCCAGTGCGGCACGGTCACGGCCACGTCCCGGCCTTCGCCGGGGGCCAGGTGCAGCCACGGGTCGTCCGGGCTCACGGTGCGGGCCTCGCCGTCGACGGCGACCTCGCAGGGCACGGCGAGCCCGTCCAGGTGCAGCGCGTGGTGGCTGCGGCCGTCGATCGGCAGCGCACGCCGGTAGGTGACCGGCCGCCCGATCCGGGTGCTGCTCCAGCCGCCGAGCGAGCGCACCGGCGCCGGGCGGCCCGCCCACTGCCGGGCGCCTTCGACCGTCCACAGCGCGGAGACGTCCTCGCTTCGGGCGACCGACCAGACGCGGCCGAGGCCGCGCAGCGAGCCGAGCGCGAGGCCGGGCAGGCGGGCGTCGTCGAAGTTCGAGTGCCCCCAGGTCTCGACCGTGGCCTCCAGGCCGGTCGCCCCGCCGGTCGGCACGCGGACAGTGGCCCCGAAGCGCGCGATGCTCGGCAGCGCGCGGCCGTCGAGCGCGAGGTCGACGATGTCGCCGGCGCCCTCCAGCAGCAGTTCGTCCACGCCGTCGACGGACGCGGCGTAGTGGGTGCGTCCGCGGTGGACGCCGACGGCCTCGGAGGCCGGGGCGAGGTCGTGCGCGACCGTCTGGCCCGAGCGGGTCTCCAGGTCGAGGCGGCGTGCCGCGGTGAGCGGCTCGGGCTCGCCCGGTTCGGCGGTCTCGGGCGCGGCCCAAGGCGCGGGCACGTCGTCGGGGTGGGTCACGACCAGTTCCCACTGGGCGCGGCCGGAGCGCACCGTCCGGCGGACCGGCGCGCCCGGGGTGGGCGCGTCGAGTTCGACGGTGGTCGGTTCGGCGTCGTCTGCGGCGAGCACGACCATGGCGGCCGTGCGCGAGGCCAGTTCGATCCCGTCCGGGCCCGCGCCGACGAGGTCGGCCGAGGCCAGGAGCAGGGTGCCGGGCAGTCCGAAGCGTTCCAGCGGCAGGTCGCGGACGACCAGCGGGCACGAGAACGGCGGCAGTTCCACCACCGCGTCGGGCAGGCCGTCGCCGGTGCGGATCGTCGCTCTTCCCGGCCGGTCGCTCAGGTTCGGGACGCCGGTGACGGTGCCGCCGCCTTCGAGCGCGAGCTTCGACGGGGAGGCGCTGGTGGGGACGGTCGCGTCCGTGACGTCCTGGTCGGCCGCGGTCGCGGCGGCGCGGGTCAGGGCCGGGCCGAGCGTGCGGGAGAAGGCCGCCAGCACGCGGGCCTCGGCGGCCTCGGGTCGCGCCTCGCCGACCGGGGACAGGTATCCGCCGAAGTCGTAGTCGTGGGTCATGAACCCGCCCGGGTCGCCCCAGTTGCCGACCGAGGGCGTGTACCCCAGGTCGAAGCCCGATGCCTGGAGGTAGGGGGCGAGCAGGGTCGCCCCGCTGGCCAGGAGGCGCCTCAGGGTGGTGTGGTACCGGTTGGTCTCGGTCACCAGCAGCGGCAGGCCGCGCTCGGCGACCAGGTCGGCGTAGCGGCGGACCTCGGGTTCGACGAACGGCGAGCGGTCGTCGGGGTAGAAGTTGAACGCCGGGGCAACGCCGTCGACGCCGCCGGTCGCGCCGTTCAGGTCGCCCTGCCCGGCGCACGCGACCAGCGGCACGTCGATGCCGTGCCCGAGCGCCATGTCCCGCAGCGCGGTGAGGTAGGCGTGGCGGTCGCGGGTGTCGAAGAAGTCCAGCTCGTTCTCCAGCTGGACGGCTATGACGCCGCCGCCGCGGCCCCATTGGCGCGAGGCCAGGATCGGCATGGCGCGGTCGAACCAGCCTCGGACGTGTTCGAGGAAGCGCGGCTCGGCCTGGCGCAGTTCGAGTCCGTCTTCGAGGCCGAGCCAGGCGGGCATGGCGCCGCCGTCCCATTCGGAGCAGATGTAGGGGCCGGGCCGGGCGATCACCGCCAGGCCGGCCTCGTAGGCGAGGTCGAGGAACGCGCCGACGTCGCGCCGCCCCTCGAAGTCCCACTCGCCCGGCGCCCGCTCGTGGAAGTTCCACGGCAGGTAGACGTCGATCGCTCGGTAGCCGGTGGCGCGGACGGCCGCGAGCCGCGACACCCAGACCTCGCGCGGGAGGCGGAAGTAGAACAGCGACGCGCACAGCAGCGCCTCCTCGCGTCCGTCGAGCACGATCCCGGAGGGTCCGAGCTCGACGGACACCGTGGACATTTCGGTCACTTCACACCTGCGCTTCCGCCCTGGAGGTTCATTTCGTAAAGGTACTTCTGTCCGAGGTAGTAGACCGCGATCATCGGCAGGGTCAGCACGATCGAGCCGACCATGACGAGGTTCCACGGCGGCAGCTGCATGGCGTTGCTCGTGCTCGTCATGTACTGGAGGCCGAGGGCCAGCGGCATGCCCTCCTCGGAGTTGAGGTAGATGAGCGGGCCCATGAAGTCGCCCCAGGTGAAGGTCAGCGTGAAGATCGCGATCGCGGTCAGGATCGGCCACATCATCGGCAGAATGATGCGCCGGTAGACGCCGAAGTAGCCCAGGCCGTCCATCTGCGCCGCCTCGTCGAGTTCGCTGGATATGCGGGAGACGAACTGCCGCACCAGGAACACGTTGAAGGCGTTGGTGAAGAAGTTCGGGACGATCAGCGGCAGCCAGGTGTTGACCCATCCGAGCTCCTTGAACAGCAGGAACTGCGGGATCATCGTGATCTGGGCGGGGATCATCATCGTGGCCAGCACGATCATGAACATGACGCCCTTGCCGGGGGCCCGCAGGCGAGCGAAGGCGTAGCCGACCAGCGAGGACGACAGCACCTGGCCGACCGCGGACAGGCCGGCGATGACGACCGAGTTGACGACGAAGCGCCCGACCGGCAGGCCGGTCTCGGTGAAGACGTCGGTGAAGTTCGTCCAGGTGAACTCGGTGGGGATGACCGTGAACGCGTTCTCCGCGCTGGTCTGGTCGCTGGCCAGGGAGATCGACACCATGAGCACGAACGGCACGAAGAAGACCGCCGAGACGAGGATGAGCACCGCATAGGTGGCCGGCGTGGCCTTGAAGGCCGAAAGCCGCCGCTCGTGAGTGTCGCCGCCGCCGTTCTTGCGGCCGCGCGGCTGATCGGCGTCGGCCTGAGGGGTCTGCGTGGCGAGTGCCATCAGCGCACCTCCGATTCGTAGAAGACCCAGCGCCGGGCCGTGCGGAAGGCGATCAGGGTGAACGCCATGATGACCAGGAACAGCAGCCACGCGACCGCCGAGGCGTATCCGAAGTGGTAGAAGGAGAACGCCTCGCGGAACAGCAGGGTCACCATCGACTGGCTCGCGTTGTTCGGGCCGCCGATCGAGCCGGTCTGCGCGGTGAAGATGTAGATCTGCGAGAAGATCTGGAACGCCTGGATGAGTCCCATTATCAGGTTGAAGAAGATAATCGGCGTGATCTGCGGGAACGTGACGGCCCAGAACTGGCGCACGGGTCCGGCGCCGTCGATCTCGGCGGCCTCGTAGAGCTCGCGCGGGATGCCGTTCATGGCCGACAGCAGCAGCACGGTCGCCGCTCCCGCACCCCAGGTGGAGAGCACGATCAGGCCCGGTTTGATCCAGTTGGCGTCGAGCAGCCAGTCCGGTCCCGGGATGCCGAACCACCCGAGCAGGTCGTTCAGCGGGCCCGAGGGCGCCAGGACCATCTTGAAGACCATCGCCGTCGCCACGAGCGGGACGAGCGTGGGCAGGTAGATGAACGTGCGGAACAGCTTGCGCCTGCGGACGCGCTTGTTGAGCAGGTTCGCGAGCCACACGCCGATCACCAGGCCCAGCGGGACGGAGATCGCCGAGTAGTAGAAGGTGTTCCCGAGCGCCTTCCAGAAGACCGGGTCTTCGAACAGCGCGCGCCTGAAGTTCTCCAGCCCGACCCATTCGGGCGGGGTGAACGAGTCCCATTCGGTGAGCGAGATGTAGATCGAGGCGAGCATGGGGCCGAGCAGGAACCCGACGAATCCGATCAGCCACGGCGAGATGAACAGCCAGAAGTAGAAGGCTTCCTTCCTGCCGCGCCGGGACATCTTGGAGGGACGCCGACCGGTGCGGCGCGACACGCGCGCCGCACCGAGGGCGTCGCCGAGGACATTCGACGACATCGTTTCGGCCCTACTGGACGATCGACTCGAGTTGGGACTGGACGTTGTCGAGTTCGGCCTGCGCGTCGCCGCCCTCGTTCCAGAAGGTGCCGAGGTTGTCGTTGATGGCCGCCTGCATCTCGTTCCACTCGGGGATGAACGGCGCCCGGAAGATGAACTCGGAGGACTCGGCGAACGCCTCCATGTTGAGTCCCTCGGGGGCCCACTCGGGGTTGAGGAACGCGTCGGACTCCTGGACGTGGATGTTGGCGGGCACGTCCTGTGCGTTGTCGATGATGACCTCTTGGGCCTCGGTGTCGGTGAGGAAGTCGATCGCCTCGAACGCCTTGTCGGGGTTGTCGCTGTCGCGCGAGATCGCCAGGCCGGAGCCGAAGGCGGTCACGGCCTGCTGCTCGCCGCCCCACAGCGGGGCGATGTTCCAGTTGAAGTCGGCCTCGGCCAGGCCGCCGATGGCCCAGAAGCCGGTGGTGTTCATCGCGACGGTGCCCGCGGCGAACGCGGGGTCGCCGCCCATGTCGGGGCCCATGTCCGCGTACTCGGCCGCGGTGGGCGCGTAGTGGTACTCGTGGACCAGGTCGTTGGCCCACTGGGCGGCCTCGACGACCTCGGGAGAGTTGATGGCCGGGTCGCCGGAGTCGTCGATGATCTGCCCGCCGTTCTGGTAGACGAAGCTCCACCACTGGGCCCACCAGCCGGCGCCGGAGTAGCCCCACTGGCCCTCGGGCTCGGACAGCTGCTCCATGGCGCTCTGGGCGTCGTCCCAGTTCCATTCGGCGCTGGGGTAGTCCAGTCCGGCGTCGTCGAACAGGTCCTGGTTGTAGTAGGTGATCATCGCGCCCGAGCGGTCGGGGATCGCGTACACCTCGTCCTCGTAGGAGTAGAGGTCGCCGACGGGGCCGAAGCGGTCCTGGAGGTCCATGCCGGAGGACTCGACGTACTCGTCGAGGGGCACCAGCTGGCTCTTGGAGGAGTAGGAGTTGACGTTCTCGGCCACCTGCATGATGTCGGGTCCGTCGCCGCCGGCGATCATCGTCTGGACCTTCTGCGCGTACTGGTCCGACGGGATGAGCTGGAGGTCGATCTGGATGTCCGAGTGCTCGGCCTCGAGGAGGTCGATGCGGGCCTGGTAGGTCTCCTTGTCGAGGTCACCGCCCCAGACGACCATCGTGAGGGTGTCGTCGCCGTCTCCGCCGTCGTCGCCGCCGAAACAGGCCGCGGTCGCCGCCGTCAGCCCCAGGGTCGCGGCGAGGGCGATTCCGGCGCGGACGCGCCGCCGAATCATGCCGTTCATGTCTTCCGCCTCTCTGCGGTAGGACGCCGACAGGCGTCGGCGCCGGGGGTTAAGACAGCCATAAATCTAACCATTAGATAAATGGCTGAATAGAGTGGAAGCGCTGCCAATCGATCACGAATTGATATCGGTAGATCAACTTCGGGCCCGCGACCGCCCGACGGTTGACGGCCCGGTGGGGCCGCGTCGAGTCGGGGTTCGAGCGGGCGGCGACGGAGAGGCGGGTGGACGGTCGGGGTCGGTGGCCGGGTGCGGGTCGTGTCGGGCCCGGCTTCGATCGGGCAGCGACGAGGAGCGGAGTGGATGGTCAGTGTCCGTGGCGGGATTTCAGGCGTGTTTTCACTTGGAGTGCAAGCGGGTCGGGCGTCGAACATGAATGCTTTCCCACCCTGTGGGTGATGGCAATGGC
>NZ_JAELXW010000112.1 GCF_016428645.1 Glycomyces salinus | reverse complement strand
CAGCCTCATACCGCACCACATCCTCGTCAGGAGGATCAGGGGCGTCGCCATCCGTCCGGACGAGGTAGAAGTCGTCGACTTGGACGCCTCCCGAGCCCGACGCCCAGACCCAGACGGTGGCGGTTCCGGCGGGTAGTTCGATGTCGGTGAGCCCCCGCTCGTTCCAGCCTCCCGAGGACGGGATGTTGAGGACGTGCTCGGTCCCGTCGGCGCCGACGACCGTCACGCCGCCCGAGCTCCCTCGAGCGTCCACCGACAGGGAATAGGTGCCCGCGGGCACGTCGATCTGCTGACTGGTGCTGCCGCTGTTGCCGACTTCCATCGCGAAGCGGCTGCCGTTGGCGCCGGGCTCGACATTGCCCACACTGCCGCCGGCGTTGTCCCATCCGCGCAGGTTGGAGACGGAGACCCGGTCGGCCTGGAAGTCGGGGTTGAGGATGTAGTTGTTGTCGGGCCCGACCCGCCATTCGCCGGTGGCGGCGTTGAACTGCCACTGGCTCATCGAGTGGAACTGCAGATCGCCGCCCTCCTCGGTGATCGGCAGCCACTGGTTGTAGCCGATCCCGTTCCACGCGAAGTCGGCCCAGCGGTCCCCGGCGTAGAGCACCGTGGTCTCCTCGGTGCCCTCGACGGTCACGAAGAACCCGGTCTGGGTCACGTGGCTGTAGTCCATCTCGGTGCCCGAGAGGGTGTACCAGTTCGAGTAGTCACCCTGGATGTCACTACTGGTGGAATCGATGCAGTAGTTGACCGAAGTGTTCCAGCCGTGCAGGTCCGAAGCGCACGTGTGGTAAGTGCCGTCGAGCTTGAACATGGCGTTGCCCTCACGGCCGTCGCCATGCCACCCGATCTCCACCGCCGGCTCGATGTACAACGAGTCGGAGTCGCGGATCTTGGAGACGTAGACGTGGCTGCGGCCGTGCTTGTTGGAGTAGACCAGGTAGTCCTGACCGTCCTCGTCGGTGAAGACGGTCTGGTCCCCGGTGCCCTCGGTCACGTTGCCCTGGATCTGATCCTGCGTTCTGACGTGCTCGAAGTCATCGGTCGGCGTGTCGCCTTGCAGGAACGCGACCGCGTCCCCCAGCTGGGTGATCAGCACGTACTTGCCGGTGTTCTCGTTGTACACCACGCCGAGCCGTCCCACCCAGCCCCACAGGCCGGTACTGGTCGTGGCGACGTCGTTCTCGAACTCCCAGTTCACCAGGTCCTGCGAGGAGTACACCGGGATCGACACGAACGAGACGTCGTTGTTGTACTTCCGCGTCGGGTCGGCCCGGTAGTACTCGGCGCCTGTGTAGTGCACGCCGTACCAGTAGTAGGTGTCCCCGAACTTGAACACCCCTCCGCCCTGGGAGTAGATCGGGTTGCCGTCGGTGTCGTTCCAGAACGTGTCGTTCGTGATCGTCTCGAACGACCCCGCCAGCGGCTCCAGCTCGGCGGCGGCGTCCTGCAAGTCGGTCTTGGCCTCCGCGACTTCGTCCTCCGTCGCGGAGGAGTCGGCGGCGACCTCGTCGGCCGTGGTCAGCGCTTCGGCGAACGGCTCCCAGGAGTCGGCGCTGTACTCGCCCGGAGCACGGGTCTCGTAGTCGGCCACCTGCTCCGACAGGCCGGCCAGGGCTCCGTCATCGGCGGCCGCGCCCTCGAGCTCCTCCGCTCCGGCGGGGCCGACCGCCGCGAGCGGTGCCGCTACCAGTGCGAACAATGCCGCGGCGACCGATGGTCGCCTTCGGCGCGGATTCGTACGTGATGTACGTTCCATGGTCTTCCCTTCTCTAGGCGTCGCGCGGCGGCTGGCGCATCGAGCCGTGTGCCGGGTGTGGAATCCGAACGATCGGGGCGCACCTGCGTGCTGCTCGGCTCGGACGCCGCGTTCGCGTCGACGGTCTTCATTCACTTCTGTGAACGATCACAGATACATAAAGTATAGACATATGTCAATATTTTGGTCAAGCTTTTCCCCGCTCCTCGCTCGAGGTCACGAGCCGGAACGGCCTCCCGCCGTCAGCGGTGTCGTCCCTCCAGCAGCAGAGCGTTGCACTCGCGCTGGAGCGCCTCGTCGGCCCACATCGCGTGATGCGGGGCGGCGTTGGAGCACACCAGCGAGCCCCAGACTCCGACGCGGACGGAGTGCGCGACCGCGTCACGGCAGATCTGGGCGCCGACAGGTCCTTCCTCGAAACGGCCGTCGCGGGGCGTGTAGCCGACCCAGCCCTCGCCGAAGACGAGCGGGACGCCGAGGCGCGCGGCGTGGTCGGCGGCGACGTCGATCCAGTCGCGCAGCTCGCGGGCCATGGCGATGCGGTGGGCTCCATAGCGGTCGTAGAGCCGGCGGTCGAACTTCTCGGGGTCGCACCAGTCGTGGACGTAGATCTCGGCGTGCCCGACGATCGAGGCCCGCCGCTTCCACTCCGATTCCGGCGGCGGCGCCCAGTCGGCCAGGCGCGGTGCGCCCGGTCGCAGCAGCTCGGCGTCGGCGCGCTCCTGCGGGAAGTCGGCGGGGTCGCCGCGCAGGGCGAACTCCTCGATCAGCTCGTCCAGCACTCCGTACACGTACGGATGGAAGACCAGGACGGTCGCGTTCGCCGGCAGCCCGCGCATCGATCCGACCGGGACCTGCGCGTAGTTGGGTCCGCACGGCACCTCCGGGTGGCGGGCCCGGAAGGCCGCGATCCCCGCTTCGAGGCGGCCCCGGAGTTCGATCACCGCGTCCTCGACGCCCGGGAGCCCGGCGGTGAGGTGCCCGGCCTGGACCTCGTTGTGCGGTTCCACGAGCGCGATCGTGTGCGCCAGGTCGTGCTCGGCCAGGAAGTCGACGAGGTCGGCTTGGGCCTCGCCGAGGACGGTGAGCCGCTGGTCGGGGTCGACGGCGTGGAGCGCCTCGTACCAGGCCGGGTCGTCGGCGAACGCCGGGCTCTGCTGGTACTCCCAGGAGGAGACGATGACCGAGACCCCGTGCCGGTCGGCGGCGCGGAAGAAGTCGAGCAGGTGGGCCCTGGCGTCGATGACGGTCGGCCGTTCGAGGTCGTACCAGCGGACCCTGGAGGCGTAGCCGCCGCCGACCGGTTCGAGTCGCAGCGCGGTGGTGTCGATCCCGGATCTGAAGAGCAGGAACGGCATCGCGCAGATGCGGACGGCGTTGTAGCCCAGGTCGACGGCGCGCGCGAAGGCGGCGTCGAGGTCGGCGAACGGCTCGCCGGGGCCGGTGCGCACGTACCAGGAGAAGTCCCAGAGGGAGATGGCGAGGCGCGCGGGCGGACTGGTCGGTCCCATGGTCGCTCCATGCGGGTCGGCGGTCATGACTTCACCGCTCCGGCGGTCAGTCCGGAGACGAGCTGCTTGCGCAGCAGGATGAACACGGCGATCGCGGGGACCGCCGCGAGGATGGAGCCGGCCAGCACCAGGTCGTACTGGCGGCCCTCGGCGCCGAACAGCGCCTGGATTCCCAGCGGGACGGTGTAGTACTCGGGTTCGGAGACGATGACCAGGGGCCACAGCAGGTTGTTGTAGGCGGCCAGGAAGCTCCACACCGCCAGCGCGCCGAGTGCGGGGCGCAGGAGCGGCAGGACCACGGTCCAGTAGATGCGGAACTCCGAGCAGCCGTCGATGCGGGCGGCGTCGAGGATCTCGTCGGGGATGGACTGCTCGACGTACTGGCGCATCATGAAGATCCCGAACGCCGGGGCGACCCAGGGCACGATGAGCGCGAACAGCGGGTGGGCGAGTCCGAGCTTGGCGACGAGGATGAACAGCGGCACCACGATGACCGCGAAGGGGATCGCGAGCGAGGAGAACATGACGTCGAACAGGAATCGCTTGCCCTTGAACTCGAACTTGGCGAATCCGTATCCGGCGAGCGAGCACAGGAAGACCACGGCGACCGTGCTGACTCCGGCGACGCCGGTGCTCATGAGCATCCAGTTCCAGAACGGGTGCCCGGACAGGAGGTTCGCGTAGTTGTCGAGAGTCGCCGGTTCGGGCCATAGGCGGGGCGGGAACGAGAAGATGTCGCTGCGGTTCTTGAAGGAGGACGACAGCGCCCACACCAGCGGGGCCAGGAAGACCGCGACCAGTGCGAACAGCGTCAGGTACAGGCCGAGTCGGCCCGGTCTGACCGGTCTCGGGGTCCGCTTGGGCTTCGAAGGCGGTGAGGCGGTGTCGGTGCGGACGGCGGTGGCGGTCATCGGGTCCTCCCTACGCCCAGGGCGCTGGAGCTGGCGCGTCCGAGCGCGAAGACGATGATGAACATGACCACGCCCGCGGCGGCGGCGTAGCCGAGTTCCTGCCGCTGGAACGCGGCCCGGTAGATGAACATCGACAGCGACAGGGTCGACTCGCCGGGCCCGCCCTGGGTCAGCAGGAACGGCTCCTCGAAGATCTGCGCGGTGTTGACCAGCATCGTCACGGCGATGAACGCGGTGATGGGCTTCAGTTGCGGGAGCGTGACCGAGAAGAAGCGGCGCACGGGCCCGGCGCCGTCGACTTCGGCGGCTTCGTAGAGTTCGCGCGGGACGGCCTGCATCCCGGCGAGGAAGAAGATGGTCAGGTAGCCGGTCCAGCGCCACAGCACCAGGACGACCACGACGACGCGGGCCCAGAAGGGGTCGGTGAGCCAGGAGACGCCGCCGAATCCGAAGAGGGCTTCGAGCACGGCGTTGAGCAGCCCGTACTCGCCGTCGAAGATCAGGCCGAAGACGAGGGCGATGATGATCGGCGACAGGACCACCGGCATGAAGTAGGTGAGCCGGAAGAAGTCGCGGAGGACCAGGCCGCGGGCGTCGAGGGCCCGGGCGATCAGGAGCGAGGCCGGGAGCACGACGGCGAGCGCGAACACGGTGTAGATCGCGGTGTTGCCCAGGGCCGCGCCGTAGCTGGGGTCCTGGAACAGGCGCGTGTAGTTGTCGAAGCCGATGTACTCCGGTGAGCCGAGTCCCGCCCAGTCGGTCAGGCTCAGGTAGACGCCCGCGCCGATGGGCACGACCATGAACAGGGTGAACAGGATGAAGAACGGCGAGATGAACGCGTAGGGGGCCCAGCGGTGGGCGCCGGTCTTCGCTGGGGGTGCGGCGGTAGCGGTGCTCATGCCGGTGCCTGCCTTTCGTAGGCGCGCAGGCCCTCGCGGAGGGCCTCCTCGGGGTCGGCCTGTCCGTGGATGGCGCGCAGGAGGGGCCCGCCGAGGCTGTCGCGCAGGACGGAGGCGCCGGCGGCCTGGTAGAAGACGGGCATGTCGTTGGCCCCGGCCCCGTAGACCTCGAAGATCCGCTGGTCCCCCAGGTACGGGTCGGTGATGTCCTGGAAGTCGGGGGTGTCGTAGAGGTCGACGAGGGTGGGCAGGTAGGCGCCGGCGCCGTAGCGGGCCAGCTGGCCTTCGGGGGTGAGGTAGGTACGCTGGAGGAAGTCGACCGCCGCGTCGGTCTCGGCCTGGTCGGCGAGGACGGCGAACGCGGTGCCGCCCATGGTGGAGGCGACGTGTCCGCCCGCGGCGAAGGCCGGGATGGTGCGGGCCCGCCACAGGCCGGCCTGGTCGGGCACGTTCGCTTCGAGGCCGTAGACCTTGTACCAGTTGGGCATGACGGTGGCGATGAGCTGTGAGTCCTTGAGCGCCGCGGCGGCGGCCCCGCCATAGGGGTCGGCGATCGACAGCAGCGCGCCGGTGCGCACCCCTTCGGCCATGAGTTCGAGGACTTCGATCGACTCCTCGGAGAGGACCGCGAGTTCCCCGTCGGCGTCGTAGAGGTTGCCGCCTCTCTGGAGGAGCATCTGGGCGAAGCCGTTGACGATGGCGCCGTTGTCGCCGTTGGAGACCATACCGATCGCCTGGCCGGTCTCGGCCGCGACTTCGGCGCCTATGTCGAGCAGTTCCTCCCAGGTGGCGATGTCCTCGGGGATGTCGAGCTCGTCGAACAGGTCGGCGCGGTAGTACATGACCGAGACGGAGTTGTCCGACTCGATCGCGTACACGCCCCCGTCGACGGTGTAGGGCTGGGTCTTGAGCAGCCGGTCCCCGAGCGGCTCGGTCAGGCTCGTGAGGTCGACGAAGAGGTTCTGGGCGATACCGGCGCGCATGACCCGCGGGAACTGGTCGATGACGAGCCCGGCCAGGTTCGGCAGGGGCCGCTCGGCGACGGCCTGGTTGACCAGGCGCGAGACGATGTCGGCCGGGGCGATCGAGGTGACGTCGACCGTGTAGGTCCAGGCGCTGCCGCCGACGAGCGCCGGATCGTCCGGGGCGCCGGTGAAGTAGGTGGCGTACCCGGGGTCGTGGGTCCACAGTTGCAGTTCGACCGGGCCGGAGTCGATGGCCTCTCCTTCTTCAGAGGCGGTGCAGCCGGTCAGGGCCCCGGCGCCGAGGCCGGCGGCTCCGGCCAGGCGCAGCAGTTGTCTGCGGTCGACGGTCACGACGACTCCTTTCGGGCGCCGAGCCGGATCGTGTCGACCCGTACGGCGGTGGCGGCCTCGATGGCGATCCCGTCGTCGACTTCGCGCACGGTCGGGTCGACCCATACGCCCGTCGCGCGCCGCCAGGGCAGCAGTTCGAGCCGGACGCCGTGTTCGGCCGCCGCCTCGCGGTGCGGGGTGAGGTCGACGTCCCAGGCGCGGCCGTGCCAGAAGTGGTCGGAGACCAGCCGGTCGCCGACGTAGGCGCGACCGACGTCGCCGGTCCATTCGAGGCGCAGGAGCGTGCGGTCGGCCGCGAACGCCTCGGGCGGTATGTCGATGTGGACGGTCGCGGCGTTCGTGTAGTCGTCTGGGGCGCCGAGGCGGTTCATGGGGCCGCCGCGCCTGGGTTCGGGGGCGGGGCCGTGCTCGGGGCGGTGCTCGACGGCCAGCGGGACGGGGCCCGCTCTGTGCGCGGTGACGGCCCAGGAGCGCCACGGTCCCTGGGTGAGGGGTCCGGACAACTCCGCGCGGTCGGCGTCGAGTCCGGCGGGCGCGGGGAGGATCGCGACGGTCACGTGTTCGGACTCGGTTTGGACGACGAGGTCGCCGCCGTCGGCACGGACGGGCGCGTCGGAGAGGACGAGCCGGTCGCGTCCGGCGAGGTCGAGCCGGTAGAGGCGGTTCGCGCTCGTCTCGTCGAGGATCAGCAGCCGCACTCCGGGCAGTTCCACGACGCAGTCCGGGCCCGGCGGGCCGGGCAGGTCGACGGCGGTGCCGTCGCCGAGGACGATCTCGACCGGGATTCCGTCGGTCGCGGCGAGCACGACGAGGCGGCCCTCGTCGTCCTTGATGCGCGTCAGCAGTTGCGCGGTGGCGCTGCGCAGTTCCAGGTCGGGAGTGAGCTCGTAGCGCAGCGGCCACACGAGCGAGTGCCCTGCCGGGATGTCGGTCGGCGCGGTCGGGACGGTGACTTCGGCGTCGTCGAAGGCGACGGTGAACTGGGCGCCGGGCTGGGCCGCGAGCGGCCGCTTCGGCTGGTAGGTGGTGACGAACAGGTAGCCGCTGTGGCCGTCGGATCGGACGGCCCAGCGCGGTTCGTCGGGGGCGTCTCCGCCGCCGCCGACGGTGGTGGTCAGGGTGGCGACGCGGTGGCCTTCGGCGCGCAGCCACAGGTGCTGTCGGCGCAGGTAGTGGTGGTGGGGGCGGATCTGGCCGTGTTCGCCGATCGGCGCGTAGAAGTCGTAGCTGAGCGACGGCACGTCGTTGGGATAGCCGGTGGCCTGCGATTCCTGCTCGGTCCCGTGCGGTCCGGTGCGCTGGGTGCCGCCCGAGTACAGGTAGTACCCCTGCCAGGCCGAGCCGGACCCGATCTTGGCGAGCGCGAGCGCGGCGATGTCCTCGCTGGAGACGAGGGGTCGGCGGTGGTAGGCCACGTGCATGCCGCCGCCGAGTTCGCAGGTGGTGAACGGCAGTCGGTCGTCGGCTCCGGCCGGGTCCGCGGCGGCGACGCCGTCGAGGGATTCGCGCAGGTCCGCTCCGACGGTGAGGTCGTCGCGGACTTCGCCATAGCGGAAGTGGGAGGCGGCGAACGCGGACCATTCGGTGGTCTCGTCCTCCCAGAACGCCTCGGAGTAGGCGCTGTAGACCGGCAGGAGCGTCTCGGGCACCTGCGCGCCGCCCCAGCCGGTCGCGGTCCACAGGGGCACGCGCAGGCCGCACTCTTCGGCGATCTCGCGCAACGTGGCGAGGTGCTCGGGCTGGTCGTAGAGTTCGTTTTCGACCTGCGCGCCGATGACCGGTCCGCCCTCGGCGTGGCCCAGGCCCTCCAGTTGGGCGATGGTCTGTGCGTAGAGCCGTCGTACCAGCGCCAGGTAGTCGGGGTCGTTGGTGCGGGTGTTCAGGTCGCTGTCGGCGATCCAGTCGGGGAAGCCGCCGTTGCGGTACTCGCCGTGGCTCCAGGGGCCGAGGCGCACGATGACGTCGAGTCCGTGGTCGGCGGCGAGTTCGACGAAGGCGCGCAGGTCGAGGTTCCCGGTCCAGTCGAAGCGGCCGGGTTCGGGTTCGTGGGCGGCCCAGAACACGTACGTGGCGACCGAGTCGAGGCCGCCGGCGCGAGAGTGGCCGAGGATCTCGTCCCAGCGTCCGCGCGGGAGCCGGGAGTAGTGGATCTCGCCGGTGATCGGGATCCAGGCCCGTCCGGCGCGCTCGATCCAGCGGCCGGTCACCTCGATCCGGTCGAGCGCTCCCGGGGATTCACCGAAGAGGAGGTGGCCGCGGGGCGGCGGTGGGGGTGCGGTGACGCGCAGCGCGCGGGCGAGGGTCGGGTTCGTCATGTCTCTCCTTTGAGGGCAAAGGGAAGTGTCCACGCCGCGGAGGCCGATTCGACGACGGCGCGGGCGGCGCCGCTCAGCGGGTCGCGTTCGAGCGCGACCTCGGCGAGGGCCGCGGCGCGGTCGGGTGCGCCGTCCAGCAGCGCGAGCTGCGCTCGCAGCACGAGGTTCCGCGTGGCGTGGGCGGCCTGGGGGTCGGCGGTGAACAGCAGCATGGTCGGCAGGGAGGTCGCGAAGTAGTCGATTCGGGCCTCGGTCCGGTCCTGCCGGTCGACGTAGCGTTCGAGGTCGTCGCGCAGGGCCCCGGCGTCGTCGGGTTTGCCGAGGCGACGCAGCGCGGTGACGGCGGCGGCGGTGTGCTCGGAGTGGGCCTGGACCTGCATGGTCTGGAAGTCGCCTTCTTGGGCGGCGGCCTGGGCCCAGGCGGTGCGGGCGGCGACCGGGTCTCCGGCGGCCGCCAGGGCGTCGCCGAGCACCAGGTGGAGGTCGGCGGTGTTGGCCAGGGGGTGGCGGGCCTCCCCGAGGTTCGGGGCGGGGTCGAGCGCGGCTCGGGCGTGGTCCACGGCGGGGTGTGGGTCGCCCGCGGCGAGGGCTTGCCGGGCGAGGGCCAGGTGCGCCTCTTCCCAGGCGGCGAGGACGCGGCCTTCGCCGCCTTCCCAGGGTTGGAAGGCGCGGCCGGCGAGCACGTCGAGGGCCCGGCTCGCCCGGCCGACGGCGGTCAGGAGCTCGGCGATCTGCACGGACAGGTCGTCGCGGAGTTCGACCAGGTCGCGGCGGCGTTCGAGGACGGCGAGGCGTTGCTCGGGGTCGATGCCGCGGCGGGCGTCGAGCTGGTCGGCCTCGTAGAGCAGGCGGGCGTCGTCGGGTGCGGCGGCGCGGGCGCGTTCGTACCAGTCGGCGGCGCGTTCGGGGTCGCCTTGGACATTGTGGGCGGCGACGCCGAGGTTGCGCAGGACGACCGGGTCGCCGGTCGGGGCCGCCGCTTCCCAGGCGGTGATGGCTTCGCCGCGGCGGCCCGCGGCGTACAGCCAGTGTCCGGAGAGCGCGGCGAGCACCGCGTCGCCGGGGCGGCGGTCCCGCAGCCGCGCCAGGGCGTCGTTGTCGGCGGCCGAGGGGAAGCACCACGTCCGATCCGACTTCCGGACCTGCTCCAAGGCCAGGTCCGCGGCTCGTTCGTCGCCGCGTTCGAATTCGAGGTCGGCGCGGTGGATCCAGGCGAGCGGGACGACGTTGACCTGGCCGGGTGCGGGCGGGAGCCGGGTCGCGGCGTCGAGGAGCTCGATCGCGGCCTCGTCCTCGCGGATCGAGCGGTATTCGAGGGCGACGTCCATGGCGATGGTCGGGTCGGTCGTGGGTTCGGCGTCGCGGCCGAGCCGGTGGGCCAGGTCGCGGGCCCACGCGTCGAGCGGGTTGCGCCGGAGGGTCTCCCGCGCGACGTCGGCCGCGCGGTCCCGGTCGCCGCTTCGGAGGGCCGCCACGGTCAGGAGGTTGCGGGCCTGCGTGTGGCCCGGGCTGCGTTCGAGCAGCGCGGTGAGGTCGGACTCGGCGTCGGCGTCGCGTCCGGCGGCGAGGTCGATCCGGGCGGTGGCGACCGTGGCGGCGTCGGTCCAGGCGCGGTCCCACCCGGCCTTGCCGAGTGCCTCTTTGGATTCGGTGTGGCGGCGCCGCCGGTCGAGGACGAGGCCGAGCCGGTAGTGGGCCTCGCCGTCGCGCGGGTTCGGGTTGCGGCGTGTCAGCCGCGCGACGGCCCGGCGCAGATGCTGTTCGGCCGCTTCGAGCCGTCCGGCATGTGCCAGGCGCGCGGCCAGCGCCGTGTTGCAGCGGGCCTCGCCCGGGTCGCGGCGCAGGGCTTCCTCCCAGTACGGCTCGGGCCTGCGTGTCGCGTGCCGGTACTGGTCGAGGTGCAGGCCGGTGAGGTACAGCTCGTCGACGGACTCGACTTCGGGCGGCGCCGGCGGTTCGGTCGCGGGCACGGCGGCGGGCGGCTCGGCCGGTTCGGGGCGGGGACGCCAGGTGACCAGGGTCGTGTCGTCGTGCTCGACCGCGAGTTCGCATTCGGACGGATCGGCGGGCTCGGGCCAGGCGAACTCGCGCACGTACGGGGAGCCGGGGGCCAGGTCGATGACGACCTCCCGCACGAGGCGGTCGCCGATGCGCACCGTGATCCGGGCTCCGGGGCGCGGTGCGGTGACCGCCGCGGCGATCCGGAAGCGCGTCTCGGCCTCGTCGGCGTCGACGTCGAAGCGGACGGCGGCCTCGCGGGTGGCCTGGTGGACCGGCCCGGTGTCCTGGATCGGGTACCAGTACTGCGAGAACGTCTTCGTCTCTCCGGGCGCGAGGAACGCGAAGTCGGGCTGGTTGTCAGTGAATATCCCGGCCATCAGCTCCACATAGGGCCCGTTGTCGTCGGTGAGGTGCGAGTCCCAGGCCCAGCCGAAGGGGGCGTTGCCCCAGGTCCACTGCTTCTTGCCGGGAGCGGTGCGGTGGTCGGCCCAGTGGACGAATCCGGCGCCGGCGGCGTGGTCGTAGCCGCCGAAGAAGTCGTCGTCGGTGCCCAGGCACATGTAGGAGGTCGGCACCGGGATGTTGCGGTACCAGTCGAGCCGGTCGCCGTCCGGGCGCTCGGGGGTGCGGCGGGCCGGGTAGTCGATGCCGTAGTACCGGTCCTCGGCCGCGGGGAAGGTCGTGGTCGCGCGCTTGGCGTGGTCGGCGACCACGCGCACATCGGTGGGGAAGAACGACTGGTAGTCGTCGTGCGACGCGGCCGCCGCGTTCGCCCACCACAGGAAGGTCTGCGTCTCCGCCGACCGGTTCACCAGGTGGCCGCGCAGTTCCACCAGCGCGCTCCCGGGGCGCAGGCGGACGCCGTGCATGCCCTGCATGCGCGCGAACGGGTCGTGGTCGGAGCACCAGACGGTGACCGATCCGTCCGCTTCGGTCTCGATCTCGGTCTCGACGGGCAGGTGGGTGGCGGGACGGTGGTGCTGGGGCCAGTTGAACTCGACACCGCCGGAGACCCACGGGCCCGCCAGGCCCACGAGCGCGGGCTTGATGACGTCGTTGCGGTAGAAGAAGTCGTAGCCGCGGGTCTTGTCGAGTCCGATGTGGATCCGGCCGCCGAGCTCGGGAAGGATCATCAGGCGGACGTACTCGTTCTCGAGGTGGATCGCGTCCCAGTCCCTGGGGGCCTTGTCGCGGGCGACCGCGTCGATGAACGGCAGCGGGTAGACCGCGCCCGAGGAGCCCTGGTAGACGCGCTGGTCCAGGTAGGCCGGGTAGCGGTCGGGGGCGGCGGGCGCGTAGGTGTCGATCGCGACCGGCTGCCGCCAGGCCCTGGCGGGCAGGTCGGCGAGCCCGGCGGGAGCCTCGGGCAGGACGATCCTCGAATGTCCGGATGACATGATTCGACTCTATGGGCGCTTGACATGGCAGTCGATGGTCATTTCACTGGTGTCCATGGACGAAACAACGGCCAATGACGACTTGGGCACGATCCGGGACGGGTTCGCCGGGCAGCGGATGCTCGTGGTCCCGCGGACCGTGGTCGCCGAGGCGCTGCGCCATCCGCTGACCGGGAAGATGCTGGTCACCGATGCCGGGTTCTTTCCGCACGCGGCCCGGCACGGGCGCACGCGCCCTCGGGGCGCGGGCGAGCACATCCTCTTGGTCTGCACCGACGGCGCGGGCTGGTGCCGGAGCGAGGACTTCCGGTTCAGCGTCTCGCGCGGCGGCACCGTCCTGCTTCCCGCCGACCGCGCCCACGCCTACGGCGCCTCCCGGGACGATCCGTGGACGCTGTGGTGGTTCCACTTCACCGGGTCCGACGCGGCCGACCTGGTGCGGACCGCGCATTCGGCGGCCGGCGGCCCGGTCACGCACCTGCGGGACCCGGCTCCGGCGGCGAGCCTGGTCTCGCAGGTCATCGACGCGCTCGACTCCGGGCTGACCACCTCGGCGTTCATTCGGGCCGCGGGTGCGGCCTGGCACGCGCTCACGCACGTGATCGCGACCGGACGCCGCGGTCCCGGGGCCGGAATGAGCCCGCTCGAGCGTGCCGCCGAGCATCTGCGGGCCACGGCGCCTCGGCGCACCTCGGTCACCGCGCTCGCATCGATGGTCGGGCTGAGCCCTTCGCAGCTGAACGCGCTGTTCCGCGAGCGGCTCGGCGTCACCCCGCTCCAGTTCCAGGTGCAGTTGCGCATGACGCGCGCCCGCGAGCTCCTCGACGGGACCGACCTGCCGATCGCCGCGGTAGCCCGCGAGGCCGGGTACGACGACCCGATGTACTTCTCCCGCCAGTTCACCAGCGTCCACGGCATGGCCCCGACCGCGTACCGGGCCCGCCAGTCGGGGACCTAGCCGATCGCGGGGCTCGGCCCCGCGATCGGCTTGGGACCGTGTTCTAGAAGGCGTCCTGGAGCGTCTGGTACTGCTCCGCGGTCAGCGGCAGGATCATGCCGTGCCTCGGCCGCCCCGGCAGGCTGTAGTTCGACGAGGGCGTCCACTGGCCCCCGGCGAGGTCGGTCGTCTCGAACGGGATGTAGCCGCGGCCGCCGTACTCGTCGACGAACATGTACCACTTCTCCTCCGTGTTCGACTTGAACACGAGCGGCCCCTCGCCCTGGTCGATGGTGCCCTGGCCGATGCAGTCGCGCTGGAAGGACCAGTCGGTGTCCGTCAGGCTCGTCGAGGTCTCTGCGAGGATGAACTTGCCGCACGAGCCGCCGCTGCGCTCGTCCTTGGTGTAGCGGTAGTACGTGCCGTCGTCCTCGATCACCGTCGAGTCGATCGTGGAGTATCCCTTGTCGACCCAGACCTGCGGCTCGCTGAAGTCGCGGAAGTCGGTCGTGGTCGCGTACATCATGCGGTGGTAGGTGTCGTCCGAGTGGTCCGGGGTGGAGTACAGCTTCGAGGCCCAGTAGACGACGAACGCGTTCTGCTCCGGGTCCCAGTACGTCTCGGGGGCCCAGGTGTTGCCAGCCGCCGGCGGCGAGACCTGCTCCAGGCGCGAGGAGGTCCAGTTGACCAGGTCGCTCGACTCCCACACGACCAGGGAGCGGCTGCCGTACCGCGACGCGCGGTTCCAGTCGCCGTTGCCGTAGATCCGCAGGTCGGTGGCGATCATGTAGTAGCGGCCGGTGTCCGGGTGCCGAACGATGAACGGATCGCGGGCGCCCTCCTCCCCCACATTGGAGGTGGCGACGGGCTGACCGTTGTTGAGCGAGTCGTAGGCGAGCGGGTTGTCGCCGCGGCTCAGGGCGTAGTACACCTGCTCGCCGTTGGAGCTCCCTTCGCCCTTCATGTAGGCGAACAGGTAGCCGTAGGGGTCGCCGGGGTCGGACGGCTCCTCGTCGGCCGGGACGAGGCGCCACTGCTGGTTGGCCGAGCCGGTCGGCGTGTACTGGGACACTCGCGCGCCCGGTTCGGTCGAGCGCTCCCAGACGTCGAGGGCCTTGCCCGAGGAGCGGCTGACGATCGAGTGGTAGCCGTCGGCGTTCTCCGTCAGCTCCCACTGCTGGTTCGTGGCGTTCTGGTCGTCCCATTGGATGATGTCGGCGCCGTTGGCCGAGCTCCATCCGGACACGTCGAGGACGAGCCCGGAGTGGCGGGCCTGGATGCGGTAGTAGCCGCCGCCGGCGTCGATGAAGCGGAACTGCTGGTTGGTGCCGCCCGAGTCGGTGTACTGGGTCAGCCCCGCGCCCGGTTCGGTCGAGGCATTCGCGATGTCCATGACAAGACCGGAGTGCCGGGCTTCGATCGTGTACCAGGTGTTCGTGTCGACGGCGGCCTGGGCCTGCGGGGCGATGAGGAAGACGCCGGCCATGGCGAGGGCCGCCGCGACGGCCAGGACCGAGAGGCGCCGACGGATTCGAGAACGCATAGGGAACTCCCAATCGTGCGGTGAGGGGGCGCGAGCGTGGGCACGGACGCGCCACAAAAGTGTTCATAAATCTACATATATAAAACTGTGAACCATCACATTGTAGGCCCTCACGCCGTGCGAGTACAGACCGTGGAGGATATCGGCGACGACCGATCCGCCGAGCCGGGTCGGGCGGAGCCGGCGGACGCGCCGGCCGATCTCGATCGCCCGCGCCGCCTCGTCGGCGGTCATCGCCCCTTTGAAGCTGTCGGGGCGATGACCACCGCCAGTGGCCCGAGCGGCTCGGTCACCAGTCGTGCACCGTTCCGTCGGCCAAGCGGTTGTAGGGCAGGTACGCCTGCTCGTAGGGGTACTTCCCGGCCTCGTCGACATCGAGCTCGACGCCCAGCCCCGGCTCGTCGCCGGGGTGCAGCATCCCGTTCTCCCAGGTGAACGACTGGCGGAACACGCTGTCGGTCTTCGCGCCGTGCCGCATGTACTCCTGGATGCCGAAATTGTGGATCGCGAGCCCCAGGTGCATCGCCGCGGCCATCCCGACCGGGGAGATGTCGGTCGGCCCGTGCATGCCCGACTTGATCTGGAACATCGCCGCATAGTCGAGGGTCTTCTTCAGCGCCGAGATGCCGCCCATGTGCGTGACGGCGCCGCGGACGTAGTCGATGAGCTGCTCGCGGATGAGGTCCTTGAAGTCCCACACCGTATTGAGTATCTCCCCGATCGCCAGGGGCGTGGTGGTGTGCCGGCGCACCAGCCGCAGCGCCTCCTGATTCTCCGCCGGGGTGCAGTCCTCCAGCCAGAACAGGTCGTACGGTTCGAGCGCCTTGCCGAGCTTCGCGGCCTCGATCGGCGTCATCCGGTGGTGCCCGTCGTGGAGCAGCGGCAGCTCCGGCCCGAACTCGTTTCGCACCGCTTCGAAGACCCCGGGGAGGTGGCGCAGGTACGAGCGGGTGTCCCAGTCCTCCTCCATGGGAAGGGAACCGCGTCGGGCGGGTTCGTGGTCGTAGCGGGCCTCGCCGCCGAAGGCGTCCGACGCCTGCGACGCGATCCCGTAGACGGCCTTGAGGCCGGGCACGCCCGTCTGGATCCGGATGGCGCGGTAGCCCTGCTCCTGGTGGTCGCGCACCGAGTCGAACAGCTCGGGCAGGTCCTTGCCCGAGGCGTGCCCGTAGGCGAGCAGCCCGGTGCGGGAGGCGCCTCCGAGCAGCTGGTACACCGGCATGCCGGCCCTCTTGCCCTTGATGTCCCACAGCGCCATGTCGACCGCGGCGATCGCGGCCATCGTCACCGGTCCGCGCCGCCAGTAGGCGCCGCGGTACAGGAACTGCCAGGTGTCCTCGATGCGGGACTCGTCCCGGCCGAGCAGCAGCGGCACCACGTGGTCGGCGAGGTAGCTCACCACGGCGCGCTCGCGGCCGTTCAGCGTCGCGTCCCCGAGTCCGGTGAGGCCGTCGGCGGTCGTGATCTTGAGCGTGACGAAGTTGCGGTCGGGGCTGGTCAGGATGACCTCGGCCTTGTCGATGGTCATTCGGCGTCTCCTGGGTTCGGGGGCTCGGCGGTCAGCATTCGAAGCCCTCCCGGGCGAGCGCGGCCTCGGCGATCTCCGCGTCCTGGTCGGGGGCGCCTCCGGCGACGCCGAGTCCTCCGATGTTCTTCCCCTCGGCCACCAGCGGGTGGCCTCCGCGGATGTTCGTCACGAGGTTCCCGGTCCCGAGCGGCAGGGCGAGCGCGAAGTCCCCCTGCATCCATCCGGTCGGCTTCCGGGTGGAGGCGGAGGTGTTCGCCTTCCGCCTACTCGTCTCGGCGCTGTGCGGCGTGGTGCCGTCGGCGCGAAGGTAGGCGACGAGCGCCATGGCCGGATCGACGACGGCCGCGGCCACCGCGATCCCGCGGCTCGCTCCCTCCGCGACGGCGGCCGCCACCAGCCGCTGTGCCGCCGCGTGACTCACCGCGGCCGTTTCGACGAATTGCGACATCTGATCTCCTCGTTCGGCTGGGGTCGGCCTCAGGCCGTGCGGACCGCTGACTTCGCTTCACGGCGGCGCCGGTGAAGGATCGGCTCGGTGTATCCGTTGGGCTGCCGGGCGCCGTCGAACACGAGCTCCACGGCGGACTGGAACGCGATGCTCGCGTCGAAGTCGGCGCTCATCGGCCGGTATTCGGGGTCAGAGCTGTTCTGCTCGTCCACGACCCGGGCCATCCTGCGGAGGCTCTCGTGGACCTGCGAGGGGGTCACGACGCCGTGGCGCAGCCAGTTCGCCAGGAGCTGGCTGGAGATGCGCAGCGTGGCACGGTCCTCCATCAGTCCGACATCGTGGATGTCGGGCACCTTCGAGCAGCCGACGCCGTGCTCGACCCAGCGCACGACGTATCCGAGCAGGGACTGGACGTTGTTGTCGAGTTCTTCCCGGCGCTCGGCCTCGGTCCATTCCGGCTTGTCGACGATCGCGATCCGCAGCAGGTCGTCGACCGTTCCGCGCCGCCGGCCGCGGAGCTCCCGCTGCCGCGCGGCGACGTCGACTCGGTGGTAGTGGAGCGCGTGCAGGGTGGCGGCGGTCGGCGACGGCACCCACGCCGTGTCCGCTCCCGACCGGGGGTGCCCGATCTTCTGTTCGAGCATCGCGGCCATCAGGTCGGGCATCGCCCACATGCCCTTGCCGATCTGCCCGTGCCCGGGCAGGCCGACCTCGAGTCCGATGTCGACGTTCTGGTCCTCGTAGGCGGTCATCCAGGGCTGATGCTTCATGTCGGCCTTGCGGACGAACGCGCCGGCTTCGATGGAGGTGTGGATCTCGTCGCCCGACCGGTCGAGGAACCCGGTGTTGATGAAGACGATGCGCTCTCGGGCCTGCGCGATGCAGGCTTTGAGGTTCAGCGTCGTCCGCCGCTCCTCGTCCATCAGGCCGAGCTTGACGGTGTTGGCGGGCAGCCGCAACAGCGATTCGACCCGCGAGAACAGGTCGACGGTGAAAGCGACCTCGTCCGGGCCGTGCATCTTCGGTTTGACGATGTAGACGGCGCCGTGTCCGCCGTTGCGGCGGGGGTTCGACGCGGCCCTGCCGGGGAGCGCGGCGAGCGTGGTGAGGACGGCGTCCATGATCCCCTCGCCGATCTCGGTCCCGTTCGCGTCGACGACGGCGTCGGTGGTCATCAGGTGCCCGACGTTCCGCACGAAGAGCAGGGCGCGACCGGGCACCGCGACCTCGCCGCCGTCGGGCGCGGTGAAGCGGCGGTCGTCGGCCAGGTCCCGGACGAGAGTGCGGCCGTTCTTTTCGAAGCGCTCCTGGAGGTCGCCGCGGTTGAGGCCGAGCCAGTTGCGGTACGCGGCGGTCTTGTCCTCCGCGTCCACGGCGGCGACGGAGTCCTCGAAGTCGACGATCGCGGTGAGAGCCGCTTCTAGGAGGACGTTCGAGATGCCCGCGGGGTCGTTGGCGCCGACCTCGCTCGCTCGATCGATCTGGAGCTCGATGTGGAGGCCGTGGTGGCGCAGCAGCGCGCTCTCGGGCCGGTGCGGATCGCCGCGGAAGCCGACGAACTGGGCGGGGTCGGCCAGCCCGGCCCGCTCCCCGCTGTCCAGGGTCGCCACCAGGTGACCGTCGACCACCGCATAGGACACGGCTTCGGTGTGCGTCCCGCCTGAGAGCGGGACCGCCTCGTCCAGGAAGGTCTTCACGTACTCGACGACCTGGGCCCCGCGGGCGGCGTCGTATCCGCCCGGCTCGGGCGCACCGGGGAGCGCGTCGGTGCCGTACAGCGCGTCGTAGAGCGAACCCCAGCGCGCGTTGGCCGCGTTGAGCGCGTAGCGCGCGTTGGAGACCGGGACGACCAGCTGCGGGCCCGCCAGGTGGGCGACCTCGTCGTCCACGCCTTCGGTGGTGACGGCGACCTCGGCGGGCTCGGGCAGCAGGTAGCCGATCGACTCGAGGAAGCGGCGGTACTCCCCCGCGTCGAACGGCGCCGGGTGGGCGCCGTGCCAGGCGTCGACGGCCGCCTGGAGCCGGTCGCGCTCGGCCAGCAGCTCCCGGTTGCGGGGGCCGAAGTCCTCCACTATCCGCGAGAAGCCTTCCCAGAACTCGCGCGGGTCGACCCCCGCGGCGGGCAGCAGCTCCTCCTCGACGAACGAGTGCAGCACTCGATCCACCGAGAGTCCTCCGACATCGATGTAGGTCATCGTGTTCGTCCTCGTTTCGTAGATGCGGCTCCGGGGGCCGCGAATATCGTTCCCGGGTTGAGAATCCCGTCCGGGTCCAGGGCCCGTTTGATGCGCTGGGAGACCTCGAGCAGGTCCTCGCCGATCTGCTCGGCGAGCCACGGGCGCTTCAGGCGCCCGACGCCGTGCTCGCCGGTGATCGTGCCGCCCAGGCCGATGGCGAGGTCCATGATCCCGCCGTACGCCAGGTACGCGCGCTCGGTCAGGTCGGCGTCCTCGGGGTCGTAGACGATCAGCGGGTGGGTGTTGCCGTCCCCGGCGTGCGCTATGAACGCGACGGTGACGTCGCGGGCCCGGGCGATCTGCTCGACGCCCGCGACCAGTTCCCCGAAGCGGGGAATGGACACGCCGACGTCTTCGAGCAGGAGGGGTCCGAGCTTCTCGACCGCGGGGATGGCGATGCGGCGCGCGTGCGCGAACCGTTCGCCCGCTTCGGCGTCGGCGGCCTCGAACCACTCGCGCGCGCCGTGCCTCTCGAGCGCTTCGAGCATGATCGCGACCTCGGCCCCGTCGGGGTGCTGATCGTCGGACCGCGCCACGACCAGGGCCGCGGCGTCGCGGTGCAGTCCCATGCCGAGGACGTCCTCGACCGCGTTGACCGACGTGCGGTCCATGTACTCGAGCATCGAGGGGCGGATGCGCGAGGCGATCTCCAGCACGGCCGCCGCGGCGCTCTCGGTGCCGTCGAACCATCCCACGACGGTTCGCGGCGGGGGCGGGCTGGGGAGCAGCCGGAGCGTGAGCTCGGTGATGATCCCGAGGGTTCCCTCGCTGCCCACGAACAGTTTGAGCATGGACAGCCCGGCGACGTCCTTGAGGCGCGGGCCGCCGACCCGGACGGCGCGGCCGTCGGCGAGGACGACTTCCGCGCCGAGGACGTAGTCGGTGGTGACCCCGTACTTCACGCAGCAGAGTCCGCCGGCGTTGGTGGCGGCGTTGCCTCCGATGGTGCAGATGTCGAACGAGGCCGGGTCCGGCGGATACCAGAGCCCGCGCTCGGCGGCCGCCGCCTTGACTTCTGAGTTGAAGAGTCCGGGCTGGACGGTCGCCATTCGGGTCGCCTCGTCCACCTGGATGGCGCGCATGCGCTCGGTGCTCAGCACGATGCCGTTCTCGACGGCGGTCGCGCCACCGGACAGCCCCGTTCCCGCGCCGCGCGGCGTCACGGGGACGCCGTGCTCGGTGGCCCACCGCATGACGGTCTGGACGTGCGCGGTGGTCTCGGGGAGGACGACCGCGAGCGGCACGCCCGCGCCGGGGTCCAGGGCGCGGTCCCGGCGGTACGTCTCCGTGGCGGCCGGGTCCGTCATCAGCGTCACATCGCCGAGCGCGCCGCGGAGGCTGTCGACTAGGGTGTCCATGCAGTTTTCCGTATTGTGGAATACTGATATCGCATAGTCGAAGATTACCTGCTTCACAATCCGGTGGTCAATCGATTGCCGACCAGAAGGAAGATCCGATGGACCGAAAGACCGGAGTCCAGTCCGTAGAGCGGGCGCTGGACCTGCTCGAAGCGCTGGGGAGCGCGGGACGATCGTTGAGCGTCACCGAGCTCGCCGCCATGACCGGCCTCCCCGCCGGAACGATCCACCGCCTCCTTCGGACACTGGTCGATCGGGGCTACGCCCACCAGCTGCTGAACCGCCGCTACACGATCGGCGGCCGCGCGGCGCGAATGAGCGCCAACGCGAACGCGCTCCTCGGCCTGCGGGCCCAGCCCGCGCTGCGCGAACTCGCCTCCGAACTCGGGGAGACCGCGAACCTCGCCACGCTCTCGATGGACTCCGCGGAATACGTCTCGCAGGTCGCCGGGACGCACTCCATGCGAATGTTCACCGAAGTGGGCCACCGCGTGCCGCTGCACAGCACCGGGGTCGGGAAGGCGCTGCTGTCGCAGCTGCCCGACGAGACGGCGATGAAACTGCTCGGCCGGGTCGGCATGCGCCGCTTCACGCCCGCGACGATCGTCGACCCCGAGCGCATGCTCACCGAGCTCTCCCGCATTCGCGACCGCGGCTTCGCTGTCGACGAGGCAGAGATGGAGCTGGGCGTCCGCTGCGTGGCGGTCCCCTTCACCGCGGGAGGTCGGTTCGCGGTCTCGATTTCCGGGCCGACTCTGCGCATGACCGACGAGCTGGTCGAGAGAGCGGCCTCGGCGCTCACGCTCGTCGCGCACCGGCTCCGCCACGACCTCGACGACACGGTGCAATAGTCCGTCCTCGATCGGAGACTGTGACCGCAAGGCGCCCAAAGCGAACTCGCACTGCGGCTGCCGCGCGCTCACTGCTCCGATAGTTCGGTGAACGCCACGTGACCCCTCGGAACGGCCCGGGTCGGCCGCAGCTGGGCGGGGCCCGGAGCCGGAGGCGGGTCAGGTCCCGGTTCCGACTGCTTTGCGGAATGTGCGGGACAGATGCATCGCGACGTCCCGCCGGCTCATTCCGTTCTTCAGCGATAGCCAGGCGCCGAACAGCAGCACCCAGAAGGTCGTGATCACCCAGTCCGGCGAGAGTTCCGGATCGATGTCCGGACCGGTGCCGGCCTGCTGCCCGCGTTCGATCATCGCGACCAGATCCTGATCGCGGCCGTCGCTGTCCTCCCAGGTGTCCGGGTCGACCGGTGCGTTGTCGGCGAACACCAGCCCGAGCACCGGGCCGAGGTCGAGATATTCCTGCGCCAACCGGTCCAGCGAGTCCAGGGCGCCATCGTCACCGAGACGCGCCGCCGACGTCGCGGCCGCGAATCGCGCTCGGCACTCGGCGTCGATGGCGCTCAGCAGGTCGTCACGGTTGGTGAAGTGCCGGTGCAACGTGGATCGGCTGAGGTCGCCGGCGTCGGCGATCTCGGCCAATGTGGCCGCCGGATTCAATGCCAGCGTCTCGATCGCGGCGTCGATGATCACCCGGCGGGTGCGCCGAGCGGTCGGCGACGGCGCGGCTGTCTGGTGGTGTTGCGACACGTGTCGATTGTAGTATCCGGCGAAGTACATCAAGACCCCTAAGTGTCGATCTGACACATCAATGTGTCATTATTGAGTGCATGGGTCGTACAGGTGGATCACGTCGGGTGTGGTTGTTGCCGACCGCGTTGCTGGCCGCTGCGGTGTCGGTCGTCGGAGCGGTCGTGGTCGGTCCCGCGTCCGACGGTCCGCCGACCCTGCCGTTCGGCGTGTTCGTGCTGTTCCCGGCCGCGGTTGTCGCGCTGGTGCTGCGGGGCCGCGTTGGCGGCGTCGTCGTGCTGGCACTGGTGGCGTTCCTGGTCGTGATGTCGTTTCCGCGGATCGTGGCCGACCTTTCGGGTGAGCGCGGTCTACCGGCCGCGGTCCTGCGCGGCGTCGAGGCGGCCTGTGTGGGCGTGGCCGTCTATGCGGCCGCAGGGCGACTGCGGCAGCCTCCCAGCGGAGGAGGCCGGTCGGCTTCGACCCGGCCGGCGCAGATCTTCGCCTTGCTGGGCTTGAGCGCGATCGGCGCGGAGTTGCTGGCCGCCTACGGCGACAGCACCGGCGACCCGCAGGCGATCGCGTTCGCGCTGGTCTTCTTCGGTGGGCTCTATGGTGCGCCGGCGCTGCTGGCCCGTGAGCTCGTCCGCCGGCTCGGCTGGGGCTGGCCGAGCCTGTTGCTGCTGTTCGCCGCGCTGGGCACCGCGCAGGCGTGCTTGATCGACCAGTCGGTGTTCGCCGTCGACTACCAGGATTACGAGGGCTGGCAGGCCAACCGGGACGCAACACTGATCCCCGCGCTCGGGATCAGCGCGTCCAATACGTTCAACTTCGTCCTGGGCCACCTGATCTACAGTTTCGCGGCGCCGGTGGCGCTCGCCGAAGCCTGGGCGCCGCGACGCGCGCGAGAGCCGTGGCTCGGACCGGTCACGACCGTCCTCGCCGCACTCGCCTACCTGGGGACCGCCGGCGTGATCCTGTCCGATCCGGAATCGCATTCGGGCTCGTCGGTGCAGCTCGCGGTCTCCGCCGGCGTCGTGGTCGCGTTCATAGTCGCGGCGCTCCTTCTCGGACGGGCCCACGTGGCGGTCCCGAAGGCGGCCACAGGTCGGCTGCCGGTGTGGGCCGTGCTGACGTTCACACTGATCGCGGCGCTGATCTCGGATCTCGGCAGTGCCGCGGCCTGGCCCGGATTCGCCGTCGGCCTTGCGGCGAACGGCTTGGTAGGCGTCGGCATCCTGGTCGCGGCCCGGACGGGACGATGGTCACTCCGGCACAGCGCGGCGGTCGGCCTGGGATACCTGCTGTCGCGCGGCATGGTGGCCTTCACCTACTTCCCGCTGATCGGCGACGTCGAAGCGTTCCCGAAGTACGCCCACAACACGGTAATGCTGGTGATCGTGCTCGTCGCCGGTGCGCTGGCACTCCGCCCCGAGCCATCCCCGATCGCCGCCGATCCCAAGACGTGAAGTCGCCTCCGGCCGTCGCTCGAGCGCATCCGGAGAGGCGGGCTGATGTGACGCAGGTTTCGTTGTTGTGAAATCGTGACTTCTTCGATTTCGTTTCGTGTCAGTCGGACTATAGATTTCGTTAATCGATTAACTCTGCATCGCGTGAACGTGGCGTCTTAGTTAATCGATTGACCGATGGGAGCAAGTCGATGGTGACCAAACCGCCCCGCCTCGCCGACGTGGCCCGGGCCGCCGGAGTCTCGACGGCCACGGCCTCCATGGCGCTCAATGGAACCGGCGGCACGCGCATCGGCGCGGACACCCGCGAGCGGGTCCGCTCCGCCGCGGCCGAACTGGGCTACCGTCCCAACACCGTCGCCCGGGGCCTGCGGACCCGCCGCACCCAGATGATCGGGTTCGTCGGCGACGACGTGGCGACCACGCCCTTCGCCGGGCAGATGATCCGCGGCGCCCACGACGCGGCCCGCCGGGCCGGGTTCCTGCTGCTCATGGTCGACACTTCCGGCGACCCGGCCGAGACCGGCGAGGCCATCGCGGCGCTCCAGGAGCGCCAGATCGACGGCATCCTGCTGGCCACCATGTACCACCAGGTCATCGACGTGCCCAAGGCGATCGGCCCCACCCCGGCGGTACTGCTGGACTCGCGCAGCGCCGACGGCTCGGTCTCCTCGGTCGTGCCCGACGAACGCGGCGGCACCCTGGGCGCCCTGGCCGAGCTCGCCGCGGCCGGGCACCGGCGCATCGGCCACGTCACCACCGCTGAGGACGTCGAGGCGCGCCGCATCCGACTGGCGACCTGGAGTGAGCACGTCGCCGCCTACGGCCTCGATCCGGGCGAGCTGCTGGCCGAGACCCCCCAGGCCAAGACGCAAGGCGGCTACGAAACGGCCATGCGGCTGCTCTCCCGGCCCGAGCGGCCCAGCGCGATCTTCTGCTTCAACGACCGGATGGCCATGGGCGTCTACCGCGCCGCCGCCGCGCTCGGCCTGTCCATTCCCGGCGACCTCTCCGTCGTCTCCTACGACGACCAGGAACTCATCGCCCCGGAGCTCGCTCCGGGGCTGACCTCGGCGGCCCTGCCCCACTACGAGATGGGCAGCTGGGCCGTCAAAGAGCTGCTGCGCAAGCTCGACGAACCCGACGCCGAACCCGTCCAGCACCTCATGCCCTGCCCGATCGCCCGCCGCGGCTCCGTCGCGCCGGCGTGACCCTTCGACCCGATCCCAATGGAGTGAACCGCGATGCAACGACGCGACCTGATGAAACTGGCCGCCGCCTCCGGCGGGGCCGCCCTGGCGGGACCGGCCCTCGCCTCCTGCTCGACCTCCGCCGGCGGCTCGTCCGACGGCGAACTGCTGCTGTGGACCCACAGCGCCGGCAATGAGGAGGAGCTGGCCGTCACCGACCACATCCTCGAGTCCTTCAACGACGGCCAGGACGAGTACACCGTCGAGCGCGAGTCGTTCCCGCAGGACGCCTACAACGACACCGTCAACGCCGCCTCCCTGTCGGGCGAGCTGCCCGACGTCCTCACCGTGGACGGGCCGAACGTTCCGAACTGGGCCTGGGCCGGCAACCTCCAGCCGCTCGACCTGCCCGCCGAGGTCACCGACAAGTTCCTGCCCTCCACCCTCGGGATCTTCCAGGACCAGCTCTACTCGGTCGGCCACTGGGAGGCGGCCTGCTCGATCTTCGCCCGCGAATCGGTCCTGGAGGCCGCCGGCATCCGCATCCCCACCATCGAGGATCCGTGGACCCGCGAGGAGTTCGACGAGGCGCTCGAGCGCATCGCCGCCGACACCGACTACCAGTGGGCCATCGACTTCGCCACCGCCGACATCGGCGAGTGGTACCCCTACGCGTACTCCCCCTTCCTCCAGAGCTTCGGCGGCGACCTGATCGACCGGTCCACCTACCTGACCGCCGAGGGGGCCCTCAACGGCGAGGCCGCCCTCGAATGGGGGCGCTGGTTCCAGGGGCTGTTCACCGGCGAGCTCGCCGGCATCGAGTCGCCGGTCGGCGGGGAGGATTTCAATCAGGGCAACGCCGCCATGGCTTACAACGGCAACTGGAACGCCCTGGCCGCGATGGAACTGTACGACGACATGCTGTTCCTGCCGCCGCCCGACTTCGGCAACGGCCCCAAGATCGGCGGCGGGTCGTGGCAGTGGGCGGTCACCAGTGCCGCCGACCCGGCGGGCGCAGGCGCGTTCCTGGAGGCGGCCCTGTCCGACGAGTTCGTGGCCGAGTTCGCCAACACCACCGGGCTCATCCCCGCGACTGAGGCGGCCGCGGAGCTGACCGAGAACTACGCCACCGGCGGTGCCCTGCGGATGATGGTCGACTACTCCCGCGAATTCGCCCTCCTGCGTCCCGAGACGCCCGCCTACACCGTCATCGCGAGCGTCTTCACCCAGTACACCGGCGACATCATCCACGGCGGCGACGTCCAGGAGGCCCTGGACGCGGCCGTGTCCGAGATCGACGCCGACATCGAGTCCAACTCCGGATACGGGTTCTAAGAGGGGCGATCGTATGACCATCGCCGGCACCGACCGAGCCGCCGCCGGTACCGCGGCCGTCGCGCGCGCGACGAGACCGCGACGCCGCGGGGACTTCAGCCGCTCCGAGCAGCGGGCCGGGACCGCGTTCGCCGTGCCCGCCATCGTCCTGCTGCTCGTGTTCGTCATCGGGCCGGCACTGGTGGCGCTCGCCATGAGCTTCACCAACGCCCGGCTCATCTCCCCGGTCGCGCCGGAGTTCGTCGGCCTCGACAACTTCCGGCGGGCCCTGACCGAGGACGCGGTCCTCCACCGGTCGTTCCTCAACACGTTCCTGTTCGCGGCGCTCGTCGTCCCGCTGCAGGGCGGGCTCGGTCTGGTGCTGGCGCTCCTGGTCAACCAGAGGATCGCCGGCAGGAACCTCTTCCGCACCGTCTACTTCCTGCCGGTGATCACCTCGATGGTCGTCATCAGCCTGCTGTGGCGCTTCCTCTACCAGGAGGAGGGCCTGATCAACTCGGCCCTGTCCATGGTCACCGGCGGCTACTTCGCCGGGCAGGCGTGGCTGGCGGACCCGTCGACGGCCATGGGCGCGATCGTCGTGATGAGCATCTGGCAGGCGGTGGGCTTCCACATGGTCATCTGGCTGGCCGGGCTCCAGACCATCCCCGAAGAGGTCTACGAGGCCGCCGCGCTCGACGGCACCACGCCGTGGCAGCGGTTCCGGCACATCACCCTGCCGCTGCTCAAACCCACGTTCGTGTTCGTGCTCATCACCATCACCATCGCCGCGATGGGTCTGTTCATCCAGGTCGACATCATGACCGACGGCGGCCCGCTGAACTCCACCAGCTCGATCGTCTACCAGATCGTCCAGAAGGGCTTCCAGCAGCAGCAGATCGGCTACGGCGCCGCGCTGTCACTGATCTTCTTCGTCGTCGTGTTCGCCCTGGCTCTGCTCCAGCGCCGCCTGACCCGCGACAGTGCCAACTTATGGCTCGCAAGCTTCGCCAAGGAGGACTGACCGCCATGACCGCAACGACGCTGAGGCCGCGCCGTCGCCTGTGGGCCTACCTGCCGATGACGATCCTGGCCGGGTTCTTCCTGTTCCCGATCGTGTTCATGGTCATCGCCAGTTTCAAGAGCGACCACCAGATCTTCGCCGACATGGACTCGCTGCGCGCGTTCCTGCCCGTCGGCGAGCTGTCCTTCGCCAACTACGCGGCCGTGTTCGACCGGGTCCCGTTCTGGCGGTTCCTGGCCAACACGGTGTTCGTGACCTTCTCGGTCACCGCGCTCGGCCTGATCGTGAACTCCATGTGCGGCTACGCGCTCGCACGCATGCGGTGGAAGGGGCGGGCGGTGGTCTTCGGATTCATCATCGCCACGCTGGTGCTGCCGTACGAGGTCACGATCCTGCCGATGGTGTACCTGGTCGCGAACCTGCCGTGGATCGGATTCGAAGGCGTCCGGCCGGTCCTGGAGATCGGCTGGCTCAACAGCTACCACGTGCAGATCATCCCGTTCGTGGTCAACGCGTTCTCGATCTTCCTGTTCGCCCAGTACTTCAAGAGCCTCCCGCGCGGGCTCGAGGAGGCCGCCGCGATGGACGGCGCGGGCTGGCTGCGCATCTACTGGCGCATCATCGTCCCGCTCTCGAAGCCGGTCTTCGCGACCGTCACGATCCTGACCGTCGTGACCTCCCCGGCCACCTGGAACGCCTACCTGTGGCCGCTGATGACCGTGCAGAGCGAGGAGCTGCGCCCGGTCATGGTCGGCGTCCAGTACTTCTTCCAGCTCGACCCCGCCTGGGGCGAGGTCATGGCCTACGTCTCCATGATCACGATCCCCATGGTCGCCGTCTTCATCGTCTTCCAGCGCGCCTTCATCCAGTCCATCGCCAGCGCCGGCATGAAGGACTGACCGGCTGCGCCATTCCCTGAACACCCTCGAACCGCGATCTGTGAAGGAAACCGATGCTGAAACTCGCCGACCACTGGGTCTGGGACTCCTGGTACGCCACCGACGACGAGGGGCACCATCACGCGTTCTTCCTGCGTGCCTCCCGGGCGCTGCGCGACGAGGACCGGAGGCACCTGCGCGCCACGATCGGCCATGCCGTCTCCGACGACCTGCGCGACTGGACGCTGCTGCCCGACGCGCTGGTCTTCGACGACGCCCCCGCTTGGGACGACCAGGCCACCTGGACCGGCTCGGTCGTCCGCGACGACGCCGGCCGGTGGCGGATGTTCTACACCGGCGTGTCCCGCGCCGAGGACGGCAAGGTGCAGCGGATCGGATCGGCGGTCTCCGACGACTTGACGGTGTGGCACCGGCTCCCGGGCCCGCAGGTCGAGGCCGATCCCCGGTACTACGAGAAGTTCAGCGACGACTCGGGCTGGTTCGACGAGGCCTGCCGGGACCCGTGGGTCCTCCGAGACCCCGAAGGCGAGGGGTGGCGGATGCTGTTCACCTCCCGCGTCGCCGGCCCCGAGGCGACGCGCGAGCGCGGCGTGGTCGGCCACGCCAGGTCGGACGACCTGGAGAAATGGGAGGTGCTGCCCCCGCTGAGCCGGCCGGACGCGCTCGGCTTCGGCCAGATCGAGGTGACGCAGCTGCACCAGGTCGACGGGCAGTGGCTGCTGCTGTTCTGCTGCGGACCCAAGGAGGCTTCGGACGCGCGGCGGGCCCTCGGCGAGACCGGCGACAACTACGTCGTGCCCGTCGACGATCTGCTGGGCGGGTTCGATATCGCGGATGCCCGGCCGTTCGAGCACGACAGCCTCTACGCCGCACGCCTGCACGATCTCGGCGGGATCCCGCACATCATCGGTTTCCGCAATTACGAGGAAGGCGAGTTCATAGGCGAGATCACCGACCCGATACCCGTGCGGTGGAATGGCGAAAGACTGGTGCGAAGACTTCCGTCCTGAGAATCCGCCATTCTCCAATGCAATTCTGAATCGCCCGCAATCGGCAGGCCGTCTCGCGAAAGCGAGACGGCCTGCATCCGAATTAACCGAATTTAACTTCGCAAGCCCATGGGATTAACCTCCATTAACCAAATATATTCGTATATGTCAATTCGCCAACCGCAATCTCAGATTTGGAGCAATGATGCTACGAACCTCGAGACGGACCCTGCTCCGAGCCGTGGGCGCCGGAGGCGCCGCATCCCTGACGGGAATGCAGATGGCCAGTCCGGCTGCCGCCCAGTCGCAGTCACGCCGACCCGTATACCACTTCTCCGTTCCCGACGGCTGGAAGAACGACCCGCAGCGGCCGGTCTACGTCGACGGGAAGGCCTATTACTACTACCTTTACAACCCGGACTACCCGGATGCTATCGGCACCTCGTGGCGCCTGGCCTCGACCGACGACAACGTCGACTTCCAGGATCTCGGCGTCGCCATTCACAAGGAGACCAACCCCAACGGATCGATCTGGTCCGGAGGCCTGGTCGTCGACGAGAACAATACAGCCGGCTACGGCGCGGGCGCCATCATCTGCCTCGCCACTCAGGAAGACCGCTTCGCCTCAGCACCGCATCAGCAGGCGCAATTCCTGTTCTACTCGACCGACGGCGGTCGCACCTTCGAGCAGCGCGACCAGGTCGTGCTGCCCAATCCCGGAGTCGTGGACTTCCGCGACCCCAAGGTGATCTGGGACGAGGCCCGCGGCCGGTGGGTGATGGCCCTGGCCGAGAACGACAAAGTCGGCTTCTACCACTCCGACGACCTCAAGACCTGGACGTACGTCGACGGCTTCATCAGGGGCGGCCTGGGCGTCTTCGAGTGCCCGGACCTGTTCTGGATGGACTCCGACACCGGTCCCGGACAGTGGGTGCTGGGCGTGAGCGCCAACGCCAAGCACGTGGGACTGCCCGCGAACTACGCGTACTGGACCGGGGACTTCGACGGCTCGAACTTCTTCCCGAACCACGAGGACCCGAAGTGGCTCGACTACGGGTGGGACTGGTACGCGGCAGTCAGCTGGGAGCGGATGGAGGGCGGCCAGATCGACTCGAAGACCCGGTACGCCATCGGCTGGATGAACTTCTGGGACTACCCGGACAACACGCCCACCTGGGAGTCGGACGGGTTCAACGGGACCGACTCGATCGTCCGCGAGGTCTCGCTGCACTGGTACAGCGACACCGAGTCCGCGCTGGTCTCGCGCCCGGTCCGAACCCTCGATGACCGGGCGTCGAACCGGATCGATCTGGGCGACATCACCGTCGACGGCAGGACGGCGCTCGACTACCGGGGACGGGCCTACCAGATCCAGACCCGCGTCACCTGGGGCCAGTTGGACAACGTCGGCATGCAGCTGCGACTTTCGAACGACGACTCCAGGCACATCGACGCCGGGGTCTACCACGACTTCGCCTACGTCAACCGGGCCTTCACCGGAAATCCGGACGCCTCGGGCCAGTGGATGGAGAGCCACACGCCGTTCGACCCCGCACGGCGCGAGGTGGAGCTGCGGATCCTGATCGACAACCTCTCGGTGGAGATGTTCGTCGACGACGGCCGCTACGCCCATTCCAGCCTGGCCTTCCCAGAGCCCGCCGACGAGCGCCTCGCGCTGTACACCGACGGCGGTCCGGCGCTCTTCCGGGACTTCACGATCACCGAGTTCTGAGCGGGCTCGGTCGGATGGAGGCTGGCTGCTCCGCATGGTCGCTGACCATGCGGAGCAGCCCGCTTCTGTTCGGCTACGGCTGTCGGCTCACCTTGCGAGTTCGCCGCGGCGCGGCGGGTTCGCTCCGGCGCGCGAGCAGGTGATGGCCGCGACCGAGGAGGCGAACTCGACCGCTTCCCGCGCCTCGGCGGCAGTCAGATTCGCAAAGCGGTCCGGACGCAGTCGCTCCGCCCGATCCAGCCAGTGCAGCAGGGCGCCGCTGAAGGAGTCGCCGGCGCCGACCGTGTCGACCATGTCGGTCTCGCACGCCGCCACCGTGAACTCGAAGTCCCGCCCGAACACGTGCGAGCCGTCGGCGCCGCGCGTCACCACGACGAGGCGCCGCCCCTGCTCGATCCAGCCCCGAGCCAGGTCGGCGGGGTCACCGCCGGGCCATGTCCAGTTCAGGTCCTCGTCCGAGACCTTGACCAGGTCGGAGAATGACAGCCACCGGTCCAACCGTCGCCGGTACCGCTCCCGGTCGCCCAGGAGCTTCGGCCGCACGTTCGGGTCCAGACTGACCGTGGTCGCCCCGCCGAGCCGTTCGAGCCATTCGGCGACCACCGGGCCGCCCGGTTCGAGTGCCAGCCCGAGGGAGCCGACGTGCACGGCGTCGAAGCCCGGTGAGGCGGGGAGCTCGGCGGGCGACCACTGCCAGTCGGCGGTCCGGTGGACGTGGAAGGAATAGCTCGCTCCCCCGCCGGGGGCGACCGACACGACCGCCAGACTGGTCGGCTCCGCCGCGTCGACCGTCCAGCGAAGGTCGACTCCAGAATCCTTCAAGTGGCTCCGGAGCAGTTCACCGAACGCGTCGCCGGACAGGCGGCCCAGGAAGGCCACCGGTGACTCCAAGCGGCCCAAGGTGACCGCCACGTTCATCGGGCTGCCGCCCGGATGCGCCACCGGTCGGGCCGGGGCGGTCTCGGATACGGCCAGGTCGATCAGCGCCTCCCCGACTACCCCGATCAACTCGCGCTCCCCTGCGCGGCGCCGGTCATGATCGCCACCGCGTCGGTCATCGAGTGCGTCCGCGGAGAAATGGTGGCCGCGCGCCTGCCGAGCCGCTGGACGTGGATGCGGTCGGCCACCTCGAACACCTGGGGCATGTCGTGCGAGATCAGGATGACCGGGACGCCGCGGTCGCGCAGGCCCGCGATCATCTCGAGGACCTGGCGCGATTCGCGCACTCCCAGCGCCGCGGTCGGCTCGTCGAGCACGACGACCTTGGAGCCGAAGGCGGCCGCCCGGGCGACCGCGACGGCCTGCCGCTGGCCGCCCGAGAGGTTCTCGACCGGGACGGTCACGTCTTGGAGCGTCTTGATGCCCAGGTTGGACAGCTCCTCCCTCGCCTGCCGCCGCATCCGCTTCTTGTCGACCGCGCGCAGGACCGTGCCCAACGGTCCGGGCTTGCGCAGTTCACGGCCCAGGAACAGGTTGGCGGCCACGTCGAGGGCCGGGGCGACGGCGAGGGTCTGGTACACCGTCTCGATGCCGTGCGCGCGGGCGTCCTGGGGGCGCTTGAAGTGCACCCGCCGCCCCTCCAGGCGGATCTCCCCCTCGTCGGGGACCTCCGCTCCGGTGAGGCACTTGATCAGGGTCGATTTCCCGGCGCCGTTGTCGCCGATGACGGCCAGCACCTCGCCGGGGTACAGCTCGAGGCTCGCCCCGTCGAGGCCGACGACCCGGCCGAAGGTCTTGACCAGGCTGGACGCCTGGAGGATCGGTTCACCGCGGCTGGCGCTGTCGGTGCTCATTTGCGTCCCTTCCTGATCCACTGGTCGACCGAGACCGCGACGATGATGAGGACGCCGACGGCGAAGGTCTGCCACAGCACGTCGACCCCGGCCAGGGACAGCCCGTTGCGGAACACGCCGACGATGAGCGCGCCCAGCAGCGTGCCCCAGACGGTGCCGCGCCCGCCGAACAGGCTCGTCCCGCCGATCACGACCGCGGTGATCGAGTCGAGGTTCAGGTCGATGCCGATGTTGGGCGAGGCGGCGTTGGACCGGCCGATCTGGATCCACGCCGCGACGGCGAGGATGGCTCCGGCCGTGAGATAGATGCTCGCCAGCACCCGCTGGACGCTGATGCCCGCCAGCCGCGCCGCCTCGGGGTCGTCCCCGGCGGCGTACACGTGGCGGCCCCAGGCCGTGCCCTGGAGGATCATGGCCAGTGCGATATAGAGGACCAGCATCATCACCACCCCGACGGTGAAGTTGACCCCGCCGATGGTGAAGGTCTCCCCGGTCAGCGTCAGCAGACCCGGCATGTCCCCGCCGCGCACGGTCGCGCCGCCGGAGTAGAGCAGCGTCAGCGCGAGGAAGATGTTGAGCGAGCCGAGGGTGACGATGAACGGCGGCAGCTTCAACCGGGTGACCAGGAAGCCGTTGAACGCGCCCGCCCCCAGGCCGACGGCCAGGCCGAGCCCGATCCCGACCGGTGCCGGAAGTCCGTTCTGGACTGTCGCCTGCGCGATGACCATGGAGCTGAGCACCATGACCGCGCCGACCGACAGGTCGATCCCGGCGGTCAGGATGATCAGGGTCTGGGCCAGGGCGAGCGTGCCGACCACAGCGACCTGCTGGCTCACCAGCGACAGGTTCGACGGTTCCAGGAAGCGGTCGTTGAGGCCGCCGAAGACGGCGACGGCCGCGATCAGGACGATGGCGGGGCTGACGGCCGGGTAGCGGTGCAGTAGGTTGCGGATCGCGCTCAGCGGGGTGGAGCGGTCGAGGAACTCCTCGGCCAGGTCGTGCTCCGACGCGGGCGCATTGGTTTGCTGACTCACGTGTGCTCCGTTGTCCTCGGGTCTCCCGGGATCTAGCCCCAGCAGATGTCGGCCGCGTCGGTCGAGGTGATCGAGTCGATGCCTTCGTGCGGTTGGTCGGTGACCAGTTCGACGCCGGTGTTGAAGAAGTCGAGTCCCTCCGAGGTCTCCGGGGCCTCGCCGGTGGTGGCCAGCTGCTCGATCGCCTCGACTCCGAGTTCGGCCATGCGGACCGGGTACTGCTGGCTCGTCGCGGAAATGACGCCGTCGGACACCGCGTCGACGCCGGCGCAGCCGCCGTCGACCGACACCACGATGAGGTCGTCGGTCGCGTCGGCGGCGTCGAATGCCTCGTGCGCGCCGTATGCGGCCGGTTCGTTGATGGTGTAGACGACGTTGATGTCGGGGTTGACCGACAGCAGGTTCTCGGCGGCGGTGCGGCCGCCGTCCTCGGCCCCTTCGGAGGCCTCGTGGCCGACGATCTCGTACTCGCCACCGGAGTACTGGCCGGTGGCGGTCTCGTCGCCGTACTGGTCGGGGTCGGCCACGTCGATGCCCATGCCGTCGAGGAAGCCCTGGTCGCGTTGGACGTCGACCGAGACGATCCTGTCGTCGAACAGGTCGATCATGGCGATGACCGCGGTTTCGCCGTCGAGCTGGGCTGCGGTCCATTCGCCGATGCGCTGCCCGGCCAGGAAGTTGTCGGTGGCGAAGGTGATGTCGACCGACTCGGGATCGGACGGCGGAGTGTCGAGGGCGATGACGTACAGGCCCGCGTCCCTCGCCCGGATGAGGGCGTCTTCGACGCCCGGACCGTTGGGGGTGATGAGGATGCCTTCGTCGCCGCGCGAGATGGCGTTCTCGATCGCCTGGATCTGGGAGTCCTCGTCGCCGTCCTGGCGGCCCGCGGCGAGCGTCAGCTCGACTCCGGACTCCTCGGCGGCGGCCTCGGCGCCCTCCTGCATGGACACGAAGAATGGGTTGGTGGTGGTCTTGACGATCAGCGTGACGCCGACGGCGTCTTCGTCGGAGCCGCCGCCGGAATCGCATCCGGTCAGTGCGAGGGTGGCGCTCGTGGCGAGCGCGCTTGCGGCTACGAGGGTCCGGCGGAGGGCGCCGGCTCGATTGCGATTCATCGGTGAATCTCCTCTGAAGGGTCTGGTTCCGCTGCCCGTTGACAACGATGTCAGGATTATCTTTAGAGCATGCGAACGCAAAGATTCAAGTTAAGCCGGCCTTGGAGACCAAATCGTGACATCGTTGTCAAATCTGAATCCGGGCAGCAGTGCCCGCCCCACCATGCGCCAGGTCGCGGAACTCGCGGGAGTCGCGGTCAAGACCGTCTCGAGGGTCATCAACGGTGAACCGAACGTCGCTCCCGAGACCGCGCGCCGGGTGCTCGACGCCGCTCGATCCCTCGACTACCAGCCGGACCTGCACGCCGGGAACCTGCGCCGCTCCGACCGCCGCACCAGGACGCTCGGCCTGCTCGTCAGCAGCGTCGACAACCCCTTCGCCGGGGCCGTCCACCGCGCGATCGAGGATGCCGCGGTCGGGCGCGGAGTCGCGGTGTTCGCCTCCAGCCTCGATGACGACCCCGACCGCGAACGCGAGGCCGTCGCCGCGTTCCTGCGGCGGCGGGTCGACGGGCTCATCCTCACCACCGCGTCGGAGAACCAGGCCTACCTGGAGCCGGAACTGCGTCGCGGCACCCCGATCGTGTTCATCGACCGGGAGCCGTCCGGAATCGAAGCCGACGCAGTGGCCAGCGACAACTTCGGCGGTGCCGCCCGGGCGGCCGAGCATCTGCTGGCCCGCGGCCACCGGCGCTTCGCCTACCTGGGCGACCTCCACAGCATCCAGACCGCGCGCGAGCGCCGACGCGGCTTCCTCGAGGCGCTCGGACACGGCGGCGTCCCCGTCGACGACGTCGCGGTGATCGAGGACCTCCACGACTCCGAACGCGCCCGCGAAGCGCTGCTGCGACTGCTCGACGGCCCGAACCCGCCCACCGCCGTCTTCAGCTCTCAGAATCTCGTCACCGTCGGCGCGCTGCACGCCCTGCGCCGGCGCGGGCGCCATCGGGACACCGCCCTGGTCGGCTTCGACGACGTCGAACTGGCCGACCTACTGGAACCCGGAGTGACCGTGATGGCCCAGCACCCGGAGGACCTCGGCCGCACCGCCGCCGAACGAGTGTTCGCGAGGCTGGACGGCGACACCTCCCCTCCGCGGCGCGTAGTCGTGAGCACCACGCTCATCACGCGCGGCAGCGGCGAGATCCCGCCTCCACCAGGCCAATCCACGCGTCCATGAGAGGATCGACGGCCGTCGCCCGGAGGGCGGAGCAGGGCAGGGCCGAATCGGATTGATTTACCGTTCACCCTCCCATTTACATTCATCGATGTAAGCGCTTATCCTGGGTGGGA
>NZ_JAELXW010000111.1 GCF_016428645.1 Glycomyces salinus | reverse complement strand
GCCCAGACCTATGCCGCCTATGCCATGGGCTACTTCAAGGAATCGCCCGACGAGACCGACGACAGCTACGCCCTCCATCTCGCCGTCAGCGACGACGCCCGGAGGTGGGTGCCGCTGAACCAGAACGATCCGGTCGCCGTCCCCACGGCGGGAACCGGCGGACTCCGCGACCCGTTCATCCTCCGCCGCCAGGACGGCGGCTTCGCCGTCCTCGCCACCGACCTCAAGGGACGCGTCTTCAACCTCGACAACCAGTACATCCACGTCTGGGACTCGACCGATCTGACCGGTTTCACCGGTTACCGGCGAGTCCACCTGCACAACATGGACACGCACTCGTGGGCGCCCACCGCATTCTGGGACGCCGGACTCGGCCGGTACGCGGTGGTCTACTCCGCCTACAACGGCACGCGCGACGTCCTCATGGTCAACTACACCACCGATTTCGTCGA
>NZ_JAELXW010000110.1 GCF_016428645.1 Glycomyces salinus | reverse complement strand
TCTCACAGATAGGTCCCTCACACATACCGGGGGGCTTCAGGCCTGGTATGGACGTTGGTTTTGAGGTTGATGGTGCTGGGCCGATAAACCGGTAGCTCGGTGGTCAACCAACCGAAGTACGGCTCGGTGGACTCGCGCCCTGGCGTTTCCCACAGGTCCACCATACGGGCGAAGTTTTCGCGACTGAGCGAGACCCAAACGCCCCAGGAGAACACGTCATCGTTACTGAGGACCGGTATTTCGATCAGGCCTTTGACGAAGAAATGCTGCGCTTTGATGACACACTGATCCGCAGAGAGCAGGCAGTCGGGGGCATCAGCGAAGCTCGGTTCCCAGATGGCCGGGGCCGTCGTCGAGTATCCCATCGGCAAGGTTGCATGGTGTTCGCCGCAGCATGAGCAGGTGAACCCAACAGGGGTGGACATGAACGAGAGTCTAGTGAGGGTCACCGACGCCTCTGATGCGACCACGGACTGGGCAGCTAATCTGGCGTACTTCGTATGCGGCGCTTGGAAGTAGCCGAGGACGCGGGCGGGGAGCTTCTGCACGCGATGGAAGAACGACCGTACCGAGCGCTCCATCTGATCGCGATCGATGATCACCTGGTCGGCTAGGTACCGCTTCAAGTCGGCGTTCACCAGCTCGTCGGGGTTGAGATGGGGTGCGTAGGAGGGTAGGCAGTGGAGCTCGATCCGCTTGGATCGGCGCTCCACCCACTGGCGGACGATCTTGGCGCGGTGAGCCGAGTGCCCGTCGACGACCAGGTGGATCTTCTGATCGAACTGGCCCAGCAGTTTATCGAGGAAGGCGATGAACACCTCGGCATTGAATGACTCGCGGAAGACTGTGAAGTGCAGCTGGCCTCGGGTCGAGATGGTCGACATGGCGTTGAGACCGAACCGGTTCCCGGTCCTGGCCACGACCGGTGTCTGTCCCTTCAGGCCCCAGGTGCGCCCGGCCAGATGGTCGGAACGCACTCCGACCTGGTCCCCGAACAGGATCGCCGCGCCCTCGACGCGGGCCCGATCGCGCAAGGCCGGGTAGGTGACCTCGACCCACTCGCGCATCGCCTCCGGAGCGGCCTCGATCGCGCGCCGGTCCGGACGCTGAAAACTGAAGCCCATGCGCCGCAGCAGCTTGCCCATGCCCTGCTCGGTGAAGGAGACCCCGAACAGCCGCTCGGCCAGGACGCGGACCTTCCGGCGGGTCCACAGCTTCCCGCCCAGATCCAAGGCTTCGGGCTCGTAATCGATGATCGACCCCACCAATGCCTCGGCCTCCGAAGCCGAGAGCTTCGTCTGCTCACCGAGCCGCCGCCCCGGCACTCCCGAGGAGAGGCCAGCCGCGCCACCGGTGTCATAGCGCACCTTCCAGTTCCGGATCGAACCACGAGAGACACCGAACACCCGCACCGCCTCAGCGGTGGTCATGCCGTCGCTGACCGCGGCCATCACCCGCTTCCGCAGCGTTTCCTGTTGCGGGGGCGAGAGCCTGCGCATATCCACCCTCAGATCATCGCGCACACCAACCACACGCGATGCTCAACCAATAAGTTTCTAATCAATAATACACCCGTCTCCATGCGGTGCAGAGGGAATGGAAGTAATCCAGCAGGGCGTGTGAGGCGCCGACCCTGTCGATCCGGACCAGAACCTTGCGCCGCGCCGCGGCCGGGATCTGGGCGAGCGCGGCGATGAACAGGGCGATGTGGTCGGCCCCGTCGTTCGCTCCGGCACGGTAGGCTGCTACCAGCGCCTCGATCGAAAGACATCCTCAAGTGGATTTCCCCGTTGCACCGGCTCCCAACGGTATGGTTCGGGTATGAAGACAGATGGTCAAGAGCCGGAGCGCGCCTACGTTGCGCTTCCGATTCTCGCCGATCCGGAGGGCGTCGCGATCGCCCTGCGCTGGTGTCTCGATCGCACGAACGGCCGCCATAGCGAGATCGAGCTCCGCCTTCCAGAAAAGCGTGCCCTTCACAGCTCCAACACTCTGCAGCAAATCGAAAAGCGGGGAGTCAAGGTCAGTCTCGAGACGGCGAAAGGCACAAGCGAACACACCAGCGGACCGGTAATCGCCTACACCCCATCTGTCGGTTCACTTTGCCAACTTGAGGACGAAGGACGGAACTCCGCCATCGTCGCCGTCCAGGTATGGGGACCCGAACACGATGGTGCCCTGCCCGGCTCGGTCGGCGTACAGCCCTGGATCACCGCTTTTCGCCCAGCATCACTTGGGGGGCAGGCAATCGAAGCGAAGGACCCCATCATCGCCGATCCGGTCGTCCGGCAGGCAATGGCGACCTTCACCCACACCACCAACCACGGCAGAACAATCCTCGATCGGCGCGACAAGTCCAGGGTGATCGACGGACTGATGAACCACCTCAGGCCAAATGGCCACCAGTTCGACCCCAACGACCTACTCGCGGCAGCCCTCCACGACGGATGGCGAGGATCGGGAGCACTGGAACTACGCAACCTCGCAACAGAGATCAACAATGGGAAACGGAAGCAAGTCCGCGAGAAGTTTACGAGCGACATTCTCGCCATGTGGAGAGTCGAAGCAGACCAGGGCTGAGTTTGCGCCCTCGCTAATCAACGGAGGTCGCACGAATACCACCGGCCGCCTACTTGGGAGCCAACCGGATCAGCTTCTTGACGCTCGTCAAGCCGATGCCGTAACTCTCGGCCAATACCGGCTGACCCACGCCAGCAAGGTACGAGGCAACCAGCGCCTCGATCTCGACCGGAGTCAGACGCTGGCGCAGCGAACGCGGACGGTGGTGATCCTCGGCGGAAGCGGACCTGGACGCAACTTGGCCGATCTGCGCTCACGGCATGTCCCTAAGCGAAACCGGACAGCACTACAAGGTTCGTAGTCGGGTTGCACCGACTACGCCGAGTGGTCCGTAAGTCCGAGCAGCAGCAAGCCCTCCTGAGCCGTTTGGAGCTGCACAGACGCGGCCGCCCGGTCGCCACGCTGGGCTGTCACTTCGCTCAAGGTGAGTCGGGTCTTGGCGGCTTCGTGTCGCTCGTCGATCGCTATGAAGGTCTCCAATGCGGCAGTCAGGTGGTGTTCGGCTTCGTCGAGTTCGCCTTCGTCGAGCGCTACCTGTCCCAGTTCCAGTTGGGCGTCGGCTATGCCGCCGCGGTTGTTGATCTCCTGGTAGGTGAGGAGGGACTGCTGTATCCGTTCACGTGCCTGGCGACGATCGTTCCGCTGGTGCGCGACGATCCCCAGAGTCCGCAGCGTCTCGCCGACCCCGGCCTGATCACCGATGACGGTATAGCGCTCCAAGGCCGACTGCAATTGCGTCTCGGCTGCTGCGAGGTCACCCAGCGAGGTCGCTACCTGGCCGAGGCCACGATGGGCTTCGGCGATCCCCCACTTGTCATCGAGGCTCGTATAACGTTGCAGGGCCGCAGAGAAGTTGGATTCGGCCATCTCGAATTCGCCTCGCAACCAGGAGATCTGCCCCAACCCCCAGCGCGCATCGGCGGCTCCACGCGACTCGCCGGTCGATTCGAATCGTTCGCGGGCGATGCGGTAGTGCTCTGTGGCCTGCGGGTACTCACCACGCAGTCGGTCCACTTTGCCCAATCCAAGCATAGCTCGCGCGCTGGCAGCCTCGTCACCCAGCAGTTGGAACGTGCGATTGGCGTGTTCGAGTGCAGCCTCGGCGATGTCGTAATGATTGTGGCGTCGGGCGATATCGCCAATAGCAAGCGCCAACCGCGCGTGCTGTAGGCTTGAGTCACCGACGGCGGCGCCGATGATGCTGCTTGCTTCGGACTGGAACCACTCGTATGCTTCGGGCGTATACGCCTGAAGGCGTGCCTGATAGTACTGGACCAGCGTTTCTCGAAACGCCTGGTACTCACTGCCTGTGTCGTGGATCTGCTCGGCCTTGGCGAGGTGGGTGCCGAAGGCACGGATCAGATCGTGAGCAGCGTATGTCCGCAACTCAGCTCCTGCAGAAGGGCCTGGGATCTGGGTGCGCTCTGCCAGACCGGCCCGAACGACTCCCGCGATGAGCGCGCGTACGTCGGAGATCGGCTGAGCGAGGATGGCCGCCAGGCTGCCCAGAGTCGCAGTAGCCCCCGGATGTGCTCCGAAGGCCCGAAAGGCCCGTCGCTGTCCGGGCGTGAGATGGCGGTACGAACCCGCAAGCCGATCGAACAGGTCCTCGTAGGAGGCCACGGTGGATTTCGCCGGGGTCTCGGGCAGATCGTCGACGATGTCCTGCAAGGGTGTGCCGTAGGCGACCTTCCGGGCATGGGAATGCACCAGGACCGGCACAAACAGATCGCGTCGGACCAGTTCACCGACCAGGCTGGCCGGATGGTCTTCGCCGGCGATCCTGCTGAACATTGCGATCGCCTCGGTGCTGCCGAGGGCCGCGAGCCCGAGCGGAGCGTCGGTGGTCTCCATATCAAGCTGGTCGCGGCTGGTGACGAGCGTGACGCAACCACGGCTTCGCAAGATCAGCGATTGGATCTGGGTCGGGTCCTTGACGTTGTCCCACACCGAGAGCAACCTCCGCCCTCCGGTGGCGGCCCGCCAAGCGGCCACACGCTGTTCCGGCGGCATCCGGGCCACCTGCGCCACCGGGAGCCCGGATACGACCGGGAGGATCTTGAGCAGGGCGTCACTTGCCGTCTCGGGCCGATTGGGGCCATACGAATGGAAGTCGTAGAAGACGCAACCGTCGAATCGGGACCGGTGACGCTTGACGAAGGCGACCGCCAGTGCGGTCTTGCCAAGGGCACCGAACCCCGTGACGACCTGAATCTGCGCGGACTCATCCACTGTGCTGAGGGATGCGCTAAGCCGGCGCAGTTCCACATCACGTCCGACAAACGTTGCGCCAGTGGTGTCAGGCTCCCAATAATCCCGCCACCGGTCGTCCCTGCCGGTGAAGTGGACGCTTTCGTCCGGCGGTTGCGGGGGCGGCGGCAGGGAGTCGGCTGGCGGCCTCGGCGGCGGTGGTAGTGGTTTCGGTGGGTCCAGGGAGGGGTCGTCGCGCAGGATCGCAGTGTGCAGGTCCCGCAGCCGCTGCCCGGGGTCGATGCCGAGGTCGTCGGCCAGGCCGGTGCGCACCGACTCGTAGACCTCCAGGGCCTCGACGGTCCGGTCGGCACGGTGGAGGGCGGTCATCAGCAGCTCGGCGGCGTGCTGCCGGTAGGGGTGGGCGTCGAGGATCCGCTGGAGGTCGGCGGTGATCGGCTCGTCCGAGCCTAGGGCCAGGACGATCTCGGCCCGCTCCTCATGCGCGGCGGCCTGCTCCTCGTTCAACCGGCGCGCCCCGGCCTCGATGATCACCCCGGTCATCCCGGCCAGCGCCGGTCCCCGCCACAGCCCAAGCGCGTCGCGCAGGCTCGCCAGGGCAGCCTGCGGTTCGGAGGCGGCGACCTGCTCGCGGGCCAGGCGCACCAGCGACTGGAAGCGCAGCGCATCGAGCTGCTCGAGGCGGGAGGTGAGCCGGTATCCCTCGCCGATCTTCTCGATCTCGGCGGTGTCGGAGTCCAGCAGCAGGCCGCGCGCGGTCGAGACGGTGTTGAAGATCTGGCGGACCGCGGTTGCGGGCGGCTCGTCCTCCCAGACGGCGTCGATGAGCCGGTCGCGGGGCACCACATGCCCGGCCTCCAGCAGCAGGACCGCCAGAAGGCGGGGAAGGACGCGGCCGGGCACGGCCACGGGCATGTCGTCACGGGTCAGTTGGAGCGGTCCGAGGATACCGAACTCCATGACGACCTCCGGGGCAGCGGCGCTGATCGCGTAGAACACCCGAACTACCCGAGGGAGACATACGCGCTTCTAGCAATCAGACAGGGGGCAAAGCAACCAAATCCCATTGTAGTTCGATGAGGTCGCCCGCGCCCAACCGCAGACCCCACCGAGGACGCGGTGCACCCGTCACCCGCCTACGCGACTAGTGAGGTTGTCTTCGATGGAGGGTCTCGCTAGATTCGACAGGTCCCCGTAAGCGCCAATGGTTCGAGGAGCACCGGGCATGGCCAGTATCACCCCTCACTACCGGACGATCAAGGAACTGCTGCAGACGCGGTCGTTCGCGATCGATGAGTACCAGCGCGAGTACAAGTGGGACCGCAAGAACATCGAGGAGCTCGTCTCGGACCTGCAAGCGAAGTTCGCGGCCTTCTATCGTGATGGCGACTCGCCGAAGGCGGCGAGCGAGTACGGTGACTACTTCCTCGGTTCGATCATCGTCACCCGGCGCGGCAACAAAAGCTACCTGGTCGACGGTCAGCAGCGGGTCACCTCGCTGACGCTGCTGCTGATCCAGCTGTACCGCGAGGCCAGGCAGCGGGCACTGGCGGTCACCTCCACGATTGAGCCGCTGATCTACTCCGACGACTACGGCGAGCGGAAGTTCAACCTGGATATCGCCGAACGGTTGCCGGTTCTTGACGCCCTATTCAACGGCAAGGACTACACGGTCGACGGCAAGGACGAGTCCATCCAGACGATCATCGCCCGGTACCGAGACCTGGAGAGTCTCGGCCTGGCCGATGATCTCGACGCGGGTCTGGAGACCTTCATCTACTGGCTGATGTTCAATGTCGGTCTGATCGAGATCGCCACCGAGACCGATGCCCACGCCTACTCGATCTTCGAGACCATGAACGACCGCGGTAAACCGCTGAGCCCGGTGGACATGCTCAAGGCCTACCTCTTGGCCCCGATCAAAGACGAGGAGGAGCGGGCGAGAGCGAACCGGATCTGGAAGAAGACCGTCCTCGACCTCATATCATGGGAGCCCGACCCGGACACCGAGCGGGACGCAGCATGTGTGAAAGCGTGGCTGCGCGCAAAGTACGCTGACTCGACCCGTGACCGCAAGGCCGGCGCCGTCGACCGCGACTGGGAGCTGATCGGCTCGACCTTCCACCGCTGGCTCCGCGATCACGCCGCCCGCGTCGGCGCGGGCGACATGACCGGCAACCTCGCACTGATGACCGAGGAGTTCCCCTTCTTCGCGCGCGCCTACCAGACGATCTTGCAGGCCAGCCGGACCTACACCTCCGGCCTTGAGGCGATCTTCTACAACGAGCACAACGAGTTCACATGGCAGAGCACCGTCCTGCTGGCACCGTTGAATCCGCACGACGAGGATGAAACCGTGCGGCGCAAGCTCGCAGCGACCGCCACCTACCTCGATATCTGGCTGATGCGCCGGACGGTCAACTACATCCGCGTCGGCTACTCCAGCGTCAGCTATGCGATGTGGCTGCTGTGCCGCGACATCAGAAACAAGCCGCTTCCTGGGCTCATCGACACCCTGCGCGAAAAACTCGACCAAGACGAGGCCGAGGTCTCCCTCGACGGCAGCCCACGCCGTGGCCGGCGCGGCATCCTGGACCTGCGCTTGAACCAGTTCAGTAAACGCTATATCTACCACCTGCTCGCCCGGCTCACCGCCTACACCGAGCAGCAGTCAGGGCAAGCGGATCTGTTCGACAAGTACGTCGACCGCTCATCCAAGAACCCATGCGACATCGAGCACCTCTGGGCCGACAAATACGACCGCTACCGGGGCGAGTGCCCGACCCGGGAGGACTTCGACGAGTGGCGCAACCACGTCGGCGGCCTCGTGCTGCTCCCGGCCGACGTCAACCGCAGCTACCAGGATCAGCCATTCGAGCACAAGGCCCCGCGCTACGCCAAGCAGAACCGCTACGCCGCCAGCCTCACCGCCGCCGCCTACCAGCACCAACCGCAGTTCAGCGCGTTCGTGGCGTCATCAGGGCTGCCATTCCGGCCGTTCGATCACTTCGGCAAGGCCGAACAGGAAGAACGCCGGGAACTGGTCCTCACGCTCGCCAAACGCGTGTGGAATCCGGATCGGCTAGACCAGTTCCGCAGGTGAAGCATGGTGTGGCCAACGCCAAGGCCGGCAGATGCGCCAAGCGATCACAACGCACTCGCCACGACCAGCGAACGCTCACCGGCGACCGGTGAGCGCAAGTGCCATCTTCAACCGTCGTGACACCGGCGCAGCATCGAGCTCGTCCACACCGGCGATCCAGCGCGCTTCGGCGAGTTCCGCAGCCAGCCTGATCTCGTGGCTCGGGGCCTGGGCGGTCAGGATCGTCACCGTGTCGCGCTTTCCCTCGGCAGTGGTCAGAGCCCGGTCCAGTACCTCGAATCCGACCGGATCGATGGCGAGGCCCAGTTCTTCCCGCACTTCCCTTGCGGCGGCCTCGGCCGGGCTCTCTCGCCCAGGCCGATAGCCTCCTCCGGGCAGGCCCCACCTTGCGGTGTCGCCGTAGGCATGCCGGACGACCAGGAAGCGCCCGTCGGGCAGTCTCAGGAATGCTTTCACCCCGAACGTGGTCGGTCGGCGCAGCCGCCACCAGCGACGCTGCGCCCAGGCCACCGAGCGCAGCACCGGGCGCGGCAATTCGACGAAATACACCCGTTGATTATCACCGCACGCGACCACCAGGGTCCTATAGGCACACACCCGACCCCATGGGTGGGGCGAAGGCTCACTTTCTGGCGCACAGGTGCGCCAGGAGCCGCGACGCTCCCGAACAAAACAGGCCGTTACCCCTTCCCGCCTCACTCGTTAATGCCCTTGAGCACGATTCCGACAGTAGGGCCCGCTCGAGTCTTCCGACGAGCTGGTCGTACCTGCCCGTTAGGGAAGGATATCGAGATGAGCCAGCTGCTACCGCGTCGCGCGGTCGCCTACTACCGTGTCTCCACCACCCGGCAAGCCCAGACCGGGACAGCCAACGAGGCGTACGGTGACTCGATCGCCAGCCAGCAGGCCGCCTGCCAGCGCTTCGCGGTCGAACACGGCTTGGAGATCATCGCCGAGTACCCCGAGGCCGGCGGGTCGGGGACGGCGATCGACCGCCGGCCCCAATTCCGGCAACTGCTCGAACGCGTCCTGCACACCCGCGACATCGAGGCGGTCCTGGTGTACACGCGCTCGCGGGCCTTCCGCAACGCCTACGAAGCCATGGTCACCCGCGAGGAGTTCCGCAAGATCGGCGTCGAGCTGCTCTCGGTCCAAGAACCTTCCGAGAACGGCCCCGAAGGCGACCTGGTCACCCTCATCCTCGACGGGGTCAACGAATACCACTCCCGCAAACTCGGAGCCGATGTCGCCTTCAAAATGGCCGCCAAAGCCGCCCGCGGCGGCACCCCCGGCCGCGCCAAACTCGGCTACCGCAATACGCGCGTGACCATCGACGGCCGCACCACCGCGGCCATCGCGATCGACCCCGAACGCGCCCCGTTCATTGACACCGCGTTCCGGCTCTATGCCACCGGCCAATACTCCCTGCGCCGGCTGCGCGAGGCTCTGGTCACCGCCGGGCTGCGGACGCGTCCGACCCGATCGCACCCGGCCGGATCGCCGGTCACGACCGCGCAGGTGGCCAAGATGCTGCGCGACCGCACCTATCTGGGTTACGTCCAATGGTGCGGCCAGGAATACCCCGGCAACCATCCCGCGCTGGTCGGCCAGGACCTGTTCGACCGCGTCCAGCGGGTCCTGGCCGACCGGCACCGTGGCACCCGCGAACGCAAGTGGGACCACCATCTCAAGGGCCTGCTGTGGTGCGGGCGCTGCTCGCGGCGGCTGGTGCTCGAACCGGTCCGCAACCGCTACGACCGACAGTACTTCTACTACCTGTGCACCGGCAAGCAACTACATGCCTGCGACCTGCCACGCCTGCCCTTGGCGTTGGTCGAGGCGGCCGTCGAGGCGCATTGGGCCACCATCACCTTCGCCCCGCACGACCTGGCCGTCATCGAACAGCGCCTCACCGATGCCGCGATCGACCGGCGCACCGCCACTGCCGCGCTGCGACGCCGACTCCGGGCCGAGCGGACCCGGCTCAATCATCTCGAAGACCAATGCCTCGAACTGCTCGGCCAACCCGACTGGCCCCACGAGAAGCTCACCGAGCGCCTCCAGCTGGTCAACGACAAACGCGCCTTCATCAAACAGCGCCTGAACGAGACCCGAGACCGCTCGGCCAACCACGAAGCAGCCCGAGAGAGCGCCGGCGCCATGTTCGCGTTGCTCAACCGGCCGCCACTGCTGCTCCGGCAACTACGCGGAGGGCTGCGAAAGACCCTGGACCATCTGTGCTTCGACAAACTCCACATCGACGCCGAGGAGGACTTCAGCGGCCAGCTGCCCCAGCATCGAACGGCGGCCACCGCTCCCCTATCGCGGCAGCGCGAGACCAGTGATGCCCTCCGCGTCCGAGTCCACGGCAACAGGAAGCCAGCGGTGAACCTGCACGCCCTCGCCGACCTCATCATCGCCGCCGCACAGGCCCAACCCCAAGACAGCGCGACGAAGTACGGTGCCCACGACACCGTCTGGGAGCTCACGACGCACCCATGAACACGGCCGCATGCGCCCGGCAGGACGTTGGAATCCGATTAACACCGCTGCCAGCGACCAGAACTCGAGCGGCCCGAATAGCGCAATCACCGCCGATTCGCCCCGACCCACCACGGATCGGCCAAAGCCAATTCTCCGCATTACCGACTGAACCAGCAAGAACCGCCGCCGAGTCTCCCTGCGCCAGTGCCGAATTCGCTAGACTCAACACTGGTCGCGGCGTCGCCAAGGGACTTTCGCTTAGGAAGTCTGGCTCGCCGATGGAACCAGCCCCTCGACCCGCAAGGACTCCCCTATTGGTCGCACCGCGAGCGCCTGCACCCCAACAGGACGGGCACACCATCGGCATGCTGTTCGTCGGCGTGCTCTTCGCTGCCGTGATCACCAAGACCCTCGACCTGAGCTCAGCAGATGGTCTCCCTGCGGCCGGCGCGGCCCATCTGATTCTGGCTGCGGTCCTGGTGATCACCAGTTGGATCGGCTACCACAACAGCACCGGCCGATCCACCTACCGGATCGAGTTTTTCAACCTGCCCTTGGCGCAGTTCTCGATCGAGATGACCCACGTCTACCTGTTCTGGCTCGTCGCCACCACCGCCGAGACCGCCGCGAGCCGGCGAGCTTCCGCGATCCCTGAGACCGTCCTGCTCGTCGTGGTGTTCGCGCTGTTCATGGTCTGGGACCAGGTCGCCCTGGCTATGCGTCGATCCGAGCGCTACACCACGTCCTCCATGCGCGAGGACCATCCCGAACGCCGACGGGTCACCAACCTTGTATTCCTGTTCATCTTCGGGCTGAGCGTCGTCGTGCTCATCGTGGATCCGCGCAGTCCAGCGGCGGTGATCGCCATCGATGCCGTACTTGGCCTGTGCCTGATCGCGCATCGAGCAGTCCAGAACCTTGCCTCCGACCTCGCCGACAAAGCAGCAACCCGGCGGGCAGCCGCCCCGGACTGACTGACCTCACTTCCTCGGCCCCGGGACGGGCACCGGCCTCGGGCTGCATGAGCAGCCTGCTCCGCTCCACCGGTGGGCGCGGCGGACCCCAAGCGACCGCATCACTCGGTAGGGTCAAGACAGGGTCCGGCTCCAAAATGGGCCCATAGTCAATACGAGGGGACCTATTGGCATGGGATCGGCGTATCGCCTCGCATGGTGGAACCTCGAGAATCTCTTCGACGAGGAAAACTCGCCTCGACGCAGCGACAAACTCAAACGCGCCCTCGGCAAGTCGATCGAAGGCTGGACGCCCGAGCTGCGCGACCGCAAGATCGCCCAACTCGCCTCAGTCATCGCGCAGATGCACGAGGGTGCCGGGCCAGACCTGCTAGGGGTGTGCGAGGTCGAGAACGAGTTCGTCCTCACCGCCCTGGCTGCGGCGGTCGATGACCTGCTGCCGGGCCGGGACTACCGCATCGCCCATGCCGACACGGTCGACCGGCGCGGCATCGACGTCGCCTTCCTCTACGACCCGGCCCTGTTCAGCGTCCCCGAGGGGCAGATCTTCCAGCACGTGGTCATGCGCCGCACCGGCACCCGCGAACTCCTGCAAGTCAATGTCACCACCGACGATGGCATGACCTGGGCGGTGTTCGGCAACCACTGGCCGTCCCGCTCCGGCGGCGAACTCGAATCAGCCCCGTACCGGGCCGTCGCCGGCGAGACCCTCGCCTACTTCCACCAACGCGCCCTCGAGGTCCACGGCCCCGACACCCCGGTACTCGCCATGGGCGATTTCAATGACGAACCCCACGACTGGTCGCTGACCGAGCACGCGCTCTCGACCCGGCAGAGCGCTAAGGTCCTGTCCGCGACCACCGCGCCCAGGTTGTGGAACCTGACCTGGCCCCTGGCCGGATCCCACGACCGCACCGATGAACACGGCCGGGCGGTCCCGGCAGGGACGTTCTACTTCCAGAACTTCGCCAACGTCCTCGACCAGTTCCTGGTCGGCAAGAACATGATCAGCCAGGACTCGCCGCTGCGCGCCGATCCGGCCAGTGTCCGCATCGTCACCGAACCAGCGGCCCTGGTCGGCACCGGCACCTACCCGGCACCGGTCGCGTTCGGCGGCATGGGCAAACCAGTCAACACCGACGGCTTCTCCGACCACTACCCGATCACCATGCGAGTCCATCGAACCAGCGCTTGACAGCCACGCCTGGGCCGAGCAGGGGCTTCCAACGGCGAAGGGATCCGCAGCGTGAGCGCTCGAGCTGACGCCAGATGTTGTCCCGTCGCTCGCGGTGGGGTAACGAGAGGATTCTTGACATCCCGAAGCCTCGGCGGGACAGTGGCGTGCGTGACCTTAACGCAGGACTTGAGCTGCTCCAGCCCGGTGCGCGACTACCTCGATCGCCACTTGACTGACCTCGGACCGTATCAGGACGCCTGGCCAGACCAGTGTGCTCCACACCCGGAAATCGGCGACATCAGTGACGGCTACGACCCGGACACCGCGGCCCGTTGCGGGCTCGCCATGGAATGGGCCATCGGCTTCGACCTCGCGCAAGCGGTCCCCTACCGCTCCGAGCTCGATGGATTCAGCGCCGACGGCGGCGATCGCGCCGCTGCACTGGTCAGCGCCGCGGGGTTCCAGCCGCCCAACAGGGCAGATCCTGTAAGCAGCACATGGACAAACTGGCAGCGCCGCTATCGCCCTTCCGACCTCCCTGAACGCGACGCGCTCCGGCTGGTGACCGCATGCTGGAACCTCACGAAGGTAATCACACTGCTTCACGACCCTGAGCACGCCGAGCCAGGAGGTGTGCTCACCGCACCACACGTGTGGCAAATGGTCTATACCCCGATCGAAGAAACTCCCTGGCTCAGCAGTCTCTGGAGCGCCTACCGCCGGTTCGGTCGGGCGCAGCTCGATGCCCTGGGCCTGCCGGTCGACGTCGCCGTCAAGCTTATCGACCGGTACGCCGTCGCCGATCTCATCCTTGGTTCGACACTGGTCGATATCAAGTGCACGATCGAGCCCGAGCCCAAGCTCCGGGAATGGCTCCTGCAAACCCTGGCCTACGCGCTCTTGACCGGTCATCGGCCGATCACCCGTGTCGGTGTTTATCTGGTCAGACAGGCACGCCTGGTCACATGGCGGGTAGCCGACCTCCTACCCGGCCTCGACCTCGAACAGGCCAGACACGAATTCACCGCAATCGTGACTGAGCGCGCACCCGCATAGCAACACACGTCGGTCGTAAACGTAACCGACGACGGCCCGGACGAAGTCGCGCGCGAACGCATCATTGACCTGGACGTGGAACTGGTGATCGCCTGACTCGGCACTTGGGCAATCCACCGCAAAGGATCACTCAGAACACAGCTGAGCGGTTATCACCTTGATGATCGCTACCACCGAAAGTGCACCAGAGCCGAATCTGCGACAGAGCCGTTACTGGGATACTCCCCACGGTCCGCGCTGGGCGGGTCGGCGAGTCAGGTCATACGGCAGTCAGCCCCAGACCTGTCATCAGGTTACCTTTTCAATGGTGTCCGATGGGCGTGTTCTCGTCGGCGAAGTCGAGGCTGAAGACGTTGTCCTCGCCGACGAGGTCGGTCATGGTCGCGAGTGCGGTGTCATCGAGTTCCTGTGTGAAGAGCAGGGCGAGGTTGTGGCAGGCACGGGAGGCTGCGACGTAGAAGAGGTTCCGGGACCGCTCGTATCGTGCGGCTTCGGAATCCTTGAGATCGGCGCGACGGGGGTGCAAGGAGAGCATCTCGGCGAAGTTGTACCTGGCCCAGCTTCTGCTCATTACCGCGATGACATTGTCGAACTCGGCGCCCTTGACGCCGTGTTTGGTGGAGAAATCGGTCTGGTTCTCGATATAGGCCTTGAGTGCTCGGACCTCGTCGAATGGTGCCGCACGGAGTTTCTGCAATCGCTCGAGCTTCGAGTCGATCACCTCAGCGTCGTCGCCTCTGACTCGCGTGAGCACGGCTGCAAGTTCACGATGGCGTTCCATTATGGCCTTCGGTACGTTGAACAAGTGCTGATTAACCAGCATGTCGAGCACTTCGCCGATGCTGCCGCGCTCGCTCACGTCGATGAGGGAGGTGAAGAAGTCACTCCAAATGCGCTTGTCGTGGTTGCTTCCAAGGGTGGGTCGGGCTTGGTTGAGCGCAGTGAACAGCGTGCCATACCGGCGGTGGGAGAACGCGTCAACAGCAGGCGCGATGATGTCGACAAGATAGGCGATCACCTCGTCGGTCTTCTTGATATACCGCTCGCTGTCGCGGAACGCCGCGGCGATGGTGCCGTAGCCGAGTTCCTTGGCGATGGCGGTGTTGGTGAGCATCAGCGTCTTCGGTTCCAGTGCCGGATCTCCCCAGCGCTCGCGCGGTGCGTGGGCAAGCACCCAGTTTAGGGCGGCCGTGGCCGCCTCCGGGGCGATCTGTCCCTTCTGGTGGCGCGTGCCGCGCTGGCCCGACCATGCGTTGGTGTGGTAGACGGTCACGGTTCCGGTCGCCGCGCCGGAAGCCGGGGCTTGGACGAGCTCGGGCCGGAGCCGGTTGAGGAAGTTGACGATCGCCTTGTCGGACCTGAAGTTGGCGTTCACCGGAATGGATCGGACCGAGGGATGCTCGATGGCGCCCCCGGCCTCGGAGTAGATCTGCTGCCAGTGGTCACCGAAGAACCCGAAGACCGGGGAGGCCGACGCAGGCGCTTGGTCGTCGCCGAGCATCGCCTCAATGAGCCCCTTGTGGGTGTCCTGGTATTCGTCGATGAAGATGATGGGGTACCGGTCGGCGATCAGCTGCCGGAATTTGGGTCTTCCGAATAGCTCGGTGGCCATTCTTGGGACGTCGTCGTGATGGAGCGTGATCGCGCGGTCGGTCTTGGCGCGGTAGCCGAGCTCGTAGTCGACGGCGATGCCATTGAGCGTGGGGGTGTCCTCGAGCGTCGTTCTCCACTCGTCGGATTCGAGGATGATGGCCCGCATCGCCTTCTGGAAGGGTCTGATCATGGCCCACAGGAATCCGTGGATCGTGTCGACGAAGACGGCCGGGTGGGTATCGGTGTCCTTCAGGATCTCGTCGCGGGCGACGTTGGTGAAGGTCATGCAGGCGATCTGTTGGTCCGGTCGCGGCAGATAGCGGAAGCGGTCGTCGAGCACGGCGCGCACCACCCGCCGCAGCGCGGTGGTCTTCCCCGCGCCGGCACCGGCCTCGAGTCGGAAATTCCGGCGTTCGGCCAGTGCGGCGAGGAGCTGCTCGAAGGCGCGGTCCGCAGCGAGCGCGGCCGTGTCCGGTGCGCTCATTACCCCATCACCGTCCCGTCCTCGGACGCTCCGGCAGCGGTCGGCGTCGCCTCGAGCCACTCGAGTCCTCGTTGGATGTACCGCGGCGTCTGCCATCCCTGACGGTCGATCGCGTACGTCAAGGCGAACTCACTCTTCACGCGCTCCCCGGCCAGTTCCATGCTCGCGGCTTCGGCCATGGCCCGGTCGGTGGACGTAGGGAGTTCGAATTCATCGGGGTTGGCGAGGATGAACGCCTCTTCGAAGGATCGGCCGCAGGGCCTGCCTTCGCTTTCGGGAACCTGGTAGGCGAGGTAAAGCTGCGGGCGGCGGACCTCTTCGGTTTCGGCGGCCTCGATCAGCCGATCCGGTGTCATCTCCTTGTCACCGAACCACCGTTTGATGGTGGCATTACCGGTTCGCTCGCCTTTGCAAACGAGGGCCTTCTTCCTTTGCCCCTTGCCGTCATGCTGGGCAACGGGGTCGATGTCAGTGATCACGAGCGCGGGGATCTGCAGGAAGTCCAGGAGCGGGAAGAACTTGTAGGCGTGCGCGCCGCCGACTTCCAGCAGGGTCACATACTGCTGGCCGAGTCGCGGTGTGGTCCTCTCGATGGCCTTGGGAACGATCAGCCGCTCACTGGTCCCTTCCACGAAGATCGCCTTGTCCGCGAAGAACAGATCGGACTGCGTCAAGGTTAGGTACTGGTGCAGGAAGCGCTCGTCCAAGCCGTGGGCTTGACGCAGGTCGAGAATCTCTGCGCGTCGGCCCACTGCATCCTCCTGCTGGGACTCCACGAGGAAGTACCGGATCGCTGCGAACGGCGCACGATTAGCCACATGGGACGAATGCGTGGAGACCAAGAACTGCGCACCCCACAGTCCGGGCAGTTCGTCGAGGCTTGGATAGAGGCGGCGGATCTCACCGAGGCGCGCGATGAACACCTCCTGCATCTGCGGGTGGAGGTGCGCCTCGGGCTCCTCGATGAACACCAAGTGGATGCCGGGCGTGGTGCCGCGCGCAGCCTGGGCCCGGTAGAAGCTGAACAGGGTGAGCAGGATTAGGACGAGATTCCGCGACCCCAGACCGCTGTAGGATTCTGGCAGCTGCACGCCGGCCGCTCCGTCGTAGTGCACCTTGGTGTGATCGCCGAGCAGACTCTTCACATCGAGGCTGGTCGAGGTGACCAGCTTCTGGCCATGGAGCCCCGGGTATCCGAACCTCTCCAGCGCCGGCACGAGTCTGGCCATCGCCTCTCCGACCTTTTCCCCGAGATCTTTCTGCACCTCCTTGAGTGCGTCCTCGAGTTCGAGTGCGAACTTGCGGTGGTCGGACTCCTCAGCGGCTTTCATCGCCGCCGCGAACATGGAGTGGAACCGCTGACTGATCAAGTCCTTCGGCCGGTCCTTCTCGTCGTCGAGCCCTCGCTGAGCGTTGAGACAGTCGATGGTGATCAGGCGCTGCACCGCGGAGAAGTCGACCGGCTTGGTATTCGTGGGGTCCATCGGATCGACAGCGGTGACGGTCCCACGGTAAGTCACCTCGATCTGGTCCTTGATGCGCGCCAGCAGCACCGCGAGCTCGATATCAGCACTTGCGTCCTGGCAAGGCGCGAACAGCTCGCTCAACTTCGCGTCTCCCAGGACGTACTCGAACTCGATGCGGACCCGGTGGCAATCGGGGTCGAGGTCGATAACGAACTCCGCCAGTGGACCGAACTCGGGAAGCTCAGGGTCGTACTCGACGTCGATGGTCAGACGGATCTGCGGGAGCACCTCTCGCGCTCCGGCCTCGTCCCCGGCCAGATAACGCTCGAAAGCAGCATGAAATTGCGAATACACCTCGGCGGAGAAGTCCTCTATCGAGAAGCCCGGATCTCTCGAACGGCAGAAGCGCTTCAGCACATCGGAGAGCGAGGTCTTCCCGGTGTTGTTGCGGCCCACGAGCGCCGTCACCGTGGGCTCCAAACCCAGGCACGCGTCCTTCAGCAGACGGAAGTTCTCAACTCGCAGAGCAGCGACCTGTAGTTCGGAGCGCACCGATGCCGTAACGGCCTCGCCGTTGCGCTCACCGATGCCGGCTGTGTCCTCGCGCATTGTCTGACTCCAAGTGCATGCGGCAGGATTCTTGTTGTTGAAGCTGCTTCAGTCTCTGATAGCAGAGTTCTGCCTCGCGGGCTGGGGATGGTTGATCAGTCCTCTTGCGCATCAGTCACCACAAGCTCGAACCCATCCAAGACCGAATATTATTGGTCAAAGTCGATTCGTACTGAAGGTATTCAACCCGAAAGTAGGACATGACGACTCGACAGTTAGTCGACAAACTCCGTCCGCTTGAACGAACACGATCGAGGGAAGGAAAGTCGGCAGCTGTCAAACGCCTAACGATCTCGTGTGTGGTTATGCCTGGCCCGCAACGGCTTCAGTGTGGATCATCGTCCCATGACGGGACCGGAGTGCGTGAGGCGATCGTTGGCGACCGGAGAGTCTCCGGACTGACGCCCGAAGAGATAGCTGCGATCGCGGCCGAGATCGGGCCAATCTGGGAGCAGTAGCGCATCAACCGCCTCGTCTCCCGGTCGCATAGCCGTCGGCGCCGGTGGGAAGTACCGGCTGGTCTTCATCGACCAGCTCCTGGCCACCCTGGCGAACCTACGGCAAGCAGTCACCCATGACGTGCTCGGGGCTTACCCCGATTAGTTTGGTGAGCAGCGGTTCCGTGGTCGGGGTAGCTCCTCGGAATGGGCCGCGAGAGTATCGGCCGGGCTGGCTCGGGCTTACCCTGCCGCGTATTCGTGCTGGCTCACCAAGCTAATCGGGTCAGGCCCCAGCTAGACCGACGCTAGGTTTCCTCTCAAGGCATTCTCGAGCGTTTCGAGGATGACCTGCTCGTCGAAATCAGCAACGGAGGCGAGCCAGGCTGCTGCCTCAGTTGCTGGGAGCTCCTTGCCCCTGAGAAAGAACTGATTGCCAGGAGTCACGGAAAGACCCTGAGACTCTGCAGCCAGCCAGACATGATTGAATTGGCTGGATGTGATCAACGGGTAGTAGCTAATCGAACCGTCCGACGCCTTCGGCCAGCTCGCCAGCGAAATGCCAGTCGCTGTGAGCACAAGCGAACCTGCCTCTACCCTGCGGGGCTGAACGCCAAGTTCGGTCGCCGTTGCCACGTAATCAATCAGCAAGTCGTATGCACGCTGAGCGGCCTTCTGCTTTCGCGCCTCTTCGTCACCCAGGTCTGCGCGCAAGGAGTCACGGTCAAATCCCATTGGAACTACGCGCCCTTCCTGATGTGCTCGCGGATCTCTTCTTCGATCTTCCTAGCGGAGGTCTCTCCGTAGTTCCTTGCGATAGTGGAGGCAGCCTTCTGCACATCCGCCGTTGCAACTGCGGATGCCATACCCGCCGCGAACACCAGCGCCTTGGCGGCAGCGATGATCTCTTCTTTCTTCCCCATGTGAGACTCCTCAGGTCCAACTTGGTCACCTATGACTGACAGTAGCAGGCGACCAGCTCCTCGGTCTAGCCTCAATTCGTCTGTGGCCATTTTGGTGTGATGAGTTATCCCGATCTGTCATCAGCCATGTGAGGTGGTGCCGGGCCGGGTTTCTGAGGCTCCTTGGAGAATCCGGATACTGCGTTGTTGAATCTGTCTTACGTGTACTGGGCTATGACCGGGCCAGCTCGAACGCTTCCCGGACCTCGATCGGTGGGCGGTAGTCGTTGGCCGAATGCAGGCATCTCTGGTTGTGCCACAACTCGATCCAGGCCATAATGTCCTGCCCCAGCTTAGCTCTCGTAGCGTATGAGACCCGTGACACCAACTCGTTTTTCAGCACCCCGAGGAAACTTTCGGCCGACCGAAGGGCAGCGACTGTCATGTGATCGGCCTACCGTCTCGCGTGGTGGAACATGGAGAACCTATTCGACGAGGAGCACTCGCCAAGGCGCAGTGCCAAGCTCCAACGCGCCCTCGGCAACTCGGTCGAGGGCTGGACCCTCGAACTCCGCGGCCGCAAAACCACCTAACTCGCTACGGTGATCGCCCAGATGCACGACGGGCCCGGCCCGGACCTGCTGCGGGTGTGCGAGGTCGGCAGGTGTCATACCCTCGTGGCGCGAATCGTGGCCCGAATACTACCTTGACCTTCCTGGCACCGACCGCTTCGAGAACGACCTGCGGGGCATCCGCGGCCACCGCTCGATCACGCCGATCGTGTTCCGCCCCTCAAGCATGGCCGCCACCGCATCGAACGGACGCCGTGCTCCAGAGAGCATGGGAACGATTGATGGGATTTGCGACTCTGTCGGTCACAACTGGTTCTGGCCTCGCCACGGTAGCGCGCGAAGTCGTGAGATCTTTTCAGCCTGGAGGTGCTCAGCTTCTAGCATGTCGGACATGCGAAGAATTTCCACAGCGTCTATGAACTCATCCATTTCAACGGGTCTCGTCGCTGCCTCGCCGAGCAAGTTCATTTTCGCGGCATCAGCCTTCGCGAAATAGCGCATAAAGTGTGTCGGGTCCGGAAATTCGCAAAGGTGATAAAGCTTATAGAGCGCATTTTTCTCTGCATCGCCCATAACTTCGTGATCCGGCTGGATCCACAAGAAGCCCCAGATGTGTTCGCAGAGCTCTGGTCTCCGGATGAGATCGTTCAGCGACATTTGTACTCCTATTGTCCACATTATATGATCGAAGTAGCTTAGCCTCTATTTGGATTCCTCCTGCCGGAGCAGGTGGAGTTGGGGAGGTGCCCCTCGCTGCGTGGGCAACCTCTATTGCGAGAAGGTCGCGCTCGGCTTGTAGGACGGATAGTATCGTCCCATCCCTCACCTGCAAGTCAATCGGGCATCTCATCCCACCTCGTTCCGGGTCCAGTGTTGTGGAGGATGATCGCGCGGAGCCTCCAGGGAACATCCTGAATGTACGCGACGAGACTCCGGATGGTGGCCAGGTCATCCAGCATGCGCTGGATGTCATCGATCGACTGCACCGGGCGGTGGCGGTCGGCGAAGGCTTCCGCAGACATCGACGGTGTCCCGCTCACGAACTGGTGCGCTTTGACTACGAACTGGAGGGCCAGGTGTTCGGTCAGTGCGGCGACGTTCGCAGGTGTTACGGGGCGTCCGCCCGCTGTGAGTATCTCTTGGACGTAGTCGGGCGGGATCTGCGGAGCCCGCAGCCCGATCGTGCCCGCGTCGAACCGTCCTATCGAGGTCAGTGAACCGTCGCGCATCTTCCAGTTGCCGATCAGCGTGGTTTGGTTCAAATCCTTCTGGTCGAGGGCGAATAGCCCCATTTCACATGTCGATTGCTCCTCCCAGATCGCGAGGAAAAACATCTCATCTGCGGCGTCGCTGATTTCGACGAAGTGGTCGGGGGGACGAGTGCCTGGCCGCACCTCTGCGCTCGCAGGAGTGACGTGAGGGAACTCGGGGTACTTGCGCGGTCGGTAGGTTTCGATGAGGGACTCAAGGAGCTTCAGCGTCTCATCCGCGGTCAGGTCGGTCCTCAGTTTACGGTTGGCGCCGAGTGCGGCATTCATCCGCCTCCCACCCGACGATCGATGGGGCGGCGACGGGCGGACTTCGGAGTCGCCGCTCTCACCGTCCGCCTGCCCTTTTCTGATCTGCACGACCACCACCCAGACAATGAGGGCGATGACCAGTAGGAAGAGAATCTCCATTTCGTGCGCCTTTCATTTCTGTCTGCTACAGACCTTGGACTTGACGTCCAAGGCCGGTCGGAGCTCGTCTCCGTCGTTGTATGGGGCTCGGTTCCCTGGTGGGATCTTGGCGCCGTCGACAATGGTGCCGTTCGTCGAATCGGGGTTTTCGACGGTGCTTCGCCGTCGGCGGATAGGCGGATATCGGTTTGAGCGCCAGGGATGTTGAGATGGGAGTCGAACACTGCCGATTCAGGGCAGGTATCTGGATCCCTTCGAAAATCGCGCTCGCTTTCCCTTTGAGGCGCTACCGTCGCCACTTACGGAACGATTTGATGACGTCCCCGTTTCGAATGTGCCCAGCGGACTCTGTCCATGCGTTTCTCAGTTGCTCGGCAAGGGAGTCGATATCGAGTCGGCCGGGGGCCCTGGTGGCGACCGACCAACTCGCGGCGGCCTGGATGCCCTGGGTGTCGGTGAGGCGCTCGGCTGTGCCAGCGATCAGCTTCCGGTCCTTGTGGCCCAGTCCGAACGACGCCCATACTCCGACGATGATGCGGTCTTTCGCTGTTATCCTCACCAGGTGGGTCAGCGGGCCGTTCTTCCAATCGTGGATCCCGATTCTACCAAGGTTGGAGTGCGGAATGGACCCGTTCGGGTGGCGCACGCGCTGCACCTCCTCTTCCAAGGCACGGCGGGAATCCGGCTGGAGGTCCGACAGGAGCGAAAGCAGGAACTCGCCTGCGTCGGGAAGGCGCTTTGCGATCTGGGGGTCGACTGCGACCTCTCCTGGTTCAGAGAAGTTGATCTCTTCGCGGTTGAAGAGTCCCATGTTGTTCTCCGTTCTGCTAGTTCTATTCCGCAGCGCGCGGGGGACGTATGAGTACCGGTGGTTCACGCCGGGAAGCGTTGTTCGAGCTCCCACAGGCGGTTGCGCACATGGCTGGCACCGTGGAAATTCAGTTCGGCGTAGACGGCAAGGGATTGGTGGAGGAATAGACGGGCGGGGTCGGGTTTGCCGGCCTCCAGGGCCGCGTCGCCGAGGCCCTTGAGGGCGGTGCCTAGCCCCACTCGGTTGCCGATGTCGGTGAAGATTTCGGCAGCGGATCGGTAGCGCCGGGTCGCCTCGTCCCAGTCCTGGCGGATCAGCGCGATCGCACCGCGTCCTAGGAGGGCGTTGGCCTGTCCGTTGCGGTCTCCCAGCTCGATGTAGACGGCGTTGGCATCGCGGTAGCAGCGGTCAGCTTCGGTGGGATTGTCCGTGGCCCGCAGGATGTCGCCGTATCCGCGGAGCGCGTCGGCACGCCGGACCGGATCTCCCAGTTCGACAGCCAGTCGGAAGCGTTCGGCGGCCTCGTCGTATCGGCGCATGAGGCGGAGCGAGTGCCCGGCTCCGGCGAGCGCCCGCGACTGTGAGGGCCGGTTCCCGACCATGGCGGCGAGCTCGGCCGCGTGGTCGAACTCCTTGAGCGCCTCCTCTTTGCGGCCGCTGAGCCTCGCAACGTGTCCCAAGGCAATGGAGGCCCTGACAATGCCGTCGCGGTCGCCGTCAGCGGCGGTGAAGACTGCGACGGCCTGGCGGCACAGTTCCAATGAGTGCGAGTGGTCGCTCTGCCGACGGGCGACGTCTGCCAGACCGACGAGCGCGTGACCGTACTCTGAACGTCCGGTGTCCCGGTAAACCTCGGCGGCGTGCCAGTAAACGGTGGCCGCCTCGGTGAGGCGGCCGTGCGCGAACAGTTCGTCGCCGACGGCCTGCGCGAGGTCCGCATGATCCCGCGTTGCCGCGGCCACCGCTGTGGCGACGATGCTGTCGAGTTCGATTTGGCGCCAATCGAATCCGAAGCGGCCGTTCTTGAGGGAGTCTTGGTAGTAGTCGACCAACTCGCACCCGACGCTAGTGAGCCTGCCCTCGAGGTCAGCCAGATGGGCGGCATAGGCGCGCAGGATGTCATGGGCGGTATAGCTGATCAACTCACGGGGCGGGTCGCCCAGGTCGAGATGGTGTCGCTCGGCCATACCGACGTCCACCAGGTCGTCCATGAGGCTCAGTGCCTCGTCGAGGTCGCATCCGAGGAGCGCCGATGCGGCGTCGGCGGTTATGAACAGGCCGGGATGGGCGCCGAGGTTCCGGAATGCGAACTGCTGGTCGGGGTTGAGGTGCTCGTACGAGCCGGCGAGGAGCTCGAACATGGCCTCCTTGGTGCTCGCCCGTGGTTCGGTCGTGACTTTGGGAAGTTCGGCGATGATCTCCGCCAGCGTGCGCCGTCCGGTCTGGACTGCTCGGGCGTGGGTCTTGATGAGAATGGGGATTTGCAGATCGGCCTCGACCAGGCGGCGCACCTGCACCGAATCGTGGTGGTCGCCGGCGATGTCGGTAAAGAGCCTACAGGCGATCTTGGGGTCGAGTCCGTCCAGCCAGAGCCGCTCGGAGTCGAGGTCGATCTGGTCGCGGCTGGTGACGATCGTGGCGCAGCCACCGTGGCGCAGGAGCAGCGGGCGGATCTGATCGATCGACTTGACGTTGTCCCACACGGTCAGGAGCCGACGTCCGCTGGTCGTCTCCTCCCACGTGCTCAGGCGTCCGGTCTCTGACATGGCCTGGACGCTGTCGCTGGACAGGTCTTCACGGATCGTTGGGAGGATTCTCACCAGCGCCTGGTCGGCCGTGCCCGGAGCGTGTCCAGTGGTGTAGGACTCGAAGTCATAGAAGATGCGCCCGTCGCCGTAGCGGTCGCCGTACTTCCGGGCGAACGCGGTGGCCAACTTAGTCTTGCCCATGCCGCCTATGCCACCGAGCATGACGAAGCGGCCGCGGTCGACGGTGGGTTCGAGCGCTGCGGCGAGCGTGGCCAGTTCCCGCTCGCGGCCGATGAATCCGTCTTCGGCCGCATTGGGGTTCCAGTAGTCACGCAGTCGCGCTTCTTGCTTGGAAAGCAGGGGTTTGAGGCACATGATCTGGAAGTCGGTCCACAGCGGATGCAGGAGGTGGCCCCTGCGGGTGGCCTCGCGGCGGATCTGTTCCAGAATCGCCCGGCATAGTGCGCCGACCAGAAGTTCGTTCGGTTCGATCACTGTCGGCTCGCCATCGTCCCGCACGGGGGCGTCGAGCGTGGCGACCCAGCGGACGACCGCGCTGTCGAGTTCGATCAAGTCAGTGCCGTCGACGACCGGGAGGACCTCGTCACGTTCGAGGAGCGTCGCGGCCACATGTTGTTGACGCTCGACGTCCTTGGGATAGGTCTCGGCGACCGCTGTTTCGACCGCCGCGGCGAGCGCAGCGAGCAGCGCCGCTCGGACCTTGGGGGAGTCGCCTCCACGGCGAAACGCACCCGCGGCAAAGTCCAACGCCTTCCCGGCCACCCGGCTCGTAGCCTGGTCGGCGAGCTTCGTCGCCACCCAGGTCGCAATGGCGAACGAAATGGGATCCATCGGAGTACGCCCTCTCTATGATGCGGCCTGCGGCTTTCGATGGGCTACCGGCGGAGCTCCGACATCGCTTCTGACGTGAGCGCCGTCGTGAACTTCCGTTTCGACCGCCCATCCCGTCTAAAGTTCTCCTCCGGCCGCTACGTACCGCCGCAGCAGGTCCTCGGCTTCGCTCTGCTTCCCCTGGGTCCCGAGCAGCACTCCAAGGTTGAAAAGTGCGTTGAGGTCTCCAGCGTCGATCGCCTTTCGGAACCACTGCTCGGCGCTCGCATGGTCTCCTCGCTTGCCGGAGATGACCCCCAAGTTGCAGAGGCCGTCGGTCACGCCCGCAGCGATCGCCTGCTTGTAAAGTGCCTCCGCCTCTGCGGCCTCGCCGCGATCATCGAGCATCAATGCAAGGTTGTGCATGGCATCGCCGACACCGGCTTCGGCCGCGGAGCGATACAGCGCCTCGGCTCCCGTGCTGTCCCCCTGACGCGCGAGCATGTTCGCGAGGTTGTACGTCGCATCGGGGTGACCAGCCGCACTCAGCCGCTCCAGGAGCGCTTGCGCCTCCCGGGTCTCACCGCGCTCCGTCAGCAAGGTCGCGAGATTGAAGGTAGCCAGGTCATAGCCTTGGCCGCTGGCCGACCGGAGCCAACGCTCGGCGTCCACCAGGTCTCCGCGGTCGTAGCAGAGCCCTGCCAACAGCGTCTTGGCGGAGAGGTCTCCCGATTCGGCTGCCTGTCCCAGCAGAGCTTCAGCCTCTTCGAGTCGGCCGCCTTCGACTAGCTGACGCGTGCGCTCAAACGACTCGACGTCGACACCGATTTCGACCATCTGTGCGATGAAGGATTCCGACAGGTCCTTCTCAGGAGTGACCTTCTGCGGCGCCGGAGCCGCGACTGGAACCTCATGCGGGACCTGGTACGAGCCATCGAGGACCGATCGTGCGAATCGTACCCAGGAGTCCTTGAGTCCGCGGTGTTCCATCCAGATGACCCCGACCACCGAATCGCGCTGGGCGGCGCGCCAAGCTCGTTCTACGGTTTCCGATCCATTGGAATTCCGGACATGTTCTACCAGGTCGCGAATCTCGGCGATCTCGGGCGCGAGATCCAATTCGTTTCGACGTCCCAATTGAACCAGCATATAGCTGTTCGAGAGGCTTATGAGGGCATCCTTGAGTTTCTGACGCTCCGATGTTCTGAAAAGACCCATGTCCACAGATTACTGGATTGAGGGACCCACTCAGGTGCCCGAACGCGTTGAACGTTTGTAAATGATGCAGAATTGCGACCGAGGGTGAGCTGATAACATGACATGACAGGCAACAATCGACTCTCGCCAAGGCATTGACGCGCGACCCCTGGAGTCGCCGATATTCACATTGGCATTATCTGGCCGCATGCCATCGGCCCGGACGACGAC